>NZ_CP077079.1:1953750-2605000 GCF_019139815.1 Pseudomonas asgharzadehiana
TGCCGGCCGCACAAATGCCTCATGGGAGAACTCGCCGGCATGGCGCGACACCCACTCGCGGGCCAAGGCTTCGACTTGCGCGGGGGTTGGCTCGGCATCTTCGTGCTGGCGGCAGTAGCGTTCCATCCGGCATGCTTGCTCACCCATTCGCGCACCGAACAACGCATGTTCATCGGTAAATGAAATACCGACGCGGTAGCCGCTTTCGACCTTGCGGCACCACGCCACGTAGCCCGGATAACGCGCAGTGGCGCCCAGGGACGGGATATGCAGATCCACCGCTGTGCCCTGGCGCCAGGCACGTGGGCAATTGCAGGCGATGCCGCCCAGGCCGATAGTGTGCAGGCGTTGGCGGGGAAGGGCGGGGGAAGGACGTTGGATCAACAGTGCGGCGACATCATCAGGGTGAGGTAAAAAACGACCCATGTACACGGACTCCGAGCACCGTCCAGTTGACGGCGGCAGCAGCAGTATAGTGAAGGAACAGGAATTGACCGACCTGGATATTGACCAGCAATTGCTGGGATTGCCAGGCATTTCGCTGGTGGTGTTCACCAGTGTGGGCTGTTCCAGTTGCCGTTGGGCGCGCCAGCAATTACCCGGCTGGCAACTGCCGGTAGACCGCGTGTGCTGGGTGGATGCCGGGCACAACGGCGGCGCGGTCGAGCGTTACCAAATCTTTCATTTGCCCGCGTTGTTCGTGGTGTGCGAGGGTCAATTCCTCGGACAGCTACAGGCCCGCCTTACGTCTGCCGACCTTACCGACGCGATCAATCAAGCGCTTACCCGCACACCAGAGGACTTGCCATGACCACTCAATCCCCGCGCATCGGCATCATCGGTACCGGCGCCATCGGTGGTTTCTACGGTGTGATGCTGGCGCGCGCCGGGTTCGATGTGCACTTCCTGTTGCGCAGCGAGTACGCCCAAGTCAACGAGCACGGCTTGCGCCTGAACAGCACGCTGCACGGCGAATTGCACCTGCACCCGGTGCAGGCCTACGCCCAGGCCGCCGACATGCCGCCGTGCGACTGGTTGCTGGTGGGCACCAAATCCACGGGCAATGTCGACCTGGCGCCGACCATTGCTCAGGTCGCGGCTCCCGACGCCAAAGTGATCTTGCTGCAGAACGGCCTGGATGTGGAAGACAGCCTGCGTGAGCACCTGCCGGCGTCGCTGCATCTGCTCGGTGGCCTGTGCTACATCGGTGTGCACCGCTCGGGCCCGGGTGTGGTCGAGCACCAGGCGCTGGGGCGCGTCAATCTGGGCTACCACAGCGGCACGGCGGCCAACGATGAGGCCCGCCAGAAGGCCATTGTCGAAGCCGGCGCTGCGTTGTTTCATACAGCCGGCATCGAATCCCAGGCCATGGCCAATGTGCATCAGGCGCGCTGGCACAAACTGGTGTGGAACGTGCCTTATAACGGTCTCTCGGTATTGTTGGGCAGCGGCACCACCGCGATGATGGCGGACGAGTCCAGCCGCGCGTTGATCCAGGCGCTGATGACCGAAGTGGTGCAGGGCGCCCATGCCTGCGGCCATGATATTCCCCAGAGTTACGCCGAGCAGATGTTCACCATGACCGAGAGCATGGAGGATTACCTGCCGAGCATGTACCACGATCACGTGCACAAACGCCCGTTGGAGCTGGCGGCAATCTATGCTCGACCTCTGGCGGCCGCGAAGGCCGCCGGTTGCGAGTTGCCGCGCATACAGGCGCTGTACCAGGCCTTGAGTTTTATTGATCGGCACAACCGCTGAGTCGGGGGGAAGCGTCATGGCAACGGGATTGGGCGACAAACTGGTGCTGGCGATTTCGTCGCGGGCACTGTTCGACCTGAGCGACAGCCACAAGGTCTACCTGGCCCAAGGGGTGGAGGCGTACCGCAAATACCAGATCGAGCACGAGGAGGAAATCCTCGAACCCGGCGATGCCTTCCCGCTGGTCAAGAAACTGCTGAGCCTCAACGCCAGCCTGGGGCGCGCCCGGGTCGAGGTGGTGTTGGTGTCGCGTAACAGCGCAGACACCGGCCTGCGTGTGTTCAACTCGATCCAGCATTACGGCCTGGATATTTCCCGCGCCGCTTTCGTAGGCGGGCGTAGTCCTTATCCTTATTTGGCGGCATTTGGTTGCCACCTGTTTCTTTCGACCCATGCTGAAGATGTGCGCAGTGCCCTGGACGCCGGCTTCGCCGCCGCGACCATTTTGTCCGGCGGCGCGCGTCGTGCTTGCAGTGAAGAGTTGCGCATCGCCTTTGACGGTGACGCGGTGTTGTTTTCCGATGAGTCCGAGCGTGTCTACCAGGCCGGCGGCTTGGCGGCGTTCCAGGCCAGCGAGCGCGAATCGGCCCGACAGCCCTTGCATGGCGGCCCCTTCAAGGGGTTCCTGGCGGCGCTCAACTTGTTGCAGCGCGAGTTTCCAGACGATGCCTGCCCGATCCGCACGGCGCTGGTTACCGCCCGCTCGGCGCCGTCTCACGAGCGCGTGATTCGCACACTGCGTGAGTGGGATATCCGTTTGGACGAGTCGTTGTTTCTCGGTGGGCTGGAGAAATCCGCGTTTCTGGAAGCGTTTGCCGCCGATGTGTTTTTCGACGACCAGGCCGGTCACTGCGAAAAAGCCAGGGAAGTGGTGGCCACCGGGCATGTGCCCCATGGCATCAGTAACGAAGTGAGGATTCAGGCCGAGCCCTGAGGGCGCTGCTAAGCTCATTCAATCTCCTCCAGCCTGGCAGTCCAGGAGGTTTTATGATTCGTTCGATGCTGTATGCCACGGACCTCGGTCTGTATGCCCCGTATGTGATGCAGCATGCACTGGCGCTGGCGCGAACGTTCAAGGCGGACCTGTATGTGATCCACGTGGTCGAGCCAATCGGGCTGTTCGCTGAGTCGGTGTTGCAAAGTTACCTGGATGAAAAGGCCTTGATTGAGTGGCAGAGCCAGGGGATGACCACAGTATTGGCGACTATCGAGCAACGGGTGCTCGACAGTTTCCGCGAGGAATTGGGAGAGGGCGGGCAGGACCTGCAGTTGATCCGCTCGGTACGGGTGATCCAGGGGGACCCATGCGAGGTGATTCTCGACCAACTGCGCAAACTTTCCGTCGACTTGTTGATCGTAGGAAGTCACAGCGATGCAACGCCAGCCGCCACGCCCCTTGGGCGCACCGCTGCACGTGTGTTGCAGCTGTCTACGGTGCCGGTTTACCTGGTGCCGTCGTTACAACGTCGACGCAGTGATGACGTGTGAAGGGTGAAAACGATAAAAAAGTTCTAGATTTATCTGTCTGACCTTTAATATAGTTATATACCGTCGCTGATACCCGTGGCGTCTATCTGCTTTGAGGGACACATATGAAGCTCCAACAACTGCGCTACATCTGGGAAGTGGCGCACCACGACCTCAACGTTTCCGCTACCGCTCAAAGCCTTTACACCTCGCAACCCGGTATCAGCAAGCAGATCCGCCTGCTCGAAGATGAGTTGGGCGTCGAAGTGTTCGCGCGCAGCGGCAAGCACCTGACCCGTGTCACCCCGGCCGGTGAGCGCATCATCACCACCGCCGGCGAGATCCTGCGTAAAGTCGAAAGCATCAAGCAGATCGCCCAGGAGTTCTCCAACGAGAAAAAGGGCACCCTGTCGATCGCCACCACGCACACCCAGGCACGGTATGCATTGCCGCCGGTGATCCGCGATTTCATCAAGCAATACCCCGACGTGGCCCTGCACATGCACCAGGGTTCGCCGATGCAGATTGCCGAGATGGCCGCTGATGGCACCGTGGATTTCGCCATCGCCACCGAAGCCCTCGAGCTGTTTGGCGACCTGGTCATGATGCCGTGCTACCGCTGGAACCGCTGCGTGGTCGTCCCCCAGGGCCACCCATTGGCCAAGCTGCCGAAGCTGACCCTGGAAGCCCTGGCTGAATACCCGATCGTCACCTACGTTTTTGGTTTTACCGGGCGTTCAAAGCTCGACGAAGCCTTCAGCCATCGCGGCCTTACGCCTAAAGTGGTGTTCACCGCCGCCGACGCCGATGTGATCAAGACTTACGTGCGCCTGGGCCTGGGCGTGGGGATCGTCGCCAAGATGGCGGTCGACACCAACCTCGACAAAGACCTGGTGGTGCTCGATGCCAGCGAGTTGTTCGAGTCCAGCGTGACCAAGATCGGCTTCCGTCGTGGCACCTTCCTGCGTGGCTTCATGTGCGATTTCATCGAAAAATTCGCGCCGCACCTGACCCGTGAAGTCATGGCCAAGGCGATTCAGTGCCATAACAAACAGGAACTGGAAGAGCTGTTTGACGGCGTAGAACTGCCTGTCCACTAACGGCGTCAGCGGGCCTCGGTGACAGTGAAGTGTTGCTGGGCGCCCGCCACCAGAATCTCCACCTCATCATCGATGCGCTTGCCCAGCAGGTTTTTGCCCAAGGGGGAGCGCGCCGTGATGACGGTTACCGGTTGCCCGACCACATCCACCTTCAACCCCGCTGCATCGGGTGCCAGGAACAGCCATTGCTGGCGCCCGTTCTCATCCTCCAGACCCACTAGCGCACCGAGTTCGATCCCGCGCTGATCATCGTATGCGCGCAACTGAAGGTTCTGGCACAGCGCCAGCGACTGCCGGATCTCTTCGACCCGCTTGGCCTGTCCGGCCGCCAGATAAGAAGCCTCCAACCCCAGGGTGTCGTATTTGTTTTCCGCGATGTTTTCTTCGTGGGTCGCGGTTTCGTAGGCGGTTTGGGCCGCACGTTGGGCGGTCTCCAGGTCGACGTTGAGTTTTTCCAGGATCAGTTGGAGAACGGCGTGTTTATTCATGGGGTAATGGGTCATCAATCGCAGAATTGCAGGACATTCGCCCGGCTTTTTTCATTCGGGGCGTTCTGGTCCTGTTGCAGCCAGAACTGGCATTTGGGGTTGGACAGGTTGCGCGCATTGTTACGTACCTGGTCCAGGGTTTGCTGCTGTTCCTGCTTTTGCAGGTTCTGTTGGTACTGCTCAAACATGCGGTTGGGCGGCTCCGGCGCAGCAGCGGCCGGTTTGCCCAACTGCTGAACCGCTTGGGCGACGGGGGCCAGGCTGTGTGGGAACAGGTAGCGCGATGCCAGCCAGGCGGTCAGCACAATAGCGATAAACCCCAGCCACAGGCCAAAAGCCACGGCAGCACTGAGCTTGAACAGCGACAACGGACGTTCGGACATGATGGCCTCCTGGCAGGCATTGACGGCGTGGCCGCGATTGTCGCACAGCCACTGTGCAGAATAATCGCGATCAAGCCTTCTGCATCGGCGCTTTTATGCGGACAATCGAGCCTTTGAGTGTTGGAGCCCGGAATGAAAGCCCGCTGGGATATTTTTTGCAGCGTTGTCGATAACTACGGCGACATCGGCGTGACCTGGCGCCTGGCCCGGCAATTGGTGGCGGAGCACGGCTGTGCCGTGTGCTTGTGGGTCGATGACCTGCGCGCCTTTGAGCGCATGTGCCCCGACATTGACGTGCAGTCGGCCCAACAATGGCAAGACGGCGTCGAAGTACGCCACTGGCCGGCCGAATGGTCGGCAACGCCGGCGGCCGACGTGGTGATTGCCGCGTTCGCCTGCCAGTTACCGCCTGACTATATGGAAGCCATGGCCGAGCGTGAGCGCACGCCGTTGTGGATGAATCTGGATTACCTGAGCGCCGAGGACTGGGTGGTGGGCTGTCATCGCCTGCCGTCGGTGAAGTTCAAGGGGGTGCAGAAGTACTTCTTTTTCCCTGGCTTCCGCGCCGGTACCGGTGGTCTGTTGCGTGAGGCGGGGTTGCTTGAGCAACGTCAGGCATTTCAGGCGGATGCCACAGCACAGCGACAATTCTTGCAGGGGTTGGGTGTATTTCCGGCAGCCGGTGCGCGGTTGTTTTCCCTGTTTGCCTACGAAAACGCCGGCCTGGCCGGTTGGCTGGACGTCTTGTCGACGGACGGGCATGCCACTCATCTATTGGTGCCGGAGGGGCGCATCCTCGGCGACGTACAACGTTGGCTCGGTGTAGAGCGGCTGGCGGCGGGGGATGTGCATCAACGCGACGGCCTGACCGTGCAGGTGCTGCCGTTCGTGCGCCAGGAGCAATATGACCGCTTGCTGTGGTGCTGCGACTTCAATGCCGTGCGCGGTGAAGACTCGTTCGTGCGCGCCCAGTGGGCCGGGCGGCCGTTGCTGTGGCATATCTATCGCCAGGACGAAGACATCCATCTCGACAAGCTCGATGCTTTTCTTGCGTTGTACACCGCGGCGTTATCGCCGGCCGCCAAGGCTGCACTGGTTGCGCTCTGGCAAGCCTGGAACACCGAAGGCGATATGGTGCAGCCGTGGAAAATGCTGCTGGAGCACTGGCCGCAAGTGAGTCGGCACGCCCAAACGTGGCCTCTGGAACAGGCCTTGCAGGCCGATCTTGCAACGGCGCTGGTACAGTTTTATGAAAGTTGGATATGATACGCCACCTTGAATTTTGTAAATCCCATCCAAATTTCGGATATATGCAATGAAAACTGGTAAAGAACTGAAACCCGGTACAGTGATCCGTCTTGAAAACGACCCTTGGCTGGTTCAGAAAGCTGAGTTCACCAAGTCTGGTCGTAACAGCGCAATCATGAAGACCAAGCTGAAGAACCTGCTGACCGGTTACAAAACCGAGATCGTCTACAGCGCCGATGACAAACTGGACGACGTGATCCTCGACCGTAAAGAAGCGACCCTGTCGTTCATCAGCGGCGACACCTACACGTTCATGGACACCACCGACTACACCATGTACGAGCTGAACGCTGAAGACATCGAAGCCGTTCTGCCGTTCGTGGAAGAAGGCATGACCGACGTCTGCGAAGCCATCTTCTTCGAAGAGCGCTTGGTTTCCGTAGAACTGCCGACCACTATCGTTCGTACCGTTGACTACACCGAAGGTTCCGCTCGCGGCGACACTTCTGGCAAGGTGATGAAACCAGCCAAACTGAAAAACGGTACCGAACTGCAAGTTGCAGATTTTATCGAAATCGGTGATGACATCGAGATCGACACCCGCGAAGGCGGTTCGTACAAAGGTCGCGCCAAGAAGTAATTCTGGCCCTGCCGTACGAAGCAAAAAACCCGACCATGAGTCGGGTTTTTTATGAGCGCAGGTTTTACTTCAGGTGTTGCTTGAGCTCATCCGAGGCTTGCAGCATTGCCGAACGCACCGCCGGCACCTGGCTGACCACGTTGAGCAAACCGTAGTCGTGGATCATGCCGTTGTAGCGCACCGCGGTCACCGGCACACCGGCCGCATCCAGCTGGCGGGCATAGGCTTCACCTTCATCACGCAGCACGTCGGCACCGGCGGTCTGCACCAGCGCGGGCGGCAGGCCCTTGAGTTGTTCAGTGGTGGCCCGCAGCGGCGAGGCATAGATCTCGGCGCGTTGCTTGGCATCGGTGGTGTAGTTGTCCCAGAACCACTTCATCATGTTCCTGGTGAGGAAGTGCCCTTCGGCGTATTGGTTGTAGGACCCCGTGTCGAAGTTGGCGTCGGTCACCGGCCATAGCAGCAGTTGGAACTTGATGGCCGGCGTGCCCTTGTTCTTGGCCATCAGGCTGACCACGGCTGCCATGTTGCCGCCGACGCTGTTGCCCGCTACCGCGAGGCGCTTGCCGTCTACGTTGATCTCTTTGCCATGCTCGGCCACCCATTTGGTTGCGCCGTAGGCCTGGTTGATCGCCACCGGGTAGTGCGCTTCAGGGGACGGTGTGTAATTGACAAACACCGCCACCGCCCCCGAACCCGCCACCAGATCTCGCACCAGACGCTCATGGGTCGGGTAATCCCCAAGCACCCAGCCGCCGCCGTGGAAGAACATGAACACTGGCAATGTGCCCTTGACCCCGGCCGGACGCACGATCGTCAGCTCCAGTGGCTTGCCATCGACCTGGATGGTCTTCTGGCTCACATCGGCCTTGGGCAGCGTCAGCTTTACGCCGGCCTGGGCGCCGGTCAGCACCGCGCGGGCGTCCTTGGGCGTCAGCTGCTCGATCGGCTTGCCCGTGCCGGCGTTCAACACATCCAGAAAAGCCTGGGTGTTGTGCTCGACATCGCCGCCGGCGGCGAAGGCGTTGCTGATGGACAGGGCGAGCAGGGTACCGGTGAGCGCTTTACCAATAGTGTTCATGTTCTTCTCCTGAGGGCGGTAGAGGTGATCAGACGGTCACGTGCAGGCGGACATCGACGTTGCCACGGGTGGCGTTGGAGTACGGGCACACCTGGTGAGCGGCGTCGACCAGGCTTTGCGCATCATCCTGGGCCAGGCCCGGCAGGCTGATGTGCAGGTCGATATCCAGGCCGAAACCGCCGGGGATCTGGCCGATGCCCACGTGGGCGGTGATCGAGGCGTCATCCGGGATTTTGCGTTTGGTCTGGCTGGCCACGAATTTCAGTGCGCCGATGAAGCAGGCCGAGTAACCGGCGGCGAACAGTTGTTCCGGGTTGGTGGCCTGGCCGCCGGCGCCGCCCAGTTCTTTCGGAGTGGAAAGCTTGACGTCGAGGATGTTATCGCTGGAAACAGCACGACCATCACGGCCGCCGGTGGCGGTGGCTACTGCGGTATAGAGCGTTTGCATGAGGTTTTCCTCTTGTGGTGTTTTGCGCTAAACATTTGCGCGCTAAGTAGTTGGTGAGGCGAATGTATAGCGCTAATGTTTAGTGCGCAAGATAAATCTACAAATATTTTTTCTGTGCCCCTGAAACCAGTGTGGGAGGGGGCTTGCTCCCGATAGCAGTGCGTCAGTCAATCCCTATGTCACTGACCCAGCGCTATCGGGAGCAAGCCCCCTCCCACATTTTTTGGCGTGCTTTATCGCCTGTCAGAGCGCGTTTTGCAGGTTGTTGCGCAGGGCAATCAATTCACCTTGCAGCTTGCGCAGTTGGTCCAACTCCAGCCCGCTGGCGCCGAGGATGCAGTGGGGAATGCCCATGGCCTTGTCCTGCAAGGCGCGCCCGGCGTCGGTCAATTCCACGACCACCACGCGTTCGTCTTCACGGCTGCGGGTGCGGCTGAGCAGGCCTTCGACCTCCAGGCGTTTAAGCAAAGGTGTCAGGGAGCCGGGATCGGTCAGCAGGCGGCTGCTGATTTCGCCGACGGTCAAACCGTCCTCTTCCCACAGCACCATCATGGCCAGGTACTGTGGGTAGGTCAGGCCGAGAGCCTGCAGCAGGGGCTTGTAGACCTTGGTCATCAACAGCGACGTGGAATGCAGGGCGAAACACAGCTGATTGTTCAGCATCAGGGATTCGCATGGGTCAGGGTTCTTGCTCATGGCGGGGCCTTTAAAAAACGTGTCTGGCCTGGAATCTAGCGGGCAAATGTTTAATGCGCCAGATAATTCTGGCCGAACGGTCAGGCCAGGCCGCTTTGCAGTGCCAGGTCCCAGGGCGGAACCGGGCTGAAACGGGATTTGAGGTACTCCAGCAATAAACGGCTGCGCGCATTGGGCTGTTGTTCCAGGCGCAGGGCATAGATCCCGGTGGTTTCCGGGCTGGGCAGGCCATTTTCGCAAAAGAGGGGCAGCAGTTCGCCACGCACCAGGTACTCGCTGGCCAGCCAGGTCGGCAAGTGGGCGATACCCAAACCGGCCAGCGCGCCGCAAAGCAGGGCCTCGGCGTTGTTGGCGCTCATGCGGATACGTTGCGGGCGGTACGTCGCACGGCGCCCGTCCAGCTCAAAGCGCCAGGCGAACATCGGCGCCAGGCCATCCCAGTCCAGGCCGTCGTGTTCATTCAGCTCGCGGGGATGGGTCGGCGTGCCACGGCTTTTCAGGTAGGCCGGGCTGGCGCAGGCGATGCGTACGATGCTGGCCAGGGGCGTGGCGATCAGTCGGGTATCGACGATATGCCCGGCGCGTAGCACCAGATCGACTTTGCCCAAATGCGCGCCTTGCATGTCCACAAAGCTGTCGATCAGATGCAGGTGCACATCCAGGCCGGGGTACACCTTCAGAAAGTCTGCAATCACCGGCGCCAGGTGCCGCCGACCAAATGCCGCCGGTGCGTCCACCCGGATCAACCCCTCGGGCGCATGGCTCAGGGAAACCGCTTCGGCGCGCGCCAGTTGTAACTCACTGACGATCCGCCGCGCGCGCTCGGCGAACGCCAAGCCGGCGGGCGTTGGCACCACGGCATGGGTGCTGCGTTGGAACAGGCGGCTGCCCACCGAGCTTTCCAGGCTGTCGATACGCCGCGCCACCGCCGAGGGCGTCAGCGGATGGCGGCGGGCGGCGGCGGAAAAACTGCCGGTCTCCAATACATCCAGAAACAGGCTCAACTGGTCGGTAAGGGTGTTGGGGTTCATGAGCAAACGCTTATGCGAGATTGGCACAGCCATTGTGCGTTGCTGTGCCTTTGCGCGCCAGAGCCGACTGCGTAGCATGCAAGGCCTGGGTTTATGGAGTGATGCGTGGTGTTGGATTTAGCGATGTACCTGGTATTGGGCGCGGCCTTGGGCACGGTGGGCGGGCTGTTTGGGATTGGCGGCGGGCTGATCGCCATCCCGGTGCTGGGCGTGCTGTTCGGCCTGGATCAGCAGATCGCCCAGGGCACCGCGCTGGTGATGGTGGTGCCGAACGTGATGCTTGCGCTGTGGCGGTATCACCAGCGCAACCGGATTGAATTGCGCCATGCGTTGCCGCTGGGGGTGATGGGTTTCACCTTTGCCTGGCTCGGGTCGATCTGGGCAGTAGGCCTGGATGCTGGCGCCATGCGTATCGGTTTTATTGCCTTTCTGGTGGCGCTGTCGGCCTACAACCTGGTGCGCATGTTCACCCGCAATGCGCCGCCGACAGCACAGATGCGTTACTCCTGGCCATGGCTTGGGGTGCTGGGCGCCGCTTCCGGCTCCATGGGCGGTTTGTTTGGGGTCGGCGGCGCGGTGGTTGCGACACCGGTGCTGACAAGTATTTTCGGCACCACCCAAGTCGTCGCCCAAGGCTTGTCCTTGGCCCTGGCGCTGCCCAGCACCGGTGTGACGCTGGTGACCTACGCCTGGCACCACGAAGTCGACTGGATGATCGGCATCCCCCTGGCCATCGGTGGCCTGCTCAGCATCAGTTGGGGGGTGAAGGTCGCCCATGCATTGCCGGAGCGTCTGCTGCGCGGCCTGTTCTGCGGCTTCCTGGTGCTCTGCGCGGTGATGCTCACCTTTAAAGTTTGAAGCCTTCGAGGATGTAATCGGCCAGGCATTCGGTGATGGGCGACGCCATCGCCGGGTTGCGTAGCAGGCGCAGGTTCATCGAAGGCAATGGCGGAAAGCCTTCGTTGCTGCCCAGTATCCGCAAGTCTTCGGTCACCAGGCTTTCCATGCTGGCCATGACCGCCAGCCCGGCGCCGACCACGCTCTGAATCGCCGCGCAATTGGAGCTGTGATAGGCCAGGCGGTAGTCGAGCCCGGCCGCATCCAATGCCGTTTGGATCCACTGGGTACCGAAGCAATCGGTCCCCGAAACGGCTAAAGGCACGACCTGGTGCTCATCCACGCAAAAACTCTGCGCCGCTGCCCATACCAGGCGCTCAGTGCGCAACAGTTCTCCAATGTCATCGCCGGGCTGGCGGCTGATCACGGTCAAGGCCAAATCCCTGCGTTGCATTAATACTTGCGACGACTCGCAGTGCATCTCGATCTGGATCAGCGGATAAGCCTTGGAAAACCGTTTGAGAATCCCAGGAAGAAAGCGCATCACATAATCATCCGGCGTGCCGATGCGCACCAGGCCCACCATGTGCGGTTCGCGCAGGGTGTTGAACACTTCGCTGTGCAGTTTGAGGATGCGCCGCGCATACCCGAGCAACACCTGGCCTTCGGGAGTCAGCCGCACCTGCCGGCCATCGCGCTCGAACAGCTTGCGTTGCAGCACGTCTTCTTCCAAGCGCTTCATCTGCATGCTCACGGCTGATTGCGTGCGGTTGACCTGCTCGCCGGCGCGGGTAAAACCGCCTTGGTCGGCGATGGCGACGAAGGTGCGCAGCACATCGGTGTCGATACTCGGGTAGCTGGACAATTGATCAAACTCTGAGATGTATTGCATTAAAAACATTCGTTGGATTGATCATAAGGCCGGGCACACACTTCCGTCATCCCCAAGGGAGGGCGAGAAGATGAAAGGTCAACAAGGTTTTGTATTGATGGCTAAACGGCCGCTAGTCGGGCTGTTCCACACCCTGGCGCGTTGGCAGGCCTTGCACCGCGAGCGCCAGATGCTGGCGAGCATGAGCGACGATGCGCTCAAGGACATCGGCCTCAACCGCGCCGATGTGGAGCACGAAAATCATCGGCATTTCTGGGAAGACCCGCTGCGAAAATGATGCGGGATGCAGTAGGGTAGGTCGCGCGCACTCAAGGAGATGTACATGCTCGCCGACCTGGCATTTTCCCTCAAGCAAGCTCGACGCATGGCTCTGGCGGCCCAGGGCTTTTCCGGGCGCCAGGCGCCTGCGCTGATCAAGGCTGCGCACCTTAACCGCCTGATCGAACGCCTGGGCGTGTTGCAGATCGATTCTGTCAACGCGGTGGTGCGCTCTCATTACCTGCCGCTGTTTTCCCGGCTGGGCAGTTATTCCCCGTTGATACTTGAACAGGCGGCCTGGAGCCAGGGACGACGGCGTTCGTTGTTCGAGTATTGGGGGCATGAGGCGTCATTGCTGCCCATGGCGCTGTACCCGTTGATGCGTTGGCGCATGGCGCGGGCGCAGCGCGGGCAAGGCATTTACTCGCAAATGGCGCGTTTTGGGCGCGAGCGGCAGGCGACTATCGAGCGTGTGTTGAAGACCGTCGAACAACAGGGCGCGCTGGGCGCGGGCAGTTTGTCCACCCGTGAAGAGCGCGCCGGCCCCTGGTGGGACTGGAGCGATGAAAAACATGCGCTGGAATGGCTGTTCGCCGCCGGCCTGGTCACCGTCGCGGGGCGACGCGGGTTCGAACGGCTCTACGATCTACCCGAACGTGTCATCCCCGCCGACATCCTGCAACGCGCGCCCCTGACCGAAGCCGAGGCCCAGCGCGGCCTGCTGTTGCACAGCGCGACAGCCCTGGGCGTGGGCACCGAAAAAGACCTGCGCGATTATTTTCGCCTGGACCCCGCCGATAGCCGCAGTCGCTTGGCCGAATTGGTCGAGGATGGCCAGTTGCTCGCGTGTCAGGTGCAGGGCTGGAAGCAAGCGGCGTACTGTCTCCCCGAGCCGAAGGTGCCACGCAAGGTGGCAGCCAGCGCCTTGCTGTCGCCCTTCGATTCGTTGATCTGGGAGCGCAGCCGCACCGAGCGTTTATTTGATTTCCGTTACCGGCTGGAGATCTACACCCCGCAACACAAGCGGGTGTATGGCTACTACGTGCTGCCGTTTTTGCATCACGAGCGGATTGCCGCGCGGATCGACCTGCGTGCCGAACGCGCCAACGGGCGCCTGGCGGTGCATGCGGTACACGAAGAAGAACCGGGGCTGGATGAGGAAGGCCTGCTGGCGCTTGCGCTGAACCTGCGGCAAATGGCGAGCTGGCTTGGGCTGGAGCAGGTCCAGCTCAATTGCCAAAGGCCGAGTGCCGCCCGGTTAAGGGCGGCGATGATCAGGCTGGAGATTGATTTCTAGGGGCTGATCGCGGGCTTGCCCGCGAGGGCGTCAGTTCAGTCGGCAAGTCTCTCAGCGCTTGACCTGCTTCAAGGTCTCGGCAATCAGAAACGCCAGCTCCAGCGACTGATCGGCGTTCATCCGTGGGTCGCAATGGGTGTGGTAGCGGTCGGACAAGCCGTCTTCGGTGATCGGTCGCGCGCCGCCGATGCACTCGGTGACGTTCTGCCCGGTCATCTCGATATGAATCCCGCCGGCATAGGTGCCCTCGGCCTGGTGTACCTGGAAGAACTCCTTCACTTCACCGAGGATCTGCGCAAAGTCGCGGGTCTTGTAGCCGCTGCTGGCCTTGATGGTGTTGCCGTGCATCGGGTCCGAACTCCACAGCACCTGTTTGCCCTCGCGCTGCACGGCGCGGATCAGGTCTGGCAAATGATCGCCGACCTTGCCGGCGCCCATGCGCGCGATCAAGTTGAGGCGGCCGGGGTCGTTGTCCGGGTTGAGGATATCGATCAGGCGGATCAGGTCATCGGGGTTCATGCTCGGGCCGACCTTGACGCCGATCGGGTTGTTCACCCCGCGCAGGAATTCCACGTGAGCGCCATCCAACTGACGGGTGCGGTCGCCGATCCACAGCATGTGGGCCGAGCAGTCGTAGTAGTCATTGGTCAGGCTGTCGCGGCGCACGAAGGCTTGTTCATAGTTGAGCAGCAACGCTTCGTGGGCGGTGAAAAAGCTGGTTTCGCGCAGTTGCGGCGAGCTGTCCATGCCGCAGGCGCGCATGAACGCCAGGGTTTCATCGATGCGGTCGGCCAGTTGGCTGTATTTCTCGGCCAGCGCAGAGTTGGCGATAAAGTCCAGGTTCCACTTGTGCACCTGATGCAAGTCGGCAAAGCCGCCCTGGGCAAAGGCACGCAGCAAGTTGAGGGTGGCGGTGGACTGATGGTAGGACTGCAGCAGGCGGTCCGGGTCCGGCACGCGGCTTTTTTCGTCGAAGCCGATGCCGTTGACGATATCGCCACGGTAGGCGGGCAGGGTGATGCCGTCGATGGTCTCATCGTTGGCCGAGCGCGGCTTGGCGAACTGGCCGGCCATGCGCCCGACTTTCACCACCGGGCAGCCGGCGGCGAAAGTCATGACGATCGCCATCTGCAGCAGCACCTTGAAGGTGTCGCGGATTTTCGCGGCGGAGAACTCGACGAAACTCTCGGCGCAATCGCCGCCTTGCAGCAGGAAGGCGCGGCCCTGGGTTACCTCGGAAAACTGACGGCGCAACTCGCGCGCTTCCCCGGCAAACACCAATGGCGGGTAGCTGGCCAGGCTCTGCTCTACCTGCAACAGGTGTGCGGCGTCCGGGTACTGGGGTTGTTGCTGGATCGGCAGGGCGCGCCAGCTGTCGGGGCTCCAGGGTTGGCTCATCATGAACTCGATTGGGTGATTGACGGTCGGGCGCCAATGTTATCAGCAATTAGTGCGTGACCTGCTGCTGCCGGTTGGCCGACAATCGCGCCTTTGCCGTGCGGTAAACCCTTTAGGAGTAGTGATGACCGAGGAGCGTGTCGAGCGCCTGCTGGCTGAAGTCCATGATGATTTCGGCATGATCCGCGTGCTCGAAGTGGCCGATTACCGTTTTCTCGAGTTCGGCGATGCCATCGAGCAAAGCTGCGTGTTCACCGCCGATCCGAGTTGGCTGGAGTACGACTACACCCGCGCGATGCTGATCGGCGCGTTGTGCCATGAACAGCCGGAGAGTGCATTGTTCCTCGGTTTGGGCGCCGGTACGTTGACCCAGGCCTGCCTCAAGTTCCTGCCGCTGGAGGACGTCGAAGCCATCGAACTGCGCCCCGATGTGCCGCGCCTGGCCATTGAATTCATGGGGTTGGATGACGATCCGCGGTTGTACATCCGCATCGGCGACGCCCTGGATTTGTTGGAGACCGCTGAATCGGCTGACCTGATTTTCGTCGACCTGTATACCGATGTCGGCCCCGGAGTCGGGCACCTGGCCTGGACTTTCCTGGAAAACTGTCAGAAAAAACTCAACCCCGGCGGCTGGCTGGTGATCAACCAGTGGGCCACCGACGATGGCAAGCCCCTGGGGGCGGCCTTGTTGCGTGGGTTGTATCACCGGCATTACTGGGAACTGCCGGTGAAGGAGGGCAATGTGATTCTGTTGGTGCCTTCGGAGCTTGATCAGGAACTCGACCTTGGCGCGCTCACGGCCCGCGCCGAGGCGCTGGCGCCGCGTTTGGGGTATTCGTTGCAGGCGTTGATCAAGGCGATTCGGCCGGCGACCTAGTTGTCTGTCCTGACGCCATCGGGGGCTTGCTCCCGATGGCGGCCGTACAGCCAACTCAAATCCCCTTGAACACTCCCGGCCGCTTCTCGACCATTGCCCGCACCCCTTCCCTGGCATCTTCGCTGTTAAACAATTTGTCCACCATCGGCGGCAAGGCTGCGGCGGCCACCGTCTCGCCTTCCATGCGCGCCAACCGTGCCGACATCAACGTAGCCTGCACGCCCAGCGGTGCCTGGCGGGCGATGCGGCTGGCCAGTTCGATGGCACGCGGTAGCAGGTCCTCGCTGGCCATCACTTCCTGCACCAGCCCCAGGCGCAGCGCTTCATGGGCATCGAATTCATCGCCGGTAAGCAGCCAACGCATGGCGTTACCCCAGCCGGCGATCTGATGAAAGCGCAATGTCGCGCCGCCAAACGGAAAGATCCCACGCTGTACTTCCATCTGCGCAAAGCGCGTATTGCTCGCGCACAGGTTGATATCAGCCGCCAGCATCAACTCGATACCGAGCGTCAGGCAGTAACCCTGGGCGGCGACAATCACCGGCTTGCTCACGCGTGGGCCGGCAAATACGCCCCATGGATCACAGCCTCCCAGTGGCGGCTGCCAGCCCCCGGCCATCACGGCGCTGACATTGGCCAGGTCCAGGCCGGCGGTGAAGTGGTCGCCGTGAGCAAATACCACCGCGACGCGTGCAGCCTCGTTTCGATCAAATTCGCCATACGCCAGGCTCAATTGGTTGAGCAACTCCAGGTCAAAGGCGTTGCGCTTGGCCACCCGGTCCAGGCCCAACAGCAGGACATGGCCCTGGAGTTCACGACTGACACGGCTGCTGCTGGCTAGATTCATCGGGGGTGCCCTCGGGTGCGGGGAAGGGTTTCGGACCAAAGGTCTTCAGGGTTGGGTGAACCGTTTAAGCTTTATGACCAACAGCGCCGGGCCTTTAAAAATAGACCCTGGCGGTGTTATCTGCAAAGACTGTGATTCAGCGCGGTTTATCGGCGCTTGCTGATAAAAAAAGCTCCCTTTTTCAGGTATTTCCGGTATAGTGCGCGCCGGCCTTTAACCGGGCCGCGTTTAGGTAGCGCAATTCCCCGAAGTCAGCTTCGGCTGCACGTCCGCACAGCGGACTCTTCCTTGACGAATCTTTTTCATTCATTCGTTTTCGCAAATCCCCGCCGACAAAGCAGCCAGGGCGACTCTTGAGTCTCAACACGGCATGCGCAGCTTTGGAGCATGGGTCTTTGCGGATGCACTTAGAGGCAGACCCATGACCCAGGAAACCGGCGGCTTCGCCGCTTTTAATCTTAACCCGAACATTCTCGCTGCCGTCATTGCGACCGGCTACGAAGAACCTTCGGCTATTCAGCAGCAATCGATCCCGATCATCATGGCCGGCCAGGACATGATTGGCCAGGCGCAAACCGGTACCGGTAAAACCGCCGCGTTCGCCCTGCCTATCCTGCACTGCATCGATCCTGCAAAGCGCGAACCGCAAGCCCTGATCCTGGCGCCAACCCGTGAGTTGGCGCTGCAAGTAGCAACCGCTTTCGAAACCTACGCCAAGCAAATGCCAGGCGTAACCGTTGTGGCCGTTTACGGCGGCGCGCCTATGGGCCCACAACTGAAAGCCATCCGTAACGGCGCACAGATCGTCGTCGCCACCCCGGGCCGTCTGTGCGACCACCTGCGTCGCGACGAAAAAGTCCTGTCGACCGTGAATCACCTGGTGCTCGACGAAGCTGACGAAATGCTCAAGCTGGGCTTCATGGATGACTTGGAAGTCATCTTCAAGGCTCTGCCACCGACCCGTCAGACCGTACTGTTCTCGGCTACCCTGCCACAGTCGATCCGTGCCATTGCCGAACGCCACCTGCGCGATCCGCAACACGTGAAGATCCAGACCAAGACCCAGACCGTTACCGCGATCGAACAGGCTCACCTGTTGGTTCACGCTGACCAGAAGACCTCGGCTGTATTGAGCCTGCTGGAAGTCGAAGACTTCGATGCCCTGATCATGTTCGTGCGCACCAAGCAAGCGACCCTGGACCTGGCCAGTGCCCTGGAAGCCAAAGGCTATAAAGCCGCTGCGCTGAACGGTGACATTGCCCAGAACCAGCGTGAGCGCGTCATCGATTCCCTCAAGGATGGCCGCCTGGACATCGTTGTGGCAACCGACGTAGCCGCTCGTGGTCTAGACGTTCCACGTATCACCCACGTGTTCAACGTTGACATGCCTTACGATCCGGAGTCCTACGTTCACCGTATCGGCCGTACCGGCCGTGCGGGTCGCGAAGGTCGCGCACTGCTGCTGGTGACTCCACGTGAGCGCCGCATGCTGCAAGTGATCGAGCGCGTAACCGGTCAGAAAGTCGCCGAAGTCCGCCTGCCGGATGCCCAGGCCGTTCTTGATGCCCGCATCAAGAAACTGACCAACAGCCTGGCACCGCTGGTGGCTGACGCCGAATCGACCCACGGCGATCTGCTGGACCGCCTGACCGCCGATATCGGGTGCACCCCGCGTGCCCTGGCCGCAGCCCTGCTGCGCAAAGCTACCAACGGTCAGGCCCTGACCCTGGCCGCCATCGAGAAAGAACGCCCGCTGGTACCGAACAACGCGCCACGCGGTGATCGTCCAGAGCGTACCGGCGACCGCCCGGACCGTGGCGATCGTGAGCGTCGTGCTCCGGTTCCATTGGCTGAAGGTCGTGCTCGTTGCCGTACCGCGCTGGGCGCGCGTGACGGTATCGCCGCCAAGAACCTACTGGGCGCTATCCTCAATGAGGGTGGCCTGGCACGTGAAGCCATCGGTCGCATCCAGGTTCGTGACAGCTTCTCGTTGGTAGAGCTGCCGGAAGACGGTCTGGAAAAACTGCTGACCAAGCTGAAAGACACTCGCGTGGCCGGTAAGCAGTTGAAGCTGCGTCGCTACCGCGAAGATTGATCCGCCTCTTGGCTGATTGATCGCAGATAAAAAATCCCCGACTGGTTCGGGGATTTTTTTTGTCTGGAAATTCGGGATCTGCGTCAGCCGAAGCGATAGATGTCCATTCCCAGGGCGCCCATGGTGAAGCCTTGGTGCGCGATGTTGAACTGACCGCCGGCACCGCGCGCAAAGTACAGCGGCAACAGATGCTCATCGCTGGGGTGGCTGCGCACGGCATGTGGGGCCTGGCGCCGGTAATCGTGCAGCGCGGCTTCATCATCGGCAGTCAGCTTGTCTACCATCCAATCGCGAAAGTCGCGTGCCCAGGGCTCGATGCTTTCAGGCCCGGCATGCCAGTCCAGCTCTCCCAGGTTATGGGTGATGCTGCCGGAACCGATCAGCAGCATGTCTTGTTCACGCAGCCCCGCCAAGGCGTGTCCGACTCGGGTTTGCAGGGCAGGGCCCATTCGGCTGGGCAGGGAAACCTGGACCACCGGGATATCCGCCTCGGGGTACATCAGCGACAGCGGCACCCAGGCGCCGTGGTCGAAAGGGCGTTTGTCATCGATTCGAGCTGCCAGGCCATCGGCGTGCAAGCGTTCGACGATCTCGCCCGCCAGCTGCGGGTCGCCCGGTGCCGGGTATTGCACGGCAAACAGCTCGCGAGGGAAGCCGCCGAAGTCGTGCCAGGTTTCGGGCGCCGCACTGCCGCTGACCAGCAGTTCATGGCTTTCCCAGTGTGCCGACACCACCACAATCGCCTTCGGGCGGGTTATTTGCGCCGCCAAACGTTGCAGCGCCGGGCCACTGGCGCCGGGTTGCAGGGCGAGCATCGGCGAACCGTGAGAGATAAACAGGCTAGGGAGCATAAGAGGGGTCCTGAGCGTTAACATGAGCCCATCTTCAATCAGATCATTGATCTAAATCTAATATAAGTTTTAGCGCTATTTGATCGATTTTTCAGAGGTGACCCCATGGAGCCCACATTTTGGCAAGAGCGCTGGGCGCGCAATCAGATCGGCTTTCACTTGTCCGAGGTCAACCCTTACCTACTCCAGTATTGGCCGCAGCTGGACTTGGCTGAAGGCGCCAAGGTGCTGGTGCCATTGTGTGGCAAAAGCCTGGACCTGATCTGGCTGGCCAGTCATGGGCACCCTGTGCTCGGTATAGAACTGTCGGAGCTGGCGGTTGAAGCGTTCTTTGACGAGCAGAATCTGACGCCTCGCATCACTCGACGGGGCGAATTCAAGGTGTACCAGGCGGGTTCGATTGAACTGTGGTGCGGTGACTTCTTCGCCCTGGCTGCGGACGCAGTGGCCGATTGCACCGCGCTCTACGACCGTGCCGCGTTGATTGCCTTGCCGCCATTGATGCGCGCGCGGTACGCCGAGCATCTAAGCGGCCTGTTGCAGCAGGGCTGCCAAGGGTTGCTGGTCACCCTCGACTACGACCAGACGCAAAAGGCCGGCCCACCCTTTGCAGTAACGGATGACGAAGTGAGGGTTCTGTTCGGGTCGCACTGGACCCAGCGGAAGCTTGCAGAGCAAGACATCCTGAGCGAGAGCTGGAAGTTCGTGCAGGACGGCGTCACGCACCTCGACGAGCGGGTCTACAGGCTCGTGCTGGAATAAACCGGGGCTCACAAAAAAGGAGCGATCCAGTCGCTCCTTTTGTGTTTGCCGATGCTATCAGCCGCGACGACGCAGTGCGTCGATGCGTTCTTCCAGCGGCGGGTGGCTCATGAACATGCGAGCCAGGCCTTGCTTGATGCCGCCGTTGATGCCGAAGGCGGTCAGGCTGTCGGGCATATGCACCGGCAGGCCCTGTTCGGAGCGCAGGCGTTGCAGTGCGCCGATCATTGCGCTGGTGCCCGCCAGGCGTGCGCCGGCTTCGTCTGCGCGGAACTCGCGTTTGCGCGAGAACCACATCACGATGGCGCTGGCCAGGAAGCCCAGTATCACTTCAGCGAAGATGGTCGCCACGAAGTAGGCGATGCCGCGACCGCCTTCATTCTTGAAGATCACCTTGTCGACAAAGTTACCGATGATCCGCGCGAAGAACATGACAAAGGTGTTCACCACGCCCTGCACCAATGCCAGGGTGACCATGTCGCCATTGGCCACGTGACCGATTTCATGGGCCAGCACCGCTTTTACTTCATCGGGCGAAAAACGCTCCAGAAGCCCCTGGCTCACGGCCACAAGGGCGTCGTTCTTATTCCAGCCCGTGGCGAAGGCGTTGGCTTCATAAGCAGGGAAAATCCCCACCTCGGGCATTTTGATACCTGCTTCTTGAGACAACTGCTCCACGGTTTGCATCAGCCATTGTTCATGGCGAGTGCGTGGTTGAGTGATGATCTGGGTGCTGGTGCTCATCTTCGCCATCCACTTGGAGATGAACAGCGAGAAAAGCGAGCCGGCAAAACCAAAGACCGCACAGAAGATCAGCAGCTGATTGAGGTTCAGATCAACCCCGTTGGCCGCCATGAACCCGTTGAACCCGAAAAGGCTCAGGGTGACACTGGCAATCAGCACGACCGCCAGGTTAGTGGCCAAGAACAGCAGGATGCGCATCATGGTTGTAGAGTTCTCCTCATGCTTAATATGTCGCTTACTGCGGGGTATATAAGGTGCAGCCTGGGGTGATTCAACCGGGCGACTATTTCAAACTGTGTCCTACAGCCTGGATGTAGAGCCCTGAAGGGATTTTCCGACCCGGAATATAACCCCTGATTAGCCTCCGGTTGCCTCACAGCCCTGCAATTATAGGGGGCCGGCGGCTGAAGAGGGGCAACTCAAGGGCTTCGAACGGCCACGCACAGAGAAGTGTTGCCAGATAATCGCTGTACGACCGGATGTCGCTCGTACAGCGCGATTTTCGCTACTGGCGATAGGACTTGAGGAAATGGCCGATACGACCAATGGCCATTTCCAGGTCGTCCACACGCGGCAAGGTCACCACGCGGAAGTGATCCGGCCATGGCCAGTTGAACGCGGTGCCCTGGACCACCAGCAGTTTTTCCGACAGCAGCAGGTCGAGCACGAACTTCTCATCATTGAGGATCGGGCAGACTTTCGGGTCGATCCGGGGAAAGGCGTACAACGCGCCCATGGGTTTTACGCAGCTCACGCCCGGGATTGCGTTGAGCAGCTCCCAGGTACGGTTGCGTTGTTCCAGCAGGCGGCCCTGGGGCAGTATCAGGTCGTTGATGCTCTGGTAACCGCCCAGGGCGGTCTGGATCGCGTGCTGGCTCGGCACATTGGCGCACAGGCGCATATTGGCCAGCATATCGATGCCCTCGATGTAGCTCTGGGCATTGTGTTTCGGGCCGGAGATGGCGATCCAGCCGGAGCGGAACCCCGCCACGCGGTAGGACTTGGACAACCCGTTGAACGTCAGGCACAACAGGTCCGGTGCCAGGGAGGCGGTGCAGATGTGCACGGCGTCATCGTAGAGGATCTTGTCGTAGATCTCGTCGGAAAACACCACCAGGTTGTGCTGGCGCGCCAGTTCGAGCATGCCCAGCAGCACTTCCTTGGAATACACCGCGCCGGTAGGGTTGTTCGGGTTGATGATCACCAGGGCCTTGGTGTTAGGGGTGATCTTGGCCTTGATGTCGGCCAGGTCCGGGAACCAGTCGGCGCCCTCATCGCACAGGTAGTGCACCGGGTGGCCGCCGGCCAGGGTCACGGCAGCGGTCCACAGCGGGTAGTCAGGTGCGGGCACCAGCACTTCGTCGCCGTTGTTGAGCAGTGCCTGCATGGACATCACGATCAGCTCGGACACGCCATTGCCCAGGTAGATGTCTTCGATGCCGACACCTTCCACCTGCTTTTGCTGGTAGTACTGCATCACCGCCTTGCGCGCGCTGAACAGGCCCTTGGAGTCGCTGTAGCCCTGGGCGGTAGGTAGGTTGCGGATCACGTCCTGCAGGATCTCGTCGGGCGCTTCGAAACCAAAGGGCGCCGGGTTGCCGATGTTCAGCTTGAGGATGCGATGGCCTTCCTCTTCCAGGCGTTTGGCGTGCTTGAGCACTGGGCCGCGAATGTCATAGCAGACGTTGGCGAGCTTGTTCGATTTGCTGACCTGCATGGCGATGTGATCCTGAAAATGAACGATCCAGACGGCGTGGACACTACCGTACTGTGAAATCCCGCGAGGCGCGCACCCATAAATACGTTTGAATGCCGATAGCGCGGGTGCCAGACTGGCGTTTTGAAGAGGCGCAATCATACGTGCCGCCTGATCCATGGAAAAGACACAGATCAGGCTTTTTCAGTTGCCGAGGTGTACCGATGGAAAAGTTGCAGAAGACCGTTGAAGAATGGAAGGCCATGCTCGATCCGGAGCAGTACAACGTGTGCCGCCTCAAGGGCACCGAGCGACCTTTCAGCGGCAAGTACAACGCCACCAAGACCGACGGCGTGTACCACTGCATTTGCTGCAATGAGCCGCTGTTCGATTCCAAGGCCAAGTTTGACTCCGGCTGCGGCTGGCCCAGCTTCTATGAGCCGATCGCCGACAGCGCGATGGTCGAGATCCGTGACGTCAGCCACGGCATGATTCGCACCGAAGTCACCTGTGCCAAATGCGACGCGCACCTGGGCCATGTGTTCCCGGATGGCCCGCCGCCGACAGGCTTGCGTTACTGCATCAACTCGGTGTGCCTGGACCTGGTGCCGCGCTAAGCCATGATCGCCCCCAGCCTTTGCATTTGCGTGCGGGGGCGATCTATAACGGGTTATAAGTGTGGTCAATTAAATTGCACACAATTGAATTGCTCGCTATTTTTATCGCCTTTCTCTGACGTCGAGGCACTGCCATGAGCGACAACCTGCTGAGCATCCCCTGCACCACCATCAAGGGCGAGCAAAAGACCTTGGCCGACTTCTCGGGCAAGGCTGTGCTGGTGGTCAACACTGCCAGCAAATGTGGCTTCACCCCGCAGTACAAGGGCCTTGAACAGCTCTGGCAGCAATACAAGGATCAGGGCCTGGTGGTGCTGGGGTTCCCCTGCAACCAGTTCGGCAAGCAGGAGCCGGGTGACGAAGGCGCTATTTCCGAGTTCTGCGAGCTGAACTTCGGTGTCAGTTTCCCGTTGTTCAAAAAGATCGACGTCAATGGCAGCGACGCCCACCCGCTGTTCGTCCAACTGAAGAAACGCGCGCCGGGCTTGCTCGGCTCCAAGGGTATCAAGTGGAACTTCACCAAGTTCCTCGTCGGCCATGACGGCCAGGTGGTCAAGCGCTTCGGCCCGACTACCAAGCCCCAGGACCTGACTCAAGAGATCGAAGCGCTGCTCAAATGACCGATTTGCCCGCTGTATCCCTGGCGCTGGACAACCAGCTGTGCTTCAAGCTCTACGCGGCTTCACGCGCGGTAACCCGCGCCTACAAGCCGATGCTCGATCAGTTGGGCCTGACGTACCCGCAATATTTGGCGATGTTGGTGTTGTGGGAGTGGCACGACGCTCCCCCGGCACAACCTACGGTCAAGGCCTTGGGTGAGCGTCTGATGCTCGACTCAGGCACGTTGACACCCTTGCTCAAGCGCCTGGAGCAACTGGCGTGGGTGCGACGCCGACGCAGTGCCCAGGATGAACGCGAAGTGCACCTGAGCCTGAGTGACACCGGCGCGCAACTGCGTGATCGGACCCTCGCCCTGAAGGCCCGGCTGTTGTGCGACAGCGGCGTCGACCTGAACCAGGCCGACGCCCTGCGCGACGGTCTGGATCAATTGCTGGCACAGGTCACAGCGCTGTCGTCGTCGGCACCCACAGGTCCAGCAGGGCGTTGAGTTCTTCGCGGCGGAACGGCTTGGCCAGGTAATCGTTCATTCCCGCCGCACGGCAGCGCTCGCGTTCTTCGGACATGGCGTTGGCCGTCAACGCGACAATCGGTAATTCCGGCCAGCGTCCGCTGTGGCGTATCTGCCGGCTGGCCTCGTAGCCGTCCATCACCGGCATGTTGCAGTCCATCAACACCATGTCGAAGCGTTGTTCTTCGAGAAATCTGAGCGCTTCGCCACCGTGGGCGGCCACGATCACTTCGCAACCCAGCTTGCTGAGCATGCCTTTGGCCACCAATTGGTTGACGGGGTTGTCCTCCACCAGCAGGATTCGCGCCCGATGTGCGAGCGGGGCGGCGTCCAGCTGGATCGGGTCAAGTACCAGGTGCGCGTCGGTGCGCAAGTTGCGTTGCAGGATCTGGTGCAACGCGCTGCGGCTCAAAGGGCGTGCCTGTTGCTGCAGCGGCGCCAGGGCGGCGACTTCTTCGCTGGGCATAAAGTTGCCGTAGGCCGTCACCAGCAAAATGGGCGCGGTAATACCCGGCCGTATGCGGAACAGGCATTCCGGGCAGTCGGTAATCAGCAGGTCGGGCGTTTGCCCGCTCAAGTCGTCATCCAGGGTTAAGCAACGCGGTGCCAGCCCCCAACTGGGCAGCAGGGTCGTGAGCAACTCCGCCAGGCCACTGCCGGTATTGGTGATGACGATCACTGCGCCTGTGAGCGGCGCGAGTTGGGCCGCCGGTAGGTGGGTGGGCAGTGGCAGGTCTGCGCAGAACTGGCTGCCAAAGCCCACTTCCGAGCTGATGCTCAAGCGTCCCTTCATCGCGTCACACAGGTTATGCGTCAACGCCAGGCCCAGGCCGGTACCGCCAAACTGGCGAGTGATCCCTGCGCCCGCCTGGGTGAACGGTTGGAAAATTTTCGCCTGGGCTTCCTGCGCAATGCCGATGCCGGTATCACACACTTCAACGCGCACTCCGCCGTCATGGGTGCGCAGGCGCACGTCCACCCGGCCGAAGCGTGTGAACTTCAACGCGTTGGACAGTAGGTTACTGACAATTTGCCGTACCCGGGTCGGATCGCCCAGTACCTGGGATGGAAACTGCGGGTCGATCAGGCACGTCAGCTCGACGCTTGGCGCGGCGTTCTGCGACAGCAGGTTGGCGGTGTCTTCCACCAGCGCCCCCAAGTCGAACGGGATGTGCTCCAGCTCCAGTTGGCCGGCGTCGAATTTGGACAGGTCGAGAATATCGTTGAGCAACTCCACCAGTACTTTGCCGGAGTCATGGGCGATGGACAGTTGCTGACGTTGTTCGGCGTTCAGCGGGCTGTCCAGCGACAGCGCGATCATACCCAACAGGCCATTGAGCGGCGTGCGAATCTCGTGGCTCATATTGGCCAGGAACGCCGCCCGGGCCTGAGCCATGCCTAATGCACTCATCTTTGCGGCTTCCAACTCATCGTTGGACTGGCTCAAGCGCTGGTTGCTGGCCTTGAGCTCCAGGGTGCGCGCGGAGACGATGTTCTCCAGTTGCCCCAGATATTCCGTCAACCGGTCTTCCGCATGGCGGCGCTGTTGGATCTCGGTTTCCAGCGTGTCGAATTGCTGGTTGGCGACGTTTACCAGCACGCCGATTTCATCGTGTTCATGCCCCGGTGGGCAGTCCAGGCGGGTCTGTTTGCGAGTGCTCAGCTCACCGATAATGCGCACCAGCGGTTGCGTCAGCATCACGTAGAACAAGCCCAGCAGGATGCCGGTCAGCAAAAGGCTGCGGGCAAAACCGTTGAGCAGGGTTATCTCGGCGCGACGCAGGAAGCGGCTGCCAAACGCGTAGGTGTCGACGTCCAGCCGCAGCACGCCAAGGGACTCGTTGGGCATGTGGCTCAGGAACAGCCGGTCTTCGAACTGGCGGTTGGCGCCGAACAAAAAGTCGCTGATGGGACGATAGGTGCTTTCTTTGCGCGGCCGGTCGACATCGGCCAGCACCACACCGTTGTTGTCGATCAACTGCACGTGCGTAATGGCGGGGGAGTACAACAAGCCCAACGTCAGTTCCTGGGCCAGTTCGGCATCGATGTTGTAGGCAATGCGTGACGCGGGGTTGTGGCTGATTTCAATCAACGAGCGAATTTCACGGTTGATGGATGCGTCTTCGCTGGCATAATCAATGCCGATTTGGATCAGGCTGAGCAAGGTTCCCAAGACGAAACCGACCAGCACAGTCAATCTGGCTTGTTTATAAGACAAGCGGTGGGCGAACTTGATATCCATCGAGTGTTGAACCACGTTACGTTTCCCTTCGCCCGGCAAGCATAGCTGAACATCCACAAGCGTTTGCTGCCCGGCATGAATCGTTCTTTACGCAGCCCTGTACGGCCTGTCGCAGGGTTGCCAATACGCCATCTTTTGCAGGAAGTTGCCAGAGGAATAATTGTGGATTCTCGATTGAATGCCTTTCTTGAGCGCGCTGACGCCGTGCTCGCCCGCCTGGAACCCTTATTGCCCGCGCCACGGCAAACCATCGACTGGAACCAGTGCCTCGCCGCCCGCTGGCAGCGCGAAGGTCGCAGTGGTTTTCTGTTGCCGCTGGAGGTGAGCCTGGATATGCGCTTGTCCGACTTGATCGGCGTGGACAAGCAACGTGAAACACTGGCGCGCAATACTCAACAATTCCTCGATGGCCTGCCCGCCAACCATGCGTTGCTGTGGGGTTCGCGTGGCACCGGCAAATCGTCGATGGTGCGCGCCTTGCTGGCCCAGCATGCCCAGGCCGGTTTGCGCCTGATCGAGATCGAGCGTGACCATCTGGCCGACCTGCCGCGGGTGGTCGAGCAACTGCTCAAGCTGCCGCAGCGGTTCATTCTGTTCTGTGACGACCTTTCGTTCGAGGCCGGTGAAGGCGACTACCGCGTACTCAAGAGTGTGCTGGACGGCTCCCTGGAGCAGGCGCCGGAAAACGTGCTGCTGTACGCCACGTCCAACCGCCGCCACCTGGTGCCGGAAAACCAGAGCGACAACGACAATTGGAAGCGTGTGGAGGGTGAACTGCACCCCAGCGAAGCGGTGGAAGACAAGATTGCCTTGTCTGACCGTTTTGGCTTGTGGCTGTCGTTCTATCCCTTTACTCAAGAGCACTTCCTGGAGGTGGTGGAGCACTGGGTGGGTGAGCTGGCCGGCAAGGCCGGTTTGCAATGGCAGCGGGATGAAGCGCTCGACATTCTTGCCGTGCGCTGGGCGACCGGGCGCGGCAACCGCAATGGCCGTTGCGCGTATCAATTCGCCCGCTATTGGGTGGGCCTGAAACTGCTGGAGCGTCAACCATGATCGATTTACAGCAGGCCGGCACCGGCCTGGACGGCTACGCCATGCTCTGCGCACAGCTGGAGTCGCTGTTGGCCGATGAGCGTGATTTCATCGCCAATAGCGCGCAGTTTTCCGCCTTTCTGTTTAACCAGCTGGACGATCTGAACTGGGCCGGCTTTTATCTCAATCGTAATGATGAGCTGGTGCTGGGGCCGTTTCAGGGCCAGATCGCCTGTGTCCGTATTCCGTTCGGGCGAGGGGTGTGTGGGGCTGCAGCGGCGTCGCGGCAAACCCAGCGGGTGGAGGATGTACACGCGTTCCCCGGGCATATCGCCTGTGACAGTGCATCCAACAGTGAGTTGGTAGTGCCGTTGGTCAAGGCCGGCCAACTGATCGGCGTTCTCGACCTGGACAGCCCTTCGCTGGCCCGCTTTACCCCGCAGGACCAAGTGGGTATTGAACAGCTGGCGGCGATTTTCCTGCGCCTGACCGATTGCTGATCCGGCAGGGGCGGTCTTGGGACCGCCCTCCGTTATTGGTCATTCAGTTCCCCGAGCTGGATGTGCAGCCTCTCTTCCAATTCCAACATCAGCTTTTCCAGGGTTTTCACGGCGGCTTCGATCGAGGGTGGGTCATCGCCGCGCGCACAGGCCTGCTCGATGACTTCGCATTGCGCGGCCAATGAGCGGGCTTGAACGATGCGGGCGGCGCCCTTGATCTTGTGGGCCTGCTCGATAATCTCCTGGGGCTTGGCCGGCGGCGCCATCAGCGTGAGCAATTGCTGTCGGTCATGCCGGCTGCTGTTCAACAGCTCCTCCAGCAAGCGTCGGCGCATGTCTGGGTCGCCGCCGGTCAGGGCATCGAAGTTGCCGAGGTCGAGCATCGGGCCAGCCGGTTTAGGGTGGATATGGGCCAATTGCCGCTCCAATGCCGTGAGGCTGATGGGCTTGAACAGGCAATCGTTCATGCCCGCCTGGGCGCAGCGCTGCTTCTCTTCGGGCTGGGCATTGGCGGTAAAGCCCAACACCACGCAAGGTGTGAGTTGTTCGCGCTGCTCGTATTCGCGGATAGAACGGCTCAACTCGTAGCCATTCATGATCGGCATGTTGCAGTCGGCGATTACCAGATCGAAGTGCGCCTGGCGCCAGGCCTGGAAGCCCATCGCACCGTCCTGGGCCGCGGTGAACTGGTGGCCCAGGAAACCGAGCTGCTGACACATCAGCAAGCGGTTCGCCGGGTGATCGTCCACCACCAGCACACTGAGCACCGGTGCGGTCGCCGTCGCCTCGGGCTTGGGTTCGGTGCTCGCCAGCTCAGGTTGAAGGCGCGTCATCTTCAGGCTGACGTGCACTTGGGTGCCCACCATCGGCACGCTGCTCAGGCTCAATTGGCCGCCCATCATTTCGCACAGGCTGCGACAGATCACCAGCCCCAGGCCCGCACCGCTCCTGGCCAGTTGCCCGGAGTTGTCGGCCTGGGCAAAGGGTTCGAACAGGCGCGCCTGATCGTCCCGGCTGATGCCGATGCCGGTGTCTTCCACCACCAATTTCATTTCGACCTGTTGCGGCAGTTGGGTGGGCAATACCTCCACCTTGATTTTCACCTGGCCACGCTCGGTGAACTTGATGGCATTGCTCACCAGGTTCGACAGCACCTGCTTGAAGCGCAGTGGATCGATCAGCACTTCGGTATGGACCAGGTCGGGCTTGAACTCCAGCAACAAACTGAGGGTTTTCTGGCGGGCCAGGCCGTCGAAGACGCGCACCACCGACTCGATCACCTCGCGCAGGTTGACGCGTTCCGGCGCCAGGCTCAGGCGGCCGGACTCGATACGCGCGATGTCGAGGATATCGCCGATCAGTTCCAGCAGATCCTTGGCTGAGTTGTAGGCCACTTCGATGGCCGGCCGATCCAGGTGGCCCTGGTCGGCTCGCTTGAGAGTCAGCTCGAGCATGCCGATCACCGCGTTCATCGGCGTGCGTATTTCATGGCTCATAGTGGCGAGGAACGTACTCTTGGCGCGATTGGCTTCATCGGCTTGCTCCTTGGCGGCGCGCAGTTCATCGAATAGTTGGCGTCGTTCGCTGATGTCTATCCAGCCCCCGATGATGCCTTGGACTTCACCGACGGAATCGCGGTACGGCAGGATCCAGTGGTAGATCGTCAGCTTCTTGCCATGAATGTGCAGGGTTCGGTCCAGGATCAGCGGGTTGCCCTCGGCGACCACGCGCTGGTAGTCGGCGTGATATTGCGCCGCCTCCGCCGCCTGGGCGGTGCCGATCTGGGTCACGGTTTTACCGATCACGTCTTCACGCTTGACGTCGAACACTTGCAGGTAGCTGTCATTGCAGGTCTGCAGCAAGCCCTGTCGGTCACGCACATAGATCGGGTGCGGGGTTTCATTGACGAGGGCGCGCATGAACTCGAACTGATCATTGAGCGCGCGTTCGGCCATCTTCCGATGCTTGATCTGGCGGCGCATGTAAGCGTTCCAGATCAGGGACGTCAGCAGCAGCAGCCCGGTCCCGATGATGATGCGCGCGATCAATTGGTGGTAATCGCGCCAGTAGCTGTCGGAGTCGACGCTGTAGCCTCGCCAGCGACTATTGATCACCCCCAGTTCATCCGGCGCGATGCTGAGCAGGGCCTTGTCGAGAATCGAGCTGAGTTCGTTAGCGCTGCGTGAGGTCGCCAGCGCAAAAGTGGCGGGCATCGTCCCGATGCTGAAGCTGATTTGAGTTTTGTCCTGGAACACCCGCGATGACAGGAAATAGTTGGCGACCACCAGGGTATTGACCGCACCCTCCACCTCGCCTTTTACCAGTAGTTCGGTCGACTTGAAGGAGTCACCTGTTTCAACCAGATGAATCTTCGGAAAATTCTCGCGCAGGAATTTTTCCAACGGGCTGCCTACGGTGATCGCCAGCCGCTTGCCTTCCATTTCTTCCAGGCCAGTGGGAGCTTGGTTCTCCTTGCGCGTTAACATCACGTAGGAGTTTTCCAGATAGGGGCGACTGAAGTTCAGCTGGGTTTCTCGTTCGGTGCTGGGAACGATGGCGCCGATGATGTCCGCTTTGCCGGCCTCGATTTGGTTGATCATCGCGTCCACATCCCGGCCGCGCTGGATGTCGAAGCGCAACCCGGTGCGCAGGCGAATCAGCTCCAGGAGGTCGGCGGTGATGCCGCGAAAATTGCCTTCGGCATCGAAGAACGTCAACGGCGCATAGGCTTCGTTGACGATCACCCTGACCACCGGGTTGTCCTTCAGCCAACGCTCTTCGCGAAGGGTCAGTTGCAGCTTGTGGTCAGTCAGCAAGATATCGCTGCCGGCACTCCAGCGCTTGGCAATCGCTTCCCGTTCATTGATGGGCACGGCCATTAATACCGCGTTGACGATGCTCAACAGGGTGCGCTGGTGCTGGGGCACGGCAAAACTGAAACCGTAGGCTTCATGCTTGCTGAAGTTGGCCATGCGGATGTTTTTCAGGTAGCCCTTGTTGATCAGGTAATGGGTGGAAATGGTATCGCCCAGGAACACGTCGGCCTGGTCGAATGCCACCGCATTCAGGGCGTTTTGATAGGAGGGGTAGGCGCGGATGATTGCCTCTGGGTACAGCTTCTCTACCTCGTCCAGCGGCAGGTAGTGGTAGACCAGGGCTAGGCGCAGTTGCGCCAGGCCATCACTGAGGCTGCGGGTTTCGCCCTCGCGGGTGACCAGTACCGGCTGATCCACGGCATAGGGTTCTGACAAGGTCAGGTTGGGGTTCGCCGCTTCAAAACCGTTGGAGGAACCCAGCAAATCGATATCGCCTGTTTCCAGGGCGCGTATGGCGGCCTCACGGGACGGATATCGCAACACTTTCACCGGAAGGTCCAGTGCCTGAGCCAGCAGGCCAGCGTAGTCGGCGGTAAGGCCTTCATAGTCGCGACCGCTTGAGGTGAGGTCGAAGGGCGGATAGTCGGGTGATGCGGCCCCCAGCAGTAGTTCGCGTTTGTTCTGCAACCACAGGCGTTGCGCCTTGTCCAGATTGGGCTCCAGTTGTATGGCGCTTGCGCGACTCAACAAGTTGAAGTGTTCCGGGCTTGTTTGAGTGTTTGCAGGCACAGCGGTGCTGAAGCACAAACCGGCACTCAATATAATCAGATAGTCCTTTATACACCTGGGCATCCGCTTTCTCACACTAGCGCGTTTCGTTTTGCCATCTCGATAAGTTCTACCAAGGACTTGGCTTGAAGTTTCTGCATCAGCCGCTTTTTATAAGTACTTACTGTCTTGTTGCTCAAGAACATACCTTTTGCAATTTCCTTATTGGTGCGGCCTTGTGCAAAAAGTTGCAATACCATTAGTTCGCGATCGTTGACCGCTTTGAACAGTTCGAGTTCTTTGGAGTCGATGCCGGCGGCATTCAATGCCTGGCTGGGGAAGTAGTTGTAACCGGATAGCACGGCACGGATAGCGCTCAGCAGCTCGCTCAGGTCGCCTTCCTTGCACACATACCCATCGGCGCCCGACCGCATGCATCGCGTGGCGAAGAGTGTCGGCGACTGGGCCGTCAGCACCAGCGTTTTCATTGAGGCATTCATGGCGTTGAATCGGCAGAGCACTTCCAGCCCGTCCAGTTTTGGAATGCTGATATCGAGGATGATCAGGTCCGGCAGGCATTCGCGCACCATTTGTATGGCGTCGCATCCGTTATCCGTTTCACCCACTACTTTGTAGCCCTCATGTTCCAACAACATTCGGATGGCAAGCCTTATAACCGGATGGTCATCGATAATAAAAACGGTGTTCATAGTCACATTCCATGCTGGTGCAAATAAAGCGGGCACATTAGCTCAGAAGAGGGTGTGGAGCATGAGCACGAAGGGGGGCAGATATAAAACAGGAAAGGTCCTACATAAAAAAAGGTGAAGACTTACGAGTTGCTAAGGCTTTCTGAAGCGGCATTCCGGTGTTTTGCAACTAGCTGGCTGAATGCTGATGCGATGGATTAGGTGAAGATAAGCCGGAATGTTTTCGACGGGTTAATAGGTTTAACGTCCTACATTCAGGCCGGGCTCAATGCTCGGATCAAGCATGAAAGTTCATGTTTGTTTAAGGGTTTTGGCAAGTAGCCGAGCAGGGGAAGGCCTCGTTCCAAGGCTTGGGTTTGCAGCATGGAAAGTTCTGCCAAGGGCAAGCCACTGAGCAGGATCGCGGTGTTGATAAAGCGTTGGCGACTGGCGATGTCTATCAACTCAAGCCCAGGCAGGTCGGGCAGGCATTGGTCGCACAGGAGGATGTCGAAGGGCGCCTCGGCCAGCGTCATCAAGCGGATCGCTTGTTCGGCGTTTTCCGCCGGTGTCAGTTGCTCGAAGCCAAAACTTCTAAGCAGGCACTGGGTGGCCAACAGTTGAAAGGGATGGTCCTCCACCAACAGGATACGAAGGGGGTAACTGGGCATAGAAAGTACACGATGAGTCAAGCGTCGATGGGGACGCAGGGCAGTTATCCACGTTTGCCCGGAGCGTGCGCGATTATTCTCCGGGTGTTTGTGCGAATTCGATCAGGCCGCTCTGTTCCCTGTGTAGGGGGATTCTTTGAAGGCGGCAGACGGCTTGATCAATTCCGTTACTGAGGGCTGGAGCGCCCGGTCATCTCTCGCGCCATCTCGGTGGCATAGCTGTCGGTCATGCCGGCGATGAAGTCGATCATGCGTAGGAACGAGGTGTGCAATGGCCATGCAGGGTTGGGCGCATTGTTGCCAAGCAGGTCGAGAATGCGCCGGTTCTTGAAGGACGGCGTGCGTCCGCCATGTTGCTCCAGCGCCGCACCGCAAAAGGCGTTCAACAGAATCTCCAGCGTGGTGTAGGCGCCGATTTCATGCAGGGTCTTGCGCTTGTCCTGGAAGATTTTCTTGCGCGCCATGTCTTTGGCATCCAGTACACAGCGTTTGGCCGGGCCGTGCATATGCTCCACCAGGTCGCCGGGGAGGGTACCGGCCAGCAAGGCGTCCTGCTGCTCGACGAACGCGTGCGCGGCGGCGTTGGTCAGGTGCTCAATGGCTTTGCCGCGCAAAATCGCCAGCTTGCGGCGGCGTGAGTCCAGTGGGCCCAGTTGCCGATAAGTCTGCGGCAGGTCGTCGCCCACCAGGTTAAGCAGCAGCGACTCGACTTCGGCATAGTCCAACAGGTCCATTTCCAGGCCGTCTTCCAGGTCGATCAAGGCATAGCAGATGTCATCCGCGGCCTCCATCAGATACACCAGCGGGTGACGGGCCCAGCGTTGTTCTTCGAGTTGCGGCAGGCCGAGTTTGTGGGCGATCTGTTCGAGGATCGGCAGCTCGCTCTGATAACAGCCGAATTTGTGTTTTTTGTAGCCCAGGGAGTCGGCGTGGCGGGCGGTCCAGGGGTATTTCAGGTAAGTCCCCAGGGTGGCGTAGGTCAGCCGTGTGCCGCCATCGAACTGGTGATATTCAAGCTGCGTCAGCACCCGGAAGCCCTGGGCGTTCCCTTCGAAGTTGAGAAAGTCATTGCGCTCGGCACCGCTCATGTCGTCCAGCCAGCCGCGCCCCGCCGCCTGTTGAAACCAATGGCGGATGGCATCTTCGCCGGAATGCCCGAAGGGTGGGTTGCCGATGTCATGGGCCAGGCAAGCCGATTGCACCACCATGCCCAGGTCGCTCGGGTCGCACCAATCGGGCAAGGCGCCGCGCAGGGTTTCGCCAACGCGCATGCCCAGGGAGCGGCCTACGCAACTGACTTCCAGCGAGTGGGTCAGGCGCGTGTGGATATGGTCGTTACTCGACACCGGATGCACTTGGGTCTTGCGGCCCAGGCGGCGGAACGCACCGGAGAAAATAATGCGGTCATGGTCTTTGTGAAACGGGCTGCGGCCCAATTCTTCCGGGCTGTGGAGGGGTTTTCCAAGACGTTCGCGGGTAAGCAGGGTGGGCCAATCCAAGGCGAGTACTCTCCGGGCGGTAAATGACCCTCCCAGCTTCCCGGTTCCGCCTTGGCGGGGCAAGCGAAAATCTACAGGCCGGCGGCGTCAATATCGATTAACAGCAGGCGCTGACCATTGTCGAAGAATTGTCCGGCGGTGAGGCAGTACTGGTTGGTGGTGGCGTCGCGGTAGGTCGAGGACAGGGTCAGGCGCCGTTCCTCCCAACCTTCGGCCAGCAAGTGATAGAAGTACGGGCGCCACGACCAGTTATGGCCCAGGTAGCGGCTGTCGGACTGCCACGCGTCCTGGCGCCACTCGAAGTTGGGCGTCAACTGCGTTCCATGCCGGTCGCACTGATAAAAGCGCAGCAACCAGGGGAAGTCCGGTAGCTGCGGCAGCAGGGCCAGCGGCGCCTGGCCTTGGGCCCAGGTTTGCAGGATCTTCATCAGTTCGGTCAGTTGCTGGCGCAGGTGCATGAGGCGTCCGCGCTCCGCCAGTTTTTGCTGCACATACGCCGTGCGCAGTTGCGCAAAACGCGGTACGAAGGCGTCGGTGGCGAACCAGTCCAACTGCGCCTGGGCAAACAGATAGCCCTGCACATACCGCGAGCCGCATTCCAGGGCGAAGCTCAGTTGCGCCTCGGTCTCCACGCCTTCGGCGATGATCCAGCAACCGGTCTTTTCCGCCATCTGCGCCAGCGCCCGCACCACGTCGCTGCTCGGTCCGCCTCGGGCGGCGGCCTGGAACAGGCGCATGTCCAGCTTGAGAATGTCCGGTTGCAAGGCCAGTACCCGGTCGAGCTGGGAGTAGCCAGCGCCGAAATCGTCAATGGCAATACGTGCGCCCGCCGCGCGATAGCGCGCCACCACGTCGGCCAGGCGCTGTATATCGCCGCCCAACTCGGTGATCTCGAACACAATGCGCGCAGGGTCGACGCCATGCCTGTGTATCTGTTTCAGGCTCGGCAACGCCTGGCCCGGGCGCAGGCGGTTGATCCAGCGCGGCGACATATTCAGGCTCAGGAACCAATCGTCGGGGGCTTCATGCAGGCGGCTCAGCGCGTTGTCGCGTATCTGCCGGTCGAGGCGGCGCAACGCCACGCCCGGTGTGCGCGGGTCGTCGAACAGCGGGCCCACGGATTGCAAACGGCCGTCCGGCTGGCGCAGTCGGCCCAGGGCCTCGACGCCGGCAATGCGCCCGGTGGCGGTATCGATAAACGGCTGGAAGCAGGCGAGCGGTTGCCCGTCGATCACGGGGCCTCCTTAAGCGAGGTGGCGAAAAAAAGGCCCGGCCCTCATTCAAGAGGGCCGGGCCGATTCTGTTTGCAAGAATGCAGCCAGCAGGGCTCAAGCTTTACGCGAAGAGCTGGCCATCGCCAATTTGATCAACGGGATCAAACCGGCACCCAGGCGCACCAGGCGCGTAAGGCTGCTGAGGCTGCCGCCCTTGGCGCCCTTGCCGGTAAAGAAGCCCATCAGCGTCACCGCCGCCACGCCCCACAGCGGCGCGTGCTTGATGCCCAGGCTGTCCTGCCAGTTGTGGCGCATATCGCGGACTTTGTGCAGGGGTGCGAGCAATTGTTGCGACTCGTGACGGATTTCCTGGCGGTGCATTTCCATGCGCAGGCGGATCAACGCCTTGCGCATTTCCCGGCGGGAGGTGGTGTGAGGGATTTCAGTCAGGCTCATGGCAGCAGGCGCTCCCGATCATTGGCCAGCTCTTCGAGCGTGGCGTGGAAGGGCGTGGATTCATCGAACACCGCCGCCTTCAGGCGCACCCCGCAGAACGCGGCGGCGAGGGTATAAAACACGCATAGACAGATGATCCCGGTGAGGCGATAGCCGGTGTCCCATACCAGAATCATTACCAGCGTCGACAACCCCACCAGCAACAGCAGGGCAAACACCAGCGCCAGGCCTGCAAACAGCAGCAGGCTGACGGTACGCGCCTTTTGTTCCTGCAGTTCGATGCCAAACAATTCGACGTGGCTGTGCAGCAGCCCTAGAACGGCCGCGCCCAGGCGTCGTGAGGTAGAACGTGTGCCCGTGGACGAGCCGCTTTCGTCGATAGACATAGTGTTAGCGCCTTGTAGCCAGCAGGCCGATCAGAAACCCCACGCCAGCGGCAATGCCCACCGCCTGCCAAGGGTTGGCCTGCACGTAATCTTCAGTGGCGGTTACCGCTGCCTGGCCGCGTTCGCGCAGGGAGTCTTCGGTCAGTTGCAGGGTTTCGCGGGCTTTGAGCAGGCTTTCATGGATCTTGCTGCGCAGTTCGTCGGCCTGGTCACCGGCCAGGATCGCGGTGTCGTCCAGCAACTTTTCGGTGTCACTGACCAGGGTTTGAAAATCCGCCATCAATATTTCCTGCGCGGTCTGTGCTGTTTTTCTGGCCATGGTATCTCCGTGATGGGCTGATCTGTACGTGTGGTTTCGAGTCACCGGCATCGGTGAAGGTTCAGTGCAATTGTCTGGTACAGCTTTTGCTTTGCCTTGGTGCGCAGGCCCTGAAGGCTGCGCTGAATCTGGGCGGTAAGGCCTCAAGCCATCAAAAACCTTACCTTAAATAACTCAAACTCGCGGAAAAACCCTGTCGGCCACGGCTTTTCAGGTTGATCGCTGCGCTAAAGCGGTTCACGCCTTCTGCAGAGGGGCGGGGCCGTCGGTGCCAATTTAGTGCGCGCAACCCTGGCTCGAACCGCTTTGGTGCTTTTTGTGTTTAACACAGGCCTGCCAACCTCCATGGAAAATTTGCAAAGCGCGGTGGACACTCTGGTCCACAGCTCCAACACCCTGTTTATCCTGATCGGTGCGGTCATGGTACTGGCCATGCACGCCGGCTTCGCGTTCCTCGAAGTCGGCACGGTGCGCCAGAAAAACCAAGTCAACGCCCTGTCCAAGATCCTCAGCGACTTCGCCATCTCCACCCTGGCCTATTTCTTTATAGGCTATTGGATCTCGTACGGCGTGAGCTTCATGCAACCGGCGGCCGTGATCAGCGCCGACCACGGTTACGGTTTGGTGAAGTTCTTCTTCCTGCTGACGTTTGCCGCAGCGATCCCGGCGATTATTTCCGGAGGCATTGCCGAGCGTGCAAAATTCGCCCCGCAGCTGTGTGCCACTGCGTTGATCGTGGCGTTTATCTACCCGTTCTTTGAAGGCATGGTCTGGAACGGCAATTTCGGCCTGCAAGCCTGGTTGCTTGCCGCCTTTGGTGCCAGTTTCCATGACTTCGCAGGTTCCGTGGTGGTGCACGCCATGGGCGGCTGGCTGGCGCTGGCGGCGGTGTTGCTGCTCGGCCCGCGCAATGGGCGCTACCGCGAAGGGCGCCTGGTGGCCTTTGCACCGTCGAGTATTCCGTTCCTGGCGCTGGGGTCGTGGATCCTCATCGTCGGCTGGTTCGGCTTTAACGTGATGAGTGCGCAGACCCTGAGCGGCGTCAGCGGGCTGGTGGCGGTCAACTCGTTGATGGCCATGGTCGGTGGCACCGTCGCCGCGCTGGTGATCGGCCGCAATGACCCAGGCTTTCTACATAACGGTCCGCTGGCCGGGCTGGTGGCGATCTGCGCCGGTTCCGACTTGATGCATCCGGTGGGCGCGCTGGTGACCGGTGTGGTCGCCGGCGGCTTGTTTGTGTGGTGTTTTATTGCGGCCCAGGATCGCTGGAAGCTCGACGACGTGCTGGGCGTATGGCCGCTGCACGGTTTGTGCGGCGTATGGGGTGGCATCGCCTGCGGCATCTTTGGCCAGACGGCGCTGGGCGGGTTGGGCGGCGTGAGCCTGATCAGCCAGTTGATCGGCACCGGCCTGGGCGTAGCCGTGGCGTTTGGCGGCGGCCTGCTGGTGTACGGTGTGATCAAGCGCGCAAGCGGGCTGCGCCTGAGCCAGGAGCAGGAGTACTACGGCGCGGACCTGTCGATCCACAAGATCGGCGCGGTCAGTCAGGATTGATCGGCGCCTCGTCGTCATTGCCGGGGTGGGAGTAAAAACCGTGCAGCAGGCGGTAGCGGGTTTGCCGCACTTCATCGACCCGGGCCTGTACCTGTTGGTCCGGCAGGCCCAGCAGGATCAAGGCGTGGGAGGCGAGCATCAGGCTCGACTCCAACAACTCGGGCACCACTTCACTGGCGCCCGCGGCTTTCAGCTCAGCCAGTTGGCTGTCATCGCGGGTACGCACCAGGATCGGCACGTCGGGGTTGATTCGGCGTGCCTCCTTCAACACCAGCAGGGCGACATCGCTGTTGTCCACGGCGATCACCACCAACCGCGCGCGCTCCAGGCCCACCGCACTGAGCAGCGCGCCTCGGCGGCAGTCGCCGTAATGCACGCTGCTGTCTTCGGTGGCCGCCTCCTGCACCCGTTCCGGGTCGTCATCCAGGGCGATAAACGCCTGCCGCTCGCGGTGCAGAAAACGCCCGATGGACTGCCCGACACGGCCATAGCCGCAGATCACCGCATGCCCGTGCAACTGCGCGTTGAGCGCGGTGATTGCTTCCAGTTGCACCTGTTGGTTGGGTTTGCGGTGCAGGCGCAGGGCAATCGCCGGCGCGGCGCGCAACAACAGCGGAGTCAGCAGCATCGAGCAGAAGGTCGCGGCGAGCAGCACGCCATTGAACTGGTCCGGAATCAGTTGGCTCTGCTGCATCTGCGCCATCAGCGCAAAACAGAACTCACCACCCTGGGCCAGGGCCAGGCCGCTGCGCCAGGCGGTTTCACTGTCGCTGCCGCGCAGCTTGACCAGCACGGCGACCACGGCGCCCTTGATAAGCATCAAGGTGAGGGTCAGGCCGAGGATCAGCAGGCCGTGGCTTAGGAATAACTGCAGGTCGATGAGCATGCCGATACTGACGAAAAACAGCCCCAGGAGGATGTCGCGAAACGGTCGGATATCCGCTTCGATCTGGTGGCGATAATGGCTTTCGCCGAGCAGCATGCCGGCCAGGAACGCACCAAGGGCCGGAGACAGGCCGAGCAAGTGCGTGAGCCAGGCGGTCAACAACACAATCACCAGCGCCAACAGCACAAACAGCTCGGCCGAATGGGACGCGGCGACTTCGTGAAACAGGCGCGGTAACAACCAGCGACTGGCCAGCAGCAGGCCCACGAACAGCACCCCGGTTTTACCCAGGGTCAGCGGCAAGGCCCAGTACCAGGCGTGGTCACTGCTGCCGGCAAACACGGGCACCAGGGTCAGCAGCAACACGGCCACCACGTCCTGGAACAGCAGCACGCCGATCGCATTCTGGCCATGGCTGCTGAAGATTTCCCCGAGGCTGGTCAGCTCCTTGCTGACGATGGCCGTAGACGACAACGCCAGCCCCGCACCGAGCAGCAAGGCGATGCCTGGCGCCACGCCCAAGGCCATCAACATACCGCCCAGCAGCACCGCGCAACCCAGCACTTGCAAACTGCCCAGGCCGAATACGACGCGGCGCAGGGCCAGCATCTTGGTCAGGGAAAACTCCAAACCCAGGGAAAACAGCAGGAACACCACGCCCAACTCCGCGAGGTCGGGCAGCTCTTCGCTGTCATTCACCCAATCCAGAGCCGTCGGCCCCACGGCCAGGCCCACACACAGGTAGCCCAGCACGGGAGGCAGTTGCAGCCGGCGAAACAGCGCAATCACCACCAGGGAGGAGGCCAGAATGATCAGCAGGTTGGCAAACACGAGCATCTCCGTTGCAGGGTGAGCGGGCAAAAAGCCGCGAGAATCGCTGAATCAGTTATAGGCCATGCTGATCTGGGTCAATTTTTTTTGTGGGTCACAGCGCCAGGGCGGCTTTAGAATGCTCACTCGTCCCCTGCCAGGTCTATTCGCCATGCTTCCTGAATGCCAGCTGTTCGGCACCCTGGGTTGCCATCTGTGTGAGATTGCTGAAGCTGAAATCATGCCGCTCGTCGAACACGGACTGCTCGTTGAATTGGTCGACATCACCGACCCCGACGACCTGACCGAGGCCTATGGCCTAAGAATTCCGGTGCTTCGACGCAGGGACACGGGCGCGGAACTGGACTGGCCGTTCGACACTGAACAGGTTGTCGCCTTCCTTCGCTGAGGTTTATGCGATGGCGGGTTTCCAAATATTAAGTTACTGTATGTTTGTACAGCGATTGAATAGAGGGAACGCCCGTGGTGAATGTTGAACAACTGAAAAGCAGCGTCAATCGCATGTCTGCCGACGTCGTGCGCGATGCGGTGAACGAGCTGCGCCTCGATGGCTTGGTCACGGAAGGCAAGACGCCGTTTAACAAGGTGCATTTCAATACCTGCTTTGCCGAGATCGAAGCGTTGTTCCAGCGCGCCGGTTACCACAAGCAGTTGGACGTAGTGGGCTACCAGGGCTTGCTCTACGCCTTGTACGATCCGGGCCGCTGGGAAGCAGTGGACGTACTGCGCTGGCTCAAGGAGTTCACCGAGGCCGCCAGTGCGTCGCCGATCCTGCGGGCGCAATTGGCCAAGGCGTGATATCCGCCCTAGGCCGAATCCCGCTTCATGCGGGATAATGCCCGCCGGTTTTCTCAAGGCTTCGAGCATCGGCATGTCCACTTCCGGTTTTTCCGCGTCCCAGCATCAAGCCAGCACGTTGTACTTGCCTCCAGGCCGTTGGGCGACGGTGCTCGACTGCCTGTGCGAACACTTCCCGGCCGTCAGCCGCGCACACTGGCTGGACCGCATCGCCCGCGGTCGGGTGCTGGATATCAGCGGCAGCCCGATCCGCCAGGACCTCGCGTACAAAGAGGGGCTGTGCATCTACTACTTCCGCGAAGTGCCGAACGAAAAGGTAATACCGGTTCAGGAAACCATCCTGTACGCCGATGAACACCTGGTGGTGGCGGACAAACCACACTTCTTGCCGGTGACGCCTGCCGGTGAGTATGTCGAGCAAACCCTGTTGCGCCGCCTCATCCGCCGCCTGGACAACCCCTCGCTGGTGCCGCTGCATCGCATCGACCGGCACACCGCCGGGTTGGTGCTGTTCTCGGCCAATCCAGCCAGTCGTTCGGCCTATCAGCAGCTGTTTCCCACACGCCGGATCGATAAATTCTACGAAGCCATCGCCCCGGCCCTGCCTGGGCTGACGTTCCCGTTGGTGCACAAAAGCCGCCTGGTGGAGGGCGAACCCTTTTTCCGCATGCAGGAAGGCGAAGGTGCCAGCAACACCGAAACGGCGGTGCAGGTGCGGGAAAAACACGCCGGCCTGTGGCGCTACGGCCTGTTCCCCGTGACCGGCAAGAAGCACCAGTTGCGCGTGCACATGGCCGCGCTCGGCGCGAGCATCTGCAACGACCCGTTCTACCCGCAGGTGATCCAGGACGCCGTGGACGACTACGCCAACCCCCTCAAACTGCTGGCCCAGGGCGTGCGATTTGTCGACCCGGTGACCGGTCAAACGCGCAGTTTCCGCAGCCGGATCACGCTCGACTGGTAACCCCGGAAACGACAAGGCCCGCGCGAGGCGGGCCTTGATGGCAAACGTTAAGACTTACAGGTCTTTAACGGTACGCACCTGATCCTTGTTGATACGGGTACGCTTGCCGTCCAGTTGTTCGAATTCATAGAAACCCGAATCTTCGTTGTATTTCGGGGTGTCGACGGCCTGGATTTCGCGACCGTCATTCAGGGTGATCACTGTTGGCGAGGCGCAACCGGCGAGGGTAGCGAGGCCCAGTGCAAGCATGAGAGCGGCGATGGTCCGTTGAGTCATGGGTGTTGTCTCCAAGAGAATACTTTTAAGTGCTGACCTTGAGACGTGTAAGACGTCATCAAAGTTCCTTGTGCGAAGGTTCATTCTGACACGTCGGACCTTGGGTGCAACAGCTCAGGCGTATTCAGGTTGGCCAAGCGTGGGTCATCCGCCGCGCATTCCACGCCGATGCCACCCAGTTGCAGGAAGATCTGGCGCGGGCTGCGCTCACCGGCGTGCCAAGCCTGTTCTATCTCGGCGCGCAGGTAGGTCGGGATGATGCAGATCAACGGTTCCCAGAATTCGCCGTGACGCACCATGACCGGCCACAGCGGGTTGCGCTCCAGCGTGTCACGCAGGGCGTTGAGTAAGTCAGCGTCAATAGTCGGCACATCACACGGCAGTACCAGCAGACGCGAGTGGCGTGCCGCCGCCAAACCGGCGCGGATGCCCGCGAGGGGGCCAAGGAAGTCCGGGCTGTCGTCGCTCACCAGTTGATCGGCATAGGGGGCGTAGCGGTCGTGATTGCGGTTGCACGAGATAATCAGGTCGTCTGTCAGCGGGCGCGTCAGGCGCTGCAAGTGGGCGATCAGGGGTTGGCCGCGCCACTTCACCAGGCCCTTATCCTGGCCCCCCATGCGTTGGCCACGGCCACCGGCCAATAGCAGAATCGAACAGGGCAGGCGCGAAGAATCAAGAGACATGGCGGTTCCGCTGCGGCAGGTAAATGGGGGCCTGTGATATAACACCGGGCTGTTCCTTCGACAACCGGACCGTGCCATGAAAGCCAAGGCTGATGCGCCCTTCGTACCCCTGAATATTGCTGTACTGACTGTCAGCGACACCCGCACCCTGGACACCGATACCTCGGGCCAGGTCTTCGTCGACCGCCTGAGCGCCGCCGGCCACCACCTGGCCGAGCGCGTACTGCTCAAGGACGACCTCTACAAAATCCGCGCCCAGGTAGCCCACTGGATCGCCGAAGACGTGGTGCAAGTGGTGCTGATCACCGGCGGCACCGGTTTCACCGGCCGCGACAGCACCCCCGAAGCCGTGAGCTGCCTGCTGGACAAACAGGTCGATGGCTTTGGCGAACTGTTCCGCCAGATCTCCGTGGCCGATATCGGCACCTCCACCGTGCAATCGCGCGCCCTGGCCGGCCTGGCCAACGGTACGCTGGTGTGCTGTCTGCCGGGCTCCACCAATGCGGTGCGCACCGGCTGGGACGGCATCCTTGCCGAGCAACTGGATAACCGCCATCGCCCGTGCAACTTCGTGCCGCATCTGAAACAGGCCGAGCCTTGTGAATCCCGTGGGTAAGCCCGGCAAGACCGGCACTCTGATGCCGGTGGAAACCGCACTGCAGCAGCTGCTGGCGCTGGCCGAAGCCGCGCCGATCCGTGAGTCGCACGCTTTGTCGCTGGCTGAATGCGATGGTCGGGTCTTGGCGCAGGACCTGGTCTCCACCCTCGACCTGCCGCCCTGGCCCAACAGCGCCATGGACGGTTACGCACTGCGCCTGGCCGACTGGACCGGCGAGCCGCTGGTGGTGAGCCAGCGCATTTTCGCCGGCACTGCGCCTGAGCCCTTGGCGCCCGGCACCTGCGCGCGCATCTTCACCGGCGCGCCGGTGCCGGCGGGCGCCGACTGCGTCGAAATGCAGGAAAACGCTGTGCTCCACGCCGACGCGCGCGTGAGCTTTACCGAACCCCTGCATCTTCATCAGAACATTCGTCCCCAGGGCCAGGAAACCACGGTCGGCGAATGCGTGTTGTCGGCCGGTACACGCCTGGGCCCGATCGAACTGGGCCTGGCCGCCTCCCTGGGCCGTGACAGCTTGGCGGTGGTGCGCTGCGTGCGCGTGGCGGTGTTGTCCACGGGCGATGAGCTGATCGAACCCGGTTTGCCGCTGAGCCCGGGCCAGATCTACAACAGCAACCGCCGCGTGCTGTGCAGTTGGTTGGCACGCATGGGCTGCGAAGTGCTCGACGCCGGGATCCTGCCGGATGACCTCGAACAGACCCGTACACGGTTGGCGAGCCTGGGCAGCGTCGACCTGATCCTGTCCACTGGCGGCGTGTCGGTGGGCGAAGCGGATTTCCTCGGTGTCGCCCTGCGCGAAGAGGGCGAGTTGGCGCTGTGGAAGCTGGCGATCAAACCGGGCAAGCCGCTGACCGTCGGCCATTTCCGTGGTGTGCCGGTGATCGGCCTGCCGGGTAATCCGGCCTCGACCCTGGTGACCTTCGCATTGCTGGCGCGGCCTTACATCCTGCGGCGCCAAGGCGTGGCCGACGTGGAACCGTTGCGCTTGGAGGTGCCGGTGGGCTTTGAGTGGCCCAAGCCGGGCAATCGCCGCGAGTATCTGCGCGGGCGTATCGAGCAGGGCCAGGCGATCATCTACCGCAACCAAAGCTCCGGCGTGCTGCGCAGCGCGGCGTGGGCCGAGGGGTTTGTGGAAGTGGTGGAAGGGACGACGCTCAAGGTCGGCGATCGAGTCAATTTCATTCCCCTGAGTGAAGTCCTGAACTGAACACAAATCCAACTGTGGGAGGGGGCTTGCTCCCGATAGCAGGGGCTCAGCCATACATCCGTAGCTGACCCACCGCTATCGGGAGCCAGCCCCCTCCGACATTTTGGACGTGTGCGTGCCTATGGCTATTCAGTAATCGTCGCCGCGCTCCGTCACATCCCGCTCCACCGGCCCCGCATCCGGGTCATACCCTACCGGGAACTTGCCCTTTAACGTCCAGGCAAACGCGATGATCTCGGCAATCGTGCGGTACAGCTCCTCGGGAATGCTGTCGCCCAGTTCCATGCGCGCCAGCAGTTTTACCAGCTCGGCGTTTTCATAGATCGGCACTTCATTTTCCCGCGCCAGCTTGAGGATCGCTTCGGCCAGGGCATCGTCGCCTTTGGCGGTGAGGGTGGGGGCCTGCTGGCCGTCGTATTTGAGGGCAATCGCCTGGCGTGGTGATTCGGTGTTCTTCATGCGGTTTCATCCACCCAGCGTTGCTCCAGTCCGGTCTTCGGCCCGCGTGGCGGGGTACCCAGGTGGCAATCCAGGTCGCCGACGTTGATGCCCGATGTCACCAGGCGCTCGCGCAGGCTGCCCAAATGGCTTTCGATCAAACTCGCCGTGAACGGCCGCGTTGCCCAGAGCTGGCTGGACAGCTTGCCCTGGCTCAGTTGCGCCTGCACCTGCAACGGCCCCAGCGGCTCCATGTCGAAGGCCAGTTCGACGCGCCAGAGCATCTGCTTGGCCTCTTTATTCGCCTTGCGTTCCGGCTGTTCCTTCTCCTGCGCCGGTTCTTCGCGCTGGAATTTGACCTGCAGCGGCACGATGTCCTGCAGGGTGCGCATGGGGATTTCCAACTGCCAGGTGGTCTGCAGGCGGCCATCGGCGGTGGTGCCGGTTTGTTCCAGGCTCGACAGTTGATGGCTTTGCAGGCGGGAAATCGCGCCGGCGGCCAGGCGCAGCAGGTTTTCCAGGTCGCCTTCGCCTTCCAGTTTGGCCATGAGCCGCTCCGGCAGCGGGAAGCCCACCGGTGCCTGCCGGGCGCTGACCTGGCCAAGGGTGTTGAGCGGGCTGCGCACGAAATTCGGCATGACCTGGGCCAGGGTGTTGGCGGCGAGGATGGCGTTCAGGTTGGTGGCGGTGGGCAGGGCGGGCAGCAGATCGGCGACCAGGCGCAGCAGCGCGCCTTTCATATCCAGCGGCGGTACCTGGGGGTTTTGCCCGGCGAGTAACTTGGCTTCCAGAAACGCGCCGCTGTTCTGGATCACCTGGGCCAGCACCTTGGGGTTGCTCACCTGTGCCAGGTCGGGCAGGGCGGCGAGCAAACGATCCGCCGCGGCGCGCAGGTCGGCCGAGGTGCTGTCGCCGCGCGGCAGGTTCTGCAAGGCCGTGAACACTGCATCCAGCGAGCCTTGGCGACTCTGCTGGGTAGCCAGCTGTTGCGCGACGGCCAATTGATCCTTGAGCCCGCTCAGCGGCACAAAGCTCAAGGTTTGCGCGTCCTGCACCACGGCGCTGAGCAGGCTACCCACGCGCAAGGGCTGGGGGCTTTCCACGGTCAGCGTCGCACCCGCCAGGGCGTTGTTGAGCACGGTCACCAGCGAGCGGTAGATCGCCGGCTGCGTGGTGCCCTGGGGCAGCATCTGAGTGGTCAGCACCTTGGCTTGCAACAACGTGCCCATCGGCATCCGGTCGATGTCGATGCGGGTCAGGGCCGCCACATTGGCGCTTAAGGCCTGCTGCAAACTGAGGGTCAGGTTGCCCGCTGGCGTCTGGCTCACGGCCACATTGCTGCCCAGCGGCAACGGTTGGGCACTGCTGGCCTGTACCAGGGTCTGGCGGCCGCCCTCAAGGGTCAATTTGAGCAATAACTGAAAGGCTTCGCCGCCTTGTTTAAGGGCGATGACTTCGGCGTTCGCGGTTTTCCCCGGATCGATCAAACCGATCTGCGGCTCCAGCAGTTTGAGCAAGGCTCCCGGTGCAGGCGCGGGGCTTTGCCCGGCGGCAGGAGGGGGAGCAAGCGTAGGAAGGTTGATCTCGCCGGTCATCGTGCGCATCGTCTCTGGGAAATAGCCCTCTTTAGCGTAGGGCATCGCATGTATAATGCCGCCCGTCTGTAAAGAGAGCGGTAAAAACCTCACAACTATTTGATCCAGCTCTCTAAAATCGGTCGCCAAAGCCGTTATTGTGCATCTCTCTTTAACGGCCGCTGCACCGCCGACTTGAACCGTAAAGGCCCGCGATCTCTTGACCAGCCCTCTTCTTGAAGCCGTAGCGCTCTCCTGTGAACGCGACCTGCGCCTGTTGTTCGAGCACCTCGAACTGCGACTGGCGGGCAGTGACATGGTGCAGGTCAGCGGGCCCAACGGCAGCGGCAAGACCAGTTTGTTACGTTTGCTGGCCGGGTTGATGCAGCCTACGGCCGGTGTTGTACGCCTCAACGGCAAACCGCTCAATGAGCAACGTACTACGCTGGCGCGCAACCTGATCTGGATCGGCCACGCCGCCGGTATCAAAGACGTGCTCACCGCCGAAGAAAACCTCAGTTGGCTCAGCGCCCTGCATCACCCCGCCTCGCGTGACGCCATCTGGCAGGCACTCGCGGCCGTGGGCCTCAAGGGCTTCGAAGACGTTCCCTGTCACACCCTGTCCGCCGGCCAACAGCGCCGCGTGGCCCTGGCCCGCTTGTACCTGCCGGGCCCGCCGCTGTGGATTCTCGACGAACCCTTCACCGCCCTGGATAAACAAGGCGTCGCCCAGCTTGAAGAACACTTGGCGCGCCATTGCGAGCAGGGCGGCACGGTACTGCTCACCACTCATCACACCCTCACCCGTATGCCTGCCGGTTACCGCGATCTGGACCTGGGGCGGTGGTCGGCATGAGCGTATTCGCCTTGTTGGTCGCTCGCGAAGCGCGCCTGCTGTGCCGTCGTCCGGCCGAACTGGCCAACCCGCTGGTGTTCTTCGCCATCGTCATCGCGCTGTTCCCGTTGGCGGTCGGCCCTGAGACTAAACTGTTGCAAACCTTGTCTCCGGGGCTGGTGTGGGTGGCGGCGCTTTTATCGGTCCTGCTCTCGCTGGACGGGCTGTTTCGCAGTGATTTCGAAGACGGTTCCCTGGAGCAGTGGGTCCTTTCGTCGCACCCCTTGCCACTTCTGGTACTGGCCAAGGTACTGGCACACTGGGCTTTTTCCGGTTTGGCGCTAGTCTTGCTTTCGCCGCTGCTGGCCATGATGCTCGGCTTGCCCGTGGAGTGCCTGCCGGTATTGCTGCTGTCGTTGTTGCTCGGTACGCCGGTGCTCAGCCTGTTGGGGGCGGTGGGCGCAGCGTTGACCGTGGGTTTGAAGCGCGGCGGCCTATTGCTGGCCCTGTTGATTCTGCCTTTGTACATCCCGGTACTGATCCTCGGCAGCGGCGCTTTGCAAGCCGCGCTCATGGGCATGCCGGCGACCGGTTACCTCCTGTGGCTTGGCAGCCTGACCGCCCTGGCGGTAACCCTGACACCCTTTGCCATAGCCGCCGGCCTGAAGATCAGCGTCGGCGAATAATGAGGTCTGGTCAGGCTTTGCACGCCTGGCCAGTAAAGACCCTACGCTTCTTGCAACGACAAGAAGCAACCGTGAGAAACAGCAATGAACTGGACCTGGTTTCACAAGCTCGGCTCGCCCAAATGGTTTTACGGCATCAGCGGCAAGCTGCTGCCATGGTTGAGCGTCGCCGCCGTGTTGCTGATCGGCATCGGCCTGGTCTGGGGCCTGGCCTTTGCGCCGCCGGACTACCAGCAAGGCAATAGCTTTCGCATCATCTATATCCACGTGCCCGCCGCGATGCTGGCCCAGTCCTGCTACGTGATGCTGGCGGTGTGCGGCATCGTCGGCCTGGTGTGGAAGATGAAACTGGCCGACGTGGCCCTGCAATGCGCGGCGCCTATCGGTGCGTGGATGACGGCCGTGGCGCTGGTCACCGGCGCTATCTGGGGCAAACCTACCTGGGGTTCATGGTGGGTGTGGGATGCGCGACTAACGTCCATGTTGATCCTGCTGTTCCTGTACTTCGGTCTGATTGCCCTGGGCAACGCGATCAGCAATCGTGACAGCGCCGCCAAGGCCTGCGCGGTGCTGGCGATTGTTGGTGTGATCAACATCCCGATCATCAAATACTCGGTGGAGTGGTGGAACACCCTGCACCAGGGCGCCACGTTCACCCTCACCGAAAAACCGGCGATGCCCGTGGAGATGTGGGCACCGCTGCTGCTGATGGTGCTGGGGTTCTACTGCTTCTTCGGGGCGGTGCTGCTGATGCGCATGCGCCTCGAAGTGCTCAAGCGTGAAGCCCGCACCAGTTGGGTCAAGGCCCACGTGCAAAGCAGCCTGGGAGTGCGCGGATGAGTTTTGCTTCTTTCAGTGATTTTCTCGCCATGGGCCACCATGGCCTGTATGTCTGGACGGCCTATGGCATCTGCCTGGCGGTGCTGGCCCTCAACGTCGCCGCGCCGATCCTGGCCCGCAAGCGTTACCTGCAACAAGAGGCGCGTCGTCTGCGCCGGGAGACCGAAAAGTGAATCCGCTGCGTAGAAAGCGTCTGTTGATCATCCTCGCCATCATGGCCGGCGTCGGCATTGCCGTGGCCCTGGCCCTGAGCGCCCTGCAACAGAACATCAATCTGTTCTACACCCCGACCCAGATCGCGAATGGCGAAGCGCCTGTCGATACCCGCATCCGCGCCGGCGGCATGGTCGAGAAGGGCTCGCTCAAGCGCTCCGGCGACTCCCTGGACGTGACCTTCGTGGTCACCGACTTCAACAAGGCTGTGACCATCACCTACCGGGGCATCCTCCCGGACCTGTTCCGCGAAGGCCAGGGCATCGTCGCCCTGGGCAAGCTCAACGCCGACGGCGTGGTGGTGGCCGATGAAGTGCTGGCCAAGCACGATGAAAAATACATGCCGCCGGAGGTCACCAAGGCGCTCAAGGACAGCGGCCAATCCGCGCCAACACCCGCGAAGGAGGGCTGAGTGATGATGCCCGCATTGTTTATTCCCGAATTGGGCCAGTTGGCGATGATCCTCGCGCTGTGCTTCGCCATCGTACAGGCCGTGGTGCCGTTGCTCGGCGCCTGGCGTGGCGACCGCCTGTGGATGAGCCTGGCGCAGCCGGCCGCCTGGGGCCAGTTCGCCTTCCTGCTGTTCGCGTTTGGCTGCCTGACCTACGCTTTCATGACCGACGACTTTTCCGTCGCCTATGTCGCCAATAACTCCAACAGCGCGCTGCCGTGGTACTACAAGTTCAGCGCCGTGTGGGGCGCCCACGAAGGCTCGTTGCTGCTGTGGGCGCTGATCCTCGGCGGCTGGACCTTCGCCGTGTCGGTGTTCTCGCGCCAACTGCCGCAGGTGATGCTGGCGCGGGTACTGGCGGTGATGGGCATGATCAGCATCGGTTTCCTGCTGTTCCTGATCATGACCTCCAACCCCTTCAGCCGCATCCTGCCGCAGATCCCGGCCAACGGGCATGACCTCAACCCCTTGCTGCAAGACATCGGCCTGATCGTGCACCCGCCGATGCTCTACATGGGTTACGTGGGGTTCTCGGTGGCCTTCGCGTTTGCCATCGCCGCCTTGCTGGGCGGGCGTCTTGACGCAGCATGGGCGCGCTGGTCGCGGCCGTGGACCATCGTCGCCTGGGCCTTCCTCGGTATCGGCATCACCCTCGGCTCGTGGTGGGCCTACTACGAACTCGGCTGGGGCGGTTGGTGGTTCTGGGACCCGGTGGAAAACGCCTCGTTCATGCCCTGGCTGGTGGGCACGGCGCTGATTCACTCGCTGGCCGTCACCGAAAAACGCGGCGTGTTCAAAAGCTGGACCGTGTTGCTCGCCATCGCGGCGTTTTCCCTCAGCCTGCTCGGCACCTTCCTCGTGCGTTCGGGCGTGTTGACCTCGGTCCATGCGTTTGCCTCCGACCCCGCGCGCGGCGTGTTTATCCTGATATTCCTGCTGTTTGTGGTGGGCGGTTCGCTGACCCTGTTCGCACTGCGCGCGCCGGTGGTCAAGAGTCAGGTGGGCTTCAACCTGTGGTCGCGGGAAACCCTGTTGCTGGGCAATAACCTGGTGCTGGTGGTGGCCGCGTCGATGATTTTGCTTGGCACCTTGTACCCGCTGGTGCTGGATGCCTTGAGCGGCGCCAAGTTGTCCGTCGGCCCGCCGTATTTCAACACGTTGTTTATTCCGTTGATGGGCCTGTTGATGGTGGTGATGGCGGTGGGCGTGCTGGTGCGCTGGAAAGACACCCCGGTGAAATGGCTGGCCGGCATGCTGATGCCGGTGCTGTTGGGCAGTGTTGCCCTGGCGGTGATCGCCGGCGTGGCCTATGGCGATTTCAACTGGGCGGTACTGGCCACGTTCCTGCTGGCGGCCTGGGTGTTGCTGGCCGGCGTGCGTGATATCGCCGACAAGACCCGCCACAAAGGCCTGATCAAAGGGCTGCCGACGCTGACCCGCAGTTACTGGGGCATGCAAATCGCCCACCTCGGCATCGCCGTATGCGCCCTGGGCGTGGTGCTCTCCAGCCAGAACAGTGCCGAGCGCGACCTGCGCCTGGCGCCGGGCGAGTCCATGGACCTGGCCGGCTATCAGTTCATCTTCGAAGGCGCCAAGCACTTCGAGGGGCCTAACTTCACGTCAGACAAAGGCACCGTGCGCGTAGTACGCAACGGTAAGGAAATCGCCGTGCTGCACCCGGAAAAACGCCTGTACACCGTGCAGAGTTCGATGATGACCGAGGCGGGTATCGACGCCGGTTTCACCCGTGACCTGTATGTGGCATTGGGCGAGCCGCTGGGCGAGGGTGCCTGGGCGGTGCGCGTACATGTAAAACCGTTTGTACGCTGGATCTGGTTCGGCGGCTTGCTTACCGGGTTTGGTGGGTTGCTCGCGGCGCTGGACCGGCGTTATCGGGTCAAGGTCAAGAGCCGGGTGCGTGACGCCCTCGGCATGGGAGTGGCGGTATGAAGCGTTGGTTGATGGTGTTGCCGCTGGCGGCGTTTCTGGTGGTGGCGGTGTTCCTCTATCGCGGCTTGTACCTGGACCCGGCCGAGTTGCCGTCGGCAATGATCGGCAAGCCGTTCCCCGAGTTTTCGCTGCCCAACGTGCAGGGCGACAAAACCCTGACCCGTGCTGACCTCTTGGGCAAACCGGCGCTGGTCAACGTGTGGGGCACCTGGTGCATCTCCTGCCGCGTCGAGCACCCCGTGCTGAACAAACTGGCCGACAAAGGCGTGGTGATCTACGGCATCAACTACAAGGACGACAACGCGGCGGCCCTGAAATGGCTGGCGGAGTTCCACAACCCGTACCAGTTGGATATCCGCGATGAAGACGGCAACCTCGGTTTGAACCTGGGCGTGTACGGCGCGCCGGAAACCTTCTTTATTGATGCCAAGGGCGTGATCCGCGACAAATACGTGGGCGTGATCGACGAAGTGGTATGGCGCGAGCAACTGGCCGCCAAGTACCAGGCGCTGGTCGATGAGGCCAAGCCATGAAGCGTCTGTTAGCCGCTGCTGTCCTGGCCCTGGGGCTGGTCGGTGTGGCCCACGCCGCCATCGACACCTATGAATTCGCCAACGACGCCGAGCGTGAGCGCTTTCGCGACCTGACCAAGGAACTGCGCTGCCCCAAGTGCCAGAACCAGGACATTGCCGACTCCAACGCACCCATCGCCGCCGACCTGCGCAAAGAGATCTTCCGCATGCTGGGGGAGGGCAAGAACAACCAGCAGATCATCGACTTCATGGTCGACCGCTACGGTGATTTCGTGCGTTACAAACCGGCGCTCACCGGCAAGACCGCGCTGCTCTGGTTTGGCCCCGCCGGGCTGCTGCTGGCCGGTGTGGTGGTGATGGCCGTGATCGTCCGCCGCCGCCGCGCCGCGCCTGCCGATGGCAGTGACGCGCTGTCCCCTGAAGAACGCAAACGTCTCGACCAATTGCTGGACACCAAGACTGATGATTGATTTCTGGCTCGCAGCCGGCTTGCTGCTTCTGATTGCCCTGAGTTTCCTGTTGATCCCTGTGTTGCGCGGCCGTCGTGCCCAGCGTGAAGAGGATCGCACCGCGCTGAACGTGGCGCTGTATCAAGAGCGCGTCGCCGAATTACAAATGCAGCAGGACGAAGGCGTATTGAACGCCGCGCAACTCGACACCGGCCGCGCCGAAGCCGCCCGCGAATTGCTCGCCGATACCGAAGGCATGGAAAAACCCCGCGAATCGCGCCTGGGCAAACCGCTGCCATTACTCGCCGCCGTGCTGGTGCCCGTGTTGGGCCTGGGGCTCTACCTGCACTTCGGCGCCAGCGACAAGGTCGAACTGACTCGCGAATTCTCCCAGCCGCCGGTGTCCCTGCAAGACATGACCCAGCGCCTGGAGCGCGCCGCCGCCGCCCAGCCGGACTCGGCCGAAGGCCTGTACTTCCTCGGCCGCGCGTATATGGCCCAGGACCGTGCCGCCGATGCCGCCAAGGTCTTCGAACGCACCGTGGCCCTGGCCGGTCGCCAGCCGGAACTGCTCGGCCAATGGGCCCAGGCGCAGTACTTTGCCGACAACAAACAGTGGTCGCCCAACGTGCAGGCGCTGACCGATGAAGCGTTGAAGCTTGACCCGAACGAAGTCACCAGCTTGGGTCTACTGGGCATTGCCGCCTTTGAAGGCCAGCGTTATCAGGACGCGATTGATTACTGGGGCCGCCTGCTGGCGCAGTTACCCGCGCAGGATAATTCCCGCGCTGCGCTGCAAGGCGGCATCGACCGGGCGACGGAAAAACTCAAAGAGAGCGGCGGCACCGTCGCACAAAAGGCGCGGCTTAAAGTGCGCGTGGACCTGGCCGCCAACGTGAAGGCCAACGCCCTGCCGACCGACAGCGTATTCATCTTCGCCCGCGCCGTCAGCGGCCCGCCGGCGCCGTTGGCGGCTAAACGCGTCACCGTTGCCGAGTTGCCCATCACCGTCGAACTGGGCGATGCCGACGCAATGATGCCGCAGTTGAAACTGTCCAACTTCCCTGAAGTCCAACTGGTTGCGCGCATCTCCCGGGCCGGTCAGCCGACCAAGGGCGAGTGGATCGGCCGCAGCCAACCCCTGGCCAGCAGCACCACTGCGCAGCAGCAACTGACCATCGACAGTCCGGACCAGTAATTCGAGGAAACACCATGACCGCATTCGCACGCATTACCCTGCTCAGCCTCGTATTAGGCCTGAGTGCCTGTGCGGTCCACCGGCCACCTCCGAGCCCCACCGGCCCCACCATCCCGCCGTCGGGCCCGTCCAGCCAGCCGAGCAAACAACCTTCCGGCCCAGTCACTCCGGCGCCAAAACCGCTACCGACCAAATCGCCGACATTCGCCCCACCGCCCGGCGCCGCCAGCCATTGGGACGGCAAGATGCAGGTCTACGTGCTCGACGACCAGCCGGACACCTTCTACCGCCAGCGCACCTATTACCGCTGGAGCAACGGCTGGAGCCGCTCCATCAGCCCGAACGGCCCGTGGGAAGACACCGACGTGCAGGGCGTACCGCCGGGGTTGAGCAAGCAGTACGCGCAATGACAAAAGGCGACCTCCACGAGGTCGCCTTTTTAATATCTGTGAAATGCATCCTTCCAAACACCGGGGTCAAAATGCGGCATTGCTCAGGCCTGTTTCGGTGCCGAGACCGGGGCGGACGCCGAAGATGACGTCGGGTGGGGGTTGCGGGGTGTCATCCGAGGCGGATGGTGGGGGACTCGAAGTAACTTTTTCATGGCGAAGCTCCTATGAATGAGCACCTCCATTTCGCTACCACACGATGTAAGGAGGCGACTGTACACGGGGTGGTAGACCGGTCATAGAAACCCGGCAGGCCGAAGCCTCCCATGCACAGCCGCCACAAAGCAGCCCGCGCAAAAAAACGCCCTTGAGCGTTTTGGGGATCTATGAAGGAACCGGGCTACCACACCGATATCGGGAGCAAGTGGCACCGCCCCTCCCACAGGGGACATCCAATCGCCATCGCCACGGGGCAAGCCCCCCTTTGCGTATACGCAGAACGTGATGCACGGCATGTCGCACTCCGGTAATGTGGCCGCCGCGGGCCTGGCTTCCGAGCGCGTGCTGGGTGAACTTTTCCGTGCCGACTACCCAGCGCCGTGGTCCAAGAAGTCTGAAAACAAGCAAAGAGAGTGTGGTGATGGCAGGCAGGTTGATCTATCTCATCGGGCCTTCGGGTTCGGGCAAGGACAGCCTGCTGGACGCGGCACGCCCACGGTTGGCCGAGCGTGGCTGCCGCATTGCGCGCCGGGTGATCACGCGTTCGCCGGAGGCGGTAGGCGAAGCCGCCCAGGGCGTGAGCCCGACGCAGTTTGCGGTGATGGAGGCCGAGGGCGCATTTGCCCTCAGCTGGCAGGCCAACGGCCTGTGCTACGGCATTCCCAAGGCGATTGACGAATGGCTGGCGGCGGGGGAGGACGTGTTGGTCAATGGCTCCCGCGCGCACCTGGCGCAAACCCGCGAGCGTTACCCGACGTTGCTGGTGCTGTTGCTGACGGTGGATCAAACCGTATTGCGCCAGCGCTTGCTCGCGCGCGGGCGTGAGTCGCTGGCGGATATCGAGGAACGCCTGGCGCGCAACACACGGTTCACCGAGGAACTGATCGCCGCCAATGGCGCGGGGTTGTGCGTGCTGGATAACTCCGGCCCGCTGGAGCACACGGTCGAGCGTTTGCTCTGCTGCCTGGGCTAGGGGCGTAGCCTGACGGAGCTTGGATCAACTGTCGGACGTGATGAAGTCTCAGCCAACAGTTGGTCCGCTCCTGATGCGAGCTCGGTGGGAGTTGCGATCAGGCCACTGCCGCAACCGTCTGCCGTGACGCACTGAAGAACCGCCACAACGCCACCAGCGGCAACGCACTGCCCACCACCACTACCCCCAGCCAGCCGCCGTGTTCATACACACTGCTGGCAATCGCCGAACCGAAGGCGCCGCCGATGAAGATGCTGGTCATGTACAGCGCGTTCAGGCGGCTGCGGCTGTGGGCGTCAAGGGCGTAGACGGCGCGTTGGCCGATGACCATGTTCATCTGCACGCAGAAGTCCAGCACCACGCCGGTCACCGCCAGGCCGATCACACTGAACAGCGGGTGTATGAAGGCCGGCAGGAAGCTCAGCGCCGCAAACAGCATGGCCAGCAGCGAAGCACGGTGAGTGTGGCCGGCATCGGCCAGGCGCCCGGCGATGGGCGCAGCGACAGCGCCCAGGGCACCGACCAGGGCAAACAGGGCGATCTCGCTTTGGCTCAGGCCATGATTGCGCGCCAGTTCCAGCGGGGCTGCGGTCCAGAACAGGCTGAAGGCGGCAAACATGCAGCCTTGGTAAAACGCGCGCTGGCGCAATACCGGCTGGCGACGCAACAGGGTGCCCAGCGAGCCCAGCAACTGGCCGTAGCTGGCGCTGTGGTCGGGTTGGCGCTTGGGAATGGTCAGCATCAGCACCACGCTGATGAACGCCATCAACGCCGCGGCGGCCATGAACATTGCACGCCAACCGAAGTGATCCGCCACCACGCTGGACACCGGGCGTGCCAGCAGGATACCGAGCAGCAGGCCGCCCATGATGCTACCGACCACCCGGCCACGGGATTCGGCGGGTGCCAGGTGCGCGGCCAGCGGGATCAGGATCTGTACCGACACCGAACTGAAGCCGATCAGTAATGACACCAGCAAAAACAGGTTCGGCTGCTCGGTAAATGCAGCGCCCAACAGGCTGGCAATCGCCACGACGGTAGTGAGGATCATCAGCTTGCGGTTTTCCAGCAGGTCGCCCAACGGCACCAGGAAGAACAAGCCCAACGCATAGCCGATCTGCGTCAGCGACACGATCAGGCTGGCCATTGCCGGCGTGAGGCCGATGTCCGGGGCGATCAATTCGATGATCGGCTGCGCGTAGTAAATGTTGGCGACAATCGCGCCGCAGCAAAACGCAAACAGCATCACCATGCCTCGGGTCATGGTGGTTGTAGCGTGGGAAGTTGCGTTCATGGTGTTCTCATAAAAGCGAAGGAAGATGGCGAGCGAGAGTAAAGACAAGGCTCCATGCTGAGTAGGCCGTTTGTGGTGATATCACTTATGCAGGGCGATGATACATTCAGAAACAACTACACAAAAACCAAATGTGGGAGGGGGCTTGCTCCCGATAGCGGAGTATCAGTCAACGCAGTATTGACTGATCCACCGCTATCGGGAGCAAGCCCCCTCCCACAGGTTTACCGCGTTTTGTCAGTTATTGACCGGAGTAAATCTGGTCAAACACCCCGCCGTCATTGAAGTGGGTCTTCTGCACGGTGCGCCAGTCACCAAAGGTCTTCTCCACCGACAGGAAGTCGACTTTGGGGAAACGGTCGGTGTACTTGGCCAGCACCTTCGGGTCACGTGGGCGCAGGTAGTTGTTGGCGGCGATTTCCTGGCCCTGTGGCGACCACAGGTACTTCAGGTAGTCTTCGGCGGCGGCGCGGGTGCCTTTCTTATCGACCACTTTGTCGACCACCGACACCGGTGGCTCGGCTTCGGCGGAGACGCTTGGGTAGATCACTTCGAACTGATCACGGCCGAACTCCCGGGCGATCATTTCGGCCTCGTTCTCGAACGTCACCAGTACGTCGCCGATCTGGTTGGTCATGAACGTGGTGGTGGCGGCGCGGCCGCCGGTGTCGAGCACAGGCGCCTGCTTGAACAGTTTGCCCACGAAGGCCTTGGCCTTTTCTTCATCGCCGCCGTTCTTGAGCACATAGCCCCAGGCCGACAGGTAGGTGTAGCGGCCGTTACCCGAAGTCTTCGGGTTGGGCACGATCACCTGCACGCCATCCTTGAGCAGGTCCGGCCAGTCTTTCAGGGCTTTTGGGTTGCCCTTGCGCACGATAAACACAGTGGCCGAGGTGAACGGCGCGCTGTTGTCCGGCAGGCGCGTGACCCAGTTGTCCGGCACCAGTTTGCCGTTATCGGCCAGGGCGTTGATGTCGGTGGCCATGTTCATGGTGATCACGTCAGCCGGCAGGCCGTCGATCACTGAGCGCGCTTGTTTGCTGGAGCCGCCGAAGGACATCTGCACCGTCAGCTTGTCGCCCGAGTGCTCGGCTTCCCAGTGCTTTTGGAAGGCGGCGTTGTAGTCCTTGTAGAAATCGCGCATCACGTCGTAGGAGACGTTGAGCAGGGTGGTCGCTGCCTGGGCGGAGCCCGCCAGGGCCAGGCCGGCGGCCAATAGAGAGGCGCTGAGGATTTTTTTCACTGCTCATTCCTTGTTGTTCGAGAGAAGGGTAAGGCCATTTGCCAGCGACTATAGCCGGGGCGCCATAGTCGCTTAAAGATTAAAAAGAACTTTGCTTATTCCACTTTCTTAAACAGATTGCTGCCGCAGCGTGAACAGAATGCCGCGCTGGGCTCATGGCTGTTTTTTTTGCACACCGGGCAATCGGTTTGCAACTGCTCGCCGCGCATGGCACTGGCCAGTTCGGCGGTAAAAATCCCGGTGGGTACCGCGATGATCGAGTAACCGGTGATCATCACCAGCGACGAAATCACCTGGCCCAGCGGGGTTTTGGGCACGATATCGCCAAAGCCCACGGTGGTCAGGGTGACGATGGCCCAGTAGATGCCCTTGGGGATGCTGGTAAACCCGTGTTGCGGGCCTTCGATTACATACATCAAGGTGCCGAACACCGTGACCAGGGTGCACACGCTGACCAGGAACACCACGATCTTCTGCTTGCTGCCGCGCAGCGCCGCCATCAGGTAGTTGGCCTGCTTGAGGTACGGGCTGAGCTTGAGCACGCGGAAGATACGCAGCATGCGGATGATGCGGATGATCAGCAGGTATTGAGCGTCGCTGTAATACAGGGCGAGGATGCCGGGCACGATGGCCAGCAAATCCACCAGCCCGTAAAAGCTGAAGGCATAGCGCAACGGCTTGGGCGAGCAATACAGGCGCAGCCCGTACTCGATCAGGAAAATCACGGTGAAGCCCCACTCGATATACGCCAGCACATCCGCGTAGTTCTGGTGGATCTGGTCGATGCTGTCGAGCATCACGATCACAAGGCTGGCCAGGATGATCAGCAGCAGGATGCCGTCAAAGCGCCGCCCAGCCGGCGTATCGCTCTGAAAAACCATGACGTAGAGGCGCTGGCGCCAGTCGTTGTTGCTGTCCATAAGTCCCGCCCGAATCGAATATCGAGCAAGCCTAGGGCGATTCGAAGGGGCTGTCCATGCGCGGTTGCGCAAGCACTCGGCGGCCGGCGCGCACCAGCCAGCAGGCGAGGATAAACGGCGCGGTGAGCGCCGGCACGGGCAGGCTGGCAAAGCCCGGCGTAAGCAGAATCGCCAGCAGGATGCCGAGCAGTGGCAACCAGGGTTGGCGGCGTGCCGGGCTCAAGGCCAGGGCCGCGAGGGCCGGGTTGTAGCTGTGCAGGCCCAACAGGGTAGCGGTGTTATCGCCCAGCAGCAGGCCGGCCGACACGCCGCTGATCGCACCGGCCAGTGCCCACGCGGCGGCGCGCCGGTCGGCCAGCCACAGGCCGATGGCAATCAAGGCGCCGGCCAGGGGCTGGTCCAGCAGCATGACTTGCGCCAGGCCGGTGAGAGGCGCAGCGAGCAGGGTCAAGACCTCGGGTTCGCTGAAGGCGACCGGGGGTGGCGGGATGCTGCCCAACAGCAGCCACCCCAGCAGGACAAACGGCGCGGTGTAGGCGGGCAGGTTCTCGGGATGTGGCGCGCGTTTTAGCCACTGTCGTGTGAGGATCGCACTCAGGCCGCCGCACGCCAGGATCAACGGCGGCACCAAGGCTGACCAGGTAAAGTGCTGGCTGATCAATACGCCCAGCAATACGCCGTTGTAGCTATATAGACCCGCCTGGCGTTCAGCCTTGGGATAGCCCCGGCGCTGAGCGGTGAGCAGCCCCGCCAGCCCACCCAGCAGCGCACCGCCAAGCACGGCCGGGGCGCCGATCAGGATCGCCAGCAGGCACAGCAGGCCACACAGCGGGTGGCGCTGCAGGAAAATCTGGCTGAAACCGTTGAGCAGGGCTTCGGCCCAGTCGGGGCAGGTTGGGTTGTGCATGATGGGTTGTCAGTGAGACCGAGTTGCCCTCATCGGGAGCAAGCCCCCCTCCCACACTTGATTGGGTTCACATTCATAGGTGTGAAAACAGTCCAGTGTGGGAGGGGGCTTGCTCCCGATAAGGCCCTTACCGGCGCTAAATCAGCGTCTCGATACGCAGCGAGTTGGTCGACCCCAACTGCCCGAACGGCACCCCGGCGGTAATCACCAACGTATCCCCGCGCTGCGCCATGCCCTGGGCCTGGGCGATTTCCAGCGCGGTGGAACACACTTCATCCACCTGGCGCAGCCGGTCATTGACCACCGAATGCACGCCCCACGCCACGCTCAAGCGGCGTGCCGTGGACAGGTTCGGCGTAAGGTTGAGGATCGGCGCCACCGGCCGCTCTCGCGCCGCGCGCAGGCTGGAGTTGCCCGACTCGCTGTAGTTCACCAGCACGGCTACCGGCAGGATGCTGCTGATGCGGCGGATCGCACAGCTGATCGCGTCCGAGACTGTCGCATCGGCTTTTGGGCGGCTGACGTCCAGTTGAGCCTGGTAATCCGGCCCACGCTCCACTTGGCGAATGATCTTGCTCATCATCTGCACGGCTTCCAGCGGGTACTCGCCCGATGCGGTTTCCGCCGAGAGCATCACCGCGTCCGCGCCTTCGGCCACCGCGTTGGCCACATCGGTGACTTCGGCGCGGGTCGGCGCGGGTGAAAAGCGCATGGATTCGAGCATCTGCGTGGCCACCACCACCGGCTTACCCAGTTGGCGGCAGGTGCGGATGATGTCTTTCTGGATCTGCGGCACGCTCTCGGCCGGCACTTCCACGCCCAGGTCGCCTCTGGCCACCATGATCGCGTCGCTCAGTTCGGCGATTTCCCGCAGGCGCTGCACGGCCGAAGGTTTCTCGATCTTGGCCATCAGAAACGCCTTGTCACCGATCAACTCGCGGGCTTCGCGAATGTCTTCCGGGCGTTGCACGAACGACAGCGCTACCCAGTCCACACCCAGCTCCAGGCCGAAGCTCAGGTCACGTCGGTCCTTGGCGGTCAGTGGGCTCAGTTCCAACAACGCTTGTGGGACGTTCACGCCTTTGCGATCAGACAGTTCGCCGCCATTGAGCACCGTGGTGTCGATGGCATCGGCATGCTTGGTCATCACCCGCAGGCGCAACTTGCCATCGTCGAGCAGCAGGTCCATGCCCGGCTCCAGGGCCGCGATGATCTGCGGATGGGGCAGGTTGACCCGGCGCTGGTCGCCTGGGGTTTCATCCAGGTCCAGGCGCAACGCCTGGCCGCGCACCAGTTGCACCTTGCCCTTGGCGAAACGCCCGACCCGCAGTTTTGGCCCTTGCAGGTCCATGAGAATGCCCAGCGGGTAATTGAGCTGGCGCTCCACCTGGCGGATCCACTGATAACGCCGGGCATGGTCGGCGTGGTCGCCGTGGCTGAAGTTGAGGCGAAAGATATTCACCCCGGCTTCCACCAGTTCGCGGATGGCGTCGACCCCGTCGGTGGCCGGGCCCAGGGTGGCCAGGATTTTGACCTTCTTGTCAGGCGTCATGGTTGGCAGTCTCAAGGATCAGGATGGCGCGAAAATCGTTGACGTTGGTGCGGGTCGGCTCGGTGATGATCAAGCCGTCGAGCGCGGCGAAATAGCCGTAGCCGTTGTTGTTGTCCAGCTCATCAGCGGCGCTCAGGCCCAAGGCCTCGGCGCGCGAATAACTGCACGGGGTCATGATTGCGCCGGCGTTGTCTTCCGAGCCGTCGATGCCGTCGGTATCGCCGGCCAGGGCATACACGCCGGGCAAGCCCTTGAGGCTGTCGGTGAGGCTCAGCAGGAATTCGGCGTTGCGCCCGCCACGGCCGTTGCCGCGCACGGTCACCGTGGTTTCACCGCCGGAAAGGATCACGCACGGCGCCGCCAACGGCTGGCCGTGCTGCACGATTTGCCGGGCGATCCCGGCGTGCACCTTGGCCACGTCCCGCGCTTCGCCTTCCAGGTCGCCGAGGATCAGCGGGCTGAAGCCGGCCTGACGCACTTTGACCGCCACCGCTTCCAGGGATTGCTGAGGGCGGGCGATCAATTGGAAGTGGCTGCGGGCGAGCACCGGGTCACCGGGCTTGACGGTTTCCGAGGCCGGATTCTGCAACCAACTGCGCACTGACGCCGGAGCCTCAATGCCGTAGCGCGTGAGAATCGCCAGCGCCTGTTGCGAGGTGCTTGGGTCGCCGACGGTAGGGCCGGAGGCGATCACCGTGGCCTGGTCGCCCGGCACATCGGAGATCGCGTAGGTGTACACCGTCGCCGGCCACGCCGCTTTGGCCAACCGGCCGCCTTTGATCGCCGAGAGGTGCTTGCGCACGCAATTCATCTCGCCGATGGTCGCGCCGGACTTGAGCAGGGCTTTGTTGAGGGTTTGTTTGTCGGCCAGGGTGATGCCTTCGGCGGGCAGCGCCAGCAGCGCCGAGCCGCCACCGGAGAGCAGGAAAATCACGCGGTCGTCTTCGCCCAGGTTGCTGATCAACGCCAGTACGCGGCAGGCCACGGCCAGGCCAGCGGCATCGGGCACTGGATGAGCCGCTTCGACCACTTCGATTTTTTTGCACGGCGCGCCGTGGCCGTAGCGGGTGACCACCAGGCCAGTGACTTCACCCTGCCAGCAACTTTCGACGACGAGTGCCATGGCGGCCGCCGCCTTGCCTGCGCCGATTACGATCACCCGGCCGCTGCGGTCGGCGGGCAGAAAAGGTTCAAGCACTCGGCGGGGATGGGCGGCGTCGATGGCTGTGGCAAACAGCTCGCGAAGCAGGTGTTGCGGATCGACCGACATAAGCGGGCTCCCGAGGATTTTTGTTATTAGATGTGCAGCCATTTTCAGACGTGGAATGGGATCAACTGTGGGAGGGGCCAAACCGCCTTCCACAGTTGATTGCATTCCAAAGGGGATTACTGATCGCGAATCGAAAAATTCGCCATATGCTCCAGGCCCTTGATCAGCGCCGAGTGGTCCCAGTGACCGCCGCCCATCGCAGCGCACGTGCTGAACACTTGCTGGGTGCCGGCGGTGTTCGGCAGGTTGATCCCCAGCTCCTTGGCACCGGCCAGGGCCAGGTTGAGGTCTTTCTGGTGCAGGTTGATGCGAAAGCCCGGATCGAACGTGCCTTTGATCATGCGTTCGCCATGCACTTCCAGGATCTTCGACGAAGCAAAGCCACCCATCAGCGCTTCACGCACCTTGGCCGGGTCGGCGCCGTTCTTGGCGGCGAACAGCAGCGCTTCGGCCACCGCCTGGATGTTCAGCGCGACGATGATCTGGTTGGCGACCTTGGCGGTCTGGCCGTCGCCATTGCCGCCGACCAGGGTGATGTTCTTGCCCATGCTCTGCAATAACGCGAGGGCGCGTTCGAAGGTCCGCGGCTCGCCACCGACCATAATGCTCAAGGTGCCGGCCTTGGCGCCGACTTCACCGCCGGACACCGGCGCATCGAGGTACTGCGCGCCGTGCTGGTTGATCTTCTCGGCGAAGGCCTTGGTGGCGGTGGGGGAGATCGAACTCATGTCGATCACCACCTTGTTTGGCGACAGGCCGGCAGCGACGCCATCGGCGCGGAACAGCACGTCCTCCACCTGCGGAGTGTCGGGCACCATGACGATGATGAACTCGGCTTCCTGCGCGACATGTTGCGGGGTGGCGAGGGCCACGGCGCCGGCGTCGCTCAGCGCTTGCGGAGCCTTGCCGTGATGTTCGGACAGAAACAGTTGGTGACCTGCTTTTTGCAGGTTCGCGGCCATGGGTTCGCCCATGATGCCGGTGCCGATAAAGCCGATTTTAGCCATGATGAAATCCTCTTGTAATGACACCGCAGGTCCCCTGTGGGAGGGGGCTTGCTCCCGATAGCGGTGTACCAGCCGACACACCTGTTGAATCAGAGACCCCTCGGGGGCAAGCCCCCTGCCACATTGGGCTTTGTGTTGTGTTTGTTAGATGGCGTTATGGGTTTTGAGCCAACCCAGTCCCGCTTCGGTGGTGGTCAACGGCTTGTACTCGCAGCCGACCCAGCCGGTGTAGCCAATGCGGTCCAAATGCTCGAACAGGAAGCGGTAGTTGATCTCCCCGGTCCCCGGCTCGTTGCGGCCGGGGTTGTCGGCCAGTTGGACGTGATTGATCTCACCCAGGTGCGCGGACAGGGTGCGGGCCAGGTCACCTTCCATGATTTGCATGTGATAGAGGTCGTATTGCAGGAACAGGTTGTCACTGCCCACCTGCTCGCGAATCGACAGGGCCTGCGCCGTGTTATTCAGGTAAAAGCCTGGAATGTCGCGGGTGTTGATCGCCTCCATCACCAGCTTGATACCCACCGCTTGCAGTTTGTCGGCGGCGTATTTGAGGTTGGCGACGAAGGTCTTTTGCAGCATTTGATCATCCACCCCCTCTGGCCGAATGCCCGCCAGGCAGTTGATCTGGGTGTTACCCAAAACCTGGGCGTAGGCGATGGCCAGCTTGACCCCGGCGCGGAACTCCTCGACCCGGTCCGGATGGCACGCCAGGCCGCGCTCGCCTTTGGCCCAGTCCCCGGCCGGCAGGTTGAACAGCACCTGGGTCAGGCCATTGGCATCGAGTTGCGCCTTGATCTCGGCGGAGCTGAACTCATACGGGAACAGGTATTCCACACCCTCGAACCCGGCCTCGGCGGCCGCTTTGAAGCGGGCGAGGAAGTCCTGCTCGGTAAACAGCATGGACAGGTTGGCGGCAAAACGTGGCATAGGGTTCTCCTTAATCGAGCAGGGATATGGCAGTGGGCGCATCGTTGCCGACCAGTGCCAGGTCTTCAAATTCGTTGACGGCGTTGATTTCGGTGCCCATCGAAATATTGGTCACGCGCTCCAGGATGATCTCCACGATCACCGGCACCTTGAACTCTTCGATCATCGCCTGGGCTTTGCGTAACGCCGGCTGGATCTGGCCCGGTTCGAACACGCGCAGGGCCTTGCAACCCAGACCTTCGGCGACGGCGACGTGGTCGACGCCATAACCGTTGAGTTCCGGCGCGTTGAGGTTGTCGAAAGACAGCTGCACGCAGTAGTCCATTTCAAACCCGCGCTGGGCCTGGCGGATCAGCCCCAGGTAGGAGTTGTTCACCACCACGTGGATGTACGGCAGCTTGAACTGTGCGCCCACGGCCAGTTCTTCGATCATGAACTGGAAATCGTAGTCGCCGGACAACGCCACTACCTTGCGGCTCGGGTCGGCCTTGACCACGCCGAGCGCGGCGGGGATGGTCCAGCCCAAGGGACCTGCCTGGCCGCAGTTGATCCAGTGGCGCGGCTTGTAGACATGCAGGAATTGCGCGCCGGCAATCTGCGACAAGCCGATGGTGCTGACGTAGCAGGTGTCTTTTCCGAACACCTGGTTCATCTCTTCGTACACGCGTTGCGGTTTGACGGGGACGTTGTCGAAGTGGGTCTTGCGGTGCAGGGTGGCCTTGCGCTGTTGGCACTCATGCAGCCAGGCGCTGCGGTCCTTGAGCTTGCCGGCGGCTTTCCACTCGCGGGCGACTTCGATAAACATCGTCAGCGCGGAACCGGCGTCGGAAACGATGCCCAGGTCCGGGGTGAATACCCGGCCGATCTGCGTCGGTTCGATGTCGACGTGAATGAATTTACGCCCCTCGGTGTAGACCTCCACCGAACCCGTGTGGCGGTTGGCCCAGCGGTTACCGATACCCAGCACCATGTCCGACTTGAGCATCGTCGCGTTGCCATACCGGTGGGAGGTCTGGAGGCCGACCATGCCTACCATTAACGGGTGGTCGTCAGGGAGGGTGCCCCAGCCCATCAGGGTCGGAATCACCGGGATACCGGTGAGTTCGGCAAATTCAACCAGCAACTCGCTGGCGTTGGCATTGATCACGCCGCCGCCGCTGACCAGCAGCGGGCGCTCGGCGGTGTCGAGCAGGGCCAGGGCTTTTTCCACCTGGACGCGGGTGGCCAGCGGTTTGGCCAATGGCAGCGGTTGGTAGGCGTCGATGTCGAATTCGATCTCGGCCATCTGCACGTCGAACGGCAGGTCGATCAGCACCGGGCCCGGACGGCCGGAGCGCATCTCATAGAAGGCTTTCTGGAACGCGTAGGGCACTTGGCCAGGTTCGAGGACGGTGGTCGCCCACTTGGTCACCGGCTTGACGATGCTGGTGATGTCCACGGCCTGGAAGTCTTCCTTATGCAGGCGGGCACGCGGCGCCTGGCCGGTGATGCACAGGATCGGGATCGAGTCGGCCGAGGCGCTGTACAGGCCGGTGACCATGTCGGTGCCCGCCGGGCCCGAGGTGCCGATGCACACGCCGATATTGCCGGCCTTGGTGCGGGTGTAACCCTCGGCCATGTGCGAGGCGCCTTCAACGTGGCGAGCAAGGACGTGATCGATGCCACCCACCTTCTGCAAGGCTGAGTACAGGGGGTTGATCGCGGCGCCAGGGATACCGAAGGCGGTGTCCACGCCTTCGCGGCGCATGACAAGGACGGCGGCTTCGATTGCTCTCATTTTGCTCATGTTTTGGTGCCTCTTGCGTTTTGTAATTGTATACAAGTGGTGTTGGGTCGAAGTGTATTCACGACAAGCGACGCAGGTCAATTCATTTTATTGATGGGTGTTTACGCGTGGCGGAAGGCGTTTTTTCGACAGATGGAAGGCGTTGGAGAAAATATTGTATACAAAAATATAAATCATTGTGTTCTATTTGTTGTGCCGAGCATCTGATCAAACAGACCTCCACCCGTATTCTCAATAACAAAAGAAGGACGGCACCATGAGCGCTTTAACCTTGAAACTCGCCAGCCAATTGGCCAGCGATGCCCTCAACGCCGGGCGCACCATCGCGGCCGCGCCGCTGACCATCGCCGTGCTCGACAGCGGCGGCCACTTGATCACGCTGCAACGCGAAGACGGCGCCAGCCTGCTGCGCCCGCACATTGCCATCGGCAAGGCCTGGGGCGCGATTGCCCTGGGCAAGGGCTCGCGCTTGCTGGCGCTGGACGCACAGCAACGCCCGGCGTTTATCGCTGCGCTGAACAGCCTGGGGCAGGGCAGCGTCGTGCCGGCGCCGGGTGGCGTGCTGATTCGCGATCACGGCGGTGTGGTGCTGGGGGCTATCGGGATCAGCGGGGATACGTCGGATATTGACGAGCAGTGTGCGATTACGGCGATTGAGGGGGTGGGGTTGCGGGCGGATGCGGGGGTGTCAGCTTGAGTATTGAGTGACTGTCAGGACCTCATCGGGAGCAAGCCCCCTCCCACAGTTTTGACCGTGTTCACCGTTCAAATGGGGGAGGGGCTTGCTCCCGATGGGCAAAGGCCCTTCGGTGTATCAGTCCGGCTCGCAGCCCTTGAGCACCAACCGGATAATCGTCTGCGCCGCCGCTTCATAATCGGCTTCATCCAGCTTGGCCTTGCCGGTTACCGCGGAGATCTGCCAGTCGAAATCGGCGTAGGTCTGGGTCGCGGCCCAGATGCTGAACATCAGGTGATGAGGGTCAATGGCGGCTATCAAACCGCGATCCACCCAGCTCTGGATGCACTCGATATTGTGCCTGGCCTGGGCATTGAGCTGTTCGACCTGCTCGGCGCTCAGGTGAGGGGCGCCGTGCATGATTTCGCTGGCGAACACTTTTGAGGCAAACGGCAGGTCGCGGGAGATGCGGATTTTCGAGCGGATGTAGTTGCCGAGCACCACCGAAGGGGCGCCGTCTGGGTTGAACGGTGTGGAGGCCGCCAGGATCGGCTCGATAATACTTTCGAGCACCTCGCGGTAGAGGTTGTCCTTGGATTTGAAGTAGTAATAGACGTTGGGCTTGGGCAGCCCGGCCTTGGCGGCGATGTCGCTGGTTTTGGTCGCGGCGAAGCCCTTGTCGGCAAACTCCTCGCTGGCCGCCCGCAGGATTTTTTCTTTGTTGCGCTCGCGAATGCTGCTCATAAAGTGCTCAGTCTCACAGATACTGTTTCTTTTTGACGGCGGCTGTTGCCGCCATTCTGCGTCGCCGCTCCTCCCCATAGCGAGCTATGAGTCGTCGCGGCTCCTTGCCTGACGACAACAGCCGCTCGCCAAAAGAGAAACGTATCTATGAAACTGAGCACGGGAGGTTTCCTTGCCATGACAGGCGGTTGCGCATGGTAGCACCGGCTATCCGCGAGCCTCAACAATGTGCCCGCAACGCGTTATGCTCGCCGCTTCTCTCCCTTATGGATACCCGATTCATGGCAGGAAGCAGCTTGTTGGTGTTGATCGACGATATCGCCGCAGTACTCGATGACGTCGCCCTGATGACAAAAATGGCCGCGAAGAAGACTTCCGGCGTGCTGGGCGACGACCTGGCGCTCAACGCCCAGCAGGTCAGCGGCGTGCGTGCCGAGCGGGAAATTCCCGTGGTATGGGCGGTGGCGAAGGGCTCGTTCGTCAATAAGCTGATCCTGGTGCCGACGGCGCTGCTGATCAGTGCTTTTGCGCCTTGGGCGGTCACACCGCTGTTGATGCTCGGCGGCGCCTATCTGTGTTTTGAAGGGTTCGAAAAACTCGCGCATAAATTCCTGCACAGCAAGGCAGACGATCAGGCCGAACATGCGCAACTGGTCGAAGCCGTGGCCGACCCAGCGACCGATTTGGTGGCCTTCGAAAAGGACAAGATCAAAGGCGCAATCCGCACCGATTTCATCCTCTCGGCGGAAATCATCGCCATTACCCTGGGTATCGTGGCCGATGCGCAATTGACGCAGCAGGTCATCGTGTTGTCGGGTATCGCCATCGTAATGACCGCGGGCGTTTACGGGCTGGTGGCCGGTATCGTCAAGCTGGATGACCTGGGTTTGTGGCTCACGCAAAAGCCTGGCCAGGTAGCGCGCAGTATTGGTGGCGGCATCCTGCGGGCGGCGCCGTACATGATGAAGAGCCTGTCGGTGATCGGCACGGCGGCGATGTTCATGGTCGGTGGGGGCATCCTCACCCATGGCGTGCCGGTGGTGCATCACTGGATCGAGACGGTGAGCCAGAGTGTCGGTGGCCTGGCGTGGTTGATGCCTACAGTGCTCAATGCGGTGGCGGGGATTATTGCCGGGGCCGTCGTGCTGGCGGTTGTATCGATACTTGGCAAAGCATGGCGAGCGGCGAAACGCTGATTCGTTCGTATCGAGTAGAGTTTGAAACGCTGTTTAAGATTAATCCTACAGTTCGGTTTTCCAGGCATTTATAGGATGCGTCGCGCTTCTTCATGTGAAGTGGCGCGATAAAAAATGGATCGATAAGGGGTTAAGGATGAACTGGTGTTTTCAAGCGATAAAAAACTATGCCAAGTTCAGTGGGCGAGCCTGTAGACGGGAGTATTGGGCGTTTGCAGTAATGGACGCAATGGTTATGTTGGGCTCCGTAGTGGTAGCGAACCAGGCAGGTATTTATTCGAATCCGTGGTTCTACGTTCCATTTGGTATCTACGTGTTGTTTATGATTCCACCCGCGTTGTCAGTGACCTTCCGGCGGCTCCATGACGTAAATGTCACGGGAGCTTACGTCCTTTGGCTTTTGATACCGGTAGTTGGTTTTATCCTGGTGTCCATTCAGTTGTTCACCCAAGGCGATAGGGGAGTGAACGATTACGGCGTGCCTCCAAATGAATTATGAGAAATTCCAGAAAATATTAGCTGAGTAAGAGATTAAAAATCAGCGCGATAAAAAAGGCCATTCAATCGAATGGCCTTTTTTGTGCGCGCTGTTTACTCGGCAATCTGCAACTTGCGCGATTCGGTATAGATATACCGCACCTTCTCATACTCGAACGGCGAGTTCATCTGACCGTAGCGGAAGCTGGTCTGGTAGCGCTTGTCCACGGCACGCAGGGCCCAGATTTCCGGGTGGTTGGAGCTGACTTCGGAGACGTTCAGGAAGTTGATCTGGGACTCCGCGGTGTAATCCACCAGCAAGCCGCCGGTGTCGCGCAGATTTGACGGGCCGAAGATCGGCAGCACCAGGTAGGCGCCACCGGGTACGCCGTAGAAGCCCAGGGTCTGGCCGAAGTCTTCGCTTTGGCGCGGCAGGCCCATGGCGGTGGCCGGGTCCCACAGGCCGGCAATACCGACGGTAGTGTTGAGCAGCAGGCGCCCGGTGGTTTCCAGGGAGCGATGCCCCTTGAGTTGCAACAGGCTGTTCAACAGGTTGGGCACATCGCCCAGGTTGTTGAAGAAATTGCTCACGCCGGTGCGCAGGAAGCTTGGTGTGACGTAGGTATAGCCGTTGACTACGGGCAGGAACACCCATTGGTCGAAACGGTAGTTGAAGTGATAGACGCGGCGGTTCCACGACTCCAACGGGTCATACACGTTGAGCGCGGTGAGCGACGACCGCTCGAATTCGCGCTGGTCCAGGCCCGGGTTGAACTTGAGCTTGGTCAACGGCTCCTTGAAGCCATCGGCATCGATCGTCACCGGCTCGTGGGCCTTGCTGTTGTCGGCATTGGCGACGCCTGCGCACATCAGCGCGGCGAGCAGCAAAAGATATTTAGCCACGGAAGAACTCCAGCATGGCGTCGGCGTTGACGCGGTAATTGAGGTTGCCGCAATGGCCGCCCAGCGGGTAGACGGTCAGGCGATCGCCGAAGGTTTTACGCAGGAAGCCGAGGTCGCCCGGGCCCAGGATGACATCGTCGGCGTTGTGCATGACGGCGATTTTCGGGCTGGCGTGCAGGTAGTCCTTGAGGGCGTACAGGCTGACCTGGTCAACCAGTTGCAGCAGGCTGCCGCCGTCGGAGCGGGCGCGCCACATCGGGATCACCTGCTCGGTGAGGTAGCAGTCGAAGTCGCACTGCAGCGCACGCTTGAGGAATGGCGTAAGGCTGGTGCTTTCGGTGATCGGGTACTTCGGCGGGATGATCAGGCCGCGGCGGTTGATCAGGTCCGAGGTGAAGGCGATGTCGGCCGCCGAGAAGCGGAACGAGGTGCCGATCAGCATGGCCATCTGTTCGTTGGTCAGGTGTTGCTTGGATTGCTGGAAGTCGTAGAGCAGGGCGTCGTTGAGGTCGATGTAGCCTTTTTGCTGGAAGTAGCGGGTCAGCTTGTTCAGCACCAGCTCATAGAAGGTGGTGGTGTTGTTGATGCCCTTCACCTCGGTCTGCACCAACTTGTCGAGGTTGGTGATCGAGGTGTAGAGGTTGACCGGCGGGTTCAGCAGCAAGACTTTCTTGAAGTTGAAGCTGCGGCGGGTTTCGTCGAGCTTGCTGACGAATGCCGCATCCAGGGCACCCAGGCTATAGCCGGTGAGGTAGAAGTCGGTCACCGGCAGCGAGGCGTTCTGCGCCCGCACGGCTTGCATTACACGATACATGTCTTCGGCGTCTTCCTGGCTGATGCCGGGGGTGGCGAAGCGCGACGCGGAGGCGATGAAGTCAAAGCTGGTGGGCGACGACAGTTGCACCACGTGGTAGCCAGCCTGGTAGTACAGTTTTTTCAGGTATTCGTTGATGCTGCTGTCAAACCGCGCACCGGTGCCCGCGATTAGGAAGATCAGCGGTGCGGCGCGGTCTTGCTTGGCGATGCGATAGGTGAGTTTCTTCACTGCCCAGAAGTTGTCCGGCAGGCTGAACTCGCGCTCGGGGCGCATGGTCAGGGTGTAGTCGGACTGGTTGATCTCGTCGTCGGTCGGCAACGTGGGCCGAAGGTCAGGCGGGGTGGTGGCGATGGTCGCTTCGAACGGGTTGGTCAAAGGGTAGCCATAGCTGGCTTGGTCAATGTCGACCGCCAGTGCTGACGCACTCAAAAAAAGGCTGCCCAGTAAGGCAGCACAGCGCAAGGAACGGAGCATGACTTAATCCCTAAGAGGAAACGTGCTGAATGAAGTTCGCAGGCTATGACCACCGCGTAGCGTCCGAAGTGCCAGTACTCGGCACGAAAAGTCGGAAATAAACGTCAGAATCGGGGTAATAGTAGCCAGACGATACACTTTGCCACGCATGGGTGAACACTAATTGTGTGTATGTACCTTGCTAACGGCCGTCGGGGCATTAAGCTGAGCGCCGTTTTTGCCTATCGGAGTGCCTCATGTCCCGTCGTTTGCCGCTGATTTTGCTGCTTATTGCCCTGCCGCTCTGGCTGGCCGCCAGTTATGGCGCGCGCTACGGTTTTATGGAAGATGGCCGGTGGGTGGGCATTTGCGCGGATGAGGCCAGTCGCTGGGAATGCCAGTTGCGCTCGAACCTGGGGTTGATGATCCACTTCCAGGTGCTGGGCTGGGCGGCATTGATCACCTCGGTACTCGCGTTTTTTGTGCCGGGGCGCGCGGGGTGGGGGTTGGCGGTGTTGGGCTTGGTGTTCGGGGTGCCGGCGCTGGCGTTGTACAACACCACATTTGCCGTGTTTGCGGTGGTGATTGCGGGGTTGCGGCTGGTCAGGAAGCCTCGCGGCGCCTGATAAGGCCAATCGGGGGGCAAGGCGAATCGTCGTGCCGCCCCTCCCACCTGAGCACGCACTCCAAAGGTGAGAGGGTGGCTTGCCGATTTCGCTCTTAAGCCTTGCGCACCCGCAGGCAACGCCACAAGGCTGCAACCATCAACAGACTGACTGCCGCCCAACCCCATGCCTGTTGGTTCAACAGACCTTCCCGATACAGCTGCGGCGCAATGCCGGCCCCGATAATGAAGGTCAGCAACGCAATCTCCCGACGCGGCCCGGTCACCGGGCGCACCAGGTAAATCAACGCCGGTAGCACCAGTGCCGCACTCGGGAAGCTGCGGTAGCGCGGGTCGAACACCAGCGCCAGCATCATCACCGCGCCTGCGAACCCTGCGATCGCGACCAGCCAGCCCGCACGATGCTCCAGCCAGTTGAAGGCACGCTGGCGCCATCCTTCGCGGGCGCCCAAGGCCAAGGCGGCGTGAGCCAGCACCAGCAGGTTCAACAGCACCAGCAAGCCTGCCCATACCCACTCATCATTAAAACGGGCCGTGATACGGGTGAGTTCAGCAAAGGTGCCGATGGAACACGCAGCAACGGCGCCGAGCAGCGGCAGCGCGAGTGCGTTGCGCGCGCTGCGCACGCGACCACCGAGTGCCAACGTAGCCAACAGGATGGCGCCGCCCACGCCCAGCCATAGCGGCCAATAAGGCACATTGGTCACCGGCCCGGCGAGGATACCCTTGTCCTGGCGGTCGGCGTCGAACAGGCCCCAATACCCGCCCACGGCCCCTTCACTGGCACGCTTCCACGGCTGGTCGAAGGCTTCGATCAGGTTGTAGCGCCAGCCATTGGCTTCGGCCATGGCCACGAAGCCGCGCATGAATTTGGCTTCATTGACCCGGCTCGGCACCGCCGTTTCGCGCTGGCGACCTTCGCTGGGCCAGCCGGTTTCGCCGATCAGCACATCCTTGGGCGCGAATTTGTTGCCGAAGGTCTGGCGCACTTCGCCCACATGCTTAAGGGCCTGGTCGATGCCGGACGGGTCATCTTCCCAGTACGGCAACAGGTGGATGGTGAGGAAATCCACCGCCGGGGCGATTTCCGGGTGTTGCAGCCAGAACTCCCAGACATCCGCATAGGTCACCGGTTGCTTGATTTGGCCTTTGACTTTTTGGATCAGTCGCACCAGTTGCGTGGCGGTGACCTCTTTGCGCAGCAAGGCTTCATTGCCGACGATCACCGAAGTCACGACATCGGGGTTGGCGTTGGCCGAGGCAATCAACTGATCGACTTCCTTTTCGGTCGCCACCGGGTCGCTGCTGACCCAGGCGCCGATCATCAGCTTCAACCCATGTTTGCGCGCCAGGCCAGGCAAGGCTTCCAGCCCGGTCATGGAGTACGTGCGGATGCATTCGAAGCGCGTGGCCAGCAGCGCCAGGTCGGCGTCCATGCGTGCAGGGCGCAGTGTGAAAGGCTGGTCGAACGGCGATTGGTCCTTGTCGAACGGCGTGTAGGACGCACATTGCAGCTTGTGGCTGGCACTGGCCACGTCCGGCAGCGCCACCGGCCGGCCGAGGCCGTACCAGTAGCCGGCAATGGCCAGCAGGCCAAGGATCAGAGCGAAGCAATAGGGCAGGGCAGGGAAGCGGGCAGTCGCGGGCATGGTCGGCTTATCTGGGGGAGCAAAGGCGCGCATCTTACCCGGATTTGGCCCTCGCCAGTGGCAGCAGCATGTTTTTGACATGCAAACTTCGGGCGGGATTTTGACGCCATGTCCTCATAATCGTCCTGCTGGCGATGTGATGTCGTTTCTTGCTTACCTGAGGTCGCTGACAGAGCAGGTCGATGAACCCGGCAGGTTGATGATCAGGCTGTCAGCACTCCACTGATACCGCAGCCACCGGATCGATGCGCGTGAAGGGGGCGTGGTGCACCACATAACAACAGGTTGACGTCGCTCGGCATCCGTCGGGCGCAGCACTTTCGGGGAAGTACGATGAAGATGCGACGACTCTTGGGCGCGGCTGCCACTCTGGTAGTTGCGATGAGCTCCACACTGGCCAGTGCCGACAGCAAAACCCTGAGCATCGGCTACGTGGATGGCTGGTCGGACAGCGTTGCCACCACCCACGTGGCGGCAGAAGTGATCAAACAAAAGCTCGGTTATGACGTGAAACTGCAAGCGGTCGCCACCGGGATCATGTGGCAGGGCGTTGCCACCGGCAAACTCGACGCCATGCTCTCCGCCTGGCTGCCGGTGACCCACGGTGAGTACTGGACCAAGAACAAGGACAAGGTGGTCGACTACGGCCCCAACTTCAAAGATGCCAAGATCGGCTTGATCGTGCCGGAGTACGTCAAGGCCAAGTCCATCGAAGACCTCAAGACCGACACCACCTTCAAGAACAAGATCGTCGGTATCGACGCCGGTTCAGGCGTAATGCTCAAGACCGACGAAGCCATCAAGCAGTACGGTCTCGATTACAAACTGCAAGCCAGTTCGGGTGCGGCGATGATCGCTGAACTGACGCGTGCCGAAGATAAGCAGGAATCCATTGCCGTCACCGGTTGGGTGCCACACTGGATGTTCGCCAAGTGGAAACTGCGTTTCCTGGACGACCCAAAAGGGATTTATGGTGCTGCTGAGACCGTCAACAGCATCGGCAGCAAGGGCCTGGAGAAGAAAGCGCCGGAAGTCGCGGCCTTCCTGAAAAAATTCCAGTGGGCCTCCAAGGATGAAATCGGTGAAGTCATGCTCGCCATCCAGGAGGGCGCCAAGCCTGAAGCAGCGGCCAAGGATTGGGTCGCCAAGCACCCTGAGCGTGTGGCCGAGTGGACCGCTAAGTAATTCACTACCTTGATGCAATCCCTTGTGGGAGGGGGTTTGCTGCCGATTGCGGTGTGCCAGTTAAGCAATATTGACTGACATGCCGCAGTCGGGAGCAAGCCCCCTTGTGTCTTGATACGGGATTAAGCTGAGAGTGAGAGGGTGAGTGGCAAGCTGAATGCCCGAAGTGCTTAAAGCACGTGTGGGAGCCCATGCTGCCACTCACTTCTCCGCTCTGGACATGAGCCCGAACAGTTGAACGAGCCCACCTCGAACAGTTACAAGCGTGGGCCAAGCCAGAGCGCTCTCACTTTTAGTGTAAGAGGGTTTGGCTATGTTTTCCTATCCAGCAGGCATTGATGTTTCCAAGGACAGCCTTGAAGCTCGAGTTCATCAGGTTGACGTTGGGGTAAATTGCGCTAACGCCGAAGAAGATTTCCCTGGGTTGATTGGGTGGCTATTGCTTCACCAGGTCGGACGCGTGGTGTTGGAGGCTACTGGCGGTTATGAGCGCAAAGTCATGAAGGCGCTTCAGGCTGCGGGCCTTAATGTCATCTGCGTCAATCCCCGTCGGGCCAAGAGTTTTTCCAGGGCGATGGGGCAACACGCTAAAACCGACCCGATAGACGCAAAGTCTCTTGCGCAGTTCGCAGCGGTTCTCGACTCACCAAGCAGCCGAATCACCAGCCCGGAACATGACGAGTTGCGCGCGTTAGTCCAGCAGCGAGAGAACTTTGTTCAGCAGAGGGACGATGACAGAAGGCGCCTGAAAACAGCCTCCTGCGACGTAGTAAAACCGGCGTTGCAGAGCCATATCGACTACTTGAGCAAGGCTGTGAACGCGATAGAGCAGCTGATTCGCGAAACCGCCAACAGGCTAGACCGCGAAAAGGTCGAACGCCTGTGCTCAGTTAAGGGCATCGGGCTCATTACGGCGGCTAGCCTAATGGCATATCTGCCGGAGCTGGGCGAGATTGGCAGGCGTCCGATCACGGCGCTAGCGGGCCTCGCTCCGTATAACAACGACAGTGGGAAACACCAAGGTGCGCGTCACATTAGCGGCGGAAGGTTTTCCGTGCGTCGCTCGCTCTACATGGCCTGCTGGGTTGTCATCCGGGAACAGCCTGAATTCCAGGCCCGCTATAAAGCACTGCGCGACAAAGGCAAACGCGCAAAAGTTGCGCTAATTGCATGCATGCGTGTTTTGTTAGTCAGGCTGAACGCGATGCTGCGTTATAGAGCCGAATGGAAAGAACACGCTGCCTGAATCGGCAGCGATGTGTGGTTGAAGGTCACACGGCTTGAAGCTGTGGGAGCTTGGCTGTCTTAAAAAGCGATGCCAAAGTTAGGGTCATCAAGACAGTTGCTCCCACATTGGTTTCACCCTCCCGCAAATGTTTCTGCGCCCTCCCAATCCCTCGCTACACTCGATCTACTACTAAGGTCGTCTGGAACCTGTTCGGCAGCCGCATACAGTGGCCATGTTCCAATAATAAAAAAGCTGTGCTGCGAGGATAAAAACAATGAACGACAGCATTTACCTCTCGATTCAAAACAGCCCGCGTTTCAAGGAGCTGGTGAGAAAAAGGGAAAGGTTCGCCTGGATTCTCTCGGCGATCATGCTAGGGCTTTACTCCGCTTTCATCCTGTTGATCGCTTACGGGCCACAAGTACTGGGGGCCAAGCTCAGCCCTGGTTCGTCGATTACCTGGGGCATTCCCCTGGGCGTCGGGCTGATTGTGTCCGCTTTCATTTTGACCGGCATTTACGTGCGTCGGGCCAATGGCGAGTTTGACGACCTGAACAATGCGATTCTCAAGGAGGCTGCGCAATGATCCGTCGTCTACTGGCAGTATTCGGCGCTTCGCTTTTTGCTCCTGCCGTTTGGGCGGCGGACGCATTGACCGGTGAAGTGCACAAGCAGCCGCTGAACATCTCGGCCATCGTGATGTTCATCGCATTCGTCGGTGCCACCCTGTGCATCACTTACTGGGCTTCCAAGCGTAACAAGTCGGCGGCCGACTACTATGCGGCCGGCGGCAAGATCACCGGTTTCCAGAACGGCCTGGCGATTGCCGGTGACTACATGTCGGCGGCATCCTTCCTGGGGATTTCCGCGCTGGTGTATACCTCTGGCTATGACGGCTTGATCTACTCGATCGGCTTCCTGGTGGGCTGGCCGATCATTCTGTTCCTGATCGCCGAGCGCTTGCGTAACCTGGGTAAATACACCTTTGCCGACGTGGCGTCCTACCGCCTCGGGCAAACCCAGATCCGCAGCCTGTCGGCCTGTGGTTCGCTGGTGGTGGTGGCGTTCTACCTGATCGCGCAGATGGTCGGCGCGGGCAAGCTGATCCAACTGCTGTTCGGCCTGGACTACCATGTAGCGGTGATCCTGGTCGGCATCCTGATGTGCATGTACGTGCTGTTCGGCGGCATGCTGGCCACCACGTGGGTGCAGATCATCAAGGCAGTGTTGCTGCTGTCCGGTGCTTCGTTCATGGCGCTGATGGTGATGAAGCACGTCAACTTCGACTTCAACATGCTGTTTTCCGAGGCGATCAAGGTTCACCCTAAAGGTGAAGCGATCATGAGCCCTGGCGGCCTGGTGAAAGACCCGATCTCGGCATTCTCCCTGGGCCTGGCACTGATGTTCGGTACCGCCGGCCTGCCGCACATCCTGATGCGCTTCTTCACTGTAAGCGACGCCAAGGAAGCGCGTAAGAGCGTGCTGTACGCCACCGGTTTCATCGGCTACTTCTATATCCTGACCTTTATCATCGGCTTTGGCGCGATCCTGCTGGTGAGCACCAACCCGGCGTTCAAGGATGCTGCCGGCGCACTGTTGGGCGGTAACAACATGGCGGCGGTGCACCTGGCCAACGCAGTGGGCGGCAGTATCTTCCTGGGCTTCATCTCGGCCGTGGCCTTCGCCACCATCCTGGCGGTGGTTGCCGGTTTGACCCTGGCCGGTGCTTCGGCGGTGTCCCATGACCTGTATGCCAGTGTGATCAAGAAGGGCAAGGCCAACGATAAGGACGAGATTCGTGTGTCGAAGATCACCACCGTGGCCTTGGGCGTGCTGGCCATCGGTCTGGGTATCCTGTTCGAAAGCCAGAACATCGCATTCATGGTGGGCCTGGCGTTCTCGATTGCCGCCAGCTGTAACTTCCCGGTGTTGCTGCTTTCCATGTACTGGAAAAACCTCACCACCCGTGGCGCGATGATCGGCGGCTGGCTGGGCCTGATCAGTGCCGTGGGCCTGATGGTGCTGGGTCCGACCATCTGGGTGTCGATCCTGCACCATGAAAAAGCGATCTTCCCGTACGAATACCCGGCGCTGTTCTCGATGATCATCGCGTTCGTGGGTATCTGGTTCTTCTCCATCACCGACAAGTCGGCGGCGGCAGAGAAAGAGCGTGCACTGTACTTCCCGCAGTTTGTGCGTTCGCAGACTGGCCTGGGGGCGAGTGGGGCGGTTAACCACTAAGGTTGTCGCTGGATAAGAAGTGCCCCGGTCGCAAGGCCGGGGTATTTTTTTATCTGGGGTTCTGGGGTGTCTGGGCTATGGCTTGCTCCCGATAGCGGTAGATCAGGAGACACAAATAAGAACGGCCTCCACTAAGGGAGGCCGTTTTCAGTACAACTTAAGCTGATTGCTTACTTGCGATCTTCCAGCTTGGTAATGTCGCGCGACTCGTAGCCGGTGTACAGCTGGCGCGGGCGGCCAATCTTGTACGGGCTGGAGAGCATTTCTTTCCAGTGGGAGATCCAGCCCACGGTCCGCGCCAGGGCGAAGATCACGGTGAACATGCTGGTTGGAATGCCGATCGCCTTGAGGATGATCCCCGAGTAGAAATCGACGTTCGGGTACAGCGAGCGCTCGATGAAGTACGGGTCGGTCAAGGCGATCTCTTCCAGGCGCATGGCCAGTTCGAGTTGCGGATCGTTCTTGATGCCCAGTTCCTTCAACACTTCGTCGCAGGTCTGCTTCATCACGGTGGCGCGCGGGTCGCGGTTCTTGTAGACCCGGTGACCGAAGCCCATCAACTTGAACGGATCGTTCTTGTCCTTGGCCTTGGCGATGAAGGTGTCGATGTTGGAGACATCGCCGATTTCATCGAGCATGGTCAATACGGCTTCGTTCGCGCCGCCGTGGGCAGGGCCCCACAGCGCGGCGATGCCGGCGGCGATGCAGGCGAACGGGTTGGCACCCGAAGAGCCCGCCAGGCGCACGGTGGACGTCGAGGCGTTCTGCTCGTGGTCGGCATGGAGGATGAAGATCCGGTCCATGGCCTTGGCGAGTACCGGGCTGATCGGTTTGATCTCGCACGGGGTGTTGAACATCATGTGCAGGAAGTTTTCCGCGTACGTCAGGTCGTTGCGCGGGTACATCATGGGTTGACCCATGGAGTACTTGTAAACCATTGCGGCCAGGGTCGGCATCTTGGCAACCAGGCGGATCGCGGAGATTTCGCGATGCTGCGGGTTATTGATGTCGAGGGAGTCGTGATAGAAGGCCGACAGGGCGCCGACCACGCCGCACATGACGGCCATCGGGTGGGCGTCGCGACGGAAGCCGTTGAAGAAGGTCTTCAACTGCTCGTGAACCATGGTGTGGTTCTTCACGGTGCTGACGAACTGGGCTTTTTGCTCGGCTGTTGGCAATTCGCCATTTAGCAGCAGGTAGCAGGTTTCCAGGTAGTCCGACTTTTCAGCCAGTTGCTCGATCGGGTAGCCCCGGTGCAGCAGAATGCCATTGTCGCCGTCGATATAGGTGATCTTCGACTCGCAAGAGGCGGTCGACATGAAGCCTGGGTCGAAAGTGAAACGGCCCGTGGCCGTCAGGCCCCGTACGTCGATTACATCGGGACCAACGGTGCCGGTTAAAATGGGCAGCTCGACGGGGGCTGCGCCCTCGATGATCAACTGCGCTTTTTTGTCAGCCATGTGGCCTCCTATTTATGCTTCAAATCATCAGACAGACCCCCCACGCAGGGCCCGCACCACTATAGTGAGATAAATTCAGATGTCAATTTGCCTAAAGTCTTGCTCCAGAAGGCTTTAACCGTACTTTTTCGTCGAAATTAACTGCCATTTACGCCTTTTATCCCGCCAGCGCAATCCGCTATTAGGGTGAGGTGCGCGCGTTGTCATTAGTAACCTAACTGTCTATACTCGGCCACCGACCGCCAAGGGCTTTTGGGCTTGCTTTCATTGGGGGTCGCACTCCCTGGGTGGTGCTTACCTGACCAGTCGCACTCCCCAACAACTTTGCCCTGATTGTTAGGGGCTCTTCAGTGTGAAAAAAAGCCGTGAATAGCCAACGACCTGTAAACCTAGACCTAAGGACCATCAAACTCCCCATCACCGGCGTTACGTCGTTCCTGCACCGTGTTTCCGGCATCATCCTGTTCCTGGGCTTGGGCATCATGCTTTATGCATTGAGCAAATCCCTGGGTTCCGAGGAAGGTTACGCCGAGGTGAAGGCATGCTTGACCAGCCCGCTGGCCAAGTTCGTAGCATGGGGCCTCCTGTCCGCTCTGCTGTATCACCTGGTAGCCGGTGTGCGCCACTTGATCATGGATATGGGCATCGGTGAGACGCTGGAAGGCGGCCGCCTGGGCTCGAAAATCATCATCGCCATTTCCGTGGTGCTGATCGTTCTGGCAGGAGTTTGGATATGGTAACCAGCGTAACGAATCTGTCGCGTTCGGGCCTCTATGACTGGATGGCACAGCGTGTGTCTGCGGTCGTTCTCGCGGCTTATTTCATTTTCCTGATCGGATACCTCGTCGCAAATCCGGGCATCGGCTATGAGCAATGGCACGGCCTGTTTTCCCACAATGCGATGCGAATCTTCAGTCTGCTGGCCCTTGTAGCCCTGGGCGCTCACGCCTGGGTCGGCATGTGGACCATCGCGACCGACTACCTCACGCCGATGGCGCTGGGCAAGTCTGCGACCGCAGTCCGTTTCCTCTTCCAGGCTGTATGCGGCGTCGCGATGTTCGCTTACTTCGTCTGGGGTGTGCAGATTCTTTGGGGTATCTGATTCATGGCTAACATTCCTACTATTTCCTTCGACGCCATCATTATTGGTGGCGGCGGTGCCGGCATGCGCGCAGCGCTGCAGCTGGCCCAGGGTGGTCACAAGACTGCCGTGATCACCAAGGTGTTCCCGACGCGGTCCCACACCGTTTCGGCCCAGGGTGGCATCACTTGCGCCATCGCCTCCGCCGACCCGAACGATGACTGGCGCTGGCACATGTACGACACCGTCAAGGGCTCCGACTACATCGGTGACCAGGACGCTATCGAATACATGTGTCAGGAAGGCCCTGCCGCGGTGTTCGAGCTGGACCACATGGGTCTGCCGTTCTCCCGTACCGAGCAAGGTCGTATCTACCAGCGTCCATTCGGCGGCCAGTCGAAGGATTACGGTAAAGGCGGCCAGGCTGCCCGTACCTGCGCAGCTTCCGACCGTACCGGTCACGCGCTGTTGCACACCCTTTATCAAGGCAACCTGAAAGCCGGTACTACGTTCCTGAACGAGTACTACGCGGTCGACCTGGTAAAGAACGCCGACGGCGCATTTGTTGGCGTGATCGCCATCTGCATCGAAACCGGTGAAACCACCTACATCCGCGCCAAGGCTACCGTGCTGGCGACCGGCGGTGCAGGCCGTATCTACGCCTCGACCACCAACGCCCTGATCAACACCGGTGACGGCGTCGGCATGGCTCTGCGTGCAGGCGTGCCGGTACAAGACATCGAAATGTGGCAGTTCCACCCAACCGGCATCGCCGGCGCCGGTGTACTGGTAACCGAAGGTTGCCGTGGCGAAGGTGGCTACCTGATCAACAAGCACGGCGAGCGTTTCATGGAGCGTTATGCTCCGAACGCCAAGGACCTTGCCGGTCGTGACGTGGTTGCCCGTTCGATGGTTAAAGAAATCATCGCCGGCAACGGCTGTGGCCCTAACGGCGATCACGTACTGCTGAAACTCGATCACCTGGGTGAAGAAGTACTGCACAGCCGCCTGCCAGGTATCTGCGAGCTGTCCAAGACCTTTGCCCACGTTGACCCAGTGGTTGCTCCGGTTCCGGTTGTTCCAACCTGCCACTACATGATGGGCGGCGTGCCGACCAACATTCATGGCCAGGCGATCACCCAGAACGCCGAAGGCGTGGACGAGATCATTCATGGCCTGTTCGCCGTAGGCGAAGTGGCGTGCGTATCGGTTCACGGTGCCAACCGCCTGGGCGGCAACTCGCTGCTCGACCTGGTGGTATTCGGTCGCGCTGCCGGCCTGCACTTGGAAAAAGCCCTGACCGACGGCATCGAATACGATGACGCCACCGACGCCAACATCGAGACCGCCCTCGCGCGCCTGAACGCTCTGAACGAGCGTACCGATGGTGAAGACGTGGCGACCCTGCGTCGTGAACTGCAAAGCTGCATGCAGAACTACTTCGGTGTGTTCCGTACCGGCGAATACATGCAGAAGGGTATCGCCCAGTTGGCTGACCTGCGCAAGCGCATCGCCAACGTCAAGATCAACGATAAGAGCCAGGCGTTCAACACTGCTCGTATCGAAGCCCTTGAACTGCAAAACCTGCTGGAAGTGGCTGAAGCGACTGCGATCGCCGCCGAGGTTCGTAAAGAATCTCGTGGTGCTCACGCTCGTGAAGACTTTGAAGATCGCGACGACGAAAACTGGTTGTGCCACACCCTGTATTTCCCGGGTGACAAGCGCGTAACCAAGCGTGCCGTGAACTTCTCGCCGAAGACGGTGCCGACGTTTGAACCGAAGATTCGGACTTACTAAGGGTGGCTGCCATGTTGAAAGTCAGTGTTTATCGCTACAACCCTGATCAGGACGCCGCGCCGTTCATGCAGGAATTCCAGGTCGATACCGGTGGTAAAGACCTGATGGTGCTGGATGTATTGGCACTGATCAAAGAGCAGGACGAAGGTTTCTCCTATCGTCGCTCTTGCCGTGAAGGTGTGTGCGGTTCCGACGGCATGAACATCAACGGCAAAAACGGCCTGGCGTGCATCACGCCGCTGTCGGCCGTGGTCAAAGGCAACAAGCTGATCGTTCGTCCTCTGCCAGGTTTGCCGGTTATCCGTGACCTGGTCGTCGATATGAGCATCTTCTACAAGCAATACGAGAAAGTTAAGCCGTTCCTGCAGAACGATACGCCGGCTCCGGCCATCGAACGTCTGCAGTCCCCTGAAGAACGTGAAAAGCTCGACGGTCTGTACGAGTGCATCCTGTGCGCCTGCTGCTCGACTTCGTGCCCGTCCTTCTGGTGGAACCCGGACAAGTTCCTGGGCCCAGCTGCACTGCTGCAAGCGTACCGCTTCCTGGCAGACAGCCGTGACACCAAGACGTCCGAGCGTCTGGCTTCGCTGGATGACCCGTTCAGCGTATTCCGCTGCCGCGGGATCATGAACTGCGTCAACGTATGTCCTAAAGGCCTGAACCCGACTAAGGCCATTGGTCACATCCGTAACATGTTGCTGCAAAGCGGCGTGTAACTGACGTTGCAATAGAGCAGGACCGTTGTGCCCGTAAATGCTGCGGCGCAGGCTTCAACCGGCGCCGTAGTTTTAACTTGAGCAGCGACTTACAAAGCCGCAGCTCTTATTTTGAAGAAATGAGACAAGCAGGGGCATTCGGGTTGGTACCCGAACTATCAGCGTGATCCTAAGTGGCTTGTTTTGGTCGCTGCACTTGGCCTTTTGCAAGCAAACTCGGTGTTTTCGCCGGTGGTGTCCCCAAATCGAGGGTGACCAAGCATGCAAGAAAGCGTGATGCAGCGCATGTGGAACAGCGGCTATCTTTCAGGTGGTAACGCTGCCTATGTGGAAGAGCTTTATGAGCTCTACCTGCACGACCCTAACGCTGTGCCAGAAGAATGGCGCACCAAATTTCAGACGTTGTCTTCAGACGGCAACGCTGCCACCGATGTATCGCACGCAACAATTCGCGATCAATTTGTGCTGCTGGCAAAGAACCAGCGCCGCGCCCAACCGGTTTCCGCCGGCAGCGTGAGCAGTGAGCATGAGAAGAAGCAAGTTGAAGTACTGCGACTGATCCAGGCCTACCGCATGCGCGGCCACCAGGCGGCCCAGCTTGACCCGCTGGGGCTCTGGCAGCGTCCTGCACCGGCTGACCTGTCGATCAATCATTACGGCTTGACCAATGCCGATCTTGATACGACCTTCCGTGCCGGCGACCTGTTCATCGGCAAAGAGGAAGCGAGCCTACGCGAAATTCACGAAGCGTTGCAGCAGACATATTGCCGCACCATTGGCGCTGAATTCACGCACATCACCGATTCCGAGCAACGCCACTGGTTCCAGCATCGTCTGGAAGGCGTGCGTGGCCGTCCGGTGCTGTCCGCCGACGTGCGCAGCCACCTGCTTGAGCGCGTCACCGCAGCCGAAGGCCTGGAAAAATACCTGGGTACCAAATACCCGGGTACCAAGCGTTTTGGTCTGGAAGGCGGCGAAAGCCTGATCCCGATGCTCGACGAGCTGATCCAGCGTTCCGGTTCCTACGGTACCAAGGAAATCGTGATCGGCATGGCTCACCGTGGTCGTTTGAACGTGTTGGTCAACACCTTCGGCAAGAACCCGCGCGAGCTGTTCGACGAGTTCGAAGGCAAGAAGAAGGTCGAGTTGGGTTCCGGTGACGTTAAATACCACCAGGGCTTCTCGTCCAACGTGATGACCACCGGCGGTGAAGTTCACCTGGCCATGGCCTTCAACCCATCCCACCTGGAAATCGTTTCTCCGGTGGTCGAGGGTTCGGTCCGTGCTCGTCAGGACCGTCGCAACGACACCACCGGTGAAAAGGTTCTGCCGATTTCCATCCACGGCGACGCGGCGTTCGCCGGTCAAGGCGTGGTTCTGGAAACGTTCCAGATGTCGCAGACCCGCGGTTTCAAGACCGGCGGTACTGTTCACATCGTCATCAACAACCAGGTTGGCTTCACCATCAGCAACCCGCTGGATGCGCGCTCCACCGAGTACGCCACCGACGTTGCCAAGATGATCCAGGCGCCGATCCTCCATGTGAATGGTGATGATCCGGAAGCCGTGCTGTTCGTGACCCAACTGGCTGTCGACTACCGCATGCAGTTCAAGCGTGACGTGGTGATCGACCTCGTGTGCTACCGCCGTCGCGGTCACAACGAAGCCGACGAACCGAGCGGCACCCAGCCGTTGATGTACCAGCAGATCACCAAGCAGCGCACCACCCGTGAGCTGTACGCCGAAAGCCTGACCAAGGCCGGTGTGATGGATGAGGCGCGTGTTCAGGCGAAGATCGATGAATACCGCAACGCCCTGGATAACGGCCTGCATGTAGTAAAAAGCCTGGTCAAAGAGCCGAACAAAGAGTTGTTCGTGGACTGGCGTCCGTACCTGGGTCACACCTGGACCGCGCGTCACGACACCTCGTTCGACCTCAAGACCCTGCAGGAACTGTCCGCCAAGCTGCTGGAAATCCCAGAAGGCTTCGTGGTGCAGCGCCAGGTTGCGAAGATCTACGAAGACCGTCAGAAGATGCAAGCCGGTGGCCTGCCGATCAACTGGGGCTACGCCGAAACCATGGCGTACGCGACCCTGGCGTTCGAAGGTCACCCGATCCGCATGACCGGTCAGGACATCGGCCGCGGTACGTTCTCGCACCGTCATGCGGTGCTGCACAACCAGAAAGACGCGGGCACCTACATCCCGTTGCAGAACCTGTACGAAGGCCAGCCACGTTTCGACCTGTACGATTCGTTCCTGTCCGAAGAAGCCGTGCTGGCGTTCGAATACGGTTACTCCACCACCACGCCTAACGCGCTGGTGATCTGGGAAGCCCAGTTCGGCGACTTCGCCAACGGTGCCCAGGTGGTTATCGACCAGTTCATCACCAGCGGCGAGCACAAGTGGGGCCGCCTGTGCGGTCTGACCATGCTGCTGCCGCACGGTTATGAAGGTCAGGGGCCTGAGCACTCCTCGGCCCGTCTGGAGCGTTACCTGCAACTGTGCGCCGAGCACAATATCCAGGTGTGCGTGCCGACGACCCCGGCCCAGATCTACCACTTGCTGCGTCGCCAGGTGATCCGCCCGCTGCGCAAGCCGCTGGTCGTGCTGACGCCCAAGTCGCTGTTGCGTCACAAATTGGCCATCTCGACCCTGGAAGATCTGGCCGAAGGTTCGTTCCAGACCGTTATTCCGGAAATCGACACGCTGGACGCCGCCAAAGTCACTCGCTTGATCCTGTGCAGCGGCAAGGTCTACTACGATTTGCTGGAAAAACGCCGTGCCGAAGGCCGCGAAGACATCGCCATTGTGCGTATCGAGCAGCTTTACCCGTTCCCGGAAGATGACCTCATGGAGATCATCGCGCCTTATACCAACCTCACGAACGTGGTCTGGTGTCAGGAAGAACCGATGAACCAGGGCGCCTGGTACAGCAGCCAGCATCACTTGCGTCGCAGCATCGGCAATCACAACAAGGCCCTGGGCCTGGAGTATGCCGGTCGTGATGCTTCTGCTGCGCCTGCGTGTGGCTATGCGTCGATGCACGCCGAGCAGCAGGAAAAACTGCTGCAAGATGCTTTCACTGTTTAACGCCTTCGCGCTGACTGAAACCGAATTTTAAGGACCCACAGATAATGGCTATCGAAATCAAAGCCCCGTCATTCCCGGAATCGGTTGCCGATGGCACCGTTGCCACTTGGCACAAGAAACCAGGTGAGGCCGTCAAGCGTGACGACCTGATCGTCGACATCGAGACCGATAAAGTCGTTCTGGAAGTGTTGGCCGAAGCTGACGGCGTGCTGGGCGCAATCGTTGCCGAAGAAGGCGCTACCGTTCTGTCGAACCAGGTACTGGGTTCGATCGAAGAGGGCAGCGCCGCAGCAGCACCTGCCGCCGCTGCAGCCCCGGCTGCCTCGGCACCGGCTGCCGCTCCGGCCGCTGGCGGTGAAGATCCAATCGCCGCACCGGCTGCTCGTCAGCTGGCTGAAGAAAACGGCATCAACCTGGCGTCCATCAAAGGCACCGGCAAAGACGGCCGCGTGACCAAGGAAGACGTGGTTGCCGCTGTTGAAGCCAAGAAAAACGCGCCAGCCGCCGCACCTGCCAAGGCTGCCGCACCGGCTGCCGCCGCGCCTGTGTTCGCCGCTGGCGATCGCACCGAGAAGCGCGTGCCGATGACCCGCGTACGTGCCACCGTGGCCAAGCGCCTGGTTGAAGCACAATCGAACATGGCGATGCTGACCACGTTCAACGAAGTCGACATGACCGAAGTCATGGCGCTGCGTTCGAAGTACAAGGACCTGTTCGAGAAGTCCCACAACGGCGTGCGCCTGGGCTTCATGTCGTTCTTCGTGAAAGCGGCTACCGAAGCGCTGAAACGCTACCCGGCCGTCAACGCTTCCATCGATGGCACCGACATCGTTTACCATGGCTACGCGGATATCGGCGTTGCCGTATCCAGCGACCGTGGCCTGGTGGTTCCGGTTCTGCGTAACGCCGAGCTGATGAGCCTGGCCGAAATCGAAGGCGGCATCGCCGGCTTCGGCAAGAAAGCCCGTGACGGCAAGCTGACCATCGATGAGATGACCGGTGGTACCTTCACCATCACCAACGGTGGTACCTTCGGTTCGATGATGTCGACGCCGATCGTCAACCCGCCACAAGCCGCGATCCTGGGCATGCACAACATCATCCAGCGTCCGATGGCCATCAATGGCCAAGTCGTGATCCGCCCAATGATGTACCTGGCACTGTCTTACGATCACCGCCTGATCGATGGTAAAGAAGCCGTGACTTTCCTGGTGACCATCAAGAACCTGCTGGAAGACCCGGCTCGTCTGCTGCTGGATATCTGATAGAAGCAGCTGCAGGCTCCGTGGCGGGTCGCCCATGAGGCGGCCTTGCCCGGAGCTTGCGGCTTGAAAGCTTGCTGCTAAATAGAGGAACTATTTTCATGTCGCAGAAATTTGACGTTGTAGTGATTGGTGCAGGCCCTGGCGGCTATGTTGCCGCCATCAAGGCCGCACAACTGGGCCTCTCGACTGCTTGCATCGAAAAATACACCGACAAGGAAGGCAAACTGGCATTGGGCGGTACTTGCCTGAACGTTGGTTGCATTCCTTCCAAGGCGCTGCTGGACAGCTCCTGGAAATTCCACGAAGCGCAAGACGGTTTTGCCATCCACGGCATCAACCACGCTGGCGTGACCATGGACGTGCCAGCGATGGTCGGCCGTAAAGCCAACATCGTCAAAGGCCTGACTTCCGGCGTTGCAACCCTGTTCAAGGCCAACGGCGTAACGTCCCTGCAAGGCCACGGCAAACTGCTGGCCGGCAAGAAAGTTGAAATCACCAAGCCAGACGGTTCGGTAGAAGTCATCGAAGCCGAAAACGTGATCCTGGCGCCAGGTTCGCGTCCAATCGACATTCCACCGGCCCCGGTTGACCAGAACGTGATCGTCGATTCGACCGGCGCCCTGGAATTCCAGGCTGTGCCTAAGCGTCTGGGCGTAATCGGCGCCGGCGTGATCGGCCTAGAGCTGGGTTCGGTCTGGTCCCGCCTGGGGTCCGAAGTGACCGTGCTGGAAGCCCTGGACACGTTCCTGCTGGCTGCCGACACCGCAGTGTCCAAAGAAGCGCTGAAAACCCTGACCAAACAAGGTCTGGACATCAAGCTGGGCGCTCGCGTGACCGGTTCGAAGGTCAACGGCGAAGAAGTGGTCGTGACCTACACCGACAAGGATGGCGAACAAACCATCACGTTCGACAAGCTGATCGTAGCCGTTGGTCGCCGTCCAGTGACCACCGACCTGCTGGCGGCTGACAGCGGCGTGAACATCGACGAGCGTGGCTTCATCCACGTTGACGATCACTGCGCAACCACCGTGCCTGGCGTGTACGCCATTGGCGACGTGGTTCGCGGCATGATGCTGGCGCACAAGGCGTCCGAAGAAGGCATCATGGTTGTCGAGCGCATCAAGGGCCACAAAACCCAGATGAACTACGACCTGATCCCATCGGTCATCTATACCCACCCGGAAATTGCATGGGTCGGCAAGAACGAACAGCAGTTGAAAGCTGAAGGCGTTGAAGTTAACGTCGGCACCTTCCCGTTTGCCGCTTCTGGCCGTGCCATGGCAGCCAACGACACCGGTGGTTTTGTCAAAGTCATCGCTGATGCCAAGACTGACCGCGTATTGGGCGTCCACGTGATTGGCCCGAGCGCTGCAGAACTGGTTCAGCAAGGCGCAATCGGTATGGAATTCGGCACCAGTGCCGAGGACCTGGGCATGATGGTCTTCTCCCATCCGACCCTGTCCGAAGCGTTGCACGAAGCTGCGTTGGCAGTGAATGGCGGCGCCATCCACATCGCCAACCGCAAGAAGCGCTAAGCGAGATAATAAGAAACCACGGCGGAGTTGCCCGTCGTGAGCCTTGCGCGCAAGACTCACCGCGGAATATCCGCTGGACGCAGCCTTGCGCAGCTTTACGGGCCATAAGCCCCGCAAGTTGCGCAAGCAGCAGTCACAGGTGGCGCGGCACTCATAATGAGCGCAGCGCCGAATGCGCAGTACCTAACGAAGACGGTAAAAAGCATGAATCTTCACGAGTATCAGGGTAAGCAGCTGTTCGCTGAATACGGCCTGCCAGTTTCCAAGGGCTACGCAGTAGACACCCCGGAAGCAGCAGCAGAAGCTTGCGACAAAATCGGTGGCACCGAGTGGGTTGTCAAAGCCCAGGTCCACGCAGGTGGTCGCGGTAAAGCGGGCGGCGTTAAGCTGGTTCGCAGCAAAGAAGACGCCAAGGCCTTCGCACAGCAGTGGCTGGGCAAGCGTCTGGTGACTTACCAGACTGATGCCAATGGCCAGCCAGTCACCAAGATCCTGGTTGAATCGTGTACTGATATCGCTAAAGAGCTGTACCTGGGCGCTGTCGTTGACCGTTCGAGCCGTCGCATCGTGTTCATGGCTTCCACCGAAGGTGGCGTGGACATCGAGAAGATCGCTCACGAAACCCCAGAAAAAATTCTGAAAGCCACTATCGATCCACTGGTTGGCGCTCAGCCATTCCAAGGTCGCGAGCTGGCTTTCCAGCTGGGCCTGGAAGGCAAGCAAGTCGCCCAGTTCGCCAAGATCTTCGTAGGTCTGGCCAAACTGTTCCAGGATCACGATCTGGCCCTGCTGGAAGTGAACCCGCTGGTGATCAAGGCTGACGGCGATCTGCACTGCCTGGACGCCAAGATCAACATCGACGCCAACGCCATGTACCGTCAGCCTAAGCTGAAGACTTTCCACGATCCGTCGCAAGACGATCCGCGCGAAGCGCACGCTGCCAAGTTCGAACTGAACTACGTAGCCCTGGAAGGCAACATCGGTTGCATGGTCAACGGTGCCGGCCTGGCCATGGGTACCATGGACATCGTCAACCTGCATGGCGGCAAACCAGCCAACTTCCTCGACGTGGGCGGTGGTGCTACCAAGGAACGCGTTACCGAAGCGTTCAAGATCATCCTGTCCGACTCCAACGTCGCTGCAGTATTGGTCAACATCTTCGGCGGCATCGTTCGTTGCGACATGATTGCCGAAGGCATCATCGGTGCAGTGAAAGAAGTCGGCGTTAAAATCCCGGTTGTTGTTCGCCTTGAAGGCAACAACGCTGAACTGGGCGCTAAAGTACTGGCAGAAAGCGGTTTGAACATCATCGCGGCTACCAGCCTGACCGACGCTGCTCAACAAGTTGTCAAAGCTGCGGAGGGCAAATAATGAGCGTCCTGATCAATAAAGACACCAAAGTTATCTGCCAGGGTATTACCGGTTCGCAAGGTAGTTTCCACACCCAGCAAGCCATCGAATACGGCACCAAGATGGTTGGCGGCGTAACTCCGGGCAAAGGCGGCACCGAGCACCTGGGCCTGCCAGTGTTCAACACCGTGAAAGACGCTGTAGCTGCCACTGGCGCCACCGCCAGCGTGATCTACGTTCCAGCTCCTTTCTGCAAGGACTCCATCCTGGAAGCGGCATTCGGCGGCATCAAGCTGATCGTCTGCATCACCGAAGGCATTCCTACCCTGGACATGCTGGACGCTAAAGTTAAGTGCGACGAGCTGGGCGTAGTCCTGATCGGCCCTAACTGCCCAGGCGTGATCACTCCAGGCGAATGCAAGATCGGCATCATGCCAGGTCACATCCACTTGCCAGGCAAAGTCGGTATCGTTTCGCGCTCCGGCACCCTGACCTACGAAGCTGTGAAGCAGACCACTGACGCCGGTTTCGGTCAGTCGACTTGCGTCGGCATCGGCGGTGACCCGATCCCAGGCTCCAACTTCATCGACATCCTGAAGCTGTTCCAGGAAGACCCGAAGACCGAAGCGATCGTCATGATCGGTGAAATCGGCGGTTCGGCTGAAGAAGAAGCGGCAGCCTACATCAAGGCTCACGTGACCAAGCCGGTTGTTTCCTACATCGCTGGTGTGACTGCCCCTGCGGGCAAGCGCATGGGCCATGCTGGCGCAATCATCTCCGGCGGCAAAGGCACTGCAGACGAGAAATTCGCTGCACTGCAAGACGCAGGTGTAAAAACCGTGCGTTCGCTGGCAGACATCGGCAAGGCCCTGGCCGAGCTGACCGGTTGGGCTGTCAAGTAAGCCTCGCGCTTAACTGACGCTTCACCACACAAAGGCCACCTTCGGGTGGCCTTTGTGCGTTTTGGGTTGAAATGTACTCAATCCAATGTGGGGGCTTGCTCCCGATAGCGGTGAGCCAGCCACTGATGATGTGACTGAACCACCGCTATCGGGAGCAAGCCCCCTCCCGCATTGGATCGTATTGCCGAATTAAGTACGAAAACGCGACATCGAGCTGTCGCTTATCGGACAGTGCGCCCCGCAACAGTGCGTTTGTCAGCTCAATTCTGTACCCTAGCCCCCTCTTTATGCGCCCGCATCCCAAAAGGCCGCTGCGCGCCAGACCGGTCGGTCCCCACAAGGGCCGGCAGTATTTCCCTCATCCATAGGGAATCCCTCTCTAAATTCCGATTCAGTAGTGTGGTATTTCCTCAAATGAAAGTGTTGAAAAGCCAGGACATCCTGGCGTTGGGTTTTATGACCTTTGCCCTGTTCGTGGGCGCCGGCAACATCATCTTCCCGCCTATCGTGGGTTTGCAGGCAGGGCCTGACGTCTGGATGGCGGCGCTGGGCTTTCTGATCACCGCAGTAGGCTTGCCGGTGGTTACCGTAATCGCCCTGGCCAAGGTCGGCGGTGGCATGGACGCGTTGAGCAGCCCGATCGGCAAGATCGCCGGTGGCCTGCTCGCGGCGGCGGCGTATCTGGCGGTAGGGCCGCTGTTCGCCACCCCGCGTACCGCGACCGTGTCTTTTGAAGTCGGCCTGGCGCCGTTGACGGGTGAAAGCCCGCTGGCGCTGTTCCTTTACAGCTCGGTCTACTTCCTGGTCGTGTTCTTCGTTTCGCTGTACCCGGGTCGACTGCTGGACACCGTGGGTCGTTTTCTTGCGCCGTTGAAGATCATTGCGCTGGCCATCCTCGGCATCGCCGCGTTTGCCTTGCCGGCCGGCGACGTGGGTGTCGCCACTCCGGAATACGTCGCCGCGCCGTTCTCCCAGGGCTTTATCAATGGCTACCTGACCATGGATACCCTGGGCGCGCTGGTATTCGGCATTGTGATCGTCAACGCCATTCGCTCCCGTGGCGTCGAATCGCCCAAGCTGATCACCCGCTACGCGATCATCGCCGGCCTGATTGCCGGCATGGGCCTGGCCCTCGTCTATGTGAGCCTGTTTCGCCTGGGTTCGGGCAGCCATGAAGTGGCCGCCGGCGCTGCGAATGGCGCCGCTGTGCTGCACGCCTACGTGCAACACACCTTTGGCTCCCTGGGTAGCGGCTTCCTCGCCGTACTGATCTCTCTGGCGTGCCTGGTGACCGCCGTCGGCCTGACCTGCGCCTGCGCCGAGTATTTCAGCCGTGTGCTGCCACTGTCCTACAAGACACTGGTGGTGATCCTGGCGTTGTTCTCGTTGTTTGTATCCAACCTGGGCCTGACCAAGCTGATTGCCTTCTCGATCCCGGTACTGACCGCCATCTACCCGCCGTGCATCGTGCTGGTGGCCTTGAGTTTCTGCAAAGACTTCTGGCAGGAGCAGGGCCGTATCGTTGGCCCGGTGATGCTGGTGTCGTTCATCTTGGGCTGCATCGACGCGCTCAAGGGGGCAGGGCTGGCGGGCTGGATGCCGGTGCAGTTGGCGAACTTGCCACTGAGCGAGCAAGGCCTGGCCTGGCTGATACCGTCGGTGATGGTGTTGGTGGTAGCGGTGGGGATTGACCGTATGCTCGGCAAGCGCAGCGAAGCGATCGCGTAACGACCGGTTTCGCGCAGTACTGAAATGCCCCGTATCAATCGATACGGGGCATTTTATGTTTGAGAGGCGACAACCTTCTAGAGTTGGCACGCTTTCAACAGGTGGAAGGGGGCTTGCCCGATGAGGGTGTGTCAGTGGATAAACCTGTAACTGTCCCACCGCCATCGGGGCAAACTCCCTTCCACATTCGTACTGCATTCCGCGAGCCAACACCGTGTAAAAAGGACCCGCATGTCATTCGTCGAAACCAATCAGATCCACCTGCTTGCCGCCCTCTGGTTTGTGCTGTGCTGGGGCGGCTATACCCGTTATGCCACTTGGAAGGCCCGCGACACTGCATGCCTGGCCAGTGTGTTGCATCTGTACCGTGAAGACTGGATGCGTCGCATGCTGCTGCGGGACAACCGTATCGCCGATGCCAGTGTGATCGGTAACCTGGAGCGCAATGCCTCGTTCTTTGCCTCCAGTACCCTGATCATCCTCGCTGGCATTCTCACCGTGCTCGGTGCATCCGAGCGGGCCGTGTCGTTGCTGGCGGACATTCCCATGGTGCAACAGGCGTCCCAGGGCATGTCGGAAATCAAGCTATTGTGCCTGGCGCTGGTGTTTGTCTACGCGTTCTTCACGTTCAGTTGGTGCATGCGCCAATACAACTTTGCGGCAGTGCTGGTGGGGTCGGCGCCGATGATCGGTGAACGGCTGGTGTCGGAGCAGGAGCGCAGGGCGTTTGCGTTGCGCGCGGCACGGGTGATTTCCATGGCGGCCAACCAGTTCAACTTTGGCCTGCGCGCCTATTACTTCGGCATGACCATGCTGGCGTGGTTCGTCAGCCCTTGGTTGTTCATGTTGATGAGCGCGGGGGTGGTGTTCGTGCTGTATCGCCGCGAGTTTCATTCCGACGTCTTGCAAGTGATGGTGTATACGCAAACGGATACGACGGCGCCTGATACCGTCAAAGAGACGGCCTAGTCCACTTGCGCGTATTAACGCTGCGAATAAAAACGGCAGACAAAGTAAAGCCCGCTATCTAAGCGGGCTTTCTTTTTGCAGCCAAGCTATTTCAAGCCGCGGTATCAAGAACCGGTGGCAGGGGTAGCAGGTGCTGCTTCTTTCGCGGCGGCTTCGTTCGATTCAGCCTGAGCTTTGGCAGCATCGGCGTTTTCTTTCGCAGCGTCGTTCACTTTATCCTGAGCCTTGGCCATGTCTTTCTGAGCTTGCTCAGAATGTGCCGCAGCGTCTTGGGCTTTGTCTTCGGATTTTTTGTCGCAGGCAGCGAGACCGAGGGCAGCGGCCAACATCATGGAAATAGCTAAAGTCTTGCGCATGGGGTGTTTCTCCTTATTGAAGATATCTACTGGCCTTTCGAGCCCGAGGGCTCAGTTTTAGTTCCTTTTATGACGCAGATATATAAACCGCGTTGTTCAAGGAACTTTCTCGCGCACCGCCTACTGCGCGAATCAACACTAATAAGAGTCTGGATCGAATGACCGAAAACCTATTGTTAGAGCGTGCGACGCGATTTGTATCGGCCCTGCGCCATTGCCAGGTACTGGGTATTAACGTGCACGAAGCTGGCGAGGAGGGCATGACGCTGGTGTTGCCTTACACCCCGGCGATCGTGGGTGACCCCACCACCGGCGTCATCCACGGCGGCGCCCTGACCTCGTTGATGGATACCGCCTGCGGCATGGCCACCTTGTGCGTGCTGCCGGAATTCGAGGTGTGCCCGACCCTCGATCTGCGCATCGACTACATGCATCCCGCTGAACCGCACAAACCGGTCTACGGTTTCGCTCAGTGCTACCGGGTGACCACCGACGTGATCTTCACTCGTGGTGTCGCCTACCAGGACGACCCGCAGCAACCCATCGCCCATGTGGTCGGCACGTTCATACGCATGGGTAAGCGTCTCAGCGGCACCCAAGGCTTTCGCAGCACGATCAAGGGAGAGCAGGCATGACGCACCGATTCAAGACCCGCCTCGAACAAGCCCATGAACGCGCAGATTATGAGGCGCTGCTCAACCTGATCCCCTATGCCAAGCTGATCGGCATCGAATGCACGCGCCTGGGCGACGAATTGCTGTTTCGTCTGCCCGCCAACAAGGACAACATCGGTAACCCCATATTGCCGGCGCTGCACGGTGGCGTGATTGCAGGCTTCATGGAGCTGTCGGCCGCGCTGCACCTGCTGGTGTTTACCGGCGCCCCCGGCCTGCCGAAGATCATCGATTTCTCCCTGGATTACCTGCGTGCGGGCCAGTTCCGCGACACCTACGCCAAGTGCCAGGTTTGGCGCCAAGGCCGCCGGGTGGCGAATGTGGCGATCACCGCCTGGCAAAGCACGCCGGCGGAACCCATTGCCACCGCCCGTGCGCATTTCAAGATTGAGGAAACGAGCCGCCCTTGAAATCCTGGTCTTAGGCCCCAACTCTGATGACAACCCGCCGCTAACCCTTTCGGGGGCGGCCACTGCCATCCAATTGGAGTTTGATGACCATGAGTGTGGAAACTCAAAAGGAAACCCTGGGCTTCCAGACCGAGGTGAAGCAACTGCTGCACCTCATGATCCATTCGCTGTATTCCAACAAGGAAATCTTCCTTCGCGAATTGATCTCGAACGCTTCTGACGCTGTCGACAAATTACGTTTCGAAGCCCTGTCCAAGCCCGAGTGGCTGGAAGGTGGCGCCGAACTGAAAATCCGTGTGAGCTTCGACAAAGACGCCAAGACCGTCACGCTCGAAGACAACGGTATCGGCATGAGCCGTGACGATGCGATTACCCACCTGGGCACCATCGCTAAATCCGGCACCGCCGATTTCATGAAAAACCTGTCGGGCGACCAGAAGAAAGACTCGCACCTGATCGGCCAGTTCGGCGTGGGCTTCTACTCGGCCTTCATCGTGGCCGACAAGGTTGAAGTATTCAGCCGTCGTGCCGGCCTTGATGCCAGCGAAGGTGTGCATTGGGCCTCTAAGGGCGAGGGCGAGTTTGAAATCGCCACCATCGATAAGGCCGACCGCGGTACGCGTATCGTGTTGCACCTCAAAGACGGTGAAGACGAATTCGCCGACGGCTGGCGCCTGCGCAACATCATCAAAAAGTACTCCGACCACATCGCGCTGCCGATTGAACTGCCCAAAGAACAAGCGGCCGCCGAAGGCGAAGAGGCCCCTGCCCAGGAATGGGAAGTGGTCAACCGCGCCAGCGCCCTGTGGACCCGTCCTCGCACTGAAGTGAAGGATGAGGAATACCAGGAGTTCTACAAGCACATCGCCCACGATTACGAGAACCCGCTGAGCTGGAGCCATAACAAGGTCGAAGGCAAGCTCGAGTACAGCTCGCTGCTGTACGTGCCGGCTCGTGCGCCGTTCGACCTGTACCAGCGTGAAGCGCCCAAAGGCCTCAAGCTCTATGTCCAGCGCGTGTTCGTGATGGATCAGGCGGAATCGTTCCTGCCGCTGTACCTGCGCTTTATCAAAGGCGTGGTCGACTCCAATGACCTGTCGCTGAACGTGTCGCGGGAAATCCTGCAGAAAGACCCGATCATCGACTCCATGAAGTCGGCGTTGACCAAGCGCGTCCTCGACATGCTGGAAAAACTGGCGAAGAACGAGCCTGAGCAATACAAAGGCTTCTGGAAAAACTTCGGCCAGGTCATGAAAGAAGGCCCGGCGGAAGATTTCGCCAACAAAGAGAAAATCGCCGGCCTGCTGCGTTTTGCCTCCACTCAGGGCGAAGAGGGCGAGCAGATTGTGTCGCTGGCCGAGTACCTGGCGCGCGCCAAGGAAGGTCAGGACAAGATCTACTACCTGACAGGCGAAACCTACGCCCAGGTCAAGAACAGCCCGCACCTTGAAGTCTTCCGCAAGAAAGGCATTGAAGTGTTGCTGCTGACCGACCGTATCGATGAGTGGCTGATGAGCTATCTCAGCGAGTTCGACGGTAAAACCTTCGTCGACGTGGCCCGTGGTGACCTGGACCTGGGTAACCTGGACTCCGAAGAAGAGAAGAAAGAAGCCGAAGAAGTCGCCAAGGCCAAAGAAGGCCTGGTTGAGCGGATCAAGACTGCCCTGGGCGATGCCGTCAGCGAAGTGCGGGTTTCCCACCGTCTGACCGATTCCCCGGCGATCCTGGCCATCGGCGAGCAGGACCTGGGCATGCAGATGCGTCAGATCCTCGAAGCCAGCGGGCAGAAGGTTCCGGATTCCAAGCCGATCTTCGAGTTCAACCCGGCTCACCCGCTGATCGAGAAACTCGACGGCGAGCAGAGCGAAGAGCGGTTTGGCGACCTGTCGCACATCCTCTTCGACCAGGCGGCCCTGGCCGCTGGCGACAGCCTCAAAGACCCTGCCGCTTATGTGCGCCGACTGAACAAGCTGTTGGTTGAACTGTCGGTTTAACACCGTTGTAGAAAAACCCGCTTCGGCGGGTTTTTTCGTTCTAGTGCACCTCAACTGGAGAGAATGATGAGCCAAGTCACTGTGCGTTCCGTGGTCTATGAGATTGATGGCCAGTCTTACGAGAGCCGCCTGGCGTTCGATGCGAGCCAAAAAGGGCCGTTGCCGGGCTTGCTGATGGCGCCGAACTGGATGGGCGTGAGTGCCGGCGCGGAAGAAATCGCCAAGACCGTCGCGAGCAAGGGCTACGTGGTGCTGATTGCCGATCTGTACGGGCAAACCGTGCGTCCATCGAATGGCGATGAGGCCGGTGCGGCGATGATGCCGTTGAAAAATGACCGCCCATTGTTGAACAAGCGCATGCAGGCGGCCCTTGAGCAACTGCAAAGCCAGACTGAAGCGGCTGTTGATACGTCCAGGCTGGCGACCTTCGGCTTCTGCTTTGGCGGTTGCTGCTCCCTGGAGCTGGCCCGCACGGGCGCGCCATTGAAGGCCGCGGTATCGTTCCACGGCACCCTCGACACGCCAAACCCGGCAGATGCCAATAACATCAAGGGTTCGGTGCTGGTGCTGCATGGCGCCTCCGACCCGTTGGTGCCCAAAGAGCAACTGCCGGCCTTTGAAGACGAAATGAACGCCGCCGGTGTGGATTGGCAACTGCTGAGCTACGGTGGCGCGGTGCATTCCTTCACCGACCCGCACGCCAATGTGCCGGGCAAGATGATGTACGACGCGAAGACTGCTGCACGGGCGTTCCGCTCGATGCATAACTTGTTGGATGAAGTGTTCAAGGGTTGATTCTCTAGCGCCTGTTCCGACCCCATCGGGAGCAAGCCCCCTCCCACACTTGATTGGTATACACCTTCAAATGTGGAAGGGGGCTTGCTTCCGATGGCTATCTCGCAGGCAACTCAATTCTTTCGGATTCCCCCGGCACCGTCGGCCAATCCCCAGCCGCCCAACGCTGCCTGGCTTGCTCGATCACTGCGGGATCACTCGCGACAAAATTCCAGTTGATCCGCCTCGGTCCATCCAATGGCGCGCCGCCAAACACCACCAGGTGGCAATCGGACTCGGCAAACAACGTCATCGCCTGGCCGCTCGGCAATATCACCAGGCTATGTGCCTGCAACAGTTCGCCGTCGAGCTGCGCTTCTCCCTCCAGCACATACACCGCGCGTTCCTGATGCTCGTCCGGGATCGGCAGGGTGGTGGCCGTCTGCATGCGCACCTCGGCATACAGCGTGGGCGACAGCACCGGCACCGGTGATTCGAGGCAGAACCCGTTGCCCGCGATCATGCGAGTCCACACGCCCAGGTTGTCGCTCACCGGCAGGCTGTTGGCGGGGTGATGGCTGTAATGGCCTGGTCCGGTTTCGTGGTCCCTGGGCGAGGCCAGCCATACTTGCAACCCATGCAGGCTGAAACCACTGGCCTTGAGGGCTTCTGGTGTGCGCTCGACGTGGGCAATTGCGCTGCCGGCAGTCATCCAGCTCACATCGCCGGCCTGCACCACTTGGTCGGAGCCCAGGCTATCCTTGTGCTGCAACGCGCCTTCAAACAGGTAGGTGAGGGTGGACAGGCCGATATGCGGGTGCTGGCGGATATTCATGCCGCTGCCCGGTGCGTAGCGGGTGGACAGCATATGGTCGAAAAATACAAAAGGTCCGACGCTACGGCATTCGCGCGAGGGCAGCGGGCGCAGGATCGGCTGGCCTTCAACCTCTTCCTGGCGAGGGCGGATCACGGTGAGGAGGGTCATGGTGCGTCCCAATCTGAGCGGGTTAGTTGGCCGTGAGCATAACCCGCTCGACGAGAGGTTGCTGCTATTGGCTGAACGCACCTTCCGATAGCGTGGTCTCGATGCTGATCTCGGCGGTGGTCATCAGCTTGTGCACCGGGCATTTGTCGGCAACGCGGTGCAACTCGTCGCGCTGTGCGTCGGTGAGCACACCCTTGAGGGTCAGCTTGACGCCGAGTTTGTATTTGCCCTTTTGTTCCTCGGCGGCGTCGTGGGTCACTTCCACGGTGACGCCGGTGAGCGGGATGTTTTTCTTCTGCGCATACAGCCTGACGGTCAGGGCTTTACAGGACGCCAATGCCGCGTCGAAGTAATCGTGGGGGGAGGGCGCGGAGTCGTCGCCGCCCAGGCTTTTGGGCAGGTCGGTAAACAACTCGTGGTTATTGATGTTGACGCTGTGGCGAAAATTTTCAGCGTTCAGTGTATTCACGGTAACAGGCATGGCAAACCTCACAGGGTGGCAGGATGTAGGTCATGCAGTTATAGAGCATGCGGGCCTTGGGGTGTTCCACGTTTTTGCATGATGAACCTCGGCGCGCAAGGCAAGGTCTACTCGTACTCGCCCTGATCGAGGTTGTATCGTGCTCTGGACCCGCCTGAGTGTTGCCCTGTTGTTCGCCGCCAGCAGCCTTGCCGTGCAGGCCCGCGACTATGCCTACAGCGACGCGCACCTGCATTACGTGGATTTTTTCCAGGAAACGGCGGGCATGGAAAAATTGCTCAAGGCCATGCACGAAAATCGCATTGAGCACGTGATGATTTCCGGCATCCCCGTGGCGAAAAAGTGGCACGAAGACGAACCCAAGCGCCCGCGCTACTACGCGGGCGATGACGCAGATGCCTATTGGTACAGCGCCACCGACGTTATTGTCGCCGCGGCCGTGAATAAGCTGACGCCTGAACAGCGCCAGCACTTTCATCCGTTTCTAAGCGGTTTCAACCCCAACGACAAGAATTCCGACGCGCATATCCAGCGCATGCTCGACCTTAACCCAGGCCTGTGGCAGGGCATCGGTGAGGTGTTTACCCGCCACGATGACCTCACGGCCCTGACGTCCGGCGACACCCCTCGCGCCAACAACGAAGCCATGACGCGCATTTACCACCTGGCCGCCGAAAACGACTTGCCGGTGATGCTGCACTCCAACATCACCTCCAAGCGCGAGCGCAACCCGTTGTACCTGGCCGAAATCGAAGAGCCACTGCGCAACCACCCGCACACACGGTTTATCTGGGCGCACGCGGGTACCAGCAAAGAGATCCATCGACATCAGGTGCAGATGGATTTTTTGCTGCCCACCTTGAGTCGCCTGCTGGAGGCTTACCCCAATCTGTACATCGACCTGTCCTGGAGCATGCTCACGCCGTATTTGCTTGATGACGCAGGCGTGCCTCGTGCGGAGTGGGTCGAGCTGGTGGAGCGCTTTCCGGAGCGGTTTATGTTGGGCTCGGACGTAGTGGGGCGTTTCAACAAATTGGGTAAGGAAATGCGCCGCTTTGAGCCTTTCCTGGACGCCTTGCCTGAGGACATCGCCCGCAAGGTGGCCCGCGATAACTTCCTGGCCATCCTGCCCAAGCGCTGAATGCAATGAAGGTGCGGTAAAGGCGAGGCGGTTCCACATGGGCTCACCCATAAAAAAGCCCCGAACCAGTCGGGGCTTTTTCATGGGGCTACAGGGCTTACTGACCCTGCCAGCGTTTCAGCACCAGGGTGGCGTTAGTGCCACCGAAGCCGAAGCTGTTGCTCATCACGGTGTCGATTTTCGCGTTTTCAACGGTCTTGGTCAGGATCGGCATATCGGCGACGACCGGGTCGATCTCGTCGATGTTGGCCGAGCCGGCCATGAAGTTGCCTTCCATCATCAACAGGCAGTAGATCGCTTCATGAACACCGGCGGCGCCCAGGGAGTGACCGGACAGGCTCTTGGTGGAACTGATTTTCGGAGCCTTGTCGCCAAATACCGCACGCACGCCTTCCATTTCCTTGGCGTCGCCGACCGGAGTCGAAGTGCCGTGGGTGTTCAGGTAGTCGATTGGGGTGTCGACGGTGGACATCGCCATCTGCATGCAACGGATGGCGCCTTCACCGCTTGGCGCAACCATGTCGTAGCCGTCGGACGTTGCGCCGTAGCCAACGATTTCCGCGTAGATCTTGGCACCACGGGCCAGAGCGTGTTCCAGCTCTTCAACCACCACCATGCCGCCGCCGCCGGCGATGACGAAACCGTCACGCTTGGCATCGTAGGCACGGGAGGCTTTTTCCGGGGTTTCGTTGTACTGGGTGGACAGTGCGCCCATGGCGTCGAACAGGAACGACTGGCTCCAATGCTCTTCTTCACCGCCGCCGGCGAATACGATGTCCTGCTTGCCCAACTGGATCTGCTCTACGGCGGTACCGATGCAGTGAGCACTGGTGGCGCAGGCGGAGGAGATCGAGTAGTTCACGCCCTTGATCTGGAACGGCGTGGCCAGGCAGGCCGAAACGGTGCTGCCCATGGTCCGCGTTACACGGTAGGGGCCAACGCGCTTCACGCCTTTTTCGCGCAGGATGTCCAGCGCTTCCATCTGGTTGAGGGTTGATGCGCCGCCGGAGCCGGCGATCAGGCCGGTGCGTACGTTGGAAACCTGGTCTTCGCTCAGGCCTGAGTCGGCGATGGCGTCTTTCATGGCCAGGTAGGCGTAGGCGGCAGCGTGGCCGACGAAGCGATAGATCTTGCGATCGATCAGTTCTTCGAGGGGCAGGTCGATGGAGCCGGAAACCTGGCTACGCAGACCCATTTCGGCATATTCCGGGTTGAAGCGGATGCCAGGGCGACTTGCACGCAGGTTAGCGGTGACGGTCTCTTTGTCATTGCCCAGGCAAGAAACGATGCCCAGACCAGTGATAACGACGCGGCGCATGCGGATAACCCTTAAAAGTTGTCAGTGGAAGTGAATACGCCGACCCGAAGGCCTTCGGCAGTATAGATCTCGCGACCGTCGACAGTCACCGAACCGTCGGCGATGGCCAGGTTCAGCTTGCCCTTGAGGACGCGCTTGATTTGAATGTTGTAGGTGACTTTCTTGGCGGTCGGCAAGACCTGGCCAAAGAACTTCACTTCGCCCGAACCCAGGGCGCGACCCCGGCCCGGCAGGCCTTGCCAGCCCAGGTAGAAGCCGACCAGTTGCCACATGGCGTCGAGGCCCAGGCAGCCTGGCATCACGGGGTCACCTTCGAAGTGGCAGGCGAAGAACCACAGGTCCGGGTTGATATCCAGCTCGGCGACCAATTCACCTTTGCCGTACTTGCCACCCTCTTCGCTGATATGGGTGATGCGATCCACCATCAGCATGTTCGGGGCGGGCAATTGCGCGTTACCTGGGCCGAACAGCTCACCGCGACTGCAGCGCAGCAGGTCTTCCCGAGTAAAGGCGTTTTGTTTGGTCATGCGAGCTCCTCAATAATCCCATGCGGCAGGGTAGGGCAAATCTTCCCGAACCGAATGAAGCGTTCATGCCTCATGTCGGCAGCCTACACATAGACTATTGCGTTGTAGTGAAAGTCACAGCTTCAAGGCACTGAATGTACACTTGTTCACTGAAATTTTAAACCGGGTCTGTTTATAGGCCCGTTCGGGTGCCTAAGACTGCCGCACTTTCGTCTTTCACGCCAGTCGCAGTTGGCTGATGGCGCGGCGCTACTGTACCCAGCGCTGCAGGATTTGCTGCAACTCGGTGCGTTTGAACGGCTTGGCCAGGTAATCGTTCATTCCCGCTGCCAGGCAGGCTTCGCGGTCGCCCTGCAAGGCATTGGCGGTCAACGCGATGATCGGCAGGTCGGCGCAGCCCGGCAACTGGCGAATCTGCCGAGTGGCTTCATAGCCGTCGATCAATGGCAGGCGGCAGTCCATCAGGATGGCCGTGAAAATCAGGCTTTCGGCACTGCGGATCGCTTCGGCGCCGTCGGTAGCCAAACTCACTTCAAAACCCAGGCTGCGTAGCATGGCTTCGACCACCGCGCGGTTGACCGGGTTGTCCTCTACCAGCAGCACATGGCGGCCATCACCGGCACTGGTTTTGCCCTCGGCATCCGAGGCAATGGCGGGCAGGCTGTGCTGGTCGATGGCCAGAGGGATTTCCAGGGTAAACACTGACCCACGGCCTTCTTCACTCTGGGCGCGCAGGGTGCCGCCCATGCGTTCGGCCAGGGTGCGGGCGATGGGCAGGCCCAGGCCGGTACCCCCGTAACGTCTTGAAATGGAACTGTCGGCCTGCTGGAACGCATCGAACATCAACTCCAGGCGTTCGGTGGAAATACCAATGCCACTGTCGCGCACGGTACAGGTGAACCACACCAGCTCATGATCCAGGGGCTGACAGTGCGGCTCGACGCTGACGCTGCCGTGCTCGGTGAATTTCAGCGCATTGCCGATCAGGTTCACCAGGATCTGGCGGATGCGCGTCGGATCGCCCTGCACCCGCAAGGTCTCCATGCCCGGCGGAATCGGTAGCTTCAGCTCCAGCCCGCGCTGCTGTGCGCTGTGCTGGAAGGCCTGGGCGCAACTGTTGATCAGGTCGGCCAGGTTGAACGGAATGTGTTCCAGCTCCAGCGCCGCACGCTCGATGCGCGAAAAGTCGAGGATGTCGTTGATGACCTTGAGCAAGTGTTCGGTGGACTCGGAGGCCAGCGCCGCATATTCGGCCTGTTCCTCGGTCATTTCGGTGGTTTCCAGCAACTGCAGCATGCCCAGCACGCCGTTCATCGGCGTGCGCAGTTCGTGGCTCATCATTGCCAGGAAGTCCGACTTGGCATTGTTGGCGCGCTCGGCTTCTTCGCGGGTCTGGATCAACTGGGCCATGGCCTGCTGCTGTTCGCGGCTGGCCTGGTTGAGGCCTTCGGCGAGGTTATTGATATGTCGAGACAGGTCGCCCAGCTCGGAGTCATCCACAATCGGCAGCGGCGTCTTGTAGTCGCCTTGTTGGATGGCCTTGACCGCATGGCCCATGGCGCTGATCGGTTGCGACAGGCTGGCGGCAAGGCGCCGGGCCAGCAGGAAGGTAAACAGCAGGGCGAACAGCGCGAGGATGCCGGCCTTGAACAGGATCTCCTGTTGGCGCTGGCTGAAGGCATCGTTGGACATGCCGACGATCACCCGGCCCAGGTAATCGGCGCGCGGCGCCTTGGGTTCGTTGAGGTTGTCCTGGAAAAAGTCATTGCCCAACTGGATATGCTGCAGGCGAATCGGCGCCTGGAACACTTTTACCGACAGCGAGCGGTCGTGTTTTTCCGACGGTTGCTCCACGTACACCAGGATGTGTTCGGTGCTGTCCTGAATCTCCAGGAAACGCACGTGCGGTGTGGCCAGGGTGGCGCGCAGCAAACTTTCGAGCACCTCGTTGTTGCCGGAAATCACCCCATACTCGGTGGCGGGGGCCAACTGGTTGGCGATCAATTGACCGGTGTGGTCCAGTTCCTGGCGCAGGTCCTGGATACGCACGAAGGTAAAGAAGCTGATCAACAGCAGTGTCAGCAACAGCGCCGGGCCCAGGGTGATGAGCTGGGTGCGGGTATTGATGTCCCAACGACGGCGCAAGGTCATGGGCGTTTTTCTCCTTCGGCCAGGCGGGCGGCGACGCCGGCTTCGTCTATCTGTTCGATGCCCAGTGAGCGCGCGACTTGTGGGTTGGCCACGACTTTGAAGTGTTCCGGGTACAGCGTGCGTGGCCAATTGGCCGGCGGGTGATCCAACAGGCGGTCGAGCACAGCCAGCCAGTCGGTCTGGTCGCTGTAGGTGCTGGCCAGGCTGCCGGCCCGTACAAACCCTGCATTGGGCCCCACCAGGGGCAATTGCTGGGCGTAGCTGCTCAGCAACAGATTTTTCGCGGTTTTCGGGTTGTATAACTGCGGGTCGTCCAGGCCCAGCAGTACGTCGCTGTTCCTGAACAGCGTTTGCAGCGGGCGACTGTCGATGGTGTTGTCCCAGCGCTGGGGCACTATCTCCAGCTCCAGTGCCGACGCCCGGTGGCGCAGCTCGGGCAGCAGGAATTCGCTTTCGGCACCATAGAGCACACCGATGCGCCGCGCCTGGGGCAGGATGCTGGTGATTAGCTGCAACTGACGTTCCAGCGGGGGATCGCTCCATAACAGGCTGATGCGCGCGTGCTGCGCGACACCTGGCCGCTGATGGGCTTGCAGCCGGCTGATACGCAGCACCAGGGTCGGTGGCCCTTGGGGGTCTTGCAGGCGCCAGTCGAGGCCGGGCAGGTCCAGCAGGATCAGGCGCGTGCCGGCAGGCAGCCGGTTGGGTGCCGGCAAGTCTTTGAGGGCGGTAAAGGTGATGCGGTCTTCAGGGCGCTGCGCGGCCAGGGCGTGGGTAAAGGCCTGCACGCCGGCAGCGTCGTCGGCGGCGGTCAGCAGGATGTCGGCGCTCCACGCGGGCGTGGCCAGCAGCAGGCAGGCGAGCAGCACGGCGCGTCGCCACAGCGTATGGATAAAGAAGAAGGTCATCCGTGACGAGTCGCCCATGTCAGAACTCTAACTCCGCGCTGAAGTAGAGCACATGGCGATGGTCGTAATGGTTGTCGGCCCAGGTGGTGGGCTGGTTATCGAGGCGTTGTTGCAACATGCCGGCCAGCTCCACATTGGCTTTGCCCAGGGCAATGCGCTTGGCCACCCGCAGGTCGACCCGTTCGAAGCGATATTGGTTGAGTGCGTCGTCGCCATAGTAGAACAGCGCGCTGGACCAACCCTGGCCCCACTCGCGCAACCAGCCGGCCGAGCCACTGTTACGCGCGGTTTGCGCTTTGTCCAGCGGGTTGCTGGTCGTGGCGTCCACGTAAGCGTAGGTCAGCCGCAGGCGGTCGGCGTTGCTCAGGCGCCAGTCGAACTGCGACTCCGCCCCGGTGAACCGCGAACGGTTGGCGTTGCTGGCGATGTACTGGTTGTTGCGCAGGGGCGAGCTGATCATGTTGGTGATTTCGTCGTAGAACAGCTTCACGTCCATGTTCAGCCCGATGTCGGCAAAAAAACCGTTGTAGCCCAGTTCCCGCGAGCGCATCAGTTCTTTGTCGAGGTTGCCCGGGCCGCGGGTCTTCACGAAGTACTGCCCGGTGTTCTGCCCATAGGTGGGGGAACTGAGGTTGGTGACGCGGTAGCTCCAGTTGACGTTGTTCTCGAACATGTCCGGCGAGCGGATCGCTTCGGAATACACCGCGCGCAGGCCGTGGCGCGGGTTGATCAGGTAGTTGACGGCCACTCGGGGCGTCAAGGAATGACCGCTCAGGTGCGTGTCTTCATACATGGCGCCGCCTTGCAGCAACCAATGCTCGCTGGCACGCCATTCCAACTGGCCGAACAGGCGCCAGGTGGTGTCGTCCAGGGTGCCGTTGAAGTAAGTGTCGGAGTCGGCGCGGTCGTAGCGGTAGTTGATGCCGCTGACCAGGCGCAGGCTGTCGGACAGGCTGAGGGTGTCCTGGATCTCCAGGTCGTATCGGCTTTCGCGGGTGCTTTGGTCGATGTCACCGCACACGCTCTGGTTGGCGCCGTTGCGCCATTGATCGAGCACCTGGTTGGCCAAGGCCTGCTCGGCGGCGCTGCCGGGTGGGGCGCTGCTGAAGGTATCCATATGCCGGGCCAGAAGCTCGGCGTAGTTGGGGTTGAGCTGCCACAACTGGGTCAGCTCGGGGCTGAACGAGACCTTGGCGTCGCAGGCTTTCCAGATTTGCCGGCGGTCCCACTGCTGGGCCGAGCCTTGCACATACAGGCTGTGTTCGGGGTTGAAGTCGACGTTCCAGCGCAGGGAGCCTGCGTAGTCCTTGGCGCTGACGTCGGAGTTGTCGCCACCTTCGTTAATCCCCGCAAATACCGGTGTGTAGGTGTACGGGCGTTGGTTGGTGCCTTCCTTGGCGTCCAGCTGCCAGTCGATGCTCTGCTGCGCATTCAACGTCTGGCTCACTGCCAGGCTGAAGCGGTTGAGGCGGCGGCCGTCGCGGCGGTCGGCGCCGGCGGCATCGCTGTCAAAGCCCTCGTCCTGTTGCCCTGACAAGGTCAGGCGCAAATCACCGGTTTCCCAACCCACGCCCTGGCTGGCGTAAAAGTCGTTGATTCCGCGTTCGCCGCGAATGACTTTTACCCGCGAGCCATGGCTGTTGGCCGGCGAGCGCGTAAGAATATTCACCACTGCCATCAGCGCATTGGCGCCGTAGCTGACGGTGTTGGGGCCACGGAATACCTCGATGCGCTCGATATCCTCCATGGCCACCGGAATGTCGCTCCAGTCCACCGTGGCCAGGCCCGCGCGATACACCGAGCGGCCGTCGATCAACACTTGCATGCGTCGCGCATCGCTGGCGCTGGTGCCGTGGTAGTTCACCGCCGCTTGGTTGCCGGTGGTGTAGCCGACCATCATCCCCGGCACCAGGCGCAGCAGTTCGCTGACGTCCCGCGCGCCGCTGGCCTTGATCAATTCGCTGTCGATCACGGTCATGCTGCCGGGCACGGCGGCGGCCGACTGCTTGAGGCGGGTGGCGGTCAAGACCTGCGGCAGCGGCTGGCTGTCGAGGAACAGGTCGTCGGCCAGCACGGCGCCACTGCAGAGCAGCATCAGCAATACAGATGAACGGGGAGGAGGGCCCAGAGACACGACACGGCCTTGATAATGACGGGTAGCCGCCCATGTTAACCGAGGCGGGGCCATTTGCCAGTCGTCGCCCTTGCAATTACTTCACACAGACATGGCATTTTCCGACAGGCGCACGAATTGACACGGGGGCTGGCCGCAAACGGGCCGCTCCGTATAATGCCGCCATCGCCACTGGTATGGATTAACGGATTGCATATGACTGAACAGCGCCCTATTGCGGTCCTGGGAGGCGGAAGTTTTGGTACCGCCGTGGCTAACCTGCTGGCCGAGAACGGTCACGCGGTGCGCCAGTGGATGCGTGATCCCGAGCAAGCCGAGGCCATTCGCGTGCATCGCGAAAACCCTCGTTACCTTAAAGGCATCAAGATTCATCCGGCGGTCGAACCGGTTACCGACCTGCTGGCCACCCTGACCGACTGCGAGCTGTGTTTTGTCGCGCTGCCGTCCAGCGCGTTGCGCTCAGTGCTGGCGCCTCACGCCGAACGCCTGGCGGGCAAAATGCTGGTCAGCCTGACCAAGGGCATCGAGGCGCAGACCTTCAAGTTGATGAGCGAAATCCTTGAAGACATCGCCCCCCAGGCGCGCATTGGTGTGCTGTCGGGGCCGAACCTGGCACGGGAAGTGGCCGAGCATGCGCTGACCGCCACCGTGGTCGCCAGTGAAGATGAGGCCTTGTGCGAGCGCGTCCAGGCGGTGTTGCACGGGCGTACGTTCCGGGTGTATGCCAGCGGCGATCGCTTCGGCGTCGAACTGGGGGGCGCGCTCAAGAACGTCTACGCGATCATCGCCGGCATGGCGGTGGCCCTGGGCATGGGCGAAAACACCAAGAGCATGCTGATCACCCGGGCGCTGGCGGAGATGACCCGCTTCGCGGTGAACCAGGGGGCCAACCCGATGACTTTCCTGGGGCTGGCGGGCGTGGGCGACTTGATCGTCACCTGCTCGTCGCCGAAAAGCCGCAACTACCAGGTGGGGTTCGCCCTGGGCCAGGGCTTGAGCCTGGACGACGCGGTGACGCGTCTTGGCGAAGTGGCCGAAGGGGTCAACACGCTCAAGGTGCTCAAGGCCAAGGCTCAGGAAGTGGGCGTGTATATGCCGCTGGTCGCCGGGCTGCACGCGATCCTGTTCGAAGGGCGCACCTTGAATCAGGTCATCGAGTTGCTGATGCGCGCCGAGCCGAAAACCGATGTCGACTTTATTTCCACCAGTGGTTTCAACTGAGGAACGCGTCATGAACGATCCGAAAGCAGCCCCCCAATACGAATCCATTGTTCTGCGCATTCTCTGGATGCTGGTGTTTGCCCTGGTGTGGCAAGTGGCGCAGTTCCTCCTTGGCGCGCTGGTCGTGGTGCAATTGATCTACCGCCTGGTGTACGGCGCGCCGAGCCTGGGCCTGATGAACTTCGGCGACAGCCTCAGCCAGTTCCTGGCGCAGATCGGCCGCTTCGGCAGCTTTCACAGCGAACAAAAGCCTTGGCCTTTCGCCGATTGGCCCACCCCGCGCGCACCGGAGGGCGAGGCCGCCCACAGCGTGCCGCCGGCGCCGCACCCGGTGCGTGATGAAGAGCCGAAACTGTGAAGCTGTGGATTTTGCGCCACGGTGAGGCCGAGGGGCATGCCCCTAGCGACGCTGAACGCAACCTCACCGAGCATGGCCGCGCCGAAGTGCTGCGCAGCGCCGCGCACCTGATCGGCCAGCCGATCACGGCGATCATCGCCAGCCCCTACGTACGGGCGCAGCAGACCGCGCAACTGGTGCGCGAAGCCCTTGGTTTTGAACCTCAGGTCCGCACCGTGCCGTGGCTGACCCCGGAGGGCAACCCACTGGAGGTGCTGCAAAAACTCGAGACCGATGACACTGTGCTGCTGGTCAGCCATCAGCCATTGGTCGGCAGCCTGATCAGCTTTTTGCAGCATGGCCATCAACGCCAGCCGCAGCCGATGTACACCGCCAGCCTGGCGGAATTGGAGGGCGACTTCCCGCTGGCGGGGCTGATGAGCCTGGTGAGCGTGAAGAACCCCTAGGCGCTGGCGCTGCTTTGTGTGTGCTATACCGTAGACCAAGCAAGTGCTTGGTTGGCTATGGTCGGATCACAAAGGAGCGCGTCCCATGCCCGTCGCTGTTCGTTTGCCGTTGCACGTCTTCTTCGAACGTGAGGCGCGCCATCCGCGCCAGCGCTTTCTGGTTCAGCCCCTTCGCGGGGGCAAGGTGCAGACGCTCACCTGGAGTGAAGTAGGCCACCAGGCCCGTTGCGCTGCGCGCTGGCTGCGCGAGCGGGAATTGCCGGCGGGTTCGCACATTGCCCTGATCTCGAAAAACTGTGCGCACTGGGTCATCGCCGACCTGGCGATCTGGATGGCCGGGCATGTCTCGGTGCCGCTTTACCCCAACCTCACGGCTGACTCGGTTGCCCATGTGCTCAGGCATTCCGAAGCGGCGCTGGTGTTTGTCGGCAAACTCGACGATTGGCCCGCCATGGCCCCTGGCGTACCTGGCGGCTTGCCGACCATCAGCCTGCCGCTGTGCCCGGGTGGCGCGTTCGACTTCAGCTGGGCCGACCTCCAAGCCTGCCCGCCGATCCAGGACAACCCCGCGCCTGCGGCCGCCGACCTGGCAACCATCATCTATACCTCCGGCACCACCGGCCTGCCTAAAGGCGTGATGCACAGTTTCGGTGCCCTGGGCTTCGCCGCTACCCGCGGCGCCGAATTGTTTGGCCTGGGGGAGGGTGACCGCTTGCTGTCGTACTTGCCGCTGTGCCACGTGGCGGAGCGTATGTTCGTGGAGATGGCCGCGATCTATACCGGGCAAACCGTGTTTTTCGCCGAGAGCCTGGACACGTTTCTGGCGGACTTGCGCAGGGCACGCCCGACCGCGCTGTTTGGCGTGCCGCGTATCTGGACCAAATTCCAGATGGGGGTGTACGCCAAGATCCCGCAGAAGCGCCTCGACACCTTGCTGCGCCTGCCGTTTATCGGCAAGTACGTTGGCCATAAGGTGCTTGCCGGCTTGGGCCTGGATGCGTTGCGTATTGCGCTGTCCGGCGCGGCGCCGGTGCCGCAAGCCCTGCTGCGCTGGTATTGGCGGCTGGGCCTGGACGTGCTTGAGGTGTATGGCATGACCGAGAGCTGCGGTTATTCCCATGTGTGCCGCCCGGGCGCGCAGAAAATCGGTTGGATCGGCCCGCCGTGCCCGAGCGTCGAGGTGCGGATCGAACCGTCGGGAGAAGTGCAGGTGCGCAGCGACGCGACCATGCTCGGCTATTTCAAAGACCCGCAAAAAACCGCTGAGACACTCACTGCCGATGGTTTCCTGCGCACGGGCGACAAAGGCGAGCAGGATGCCGACGGCCGCCTGCGCCTGACCGGGCGGCTCAAGGAGATCTTCAAAACCAGCAAAGGCAAATATGTGGCCCCGGCGCCGATCGAAAACCGCCTGGCCGAACATGCGAGCATCGAGCAGGTGTGCGTGGTGGGTGATGGCCTCGCGGCGCCGATAGGGCTGTGCGTGCTGTCGGCGGCAGGCCATGACCGACAAGCGTTGCGCGCTAGCCTTGAGCGCTGGCTGGAACACGTCAACCAGGCGCTGGATAAGCACGAGCGCCTGCGTCAGTTGGTGTTGGTCAACGACAATTGGGGCGTGGAAAACGGCTTCCTGACGCCAACCTTGAAGATCAAGCGCAACGTCATCGAGTCGACCTACGGCGCGCAATTGCAGCGTTGGAGCGAGCGTTCCGAGACCGTTGTGTGGCAGGATTAGGCCCATCATAAAACCAACAAGGACTACCCCCATGAGCCTGTGGCGCACCCAACCGAATATCGAACAGCTCAATGCCGCGCAGAAAAACACCATCGGTGAACTGCTGGATATTCGCTTTGAAAGCTTCGACGACGACTCCCTGACCGCCAGCATGGTGGTCGATCACCGCACCCATCAGCCCTACGGCCTGCTGCACGGTGGCGCCTCGGTGGTGCTGGCCGAGAGCGTCGGTTCCATGGCCGCCTACTTGTGCATCGACCCCAGCAAGTTCTACTGCGTGGGCCTGGAGGTGAACGCCAACCACTTGCGCGGCGTGCGCAGCGGGCGCGTGACGGCGGTGGCCAAGGCGATCCATATCGGCCGCACCACCCAGGTGTGGGACATTCGCCTGACCACCGAGGATGGCAAGGCCAACTGCGTTTCGCGCCTGACCATGGCCGTGGTGCCCCTGGGCGAGAACCCGCCGGCGCGATAGGCGTGGCGTGAGTGTCATCATTCCTGGCAGTTACAGTCATTGCTGTGCCGACCTGGCGTTGTGACAATCCACTTTTGTTTTGGAGAGGGGGCCGGTATGTCGCAGCACGTGTTTTTTGCCCACGCCAATGGCTTCCCATCGGCCACCTACGGCAAGCTGTTTGCCGCCCTGGCCCCGCAATACAGCGTGGCTCACTTGCCGCAGCACGGCCACGACCCCAGGTTTCCCGTGGACGATAACTGGCAGAACCTGGTGGATGAATTGATCCACCATCTGGAACAACAGCCGGAACCAGTATGGGGCGTGGGCCACTCCTTGGGGGGCGTGTTGCATTTGCACGCGGCCCTGCGCCGGCCGCAACTGTATCGCGGGGTGGTAATGCTCGACTCGCCGGTACTGACCCGTGCGGACCGCTGGGTGATACGCGCGGCCAAGCGTTTCGGCTTTATCGACCGCCTGACCCCGGCGGGGCGCACCCTGGGCCGGCGTGAGGAGTTCAGCGACCTGGACGCCGCGCGCAGTTACTTCGCCGGCAAGACACTGTTTCGTGGCTTCGACCCCGATTGCTTCGAGGCTTACCTGCAACATGGCCTGTACCAGGCGGGTGATCGCCTGCGTTTGCGTTTCGACCCGGCCACTGAAATCAGCATTTACCGTGGTGTGCCCCACACCAGCCCCGGCCAGGTACGCCAGTTGAAGGTGCCCTTGGCGGTGGTGCGCGGCCGCCAGAGCCGCGTGGTGATGCGTCACCATGCCAGCGGCGTAGACCGCCTGCCGATGGGAGAGATGCTCACCATGCCGGGCGGACATATGTTCCCGCTTGAACGTCCGCAAGACACGGCGACCTTGATCAAGACCCTGTTCGCCCGCTGGCAGGCCCGCGAGCGCAGTTGCGCATGAGCACGCCGGTCGAAGAAGTCCGCCTGAGCCTGGCGCATATCGAATTGGCCGCGCATTTGTCTGGCCCGGAGGATGGCGTGCCGGTGATCGCCCTGCATGGCTGGCTGGACAACGCCAACAGCTTTGCGCGCCTGGCGCCCAAGCTCGAAGGCTTGCGCATCGTGGCGCTGGACATGGCGGGCCATGGGCATTCGGCGCACCGTCCAACCGGCGCCGGTTATGCATTGTGGGATTACGTCTTCGATGTGTTGCAAGTGGCCGAGCAACTGGGTTGGAAACGTTTTGCATTACTTGGCCATTCCCTCGGCGCCATCGTTTCTCTGGTGCTGGCCGGTGCCTTGCCGGAACGGGTCACGCACTTGGGGTTGATCGACGGTGTGATCCCTCCGACGGCCAGTGGCGAGAACGCGGCCGAGCGCCTGGGCATGGCGTTGCAGGCGCAATTGAACCTGCAAGGCAAGCGCAAGCCGGTGTACACCACCCTGGATCGCGCCGTCGAGGCGAGGATGAAAGGCTTGGTGGCCGTCAGCCGTGAAGCCGCCGAACTGCTGGCCCAGCGTGGTTTGATGCCGGTGCCGGGCGGTTATACCTGGCGCACCGATAGCCGCTTGACCCTGGCTTCGCCGATGCGTCTGACCGACGAACAGGCCATGGCTTTCGTGCGTCGTGTCGCTTGCCCTGCGCAGTTGGTGGTGGCAGCCGACGGCATGCTGGCGAAACATCCGGAATTGCTTTCCCAGCTCCCCTTTAGCGTGACGACGCTGCCAGGTGGCCATCATTTGCACCTGAATGATGAGCCCGGTGCGGTTCTTGTTGCAGACTGTTTCAATCGGTTCTTCTCCGCGCCTTGACTTGGCGCGGTCAACTGCCGAGGCTGGGCGGATTGAAAGGGAGTCAACCATGAACAATCTCAACACCGCTGCGACCTACGATGGCCAAGGCGCGTTGATCTTATGAGCGTGCGTAACGGATGTGTCCGTATCTTCGGGTTGAGCCTTCTCAGCCCCTGGGTGTTTGCCGCCGACGTACCGGGTAGCCAGGACCTGCCTGCCGTGGCCCGTCAGGTCGATGCGCAAATCGTCGATTACCGCCCCGCCGAAGAAAAAGAACGTATCTACCCCATGGGCGCGATCCGCAAGATCAGCGGCCAATTGCGTTATGAAGGCCAGGCCACCGCGCGCGGCCAAACCACCGCCATTACCTATGAAATGCCCGCCGAACACAGCTCCAGCGCTGCGTTTACCGCCACCCGCGAGGCATTGCAGGCCAACGGCGCGCAACTGTTGTTCTGGTGCCAGGCCCGCGATTGCGGCGAAAGCAGCCTGTGGGCCAACGAGATTTTCGGCAACGCCAAGTTGGTGGGTGCCGATGGCCAGCAGGAATACCTGCTGCTGCGTCTGGCCGCACCGCAGGACAATGCCTTGGTAGCGTTGTACGGCATCACCCGCGGTAACCGCCGCGCCTATCTGCATGTAGAGCAAATGAACGCGAGCGCGCCGCTGGGGGCTCTGTTGCCCACCTCGGCGACGTTGTTGCGCGAGTTGAAAAGCACCGGCGAGCTGGACTTTCCCGCACTCGGCGCAGAGCCGGACGCCACCTGGCTGACCTTGATCTCCCGTGGCTTGAACCTCGACACCACGTTGCGCGTCAGCCTGGCCGGCCCGCATGCCGAGGCCTGGCGCCAGGCCTTGGTCGACACAGGCGTGCGCGCCGCCCGTTTGGAAACCGGTACCGCTGAAACCAAAGGCCTGCACCTGCATCTGATACGCTGACCGCTACCAGGCGAACGGACCCGCGCCGTTCGCCTAAGCTCTCTTCCTACAGTCTTCTTCTCGAGATACCCATGCTCAATAACGATCGCCTGCTGGTGCAAATCCTGCTGCTGGTGTTGTTTGGTGCCAGCTTCTGGGTGATGGCGCCATTTTGGTCGGCGCTGTTCTGGGGCGCGGTACTGGCATTTGCCAGTTGGCCGCTGATGGTGCTGCTGACGCGCTGGCTGGGCGGCCGCGAATCGTTGGCGGCCGGCATCCTGACCCTGGGTTGGATGCTGCTGGTGGCGGTGCCGCTGGTGTGGCTGGGGTTCAACCTGGCGGACCATGTGCGCGACGCCGTGGCATTGATCAAGGATATTCAGGTCGACGGCCTGCCCGAGGCGCCGACCTGGCTGGGTTCGATCCCTTTTGTGGGGGAGCGCCTGGTCGGGATGTGGAACAGCATCGATCAGCAGGGTGCGGCGTTGATGGTCAGCCTCAAGCCTTACCTGGGCCAGGTGGGCAACTGGTTGCTGGCGCGCAGTGCGCAGATCGGCGGCGGCATCCTTGAACTGACCTTGAGCCTGGTGTTCGTATTCTTTTTCTATCGCGATGGCCCACGGTTGGCGATGTTCGTGCACCGCCTGTTGGAGCGCCTGATCGGTGACCGCGCGGGGTACTACATCGAACTGGTGGCCGGTACGGTGCAACGGGTGGTCAACGGCGTGATCGGCACCGCCGCCGCCCAAGCCGTGCTGGCGCTGATCGGCTTCCTGATCGCCGGTGTGCCGGGCGCGCTGGTGCTGGGGATCGTCACGTTCCTGCTCAGCCTGATCCCCATGGGCCCGCCGCTGGTGTGGATCCCGGCCACGGCCTGGCTGGCATGGAAGGGCGACTACACCTACGCGGTGTTCCTGGGCGTGTGGGGCACGTTCATCATCAGCGGCGTGGACAACGTGCTCAAGCCGTACCTGATCAGCCGTGGCGGCAACCTGCCGCTGGTGATCGTGTTGCTCGGGGTATTCGGCGGTTTGATCGCCTTTGGCTTTATCGGCCTGTTTATCGGCCCCACCCTGTTGGCCGTGGCGTACAGCCTGCTGACGGATTGGAGCGCCACCCAGGCGCAGGGGCGCCGCGAAGACAAACCGTCGTAGTGGCTACCGGGTCAGGTGCGGGGTAACCACATCACCGCCGTCAAGCCGCCGCCTGGGGTCTCCTCCAGGCTCAGGCGGCCGCCGAGGCGTTCCACGGCGTCTTTGGCAATCGTCATGCCCAAACCCACGCCGCCGGAATTGCGATTGCGGGAGCCTTCGAGCCGATAGAACGGCTCGAACACCGCCTCGCGCTTGTCGGCGGCAATGCCCGGGCCCTGGTCGATCACCCGAATTACCAAGGCTTCGCTGCTGTCCGCCAGCTCGATACGTGCCGTGCCGGCATAGCGCAACGCATTGTCGATCAGGTTGTTCAAGCAGGAGCGCAAGGCCATGGGCTGCACCTGCAGTGGGGCGCAGGTGCCGGTGAATTGCACATCCGACCCCTGGTCCTGGGCGTTTTCACTCGTCGACTCCACCAGGGCTTGCACGTCCAGCCAGTGTCGGGTTTCGCTGGTGCGCTGTTCGTGCAGGTAGCTCAGGGTGGCGTCGAGCATACCGATCATGTCGTCCAGGTCCTGGCGCATCTGGCCCTGCAATTTTGTATCGTCGATCTGCTCCAGGCGCAGCTTGAGGCGTGACAGCGGAGTGCGCAGGTCGTGGGAGACAGCGCCGAGCATGCGCCCGCGCTGGCTGACCTGTTCGCGAATGCGCTTTTGCATCAGGTTGAAGGTCGAGGCTGCCTGGCGCGCTTCCCGTGGGCCGGATTCGTCGAGGGGCGGGCTGTCGAGGTCCAGGCTCAAGCGTTCTGCCGCTTCGCTCAGGCGCTGGATCGGTCGGCTCAACAATTTGGCACCGTACCAGGCCGCAATAATCAGCGAGAAAAATTGAAAGGTCAGGGGCACGACCGGGCCGCCGAACCAAGGGCGGGGGGGCTTTTCGCGCAGCGGCATGCTGCTCGCGCCCGGCTGCTCGATAAAACGCTCCGGCGGTGGAGGCGGTTGCCCGTAGTGGTGAAACCAGAAGAACGCCAGCGCATGGGCCAGCACAATCGCCACCAGCAACACGCCGAACAACCGACCAAACAGTGTGTTGAAGGGCGCACGCATCAACCGATATCCCGTGCGTCGAACAGATAGCCTTCGCCGCGCACGGTCTTGATCAACTGCGGGGCCTTGGGGTCGTCCCCCAGTTTCTGGCGCAGGCGCGAGACGAGCAGGTCGATGCTGCGATCAAATGCTTCGATGGAACGCCCACGGGCCGCATCCAGCAATTGCTCGCGGCTCAGCACCCGGCGCGGGCGCTCGATAAACACCCACAACAGACGGAACTCGGCGTTGGACAGCGGCACCACCAGGCCGTTGTCGGCCACCAACTGGCGCAGCACGCTGTTGAGGCGCCAGTTGTCGAAGCGGATATTGGCGCGTTGCTCGGTACGGTCATCCCGCACCCGGCGCAGGATGGTCTGGATACGCGCCACCAGCTCGCGCGGCTCGAACGGCTTGGACATGTAGTCGTCGGCGCCCAGCTCCAGGCCGATGATGCGATCGGTGGGCTCGCAGCGGGCGGTGAGCATCAGGATCGGGATATCCGACTCCGCGCGCAGCCAGCGGCACAGCGACAGGCCGTCTTCGCCTGGCAGCATCAGGTCGAGCACCACCACGTCAAAGGTTTCGGCCTGCATGGCCAGGCGCATCGCGGTGCCGTCAGTGACGCCGGTGGCGAAGATATTGAAGCGGGCCAGGTAGTCGATCAGCAATTCGCGGATCGGCACATCGTCATCGACGATCAGCGCGCGGGTGTTCCAACGTTTTTCATCGGCGATTACCGCGCCTTTCTGTTCGCCGTTCACTGGGACAAAGGGGGTCTGCATAGTGCGATCGTCTGCCTGGTTGTTGCGGTCAGCATAGGCGCCCAGCCCCATGGCTGGAAGTGCTGGTCGGTAGGTCGTGCGAGCGAGGCTAGCGGCGGGGCGTGTTGGGGGCATGTCGTGAATGTATCGGCTTTGACATAATGCCCGCCAATGCCCGCCGGGTAGCGCTTGGTCAGTATTTACCGATCATCGGATCCCGCAACGGCGCCGCTTGCGCTACAATCCGCGCCGATTTCGACTTGCCTGAGAGCCCATCCCAATGTCCGTCTGCCAGACTCCTATCATCGTCGCCCTGGATTACCCCACCCGTGACGCCGCACTGAAGCTGGCTGACCAGTTGGACCCCGCGCTTTGCCGGGTCAAGGTCGGCAAGGAACTGTTCACCAGTTGCGCCGCGGAAATCGTCGGCACCCTGCGTGACAAAGGCTTTGAAGTGTTCCTCGACCTGAAATTCCACGATATCCCCAACACCACCGCGATGGCGGTCAAGGCTGCCGCCGAAATGGGCGTGTGGATGGTCAACGTGCACTGCTCAGGCGGCCTGCGCATGATGAGTGCTTGCCGCGAAGTGCTGGAACAGCGCAGCGGCCCCAAGCCCCTGCTGATCGGCGTGACCGTGCTGACCAGCATGGAACGCGAAGACCTGGCGGCGATCGGCCTGGACATCGAGCCCCAGGAGCAGGTACTGCGCCTGGCCGCCCTGGCACAGAAAGCCGGCCTTGATGGCCTGGTGTGCTCGGCCCTGGAAGCCCAGGCGCTGAAGACCGCTCACCCGTCGTTGCAATTGGTGACGCCGGGTATCCGTCCCGCAGGCAGCGCCCACGACGATCAGCGCCGTATCCTGACCCCGCGCCAGGCGCTGGACGCGGGTTCCGACTATCTGGTGATCGGTCGTCCGATCAGCCAGGCGGCCGATCCGGCCAAGGCGTTGGCGGCGGTAGTGGCCGAGATCGCCTGACCTTGGGGCATACGCGGTAAAAAAACAGGGGAGCGAGCCAAGCCCGCTCCCCTGTTGAGAGGTTCCAGGGTGGTTCAGTTGACCTTGAGTACCAACTTGCCGAAGTTCTCGCCGTTGAATAGCTTCATCAGCGTCTCCGGGAAGGTCTCCAGCCCGTCTACGATGTCTTCCTTGCTCTTGAGCTTGCCCTGGGCCATCCAACCGGCCATCTCCTGCCCGGCAGCGGCAAAGTTCGCCGCATGATCCATCACCACAAAGCCTTCCATGCGCGCGCGATTGACCAGCAGTGCCAAGTAATTGGCCGGGCCTTTCACGGCTTCCTTGTTGTTGTACTGGCTGATGGCGCCGCAAATCACCACCCGTGCCTTCAGCGCCAGGCGGCTGAGCACGGCGTCGAGAATGTCGCCGCCGACGTTATCGAAATACACATCCACGCCTTTGGGGCATTCACGTTTGAGGGCGGCGGGTACGTCTTCGTTCTTGTAGTCGATGGCGGCGTCGAAGCCCAGTTCATCCACCAGGAACTTGCACTTGTCGGCACCGCCGGCAATGCCGATCACGCGGCAGCCCTTGAGTTTGGCGATTTGCCCGGCAATGCTGCCCACCGCGCCGGCCGCGCCGGAGATCACCACGGTTTCGCCGGCTTTGGGCGCGCCGGTGTCCAGCAGGGCAAAGTAGGCGGTCATGCCAGTCATGCCCAACGCGGACAGGTAGCGGGGCAGAGGCGCCAGTGACGGATCAACCTTATAGAAACCCCGCGGTTCGCCGACGAAGTAATCCTGCACGCCCAGGGCACCGTTCACGTAGTCCCCGACGGCGAAGTTGGGGTGGTTCGACGCAATTACTTTACCCACGCCCAACGCGCGCATGACTTCGCCGATACCGACGGGCGGAATGTAGGACTTGCCCTCATTCATCCAGCCGCGCATGGCCGGGTCGAGGGACAGGTATTCGTTGTGTACCAACACTTGCCCGTCCGCCGGCGTGCCCACCGGCACTTCCTGGTAGGTGAAGGTGTCCCGGGTGGCTGCGCCGACCGGGCGTTTGGCGAGCAGGAATTGGCGATTGGTCTGGGCGGTCATGGCAGCGGCTCTTTAGAAATGAAGCATGAGTGATAGACCTTCCAGGGCCTGCGGGCAAGGTTCGTGCTGGGGGCGAATGCTTGTCGATAGGTGTCATTGATAGTCGGCCCTGGCGGCTTATCACCAGCACTCATGCAGCGCTAACCGGCCGTTTGATAGTGCTGACGTGCAAGTCCCGGCGTTGGCTAGACTCGCGCCACCGCTATTTCTTCCACAGGACATTCCCATGAGCATGACGTTTTTCGGCCAGGTCGCCCTGGTGACCGGCGCCGCCGCCGGTATTGGCCGCGCCACCGCGCTGGCGTTCGCCGCAGAAGGTTTGAAGGTCGTGGTTGCCGACCTGGATGTGGCGGGCGGCGAGGGCACTGTGGCGTTGATCCGGCAAGCTGGCGGTGAGGCCCTGTTCGTGCGCTGCAATGTCACGCTGGAGGCGGACGTGCAACAACTGATGGCGCAAACCGTCAACGCCTATGGCCGTCTTGACTACGCCTTCAATAACGCCGGGATCGAGATTGAGAAAGGCAAGCTGGCGGACGGCAGCCTGGATGAGTTCGACGCCATCATGGGCGTCAACGTCAAGGGGGTGTGGCTGTGCATGAAGTATCAGTTGCCGTTGCTGCTGGCCCAGGGCGGCGGTGCCATCGTCAATACCGCATCGGTGGCGGGCTTGGGCGCGGCGCCGAAAATGAGCATTTATGCGGCTTCCAAACACGCCGTGATCGGCCTGACCAAGTCGGCGGCCATCGAGTATGCGAAGAAGAAAGTCCGCGTCAACGCGGTGTGCCCGGCGGTGATCGACACCGATATGTTCCGCCGCGCCTATGAGGCCGACCCCCGCAAGGCCGAATTCGCTGCGGCCATGCACCCGGTTGGGCGGATCGGCAAAGTCGAGGAAATCGCCAGCGCCGTGTTGTACCTGTGCAGCGATGGCGCTGCGTTCACCACCGGCCACGCCCTGGCGGTCGACGGTGGCGCGACGGCGATCTAGGACCTTGCGCCGCACCCTATTCGAAAAAGTCTGGGGTGCTGTGGGGCTTTTCCAAAGCTGGCAAAACGCTGTGATCGAATGTGTATCATTAGGTAAATAAGCTAATAAAATCAATAATTTAATAGATTTTTGCCGCCGGCCACTACGGGCTTCTGTGCTTAACTCTTCGGGTTGAAATCAGACAGTTGAAGTGAGTGGCTCATGGATTTAGGGATCGATCGACAAGCCCTTGTACCGGTGGTGCAGCAAATCGTCAGCGCGGTGGCGCAATGGATCCGCAAGGACGGGGTGAGTCCCGGCACGCGCCTGCCGTCCATCCGGCAGGTGGCCCTGGATAACCTGCTTAGCCAATCCAGCGTCATCGAGGCCTTCGAGCGGATGGTCGCTCAAGGGTTGCTGGCACCGAGGCAGGGCTCGGGGTTTGTGGTGGCCCAGCCGCCTGTCTCGCACGAGGGCCACTGGTATGAGGGCGCGGAGCGCGATTGGGGGGCGTTTGCCGATAACCCCGTGGGCGAGCTTAAACTCGGCTGCGGCTGGCTGCCGGATACCTGGCATGAAAGCGATGACATCAGTTATGCCATTCGTGAAGTCACCCGCTCCGACACGGCGGGCCTGTTCAACTACAGCACCCCGTTGGGTTTGCCCGTGCTGCGCGAGCAACTGCTCAAGCACCTTACCCGGGTTCACATCGCCACCAGCCTTGATCGCATCCTCACGACCGCAGGCGCCAGCCATGCCCAGGACCTGTTGATACGCACGTTACTTCGGGCCGGTGACAGCGTGGTGGTGGAAACGCCGGGGTATGGCAACCTCTATCGGCAATTGGCGTTCCAGGGCGTGCACCTGCTGGAAGTGCCGCGCACCCGAGGCGGCCCGGACCTGCCGGCGCTGGAAACGCTGTTGCAGCAGCATCGCCCCAAATGCCTGTTCATTCACAGCCTGTATCACAACCCCACCGGGACCAGCCTCGGTCGGGCGGTGGCCGAGCGCTTGCTGGAGCTGGCCCATCGCGACAACTTCCTGATCATTGAAGAAGACGTCTACGGGGATCTGCAGCACGCCAGCTGCACACGGCTTTCGGCGCTGCCCCATGGCGATCGCGTGATCTACATCGCAAGTTTTTCCAAGACCCTGAGCAGCGCGTTGCGCGTGGGCTACCTCTGTGCCAGCGCGGCGATCATCGCGCAGTTGGTCAGCCTCAAGACGTTGACCGGTTTCGGCACTTCGCGGTTTGCCGAAGCAGTGGTCGCCGCGCTGCTGGCCAATGGTACGTACCGCAAGTGGGTGCAGCGCTTGCGCAAGCGGCTGCGCACGGAAATGACCGCCACGTTGCAAGTGCTGGAGGACGAAGAATGGGAGGTGTTCGCCGTGCCCGCCGGCGGCATGTTGTTATGGGCGCGACCGGCCGAGAGTGAGCTGTCGCGGCTACAAGCCTGTGCCCGACGGCTGGGGGTGCTGCTGTCGCCTGGGGCGCTGTTCAGCCCGACCGGTGAACACAGTGAGTGGCTGCGTATAAATGTGGCCTATGCTGCTGATCAGCGGGCCTTGGCCTTGTTCCGTGCCATGGCACCTGCCAGATCGACCTCGACCATCCTGAAAACGACGATCGTGTAGCTTTTTGCCATTATTGTGGCGCCGACGCCTTGTGTTGATGGCCTGGTCGTTGCGAATCTCGTGTCTTGTCAATCGGGCTTGATGGCATCTGCCATTGCAAGAGGATCACGTGCAATGATTTCGGGCGTGCAACGACGTTTCGCCAACCTCGGTATGGCGAAAAAACTGGCTCTTGGATTCACTCTGGTGCTGCTGCTGACGGCCTTGGTAGCGGCTATCGGCGTGTGGTCATTGCAAACCGTTGGTCAGCGTTTCGAAGACCTCAAGGCCATGTCGTCGCTCAACAGCGGTTTGTTCAAGGTGCGCCTGATCGAGCAGGACTATGCATTGCATGCCGACCCCAAGGCGGTCGATGCCTTGCATGAAAGTATCGATGCCCTGGCCGCGCAGGCGGCCAGCCTCAAGGCCCAGTCTGCGGCGAATGTGCCGGTGATGACGGATGTAGAGCAGGCTCTGGCCGCCTACCGCAAGGCGTTCGACGAGTTTGTCGAACTGACCCAGACCAAGGACCTGGCCCTGGAAATGGCCAGTTGGTCGGTGTCCAGTGTGGCCAATAACCTCGACGTGTTGCAGGCCGGGCTGGCGGACGACGGCGCCTATGGTCTCAAGGAAAGCCAAGGCAAGGAGGGCGCCGAGTTTATCGAGCAGGCCGGCCAGGTCAGTCAGGTCTCGCGTTTGATGCTGCAGGCCATGAACGAAGCCCACGTGCGCCTGGACCAGAGCCGCAGGGTCGATGCGGATGACGCCGAGCAAGGCAAGATCGAGCAGGCCGATCAAGCCCTGGCTCAGGTGGAACAGCTGAAAACCGCGGTCAAGGACCCTGGCTACCAGACGGTACTCGGCGAAGTCTCGGGGCATATCGCCGCCTTCAGCGAGAAACTGGGCGAATACACCGGCCTGCTGGCGCAGGAAAAGGTCGTCTACAAACAGTTGCATGATCGGGCCGACCAAGTGGTCAGCCGGGTCAACCAGGCCTATGACGCTGAAGATGTGTCGATGCGGGCACAACTGAAGAAAAGCGCGATGTTGATCATCGGGTCGTCGGCGTTGGCGTTGCTGGTGGGGTTGATTGCGGCCTGGGTGATTACGCGCCTGATCGTCGCGCCGCTGCGCAGTGTGATCGCGGTGGCGCAGCAAATCGCAGCCGGTGATCTGAGTGGGCGCATGGAGGTCAGCCGCCGGGATGAAATCGGGCAGTTGATGCAGGCGATGCAACAGATGGGGAACGGCTTGAGCGATATGGTCAGTGGGCTGCAAGCTGGCATTGAGCAATTGGCCAGCTCGGCGCATTCGTTGTCCAGCGTCACCGAGCAGACCAATGTCGAGGTCAGCAGCCAGAAGGAAGAAACCGAGCAAGTGGCCACGGCGATGAACCAGATGACCGCTACCGTGCACGACGTGGCGCGCAATGCCGAAGAGGCCGCGCAAGCCGCGCAGACGGCGGACGACAAGGTTGACAGCGGCCAACAAGTGGTCCGCCAGAGTTTGCAGCGCATCGAGTTGCTGGCCAATTCGAGCACCAGTGCCAGTGCCAGCATCCAAAGCCTCAGCGCCGAAATCCAGAACATCGGCACGGTGTTGAGCGTCATCAAGAGCGTGGCCGAGCAGACTAACCTGCTGGCCTTGAACGCAGCCATCGAGGCCGCCCGTGCAGGTGAGCAAGGCCGTGGCTTTGCCGTGGTCGCCGATGAGGTCCGGGCGCTGGCCAAGCGGACTCAGCAATCGACCGAAGAAATCGAGAGGCTGGTCAGCACCTTGCGCAGCGCGGCGCAGTCGTCGGTGCAACAGATCCAGCAAAGTGGCGAACTGGTGAAGTTGGCGGTCAGTGATGCCCTGGAAACAGAAAGTGCCTTGGGCAGCATCGCGGCGGCGGTGTCATTGATTCAACAGATGAACCAGCAGATCGCCGCCGCGGCCGAAGAGCAAAGCTCGGTGGCCGAAGAGATCAACCGCAGTGTCACCAGTATCCGTGCCAGCGCCGATCAGTCGGCGTTGAGCATGCAGGGTAACGCCGCGTCCAGCATCCAACTGGCGCAGTTGGGGGCGCAGCTCAAGGGGATGGTGGGGCACTTCCGCCTCTGATCGCCGCCGGGGAGCGGTGAGCAAAGGCGAGGGTGGTCAGGCGTGGTTGGCGAGGAAGGTCAGCAGGGCTTCGTTGACGAAGTCCGGGTTTTCCCGTGCGCTGATATGCCCGGCGTCTGGAATCAATGTCAGGGTACAGCCGATCAGTTCGGCCATTTCCTCGGACTCGTGCGGGGGGCGCGGCTTGTCCTGCTCGCCGCACATCACCAATGTGGTGTCGCGGTCCAGGCTCGGCAGTTGCTTGAGTACATCCTCGCGACTGAAGATCAGGCGGCCCAATGGCACGATACTGTCCAGCAGGCGTTGCCGTGGGAAGCCTTGCAGCGACGAGCGAAAATCCTGATACAGCGCCGATTCGCGGTCTATACCCGGGCGAAAGAAGATGGGGGCAATCACATCCAGCAACGGCTCAGGAATGGCGCCGGCGTCTTCGATCATCTTGAACAGCGAGAAGTAGTATTGGCGCGTGGCTTCGGGTTCGGCCCCGAGGTGGGTGTCCATCAGCACCAGGCTGTTGATGCGCTCGGGCGCCAAGAATGCGAGACGCGCGCCCCACATGCCCCCCACCGAAAGGCCAACCAGGTTGATTTGCGCGATGTCCAACTGATCCAGCAGCGCCAGGGCCTGGCGCGCAAGGTCGTCGAGGGAGTGGGTGTGCGTGGGCAGCGGGCCCGATTCGCCATGCCCCCACAGCTCGGGAACGATGACGCGGTACTGTTGCGACAGGGCCTCGATCTGCGGTGCCCACATATGGCGGTCCCACAGGTAGCTTGACCCCAGCAGGACCACGGGGCCTGTGCCCTGGTCGATATAGTGCAGCGGTTGTCCATCAATCACGGCGAAAGGCATGGCACGACCTCTAACTTCACGGAGTGAGGGGCATGTTTTTACGCGAGTCTTGGGCAAGGGGATAGGTGCAAAGTGATGGCATCTCGTGGTGAGCAGGGCTCACCACGAGGGGAGGCTTGGTCAGTCGTAGATGACTTTCTTTTTCCACTCGGCGTCGGCCTCGACCTCTTTCATGCCCTCGGTCAATTCGCTGGCTTCTTCTATCGTCTGTTGGCTGTTTGCCAGCACGGTAGCGTTGGTACGCGCCAGTTGGGCTTCCAGCTGCTGCAGCTGCGCGCTATAGAGCACAGGCTCCGGTTGCTTGCGCAGGTATTGCGCGCCGCGCTCGAAGGCCAGGCGCGCCTGGCCCGGCTGACCCTGCTGCAAGGCGTGCTGGCCGAGGTTATTGAAGAACTCGATGTGCAGCAGCACCAGGATATGGCGAATTTCCTTGATCCAGTGCTTGGCTTCGTTTGCCGGCAGGAAACCGTCCTGGGCGGCGCGAGTGACCTGGCCATGCAGGGCTTCGAGCAAAAAGCGTACGTCCTTGGCCTTGGCTTCGGTCTGGATCGGCGTGGGTGGGTTGTTTACCGGAATGGACTCGCCCTGGGCCACCAGCGCGCTCAACTCGGTGATGCGCGCCTTGTGAGCTGCGCTGGTCTTGTTGAGGTTTAACAGGCGCTGGTTGACGTTGAGCTCCAGGCGGGTCAACAACAGTTTGAGCGCCGGGGTCATGAATTGGCCAGGGAACGTCTCGGTGATTTCACCGCAACGACGCATGCGATCGTTGAGCTCGATCACGGTGCGTTGTTTTTCCAGCTTGTTGTTTTCCACCACGTGGTTCATGTAGCCAATGGCGATCAGTATTGCGATCCCGGCTATTACCAGCAGGGTGATCATGAGTGGTGTCACCGGTGTGACCTCTTTATAGGGTTTACAGTGGAGTGTAGTGACTGGGCCAGCTATCGGATAGGACTGATCGACCAATTGCCCAGGTAGTTTCTTCTATATAGGTACGCGCTCCCTGCATGGATGCACATTGCCATCATTTGCTTGAGCGAACTATAACGTCTTGTCGTGCGCCAGAATATAGGCGCCAAGGCCTGGACGGGCAGAATGCCCATGAAAGCCTGCAAACGCAGGCGAAGTCATTGATTTTAATAAATTTATCCTTGGGGGTTGACGATCTACCAATCCATCCATAGAATGCGCGCCACTTAAAGCGTAAAGCACACAGCAAAACGCGTTGAGTAGTGAATGTTGTACGTGTGTCCCCTTCGTCTAGTGGCCTAGGACACCGCCCTTTCACGGCGGTAACAGGGGTTCGAGTCCCCTAGGGGACGCCATATGCGGGAATAGCTCAGTTGGTAGAGCACGACCTTGCCAAGGTCGGGGTCGCGAGTTCGAGTCTCGTTTCCCGCTCCAATTTTTAAGCAGTGTTGCCTTTGGGCGGCATTGAGTGAAACCAGGGCCACGTCTTCGGGCGAAGCCTCTGGGCACTGAGATACACACCATGTGTTTCAGTAGCGTGTCCCCTTCGTCTAGTGGCCTAGGACACCGCCCTTTCACGGCGGTAACAGGGGTTCGAGTCCCCTAGGGGACGCCATTTGCGGGAATAGCTCAGTTGGTAGAGCACGACCTTGCCAAGGTCGGGGTCGCGAGTTCGAGTCTCGTTTCCCGCTCCAAATTTTAAGCAGTGTTGCCTTTGGGCGACATTGAGTGAAACCAGGGCCACGTCTTCGGGCGAGGCCTCTGGGCACTGAGATACACACCATGTGTTTCAGTAGCGTGTCCCCTTCGTCTAGTGGCCTAGGACACCGCCCTTTCACGGCGGTAACAGGGGTTCGAGTCCCCTAGGGGACGCCATTTGCGGGAATAGCTCAGTTGGTAGAGCACGACCTTGCCAAGGTCGGGGTCGCGAGTTCGAGTCTCGTTTCCCGCTCCATATTCAACAAAAACGCCGATCAGTGATGATCGGCGTTTTTGTTTGTGCTTGATTTATAAAGACCTCGTCGTCAGAGCTTGGGCATTTGCCCGATTCGCCCCATCATCTCGGTCACGTTCTGCAAATCCAGGAGGAACTGGTCGACTGTCTTGAATTCACCGTTGGTGTGGCCGGTATATTTGGTATCGAGTCTGGCAAGGCCGAATTGCACGCCGTTGGGCAGGTCATGGACCGATGTAGCGGCTGCGGACGCGCCGAACTTGGGCTCCATGCCAAGGTTCTCGGTGGCCACGGCCAGCAATGCTTTGACCCATTCACCCTCGGGGTTGCGGTGCATCGGCTCGGCAATCGAGCAATCGATGGTCATCGCCACCCCGGTCTGTTGGCTCCAGGCTTGCAGCTTTTCATCGATATCGGTTTTGAGTGCTTCTGTGGCCCTGCCCTTCGGCACTCGCAGATTGACCGTCACGGTGAAAGCTCTTTCGTCCATACCGATATAGGTCAAGGAGGTGGTCAGTGGCCCCATGAATGTATCGGTAAAGCCAATCCCCAGTTTGTTGCCCAGATAATCCAGGCCCCAGTTGTCGGTGGCGTAGCGCGCTGCGTCAGTGATGTGGTTGCGCTTGAGGGCGATTTTTCCCGCCAACTCGTGGATCAGGCCCAATATCCTGGCGACGGGGTTTACACCTGACTCGGGTTCCGAGGAATGGGCCGCAACCCCCGTAACCGTTAGCTTGACGTCCTTGCCGACGACCTCGGCGGTCACCTCGAAGTCGCCGCCATTGCCCTTGGCATAGTCGGCGCCAGTCTTTTGCAGGACGGCCGCCAATTGTGCCGGGTTGTCATCGGCAAAAGTCGCGACGGCCGTCCGCGGGATCTGGTTCGCGGCAAGTCCTCCCGTCACGGAGGTGATTTCGGCGCCCTTGCCCTGTGCGTCGCGCCGGGGGAAATGGGTAACTAGCGTGCCGTAGCCCTTCTCGGCGATCACCACGGGATAGCCGCCATCGAGTGCGATGTTGTAGTTGGGGGTTGGGTTGCGTGAAAAGTAGTAGGCGATCGCATCGCCGGCGATCTCCTCGGTGGTATCCACCAGTAGTTTGAAACTGCGTACCTGCGGCAGTTGTTCTTCCTTGATGACTTTCATTGCATATAGCGCCACGACGATCCCGTTTTTGTCATCCTCCGTGCCTCGGCCATACAGGCGGTTACCTACCTGAGTAACCTGGAATGGATCGAGGCGTGTGCCGTCTTCAAGCACCCAGTCCTCTGGATTGGCTGGTACCACGTCGGCATGCGCATGGATTCCCACGACCTCGTTGCCGCTATCGCCCAAGGATATTTCATATACGCGGTTGTCGACGTTGCGAAATGTCAGGTTGAACGATCGGGCAATGCGTTCGAGGGTGTAGGCGAACCGAAGGAACTCGGGATTTTCATGCTGAGCGACGCCTTCCACGCGGAAGGTTGGGATGGCCACCAGTTCACCCAGGGTATCGATGGCTGCATCACGGTATTTGAGTCGTGCATACAAGCCAAGCAGTCGATGAAGCTGGTTTTGCTGCTCGTTGGTAAGGTCCTTGGCATCGAGGAAGGCATTGATTGCCGGTGCGAGTGTTTGGCTGACGGCGAGGCTGCTGGTGCCCAGGCGTCTCAGGAACTCACGAAAATCGGTGAACGATGTCTCACTGAAAGTCGAGAGAATGACTGAACTCTGCTGCTGGGTAATGTTGGCGTATGTGGGCAGGGAGAATGTTGAAAGGCTGCCGGCGAGCGCAGTGGCGGCGAGCAGTGCTTTGAGTGGGTTGTTCATTATTATGGCACTCCTATCTGCGTAGGTAGTTGGAGAGGCCTGTCGAAACTAGCACCCAATGCCATGGAAAGTGGTGTCGAACAGCAGCCTGAAAGACTCATAGGGGCTGAGGTCGAGCAAAACAGGAGGTTTCCTACGCATGTTCTGCCCAGACAAGAACGCCGCTCTGAGGGGGAGCGGCGTTTTCATATGGGTGAGAGCAGAGGTTTCAGAGTTTCGGCAACTGCCCCACACGCCCCATCATTTCCGTGACGATCTGCAGGTCCAGCAAGAACTGCTCGACCGTCTTGAACTCATTGTCGGTATGCCCGGTGTACTTCACCTCCGGCCGCGCCAGGCCGAATTGCACGCCGTTCGGCAGCTCATGCACCGAGGTTGCGCCGGCCGAGGTGCCGAACCTGTGTTCCATGCCCAGGTTTTCACTGGCTACCGCGAGCAAGGCCTTCACCCATTCACCTTCCGGGTTGCGGAACATCGGCTCGGCGACCGAGTAAGTGAAGTTCACGTTGACCTTGGTCTGCTTGTCCCAGGCGCTCAGCTTCTCGGCGATCTGGGCCTTGAGTTTCTCCGGGGACTTGCCCTTCGGCACCCGCAGGTTCACCGCCAGCTTGAAAGTGTTGTCATCCAGGCCGACAAAGGTCAGTGAGGTGGTCAATGGCCCCATGAATTCATCGGAGAAACCCACGCCCAATTTACCGCCCAGATAATCCAGGCCCCAGTTATCGGACGCATACCGCGCAGCGTCGGTGATGTGGTTGTGCTTGAGGGCGATCTTGCCGTCGACGCTGTGGATCAGCTCCAGCATGCGCGCCACCGGGTTGATACCGGATTCCGGCTCGGAGGAGTGGGCCGACACACCGGTGACGGTCAGTTTGACGTCCTTGCCATCGACCTTGGCGGTGACCTCGAAGTCGCCCCCGTTGCGCTTGGCGTATTCGGTGCCGGCCGTTTGCAGGCTGGCCGCCAATTGCGCAGGCGTGTCGCTGATAAAGGTGGCGACCGAGGCCGACGGAATCTGGTTGGTCGCCATGCCGCCCGTCATTGCGACGATTTCTGCACCTTTGCCTTCGCCCGTGCGACGCGGGAACGTGGCCATGACGGTGCCATACCCCTTCTCGGCAATCACCACCGGGTAGCCGCCATCCAGCGCCAGGTTGTATTGCGGTGTGGGGTTGTGTTCAAAGTAATAAGGGATCGCGTCGCCGGAGGTCTCCTCGGTGGTGTCCACCAGCAGCTTGAAGTGGCGCGCCAGCGGCAGCTTTTCTTCTTTGATCACCTTCATCGCGTACATCGCTACCACGATGCCGTTCTTGTCGTCCTCGGTGCCGCGACCGTACATGCGGTCGCCGATCAACGTGACCTTGAACGGGTCGAGTTTGGTGCCGTCCTTGAGCACCCAGTTTTCCGGCGTCACCGGCACTACGTCGGCGTGTGCGTGAATGCCGACCACTTCGTCGCCGCTGCCTCCCAGCGAGATTTCGTACACGCGGTTATCGACGTTGCGGAAGTCCAGGTTGAAGGTCTTGGCCAGGGCCTGGATCTTGTCGGCGATCTTGAGGAACTCCGGGTTTTGGTATTGCGGCACGCCGTCCACATTGAACGTCGGAATTTCCACCAGCTCGCGCAGGGTTTCCAGGGCTGCCTTGCCGTATTTCACCCGCGTATAAATGCCCAGCAGGCGGTTGATCTCGTTTTGCTGGTCGGCGCTCAAGGTTTGGTTATCGAGGAAGGCGCCGATCGCCGGGCCCACGTCATCGGTTTTGCCCAGGTCGCCCTTGGCCAGGGTGCCGAGGAAACCACGAAAATCGGTGACGGACGTTTCGTTGAACTGTTTGAGAATCGCCGTACTTTGTGACGGCGTGATATTAGCGAAGGCGGGCGAGGTCACTAACGAAAGGCCAGCCGCGAACAGGGTGGCCGCCGCCAATTGCTTGAGTGGAAAGTGCATTGTTGAAAGCATTCCTTTGCAAGGTGGGAGTAGGGCGTTTCTGATCGATCTGTCAGAAACATTTCTACACACTACCACTACTCGGGTGGCCATGGTCAAGGCTGGCCAGGGTATGGCCACACCCCTCAATCGAGGGTGTAACGCACCGACAGTGCGCCCTTTTTCTCTGATAAGGCCAGGATCGTCACTTGGCCCAATTCGCTGAGCGTTTGCACGTGGGTACCGCCGCAGGCATAGACGGGCAATTCACCGAAGCCCACTTCACGGGTGCCGTCTTCCAGGGCCGTATGGCGTGGGAAGTCCGCCGCGATCCATTGGTTGACTTGCTGTTGAATCACTTCGGCATTCATCGCTTGAGCGGCCTCGCCGCGGATAAAGGTGATTTTGCCTTCACCTGGCCAGTGGTGCGCCTTGATCGGCTTCCAGCCCAGGGTTTCACCAGCGTTGCCGATCAAGTGCCCGGCCGAATGCAGGCGGCTATGCAGGGCGCGGCGTTGTGCATCGACGCGCACGGTGATTGGCCCGGGCGCCACGGGTTGGTCGAGGTAATGCACCACGCAATCGGCCTCAAGGGCCACGCGCAGTACGTTGCTTTCGCCGAGCTGGCCGGTGTCGAAGGGCTGGCCGCCGCCCTGCGGGTGAAAAATCGTCGACCGCAGGATCACCGCAAACTGGCCCTCGCGGGGTATGCAACTGATCACTTCAAGTTCGGCGGTCAGGTGGTCATGGGTGAAAAACAGGCGCTCGGTCATTTCTACATCCGCATCAGGGTTCTGTGGGCAGTATAAATAGTGCGCCGATGAGTGATAATCCGCGCAATTATCAATGGACCTATGCGTCATGAGCATCAATCTTCCTTTGCCGCTACTGGGCGAAATGGCAATTTTCGTCAAAGTGGTGGAAACCGGCAGCTTCTCCGAAGCGGCGCGACAGTTGAGCGTTTCGCCGTCGGCGGTGAGCCGCAGTATTTCGCGCCTGGAGAAGGCCCTGGCCACGCGCTTGCTGCAACGCACCACGCGCAAATTGCGCCTGAGCGAAGGCGGTGAAGAAGTCTTCAAGCGCTGCAAGGAGATGGTCAGTGCGGCGCGCTCGGTAATGGAGGTCAGTGGCCAGTTCACTCATGAAGCCGAGGGCCTGGTGCGGGTCAGCGTGCCCAAGGCGGTGGGGCGGTTTGTGGTGCATCCGCATATGCCGGCGTTCCTGCGGCGCTATCCCAAGGTGGATGTGCAGTTAATCCTAGAAGACCGGCATGTGGACCTGATCGACGATAACGTCGACCTGAGCATCCGCATTACCGACAGCCCGCCGCCGGGGCTGGTGGGGCGACAGTTGTTGCCGATCGAGCATTTGCTCTGCGCGACGCCGCACTATCTGGCCGAACACGGCACGCCGGCGCATCCCCATGATTTGCTGCAGCACAGTTGCATTTACCTTGGCGAAACCCCGGCTGACTCACGCTGGAAATTTCGTCAGGGCGGCAAGGCCGTCACCGTCGGCGTGCGCGGGCGCTATGCGGCGAATCACACCGGCGTGCGGCTGGATGCGGTGTTGCAGCATGTGGGTATCGCTAGCCTGCCGTACTTTACGGCGCGTCATGCGCTGGAGGAGGGGCGATTGGTCCAGGTGTTGCCAGGGTGGGATTTTATTGCGTCCTACCATGGCGACGCATGGTTGCTGCATTCGCCCACGCGCTACCTGCCGCCGAAGTTGCGGGTGTTTATCGACTATCTGGTGGAGTGCATGGCGAAGGAGCCGACATTGCGTCGACGGTAGAAACGCAATGGAAATGTGTGCGGGCGTGCTCGCACACAGACTGGAATTCAGCATTCTCCAGATCAGTGCTTGCTCTGATCCTGGGGCATCGCCATCAACTGCTTTTCCTGGTTCCAATCGAACGGTTCGTCGTTCTGTTCGGCTTCATAGCGACGCTCTTCCAGGGCCTGGTACAGGTCCAGTTCTTCGTCGGGCATAAAGTGCAGGCAATCGCCGCCAAAGAACCACAGCAGGTCGCGCGGCACCAGGTGGGCAATTTGCGGGTAGCGCAGGATGACCTGGCTCATCAGGTCTTGGCCCAGGTACTGGCTCTCGATCGGGTCGATGGGCAGCAGAGCGCGCAATTCGTCAAAGCGCTCCAGGAACAGGGTGTGGCTTTCCTCGGGCACCTGTTCGGCTTCGCCGACGGCAACCAGGATGCTGCGCAGGTGGTCGAGCAAGACGAGATGATCGGCAACGACGTTGGACACGAGATAAGTCCTCTAAAGCAAAAACGGGCGCGAGAGTATATAGCTCAAGCGCCCGTATTTATATGACCGCTCGACTCAGCGGGTTTTGCCCTCTGCCTGGCTCAGTTCTTCCTTGCTGAAATCATCCACGTCGATCACCTTGCGTCGCGCCGCTTCGGCGTCACGCAGGGCCTGCGCTTCGGCCGGTTGCAGCACGCCGGCGTGCAGCGCGGCGTCAATGGCATGCTCGCCGGCGGCCGGTTTGACCTGGCCGCTTTTCAGCGCGGTGTGGAGTTTTTTCTGCAGCGGATGGCTGGCGCCGAGCAGATCGTAAGCCTGTTGCAGCGCGCCTACCGGATCGTCCGCCGATTGCGGGCGGTAGCAGCCGGCCAGCAATTCTTCCAGGGTCGGGTCGCCTTTGGCGCGGCCGATCACCGCAGCCACTTGGGCATCCAGTGCATCCGACGGCCCGGTGTGGCGACGGCCGAACGGGAACACGATCACCCGCAGCAGGCAGCCGAGCACCTTGTTCGGGAAGTTGCTCAGCAGTTCATCCAGTGCGCGTTCCGATTCGCCAAGGCTTTCTTCCATGGCCCAGGCAAACAGCGGTTCCAGATGGTCGGGCGAATCCAGGTCGTAATAACGCTTGAGCGCCGCCGACGCCAGGTACATGTGGCTCAGCACATCGCCCAAGCGTGCCGACAGGCGTTCGCGGCGTTTCAGCTCGCCGCCCAGCAGCATCATGCTCAAGTCGGCGAGCAGGGCGAACGCGGCGGCCTGGCGATTGAGTGCACGGAAATAGCCTTGGCTCAAGCGGTTGCCGGGGGCTTTCTCGAAATGCCCAACGCCGAGATTCAGTACCAGGGTGCTGGCAGCGTTGCCCACGGCAAAACCAATATGCTGCATCAGCAGGCCATCGAACTCTTTCAGCGCCTGGTCGTGGTCTTCACGACCGGCCAGGGCCATTTCCTTGAGCACGAACGGATGGCAGCGGATGGCGCCCTGGCCGAAGATCATCAGGTTGCGCGAGAGGATATTCGCGCCTTCCACCGTGATGAAAATGGGCGCGCCTTGCCAGCTGCGGCCCAGGTAGTTGTTCGGGCCCATGATGATGCCCTTGCCGCCGTGCACGTCCATGGCGTGGCTGATGCACTCGCGGCCGCGCTCGGTGAGGTGGTATTTGAGGATCGCCGACAGCACTGAGGGTTTCTCGCCCAGGTCGACGGCGTTGGCGGTGAGCATGCGGGCGCTGTCCATCAGCCAGGCGTTACCGCCGATACGCGCCAGGGCTTCCTGGATTCCTTCGAAAGCCGACAGCGGCACATTGAACTGCTCGCGCACCTGAGCATATTGGCCGGTCACCAGGCTGGTGAACTTGGCCGCGCCGGTGCCGACCGCCGGCAGGGAAATTGAACGGCCTACCGACAGGCAATTCATCAGCATCATCCAGCCCTTGCCGAGCATTTCCTGGCCGCCGATGAGGTAGTCCAGGGGGATGAACACATCCTTGCCGGAGTTGGGGCCGTTCATGAAGGCGGCGCCGAGCGGCAGGTGGCGACGGCCGATTTCCACGCCAGGGGTATCGGTAGGAATCAACGCGAGGCTGATGCCCAGGTCTTCTTCTTCACCCAGCAGGTGGTCCGGGTCATAGGCCTTGAAGGCGAGCCCGAGCAAGGTCGCGACCGGGCCGAGGGTGATGTAGCGTTTTTCCCAGTTCAGGCGCAGGCCCAGGGTTTCCTGGCCTTCCCATTCACCTTTGCAGATCACGCCGGTGTCGGGCATGGCGCCTGCGTCGGAGCCCGCCAGCGGGCCGGTGAGGGCGAAACACGGGATGTCGTCGCCACGCGCAAGGCGCGGCAGGTAGTGGTTGCGTTGCTCATCGGTGCCGTAATGCAGCAACAGTTCGGCCGGGCCGAGGGAGTTGGGCACCATCACAGTGGACGCCAGGTCGCCGCTGCGTGTGGCCAGCTTCATCGCGACCTGGGAGTGGGCGTAGGCGGAGAAGCCCTTGCCGCCGTATTCCTTGGGGATGATCAGGGCAAAGAAACCGTGGGTCTTGATGTGCTCCCAGGCGGCGGGCGGCAGGTCCATGGCCTGGCCGATTTCCCAGTCGCTGACCATGGCGCAGAGTTCTTCGGTGGGGCCGTCGATGAAGGCCTGTTCTTCTTCGGTCAATCGGGCCTTGGGGTAGGCCAGCAATTTGTCCCAGTCGGGGCGACCGCTGAACAGCTCGCCGTCCCACCACACGGTGCCGGCGTCGATGGCGTCGCGCTCGGTTTCGGACATCGGCGGCAGGACTTTCTGAAACCAACTGAACAGTGGTTTGGTGAAGTATTGGCGGCGCAGGTCGGGCAGCAACAAGGGCGCGGCGACGATGGCGATCAACACCCAGAAGATCAGCAGCAGCCAACCCGGTGCATGGCTCCAGGCCCCCATCGCCAACAAGTAAACGGCAACCACGCCCAAGGCGGGCAGGGGCGCCGTGCGGCGGTGCGCCAGGTAAGCAACGCCGACCACCAGAACCAGTATCCACAACAACAGCATATTCAATCCTCCGTGAACCAGGGCGAAACCACCAAGGAGCTTAGTCGGCATCCTAGAAAGCGCGGTGGTCGGGGTGTAACGAGTTGTACGGGAGGCAACGATCAGCAGGCGCCGACATTTGGCCGAATCGTCGTTATCTCTGCGGCAGGCCGGTCGTTAGACTTCAGGCTTGCTTTGGAGATAAAGCTCATGGAAAGGTATCTGAGTCCCAGCCGCTTCATCGATAGTGACCACCCTGCGGTGGTGGAGTTCGCCGAAAAAAACCGCGGAACCCATGCGAATTTACGTGACCAGGCAGTCAGTCTCTATCTCGCCGTACGCGAGGCTGTGCGCTACAACCCCTACACCTTCAGCCGCGACCCCGGCACGTTGAACGCCAGCTTCGCCCTGGCTACCCGCGAGAGCTACTGTGTGCCCAAGGCCACCTTGCTCGCCGCCTGCGCCCGCCATTGCGGTATCCCCGCGCGCATCGGCCTGGCGGATGTGCGTAATCACCTGTCGACCCCGCGTCTGCTCGCGTTGCTCAAGAGTGATGTGTTCGCCATGCACGGTTACACCGAGCTGTACCTGGACGGTGGCTGGGTCAAGGCCACGCCTGCGTTCAATCAGCAATTGTGTGAGCTATTCGATGTGCCGCCGCTGGAATTCGATGGGGTTAACGACAGCGTGTTCCATGCGTTCAATCGTCAAGGCCAGCGTTCGATGGAGTACGTGCTGGACCATGGGCAATTTGCCGATGTGCCCGAAGAAATGTTCTTCGCCCATATTCAGAAATGTTACCCGCACCTGTTTGCCGAACACATGCCGAGCCTGCTGGGCGACTTGCAGAGCGATTTAAGCCGTGGGTGAACCGGCGTATGCTGCTGCGTTCATCAAGCCATGTTCACCACAATAAGGCGCGGTCATGCTGAAGATCTGGGGTCGTAAAAATTCATCCAATGTCAGGAAAGCACTGTGGTGCGCCGAGGAGCTCGGCCTGGACTATGAGGCAATTGATGCGGGCGGGGCGTTTGGTGTGGTCGATACCCCGCAGTACCGGGCGCTGAACCCCAATGGCCGGGTGCCGATGATTCAGGACGGCGACTTTGCGTTGTGGGAGTCCAACACCATTGTGCGTTACCTCTGCGCCAAGCACGCGTCGGCGTTTTACCCAAGCGACCTGCAAGCCCGTGCCAATGCCGAAAAGTGGATGGACTGGACCACCTCGACCCTGGCCGAGCCCTTCAAGATCGTGTTCTGGGGGGTATTGCGTACCCCCGCAGAAAAACAGGACTGGCACGCCATCCACGCAGGACGCCAAGCCTGCATTGATGCGCTCCAGACGGTCGAGCAGGCCCTCGCCGGGCAGCCTTACCTGTCCGGCGACGCTTTCGGCATGGGGGACATCCCCTTGGGCTGTTTCATTTACGCCTGGTTCGAAATGCCCATCGAACGTCCTGCAATGCCCCATCTAGAGGCTTGGTACCAACGCCTGCAGCAGCGGCCGGCGTATCGCAAAGCGGTCATGACCGTGTTGACTTAATACTGACTATTAATACAGGTGACTGTACTTGTGCGACGCGGGCACGCACCATGCTCGCCATGCGCCGCAGGTTGAACTACCTGCGGTGCGCCCTCATCTATTCTTTCTATTCCCTTCTTTGGTGCGTATTCCGATATGAGTTCCGCTCTGTCCATCCGGCAGCTAACCAAAACCTACGGCAACGGTTTCCAGGCCCTGAGTGGTATCGATCTGGACGTCGCCGAAGGTGACTTCTTCGCCTTGCTCGGCCCCAACGGCGCAGGTAAATCCACCACCATCGGTATCCTCTCGACCCTGGTGAACAAGACCAGCGGCACGGTGAATATTTTCGGTCATGACCTGGATAAATCCCCGGCGGCGCTCAAGCGCTCTATCGGCGTGGTGCCCCAGGAATTCAACTTCAACCAGTTCGAAAAGACCTTCGACATCGTCGTGACCCAGGCCGGTTACTACGGCATCCCGATGAAAGTCGCCAAGGAACGCGCCGAGCAATACCTGACCCAACTGGGCCTGTGGGACAAGCGCGATGTGCCTTCGCGCTCGCTGTCCGGTGGTATGAAACGCCGCTTGATGATCGCCCGCGCACTGGTGCACGAACCGCGCCTGCTGATCCTCGATGAGCCCACCGCCGGCGTGGACATCGAGCTGCGTCGCTCGATGTGGACCTTCCTCACCGAGCTGAACGAGAAGGGCATCACCATCATCCTCACCACCCATTACCTGGAAGAGGCTGAGCAGCTGTGCCGCAATATCGGCATCATCGACCACGGCACCATCGTCGAGAACACCAGCATGCGTAACCTGCTGGGCCAGTTGCATGTGGAAACCTTCCTGCTCGACCTGAAGAACAATCTGTCGGTGCCGCCGCAACTGCTCGGCTACCCGAGCCGCCTGGTGGACAGCCACACCCTGGAAGTCCAGGTCGACAAAGCCATGGGCATTACCGCGCTGTTCACGCAGTTGGCAACCCAGAACATCGAAGTGCTGAGCCTGCGTAACAAAACCAATCGCCTTGAGGAGTTGTTCGTGTCCCTGGTGGAGAAAAATCTGACGAAGGTGGCGGTATGAGTTCCGAACTGCAACCTAACCTCGTTGCGCTGCAAACCATCGTCTACCGCGAAGTGAAGCGCTTTACCCGGATCTGGCCGCAGACGTTGCTGCCGCCGGCGATCACCATGGTCCTGTATTTCGTGATCTTCGGTAACCTGATCGGTCGGCAGATCGGCGACATGGGTGGTTTCACCTACATGGAGTACATCGTGCCGGGCCTGATCATGATGTCAGTGATCACCAACTCCTACGGCAACGTGGTGTCGAGTTTCTTCGGCAGCAAGTTCCAGCGCTCCATCGAAGAATTGATGGTGTCGCCGGTGTCGCCGCACACCATTCTGATCGGCTACACCTTGGGTGGCGTGCTGCGCGGTTTGATGGTCGGGGTGATCGTGACGCTGTTGTCACTGTTCTTCACGCAGCTGCAAGTGCATCACCTCGGGGTGACGATTCTGGTGGTGGTGCTCACGGCGACGATCTTCTCGTTGCTGGGGTTTATCAACGCCGTGTTTGCACGCAACTTCGATGATATTTCGATCATCCCAACCTTCGTGCTGACGCCGCTGACCTACCTGGGCGGCGTGTTCTATTCCATCACCTTGCTGCCACCGTTCTGGCAGACCGTGTCACTGGCCAACCCGGTGCTGCACATGGTCAACGCCTTCCGCTACGGCATCCTGGGTGTGTCGGATATCAAGATCAGCGTGGCGATCACCTTCATGATCGTGGCCACCGTGGTGTTGTATATCGGTTGCGCGCGGTTGCTGGTGAGTGGGCGTGGGATGCGTACGTAAGTACTGATCTGAACGCGGTAAAAAATGTCGGAGGGGGCTTACATCCCGATAGCGGTGGCGCAGTCAAAACTATGTGGACTGTTACACCGCCATCGGGGGCAAGCCCCCTCCCACATTTGGTTTTGTATGAGGCCTTATGACTTCAGCGCCAGCTCGATCAGCTCGTGCAGTTGTTCAACTTCCAACGGTGCGCTTGAAAACAGAATGCGAAACACCGTCGGCGCCGCCAGCAGGTTGATCAAACGGTCCACGCTCGGTGGCGCCTGGTCCGGGTAGCGGTCGACAATCGCCTGCAACTGCCCACTCAAGATGCTCACGCAATATCCTGGCGTCACGCTGCACTGCACGTCACGCATCATGTTGCGCCCCGGCGCCGAACTCATTTCATCCAGATATTGCTCGGCCCAGGCTTGCAGGTCACCGCGCAGGCTGCCGGTGTTGGCCGGTTCGCTGTCGGGGCGCATGCGCGCCAGGGCCACGTCGGCGAGCAGCACCGACAGGTCGCCCCAGCGTCGGTAGATGGTCGACGGGGTGACGCCTGCGCGCGCGGCTATCATCGGCACGGTCACGCTCGTGCGTTCATGGGTCTCCAGCAGTTCGCGCACTGCCGAATGAACGGATTCTTGTACCCGGGCACTACGGCCTCCCGGGCGGAGGCCTTCTTTAATCACCATGTTTGTGACCTTAACACAAAGAATTTGCTTTAAGTGCTGGCCGGTCGCACACTCCACAAAAGCAAAATATTAGCTTTAGCGGAGCGTGCCCATGCCCAACCTGACGTCTCATCGTTCCAGTCTGGTGTTCCTCGCGATCACCTTGCTCACATTCCTGGCCGCCTCCAGCGCGCCGACGCCGTTGTACCCTCTGTATCAGGAAGGCCTGCATTTCTCGGCAGGCATGCTCACGCTGATCTTTGGCGTGTACGCCTTGAGCCTGCTGGCGGCGCTGCTGACCGTGGGGTCGTTGTCGGACCATCTGGGGCGCAGGCCGGTGATTTTTGCCGCGCTGGTCCTGAACATGCTGGCGATGCTGCTATTTATCAATGAAAGCAGCGTGGCCTGGCTGATTGCCGCGCGTACATTGCAGGGCTTTGCCACCGGCATGGCCACGGCGGTGCTGGGGGCGGCGTTGCTCGATAACGATCGCCAGCAAGGGCCGCTGATCAACAGTGTGGCGCCGATGTTGGGGATGGCGTGCGGGGCGATGGGATGCAGCCTGCTGGTGGAGTTTGCACCGTTCCCGACCACCTTGATTTATGCGGTGCTGTTCAGCCTGATGCTGTTACAAGCCTTGTATGTAGTGCGCTTGCCGGAAACCGTCAGCCGGATACCGGGAGCGCTGGCCTCGCTGTGGCCCACCTTGCACGTGCCGGCCCAGGCTCGCCGCGCGTTATGGGTGGCGTTGCCGGTAGACGTCGCGGTATGGGCCATGGGAGGTTTTTATCTGTCCCTCGCGCCGTCGCTGGTGCGGGCGGCGACCGGCTCCACATCCCATCTGATCGGTGGCGGGTTGGTGGCCGTGCTGACATTGAGCGCAGCGCTGATGATCTACAGCCTGCGCAATCGCTCGGCCGACAGGCTCCTGCGCCTGGGGGCTGTATTGCTGGCGGTGGGTGTGGCGTTGATCCTGAGCGCTGTGCACGCCGGCAGCTTGCCGTTATTTTTTGTCGCCACGCTGATCGCCGGCAGTGGCTTCGGAACCGGGTTCCTTGGGGCTGTGCGCAGCGTCGTACCGCTGGCCTTGCCCCATGAGCGGGCGGGTTTGATGTCGGCGTTCTATGTGCTGAGTTACCTGGCGTTCTGCGTGCCATCACTGTTGGCGGGTAATCTGATCCGCAGCGTTGGTTTAATTGCCACTACGGATGCGTATGGGGCGCTGTTGATCGGGCTGACACTCAGTGCCTTGGTCGCGCTGCTCATGCAGGATTCTTCCAGGCGCAAGGCGACATCCAGCCCTTGATCCGGTAATAATCGCCGATTCAAAAAGCCGTGAGATTCAAGCATGAAGATCATTCGCAGCAAGGACTTCACCGGCAGCCGTGCCTGGGAAGCATTGGATATTGCCAACATGAACGGCATCACCACCCGTTTGCACTGGACCGACCAGCCGTATCGCTGGCACACCAACGACGGTGAAGAAGTGTTTGTGGTGCTGGATGGGCGGGTAAACATGTACTACCGCGACCATGGGTTGGAGCAGGTGGCGGAGCTGGCGGTGGGGGATATTTTCTACGCCAGCGTCGGCACCGAGCACGTGGCTCATCCCCAGGGCCCTGCGCGAATTCTGGTGATAGAAAGCGAGGGCAGTGTTTAGCGCTTATCGGCAAAATAGATAACAGTTAGAGATATTACCCGTTATATAGATATTCGATCAGGTTCTACCATGGTCCCACCCTCATGCGAGGAAGAGGATTGCCATCATGACCTGCTCGACTACTGCCCGCTTCAAACCCTTCAGCCACCTGACCCGCCTTCGGGAAGTGATTCGCCAGTTCACCCCCAACTGGTTTGCCGCGACCATGGGCACCGGGGTGCTGGCGCTGGCCTTGGCGCAGTTGCCCGTCACTCTGCCAGGTGTGCAGGCGCTCGCCGAAGGGCTTTGGCTGTTGACCATTGGCCTGTTCCTGCTGTTCAGCGTTTTGTATGCGGCGCGGTGGGTGATGTTTTTTCACGAGGCGCGCCGGATCTTCGGGCATTCCACGGTTTCGATGTTTTTCGGCACCATTCCCATGGGCCTGGCAACCATTCTTAACGGCTTGTTGCTGTTCGGCCTGCCGCGCTGGGGTGCCGATGTGATTCCGCTGGCCGAAGCGCTGTGGTGGCTGGACGTGGCCATGGCGCTGGCCTGCGGTGTGCTGATCCCGTTCATGATGTTTACCCGTCAGGAACACAGCATCGACCAGATGACCGCCGTGTGGCTGCTGCCTGTAGTCGCCGCTGAAGTCGCCGCAGCCAGCGGTGGCTTGCTCGCGCCACACCTGGCAGATGCCCATGGGCAATTGGTGATGCTGGTGACCAGCTACGTGCTATGGGCGTTTTCCCTGCCGGTGGCGTTCAGCATCCTGACTATCCTGATGCTGCGCATGGCCCTGCATAAATTGCCCCACGCCAATATGGCCGCGTCGAGTTGGCTGGCGCTCGGTCCCATCGGCACCGGGGCCCTTGGGATGTTGTTGCTGGGCGGCGATGCTCCCGTCATCTTTGCCGCCAATGGCTTGCCCGGCGTCGGTGAAATTGCCGGCGGCCTTGGCCTGATCGCGGGTATCACCCTGTGGGGCTTCGGCCTGTGGTGGATGCTGATCGCAGTGCTGATCACCCTGCGTTACTTGCGCGCCGGTATCCCGTTCAACCTCGGTTGGTGGGGGTTTACCTTCCCATTGGGGGTGTATGCCCTGGCCACGCTGAAACTGGCAGCCGTGCTGCACCTGGGCTTCTTCGGCGTAATGGGCTGCGTGTTGGTAGCGGCCTTGGCGCTGATGTGGTGGGTTGTCGCCAAGCGCACCGTGCAAGGCGCCTACAAAGGTGAGCTTTTTGTTTCACCCTGCATTGCAGGATTAGGGAATAAGTAAGCGCGATTAGGTAAAGTCGTGGCCTGATAAATAAAGGCCACGCAGGAACACGGACGATGAGCCACCCCTCGCAATTTACCTTGCTGCGCACACGGCGCTTTTTGCCGTTCTTCGTTACCCAGTTGCTGGGCGCTTTCAACGACAACATCTTCAAGCAGTCGTTGATCCTGGCCATTCTCTACAAGCTCACCATCGACGGTGACCGCTCTATCTGGGTCAACCTGTGCGCGCTGCTGTTTATCCTGCCGTTTTTCCTGTTCTCGGCGTTGGCCGGGCAGTTTGGCGAGAAATTCAACAAGGATGCGCTGATCCGCGCGATCAAGATCGGCGAGATCGTGATCATGGCCGTGGGCGCCACAGGCTTCCTGACCAACCATCTGGAGCTGATGCTGCTGGCGCTGTTTGCCATGGGCACGCACTCGGCGCTGTTCGGCCCGGTCAAGTATTCGATCATGCCCCAGGCCCTGCACGACGACGAGTTGGTGGGCGGCAACGGCTTGGTGGAAATGGGCACCTTCCTGGCTATTCTGGCCGGCACTATCGGTGCGGGAGTGATGATGTCGTCCGCCCACTATGCGCCTGTGGTGTCCGTGGCGATTGTTGGCGTCGCGGTGCTGGGTTACCTGGCCAGTCGCAGCATTCCCCGTGCGGCGGCGTCGACCCCGCAGCTGCGCCTGGACTGGAACATCTTCACCCAGTCCTGGGCCACCTTGCGCATGGGCCTGGGCCAGACGCCGGCGGTGTCGCGCTCGATCGTCGGCAACTCATGGTTCTGGTTCGTCGGGGCGATCTACCTGACGCAGATCCCCGCGTACGCCAAAGAGTGGTTGTATGGCGACGAAACCGTGGTGACGTTGATCCTCACCGTGTTTTCGGTGGGTATCGCCCTCGGTTCGATGCTCTGCGAGAAACTTTCCGGGCGTAAGGTGGAAATCGGCCTGGTGCCCTTTGGCTCATTCGGCCTGACGGTGTTCGGCCTGTTGCTGTGGTGGCATTCCGGCGGCTTCGTGCAGAACATCCAGGCCAACGACTGGCTGGCGGTGCTCAGTGTCGGTCAGGCGTGGTGGGTGTTGTTCGATATCCTCGGCCTGGGGGTGTTCGGCGGTTTCTATATCGTGCCGCTGTATGCGCTGATCCAGTCGCGTACCGCCGAGCACGAGCGCGCACGGGTGATTGCCGCCAACAACATCCTCAACGCGCTGTTCATGGTGGTGTCGGCGATTGTGTCGATCGTGCTGCTGAGCGTGGCCAAGCTGTCGATCCCCGAACTGTTCCTGGTGGTGTCGCTGCTCAACGTCGCGGTCAACACCTACATCTTCAAGATCGTCCCCGAGTTCACCATGCGTTTCATGATCTGGCTGCTCAGCCATTCCATGTACCGGGTGGAACATCGCAACCTGCAGGCCATTCCTGATGAAGGCGCGGCGTTGCTGGTGTGCAATCACGTGTCGTTTGTCGATGCATTGTTGATTGGCGGCGCAGTGCGTCGGCCGATTCGTTTTGTCATGTACTACAAGATCTACCGCCTGCCGGTACTCAATTTTATCTTCCGCACCGCCGGCGCGATTCCGATTGCCGGGCGCAATGAAGACATCCAGATCTACGAAAAGGCCTTCACACGGATTGCGCAGTACCTGAAGGACGGCGAACTGGTGTGCATCTTCCCGGAAGGCAAGCTGACCGCCGATGGCGAGATGAATGAGTTTCGTGGCGGGGTGACACGCATTCTGGAAGAGACGGCGGTGCCGGTGATCCCGATGGCGTTGCAGGGGCTGTGGGGAAGTTTCTTCAGTCGCGATCCAAACAAGGGGTTTTTCCACCGGATTTGGTCGCGGGTGGTGTTGGTGGCCGGGGAGCCGATTGCCGCGCAGGCTGCAACGCCTGTGCAGTTGCAGGCTGTGGTGGGCGGTTTGCGGGGGAGTGTCCGGTAGCCCTGCATGGGTTGGGTCGGCCTCATCGGGAGCAAGCCCCACATTCACACATCAAAATGTGGGGCTCGCTCTGGGAAGCGGCAGTGGCCTAAGTGCTGATCTTGAGACCAATGAGCCCGCAAATGATCAAGGCCACACTGGCCAACCGAAACAACGCCATGGATTCACCAAACAGGACAATGCCCGCAATCACCGTACCCACGGCGCCTACGCCAGTCCATACGGCATAGGCGGTACCCAGTGGCAGCTCTTTGACTGCCAGCCCCAGCAGGCCGAGGCTGATGGCCATGGCGACAATCGTGAGGGCAGTGGGCAGCGGCTTGCTGAAACCGTCGGTGTACTTAAGGCCCACGGCCCAGCCGACTTCGAACAACCCGGCAAAAAACAGAATGATCCAGGACATGATGACCTCGCTTCTTCAGGCGGGGTCGTCCCCGGATTCAACGCTCGTTGGCGTCGCGAGGTCGTCCCCGCGAAGCCCGTAGAGTGCCGAAAACGGATCGGGCGATCAAGTTTGCGGAGTGTTCTCCACCATGCGCCGGTCTTCCTTTTCGCTCATGCCACGGAAGTAGGTCGACAGCAATGCCCCGGAAATATTGTGCCAGACGCTGAACAGCGCACTCGGCACCGCCGCCAGTGGCGAGAAGTGCGCGCTGGCCAGCGCAGCGCCCAGCCCGGAGTTCTGCATGCCCACCTCCAGCGCCAGCGACTTGCGTTGCGCCAATGGCAACCTGAACACGCGGCCTGTGAAGTAACCCAGCAAGAAACCGAAGCTGTTGTGCAACATCACCACGGCCATGATCAACAGGCCCGACTCGGCGATCTTCGCCTGGCTGGCGGCAACCACCGCCGCAACGATGATCACGATGCTGATCACCGACACCAGCGGCAACACCTCCACGGCATGACGCACCCGCTCGCCGAGCAGGCGTTGTGCAACCACGCCGAGCACGATCGGCAGCAGCACCACTTGCAGGATCGACCAGAACAGTTCCATGAACGACACGGGCAACCAGGCCGAGGCCAGCAGCCAGATCAGCGCCGGCGTGAGCAGTGGGGCGAGGAGGGTGGTGACGGCCGCGATGGCCACCGACAGCGCCAAATCGCCGCGTGCCAGCCACGTCATTACATTGGACGAGGTGCCGCTTGGGCAGCACCCGACGAGGATCACGCCGACGGCTATTTCCGGCGGCAGGTGGAACACTTGGCACAACAACCAGGCCACGCCCGGCATGATCACAAAGTGCGCAACCACGCCGAGCGCCACTCGCCATGGGTGGCGCGCGACTTCGGCGAAGTCATCGAGTTTGAGGGTCAGCCCCATGCCGAACATCACCAGGCCCAGCAGCGGGACGATGGCGCTTTTCAGGCCGATGAACCAACCGGGTTCAAGGAAGGCCAGCACGGCAAAAATCAGCACCCAGTAGGCGAAGGTATTGCCGACGAAGCGGCTCAGGGCGGCGAGTGCGCGCATGGGGATGTCCTTGTTATCAGATTCTTGAAGTTGAACACCTATCAAATGTGGCAGGGAGCAAGCCCCCTCCCACAGTTTGATTCACATGGCTTTAAATGCCCTGTGGGGTCTCTTCGCCGCCCAACGCTTCAACCAACGCCGGCAGGAATTCGCCGAAGGTCAGCATCATCAGGGTAAAGCTGGCATCCAATTGGCCCAGGGCCTCGTCGCCGCCATCCTGTTCCGCCTGGTCTTGCAACAGGTCTTCGAACTTCAGGCGTTTGACGGTCATTTTGTCGTCGAGCATGAAGGACAGCTTGTCCTGCCACGCCAGGGACAGTTGCGTCACGACCTTGCCGGTGGTCAGGTGCAGTTGGATCTCTTCGCCGGTCAGGTCCTGGCGCTTGCAGCGCACGATGCCGCCGTCTTCATGAGTGTCGCGCAGTTCGCACTCGTCGAGGACAAAAAAGTCATCGGCTGGTTTTTGGGTGGTCACCCAGTCGGTCATGATCGCCGTCGGTGCGGTTTTTACGGTGAGTGGGCGTACCGGCAGGGTGCCGATCACTTCACGCAGGGTCGACAGCAAGTCTTCGGCGCGTTTGGGGCTGGCCGAGTTCACCAGGATCAAGCCTTGTTTCGGCGCGATGGCGGCGAAGGTCGACGAGCGACGGATAAACGCGCGCGGCAGGAAGGCCTGGATGATTTCATCCTTGAGCTGGTCGCGTTCCTTCTTATAGACCTTGCGCATCTGCTCGGCCTCGATCTCTTCGACTTTCTCTTTGAGCGCGTCACGTACCACGCTACCCGGCAAAATGCGTTCTTCCTTGCGTGCGGCGATCAGCAAGAAATCTCCGCTGACGTGTACCAGGGGAGCGTCTTCGCCTTTACCAAAAGGCGCGACGAAACCGTAAGTGGTCAACTCCTGGCTTGCACAAGGGCGCGCCAGTTTGGTGGCCATTGCAGTCTCCAACGCCTCGGCATCAACAGGCAGATCTTGGGTCAGGCGATAGATAAGCAGGTTCTTGAACCACATGGGGTGAGTCTCTCCTTTATACAAAGGGGGGCATTATTCTCTTGATAACGCCCCAGGCCAACCCTGCCTAAGCCATTGGAAGGCCTCAAAAAAAAGATTTAAGAAAGTGCTTGCCAGACCCAGGGTCGCTCCGTAGAATGCGCGCCACACCGAGACGAAGGGTGATTAGCTCAGCTGGGAGAGCATCTGCCTTACAAGCAGAGGGTCGGCGGTTCGATCCCGTCATCACCCACCATTCGCTTCATGTGTTACGCGCAGCGGTAGTTCAGTCGGTTAGAATACCGGCCTGTCACGCCGGGGGTCGCGGGTTCGAGTCCCGTCCGCTGCGCCATATTCGGTAACCTGGAACGCTGAACGCCAGGTCACCACAGAAAGCCCGCTCATTGAGCGGGCTTTTTTTCGTCTGCAGCATTGCGCATTTCATCCTTGATGCAAAAGGCCAACCTGGGGCGGCGTAGACTTCAACGGTGAACATTGCTGCAAGCAGATCAGTGTGAAACAGCCATCCAGCCCGCACAGCCAGTCATTACGCCGGCGGATGTTCTGTTCAGACGCTTCATTGCCTTGGGTGACTGGAGGGCGCACTTGATTCGCGATGCGGTAACCAGGTAAGCCAATTGGATGGTCAGATCAATCCCAATGCCGAGTGCGGTGATAAAGAGGACTTCGGGCCAGGACAGAGCCGTCAGATCAAATGCATGAGGCAACACCGCGCCGAAAAATACCACCGCCTTTGGATTGCTCAGGGTCAGCACAGCGCCTGCAAGAAGGCCTCGGCCCACTGAGCGCTTGGGAGGTGCTTGAGGTTGTTCGGTGCTCTTGCACCATAGGCTCCATGCGATGAACAGAATAAAGGCAACACCCAGCCATTTCACCGCGATGAACACATGCTCGAACTGCAGTGCCAGCGCCGCAAGACCGAGGGTGGCAACCACCAGCCAGGCCGCATTTCCCAGCACCATACCGCCGATGAAGGGTATCGTAGACCTTGCGCCGCGCGACACCACTTGGCCGAGCAGGGCTCCCTGAGCAGGGCCGGGGATTGCGGCTGCAATGGCGAATGGCACGACAAATAACCAGATTGAAGCAGTAGCGCTCACGTTCGAAGCCTCCCTATTGCCTGGTACATAAAGCGAAATATTCGCACCGGGTGAGCAGCGAAACAACACGGTCGTTTGCTCCCTGTGCCCCGATCAAGACCTCGATCCGAAAACAGACCTGATCATCGAGGCATCGTTGCGCCCCGATGATCCATCACAAACCTGCGAGCAAGGGCATGTTGGCTACCGATCGATGTTGGCCTTACACCTGCTGCCCTGCCTCACACTCAAGACATCTCGCCCACCCCCTGGGCACGCTTGCCGAGTTTCATCAGCCAGTAGTAACTCAGGGCGGGTACCAGCAACCCGACCATCCACGCCAGGTCTACGCCATCCAGGGCGTTGGCCACCGGGCCGACATACAACGTGGTGTTCATGAAGGGGATTTCCAGCGCGATCGCCAGCACGAAACTGCCGCAAGCGATCCAGTTGATGCGCCCGTAGATCCCGTCCTTGTCGAAGATGTCATCGATCCGGTACTGCCCTTTGCGCAGGCAGTAGTAATCCACCAGATTGATTGCCGTCCAAGGGATCAGGAAGTAGCTCATGAAGAAAATGAAATTGAGGAAAAAGTTGATGAAGTCGTCCTGACTGATGGTGCACAAGGCTGTGGCCACCAGGCTGATCAGCAGCATGAACAGGCCGCGTACACGAGGTGTCACCTTGAGCTGGGCAAAGGGTTCGATCACGGTGATGGTCGACATAAAGGCGCCGTACAGGTTGAACACATTGATCGACACCTGGCCATAGACGATGAAGGCGAACAGCAGCAGCGCGCCGCTCCCAAACAGGCCGGCGATATGGCTGCCGACGTTACTGGAAAAGCCCGTGATACCGACGCTGAGAATCGCCCCTAAAATCATCATCCAGGCACCGCCGCTGACCGTGCCGACGTAGCTGTACCAGAACACTTTTGCGGTTGGCGTGCTACTCGGCAAGTAACGCGAGTAGTCGGCCACGTACGGCGCGTAGGACAGTTGCCAGGTCACGGCGATGCTCACCGCCACCAGGAACTTCGACAACGAGAAGTCGGTTGGCAGCCATTGCTCCGCAGGAATTGGCAACTGGAGCGCTGACACGGTCGCGCCGATAAACACCAGCAGCGAAAGGATCGACAGCAGCTTCTGCAAGCGGTGAATCAGGCGATAACCGTAGAGCGCGACGACAAAGCACAATGCCCCGATCAGGTAGATGTTGCCGGTGGCCGGCAACGGGCTGACGGACTCCAATGCCTGGGCGGCGAGCAAGGTGTTGCTGACGAAAAACCCCAGGTAGATCAGCATCACGAACAGCAGCGGCAATACCGCCCCCAGCACGCCGAATTGCGCCCGGCTCTGGATCATTTGCGGGATGCCCAGTTTCGGTCCCTGGGCAGAATGGGAGGCCATGAAAATGGCCCCCAGCAGCGAACCGATGATGATCGCCAGCGCGCTCCAGAACAGATTGAGCCCCATCACGACCGGCAACACGCCGGACGCAATGGTCGTGATGTTCATGTTGGCGCCAAACCAGATGAAGAACAGCGAGCCGGGTTGGCCATGGCGTTCAGCCTCAGGGATGAAATCGATGCTTCTTTTTTCAACTTGCATGGCGATTACTCCTGAGTCCGGGCGAGGTGGGTTTGCAAGCGGGCGATGGTGCGTTCCAGCTCATGGGGCTGGTGGGCGAACAGGTCTGGGCGCTCGGGGATCAGGCTTAGATAATCGCGGTTCTCCAGGGCTCGCAGGCATTCGGCGCCGGTGAGGATTTCCATGGCGTAGATCCAGTTGGCCATCATCAGCAGCGCCGAGTAATGCCCCGCCAGTGTGGTCGTGGTGCAGGCATCGCTGACCAGCCGAATCTGATAACCCAGGGCGAAGGCGTCGAACACCGTGCTGAGCACGCAAACATCGGTCAACACGCCGCAGACGATCAGGGTATCGACCCCGAGCGCCTTGAGCCGGCCATCCAGGTCGGTGCGGTGGAAGGCGCTGTAACGGCTCTTGTCGATAACGAGCTCATCAGGCTGCGGCGCCAAAAGTTCGAGGATTTCCACTTGGCGGGTGCCCGCGCGATAGCTGCTGGGGCCGCCGTCGGCCGCCCGCGGTTCGCCGCGCGGCAGGTTACTGCCGTCGGCCTGGTTGATGTGACGGGTATAGATGACAGGCACCCGCTGGCGGCGGGCGGTCTTGAGCAGGGCGACGGTGTTGGCCGCCACGGTGTCGAAGTGTTCCAGGACGAATCCGTCCTCCTGCTGCATGTCGATGATCAACAGCGCGTTTTTATTATTCATTGAGCAAACCTGATCATGGGCCGAAGCACAAAGCACCGGGCACGCCTCGTTTTGAAGAGACGCGGGTGCGTGAATTCCAGTTCGGGTCAGCTCAATAAACGGGTTGCCAGAAACCGTTCTGCTTGGCAGTCACGCTGGCGCGCAGGCGCTTGAAATGCAGATGTGAAACGGTCGATTCGCCGCGCAGGTAAGCCTGCTCGGCGCCGGAGGGAAGGGCGAGTGATGGGCGGCGATCATTGATCATTGGAATCGACCCTACACGTCAGGCGGCCCCTGGCTTTGCGTCCGAGGGGCCGGGGTGGTGGACTTTCAGCGGAACGCCGGGACCACGTGTTTGATGAACAGCTCCAGGGATTTTTTCTTTTCCGCGTGAGGCAGGCTGTTATCGCACCAGAAGCTGAATTCGTCGACACCCAATTGCTGGTAGTACTTGATGCGCGGGATGATTTCTTCCGGGGTGCCGATCATGGCGGTCTTGTGCAGGCTCTCCAGTCGGAACTCCGGGCGCTCGGCGAACTTCTCTTCCGGGCTCGGTTCCAGGAAGCCGTTGACCGGCGTTACCTTGTTGCCGAACCAGGCATCGAAGGTGCGATAGAAACGCGAGATCGCCTTGGCCCCGACTTTCCAGCCCTCGGGGTTGTCGGCCGCGTGAACGTGGGTGTGACGCAGCACCATCAGTTGCGGGCGTGGCACGTCCGGGTTGTTATCCAGCGCGGCCTGGAATTTGTTCTTCAGATCGAGGACTTCTTCGTCGCCCTTCATCAGCGGCGTGACCATGACGTTGCAGCCGTTGGCCACGGCGAAGTTATGCGAGTCCGGATCGCGAGCGGCGATCCACATAGGCGGATTAGGCTTCTGGATCGGCTTGGGCACGCTGGTGGAGGTCGGGAATTTCCAGATATCGCCATCGTGGGCGTAATCGCCTTGCCACAGGGCGCGCACCACCGGAACCATCTCGCGCAGCGCCTGGCCGCCGGAGGAGGCGGGCATGCCACCGGCCATTCGGTCGAACTCCACCTGATAAGCGCCACGGGCCAGACCGACTTCCATGCGACCGTTACTGATCACGTCCAGCAAGGCGCATTCGCCCGCGACCCGCAACGGGTGCCAGAACGGCGCGATGATGGTGCCGGCGCCGAGGTGAATGGTGGTGGTCTTGGCGGCCAGGTAGGCCAACAGCGGCATCGGGCTCGGCGAGATGGTGTATTCCATGGCGTGGTGTTCGCCGATCCAGACGGTGCTGAAACCACCCGCTTCGGCCATCAGGGTCAGTTCGGTCAAGTCGTCGAACAGCTGACGGTGGCTGACACTTTCGTCCCAACGTTCCATGTGCACGAACAGGGAAAACTTCATGACGCTTACCTCGGATCTTTTGTTGTTGGCCTGTCGATCGGGAGTCGGCTGGCGGCTTATTGAATAATCGAAATTCGCACTATGCGCAAAATACGTCTGGATCAGGCGACGGCAGGCAGGGCGCCCATTTTGCCGTGGCAATACACCAGTGGCCCGGCGTTGTGCTGGGGCACGATCAGGTTCTTCACCGCGCCGACCATGATTGCGTGGTCGCCCCCTTCATATTCGCGCCACAGCTCGCATTCGATCACCGCCGTGGCGTTAGCCAGAATCGGGTTGCCCAGTTCGCTCAATGTCCATTCGATGCCTTGCGCCTTGTCTTTGCCTTTGCGCGCGAAGGCATAGGCTTCGCTCTGCTGGCCGCCGGACAGGACGTGAATGGCAAAGCGTTTGTTCTTGATGAGTACTGGATAGGAATCGGAGCTGTAGTTGGGGCAGAACAGCACCAGGGCCGGGTCCATGGACAGAGAGCTGAAGGCGCTGGCGGTCAGGCCGACGATTTGGCCATCGTCATCCAGCGTGGTGATCACCGTCACCCCGGAAGGAAACGAACCCATCACTTGTTTGTAGATGGCGGCATCGATCATGGGAGGGTCCTCTGGCGGTTTTTATGTGTCTGTAGGTCTTATGGTATACCGTAATACATGCTTTGCAAGGGCTTTTTTTTGGACCCAATAAACGTACGCCTTTGGTCTTTTAGCTAATGTTTACTGGGCTTTTAGCCCGATTGAACACGCGCTGTCGCTTTAAGGTTGCGGCTCAGATGGGTTCTAAAACACCGGGTCAGCCTTGTTAAAAGTTTGGAGTACCATAATATGGTTTGCATCTGAGGGGTGGCCAAAGAGCTCCCCGGTTTGGCTTCGTACAACTATAAGATCAGACAAACTAGAGTTCATGCACATGTGCCAGATGTCCCGGCAAGCCCCCCTCATCGAGAATCACACGGTCGATTACGTTCCACTCGCGGAACGCCACGGGAAGGCCCGCGACCTTTTCACTTTATGGTTCAGTACCAACATCGCGCCGTTGCCCATCGTGACCGGTGCCATGGTGGTTCAGGTGTTCCACCTCGACCTGTTCTGGGGGCTGCTGGCGATCGCGCTCGGGCATATGGTCCGCGCATGGGGATTGCGCAGATGGTCCAGAGCCGCGGCCAGTTCGGCCGTTATGGTGCGCTGCTGATCGTGTGCTTTGCGGCGATTATCTACATCGGCTTTTTCATCTCCAATATCGTGCTGGCCGGCAAGTCCATTGTCGGTATCGTGCCTTCGGTTCCGGTGCCGGCGAGCATCCTCATCGGCGCCTTGAGCGCCACCGCGATCGGGGTGATCGGTTACCGCTTCATTCACACCCTCAATCGCATTGGCAGCTGGGTCATGGGCAGTGCCTTGCTCGCCGGTTTCCTATACGTCTTCGCTCATGACTTGCCCGCGGACTTCTTCACCCGCGGCGGTTTCAACCTGCATGCGATCGTTGCGTATTTCATCGGGATTATTGTGCAGTTGCCGTTTGCCAATACGTCGTTGTATGTCGGGCCGTATGCCAATTGGGTGCAAGGGGCTGATCTGTCGTGGCTGGTGGGGTTGGTGGTGACTTGCCCGTTGTATTACTGCCTGGCTACCCGCAGCCAAGTGCACGCGCGCAAAGCTTCCAGATTCGGTTATGCCGATTAATCAAACTCGTGTTCTGTATGTGTGAAATGCCCGGCCTGTGCCGGGCATTTTCGTTTGGATGGCAAACAGAGGGGGAGTTGAAGGCGCACAGTTGATTGGTACCGAGTTCGAGTGCTGTGTTCGTGGCGATCCGGGACCTTTGTTCTTAAAAGCAAAGAGTCAGGCAGAGGGGAGAGTGAGATAAAAAAAGGCCGCTGCAACCCGACGTTGCAGCGGCCCAAGGGTGACCGATAACGCGCGGCCCACTGGCATGGGCCGCTTGAGGATCAATGAGCGCCAGCAGCCTTGTTCAGATCGCTCTCGGCCCATTCGGTATAAACGCATGCATCGGCGGTGGCCCAACGTACCAACACCGGATCGCCGGCCTTGAGCGGCATGCCCGCAGCGGAGAGTGCCTTGACCGTCATCGACGTGCCACCGCCAGTGACCACGCTGCAAGTCTGGCTTTCACCCAGAAACAGCACCTCCACGACCTTGGCCGACACTTCATTCCAGCCCGCCGCCAACGGTTCCTGCGTGGCCTGCTCGGCACTCAAGGCCAACGCTTTCTCCGGTCGTACCATCAGCAAAACATCTTGATCGGTCTGCAGCCCTGCGCTCAGGCGAATCGACAGAGACTGACCTTCAAACGAAGCGACCGCATTGCCCTGGGCTTTGAGTTTGAGAAAGTTCGAGTTGCCGAGGAACGAGGCAACGAAGGCATTTGGCGGATTTTGGTAAAGGTCATAGCCACTGCCCAAGCCAACGATTTTGCCGTGACTGAAGATCGCGATGCGCTGGGACAAACGCATGGCTTCTTCCTGGTCGTGGGTCACGTAGACGATGGTGATGCCCAGGCGCCGATGCAGCTGGCGCAGTTCATCTTGCAGGTCTTCGCGCAGTTTCTTGTCCAGGGCACCGAGCGGTTCGTCCATCAGCAGGATGCGTGGTTCGTAAACCAGCGCACGGGCAATGGCGACCCGTTGCTGCTGGCCACCGGACAGTTGCGAAGGGCGGCGATGGGCGAACTGCTCGAGCTGCACCAGTTTAAGCATTGCATCCACCCGGCGCTCGCGTTCGGCGGCGGCCAGTTTGCGGATGGCCAACGGGAACGCGATGTTGTCGCGTACCGACAGGTGCGGGAATAGCGAGTAGCGCTGGAACACCATACCGATGTCGCGCTTGTGCGGCGGCACGTTCACCAGCGACTGGCTGTTGACCAGGATTTCGCCGCTGCTCGGGGTTTCGAAGCCGGCGAGCATCGACAGCGTGGTGCTTTTGCCCGAGCCGCTGGAGCCGAGGAAAGTCAGGAATTCACCGTCCTTGATGTCCAGCGAGATGTCGTCCACGGCGGCAAAGTCGCCGTAGTACTTGTTCAGGTTGCGCAGGCTGACCAGCGGTGTGTCGTGGTGCTGGGCGGAATTTTTGATCACTGCACTCATGTCGTACTCCTGGCGCTCAGGCGCTGATTTCGTTGCGCCGGCGCAGAGCGGCGGCGATCACCATGACCAATACCGAGAGGCCGATCAGCAGCGTCGAGGCGACGGCGATCACGGGCGTCAGGTCCTGGCGCAGGGTGGTCCACATTTTCACGGGAAGGGTTTGCAGGGTCGGGCTGGCCATCATCACGCTCAGCACCACTTCGTCCCACGAGACGAGAAAGGCGAAGAGGGCGCCGGCCACCATGCCCGGACGGATCGCCGCAAAGGTCACCTTGAACACCGCTTGCAGGCGCGAGGCGCCGCAGATCACCGCCGCATCCTCGATCGACTGATCGAACAGCTTCAGCGAATTGATAATCGAGATGATGGTGAACGGCAGCGCGACGATGACGTGGCTGACCACGAACGCGAACAGGGTGCCGGTGTAACCCAGTTTCAGGAACAGCGCGTACACCGCCACCGCGATGATCACAAGCGGCACGATCATCGGCAGGGTGAACAGGCCGTAGAGCATTTCGCGGCCGGGGAAGCGGCCACGCACCAGGGCGAACGCTGTCGGCAGGCCCAGGGCCACGGCGAAAAAGGTGGTCAACACCGCGACCTTGAGGCTGGCCATTGCCGCGTTCATCCAGTCGGCATTGGAGAAGAACTGGCCGTACCATTTCAACGTCCAGCCCGGCGGCGGGAACACCAGCCATTGCGACGATCCGAACGACAGCAGCACGATGAACACAATCGGCAGCAGCAGGAACAGACCAATCAGCCCGGTAGTCGCATACAGGCCGAAGCGCATGCGCCGGCTCATGGCATTGGGGGTCAGGAGCATGACGACTTACCTCGCATTGCTGGCGCCAACCGGGGATTCCGGCTGGAGCTTCAGGTAGAAGTAGAACAGCACCAGCGTGATCGCGATCAGCAACGCGGCGCCGGCGCTGGCCAGGCCCCAGTTGAGGAACGACTGCACCTGCTGAATGATGAACTCGGGCAGCATCATGTTCTGCGCACCGCCGAGCAACGCCGGGGTGACGTAGTAACCGAGCGACATCACGAACACCATCAACCCGCCGGACGCCAGGCCCGGCCGGCACAGCGGCAGGAACACCCGGAAGAAGTTGGTCCACGGGCTGGCGCCGCAGATGGAGCCGGCCTGCAGGATCATCGGGTCGATGGCCTGCATGGTCGCCTGCAACGGCAGCACGATGAACGGGATCATGATGTAGCTCATGCCGATCACCACGCCGGTGAGGTTATGCACCATCTCCAGCGGCTGATCGATGATGCCTAGCGCCATCAAGGTCTTGTTGATCACCCCCGAGGCTTGCAGCAGCACCAGCCACGAATAGGTGCGGGCGAGCAGGCTGGTCCACATCGACAACAGCACGATGTTGAGGATCCAGCGTCCCCAGCCGCGTGGCACCAGCGTGATCGCCCAGGCCAGCGGAAAGCCCAGCAACAGACTGAAGATCGTCACCAACCCAGCCACCGAAAAGGTGTTGAGCAGCACCCTTGCGTACGCCGAGTTGGCGAACAGTTGTTCATAGTTGCCAAAGCCCGGGGTTGGTTCCAGCACGCCGCGCAACAACAGGCCAATCAACGGCGCGAGAAAGAACAGGCCGAGGAACAGCAGCGCCGGCAACAGATTGCCGGCGCCACGCCAGCGTTGTTTGAAGGACGGGGCTTGCGCTATTGCGCTGGCCTTGCCGTGGGCCGAACCGGCAGCGCTGGTCGCGCTCCCGGTGGCAGTGGAGGGACGGGACGCAGTGGCCGTCATTTTCATTTGACCAGCCATTCGTTCCACCGTGTCGCGATGGCCGGACCGTTCTTGGCCCAGTACGCGAAATCAAGCGTGATCTGATCCTTTGCGTAAGCGGTCGGCAGGTTAGGCGCCAGCACCGAGTCCAGGCGCTGCACGCTGTCGACGTTGACCGGAGCGTAGGCGGTCAGGTTGGAGAAGTCCGCCTGGCCCTTGGCGCTGCTGGCGTTGGCCAGGAACTTCATCGCCGCGTCCTTGTTTTTTGAACCCTTGGGAATGACCAGGATGTCGGCCATGACCAGGTTCTGCTTCCAGCTTACGCCGACCGGGGCGCCGTCTTCCTGCAGGGCGTGAATCCGGCCGTTCCAGAACTGGCCCATGCTTGCTTCACCGGAGGCCAGCAGTTGCTGCGACTGCGCGCCGCCGCCCCACCAGACGATGTCTTTCTTGATGGTGTCGAGTTTCTTGAAGGCGCGGTCCAGGTCCAGCGGATACAGCTTGTCGGCAGGCACGCCGTCGGCCAGCAGTGCGAGTTCGAGCACGCCGGGGCTTGGCCATTTATAGAGGGCGCGTTTGCCGGGGTAGGTCTTGGTGTCGAACAGCGCGGACCAATCCTGAGGCTTGCCGGCGCCGAGCTTACCTTCGTTGTAGCCGAGGACGAAGGAGAAGAAAAACGAGCCGACGCCGTGATCGCTGACGAAGCGCGGGTCGATCTTGTCGCGCTGAATGACTTTGAAATCGAGGGGCTCGAGCAAGCCTTCGGCGGCAGCGCGCAGGGCGAAGTCGGCTTCGACATCGACCACGTCCCATTGCACGTTGCCACTTTCAACCATGGCCTTGAGTTTGCCGTAGTCGGTCGGGCCGTCCTGCACCACGGTGATGCCGCTGGCCTTGCTGAACGGGTCGGCCCAGGCCTGTTTCTGCGCATCCTGGGTGCTGCCGCCCCAACTCACGAAGTTGACGCTTTCCGCCGCCAGCAATGCCTGGCTGGTCACACTCAGCAGTCCCGCCAAAAGAACTGCGGTCGCACGTTTGTTCAACACCATTTTCACGCCCTCATTGTTGTGTTTATGAGCGGGGCTTCGAGTGCCCGCCTATCGGGAGCAGTAGGTCCATCTGGTCAATGACGAGCAGCTGGCCTATGGAATATCATATTATGGTATTCCAAACTTTGTGCAAGCACTTTGCCGTACCGGCTATCAGCGCAAAAGCGGTTTTTTTGCCGTCAGGCCCTTTATGAGTGACTTGCGTAGAACGGGGCCAACCCCGGACTCATTCGGTGAAAGGGATGCTCTCGACCACTTCCAGGTCGTAGCCGGTCAAACCTGCGTATTTCAACGGTGGGCCGAGATGACGCAATTTTCCCACGCCAAGCTCCTGAAGAATTTGCGCCCCAGTCCCTACTTCAGAATAGATGCGCGATTGTGAGCGGCTGAATTGTTTTGGCGGTTGGGTGAGTTGAGGGACGCGTTCGAGCAGCGCCTGGGATGATTCGTGATTGGCTAAGACGACCACCACGCCACGACCCTCTTCGGCCACCCGTTGCAGTGCGGCCCACAGCGTCCAGTTGGACGGGCCGCTGTACTGCGCACCGACCAGATCGCGCAGCGGATCGATCACATGCACCCGCACCAGGGTGGGTTCTGTTCGACGAATGTCACCCATGACCATCGCCATGTGCACGCCACCTTCGATGCGGTCCTCGAAGGTGATCAGGCGGAAGGTGCCATGCACCGTCGGCAGCTCGCGTTCGCCGATGCGCACCACGGTGTGTTCGGTGTTGAGGCGATAGTGGATCAGGTCGGCGATGGTGCCGATCTTGATGGCATGTTTGCGGGCGAACACTTCCAGATCCGGGCGGCGGGCCATGGTGCCGTCGTCGTTCATCACTTCAACGATCACCGAGGCGGGCGTGAAACCGGCCAGGCGAGCGAGGTCGCAACCCGCTTCGGTGTGGCCGGCGCGGGTCAGCACGCCGCCTTCCTTGGCGCGTAGCGGGAAGACATGGCCGGGCTGCACAATGTCCGTTGGGCCTGCATTGGCCGCTACGGCGGCGGCCACGGTACGCGCCCGATCGGCGGCGGAAATACCGGTGGTCACGCCCACGGCGGCCTCGATGGAAACCGTGAACGCGGTGCTGAACACGCTGCCATTGCTCGGCACCATTTGCTCCAGGCCAAGGCGCTGGCAGTGCGCATCGGTCAGGGTCAGGCAAATCAATCCCCGCGCTTCACGAGCCATGAAGCTGATGGCCTCGGCGGTGCAGTGGTCGGCGGCGAGCAGCAGATCGCCTTCGTTTTCCCGGTCCTCGTCATCGACCAGTAGCACCATCTTGCCTTGCCGGTAATCTTCGATGATTTCTTCGATGCTGTTGAAGGCCATGCTGGAACTCTCAGTGATTGGTGGGTATATTTGTTGGTATACCATAATACAAAATAAACCAAGAGGTCACTATGAAGGCGTACTGGATTGCTCACGTGGATGTCACCGACCCCGATCACTACAGCCAATACACCCAGCGCGCTCCGGCGGCGTTCGCTTTATATGGCGGGCGGATGTTGGCTCGCGGTGGGCGCAGTGAAGCGATGGAAGGCCGGTCGACACCGCAACGCAGCGTGGTCATCGAGTTCGATTCCTACGAGCAGGCGCTGGCCTGTTACCACAGCGAGCCCTATCAGGAGGCGAAACGTCACCGTGAGGGCGTGGCCCGGGCTGAGGTGATCATTGTCGAGGGCGTGACGCCCCAGTAGATGTCAGCGAATGAAGTGGATCTTGCCGGTATCGTCGTTGCCGATGTAGATGCCGTAGACCTCGGCCTGGCGCTCCTCGATATAGCGTTCGAGGATCTGCCGGATTGCCGGGTAATAGATGCTGTCCCAAGGAATGTCCTCGGGCGCGAAGAATTGGTAGTCGAGGGTTTCCGGCCCGTACTGGCCGGTGATTTCCAGCGCGATGGCGCGGAAGATGATGTACACCTCGCTGATCTTCGGCACGCTGAAGATCGAGTAGGGCGAGAGAATTTCCGCGCGCACGCCGCTCTCTTCCCAGACTTCACGCAGTGCTGCCTGCTCGGTGGTCTCGCCACCTTCCATGAAGCCCGCCGGCAGCGTCCAGGTGCCCGGACGCGGCGGGATCGCGCGTTGGCACAACAGGTACTTGCCGTCCTGCTCGATGATGCAGCCGGCGATGATTTTCGGATTGACGTAATGGATGTAGTCGCAGCCGCGGCACATCAGACGCTCGTGCGTATCGCCCGGTGGTAGCTGGTAACCGAGGTCACCGCCGCCGCACTTTGGACAAAAGCTCGGGCTGAACATGCTTAGCGACCTATGCGAGGTTCTTTGAGCGCGATGGGCAGGGTGATCTCGGGGATTTTTCCGGTCTCTTCCTGTTTGCGCTTGAGGTAATCGAGCGCGACAGTCGCGGCGGCGCGCACGTGGTCGACACAAGCCTGGTGGGCGGCCAGGGGATCGCCGCTCTTGATCGCTTCGACCATGCGTTCCATTTCCTGATTGCTCGCGCCACGGCGGTTTTGCTGGGACACCGATGTCGCCCGCAAGTAACTGATCCGTGCCTGCAACTGACGCAGTTGAGTGGCCGCGACATGATTGCCGGAGCCTTCGAGCAGGACGTCGTAGAAACCTTGAACCGAATCGATCACCTGTTGCAGTTCACCTTCCTTGAGGGCCTTGCGGTTTTCCTCGAGGGCTTTTTCCAGGGCCTTGATGTCCTTGGCCTTGGCACGCAGGGTGAACAGCTGGACGATCAGGCCTTCGAGCACGCAACGCAGCTCATAGATATCCACGGCATCGGCCAGGGTAATGATCGCCACCCGTGGGCCCTTGGCGTCGGCAAATTCCACCAGACCTTCGGATTCCAGATGACGCAAGGCTTCTCGTACGGACGTGCGGCTGACGCCCAGGCGATCGCACAGATCGCGTTCAACCAGACGATCTCCCGGCAAGAGCTGGAAGTTCATGATGGCGCTTCGCAGTTTATCCAGCACGATTTCGCGCAGGGTAACGGGGTTGCGATTGACCTTGAAGCTGTCGTCGAGTGGCAGGCGTTTCATGGGGTCCGCTCTGAGTGTGGCTGTCCATGCAAAAAGAGCACGTCGATCCAGGATCATCGTGCTCAGGTCATCACAACAGCCAAGGGTTAACTGGAGGCCTCGGCATCGGCTTCGGCGAACGCTTCACGGGCGAGCCGGAAACTGTCTACGGCAGCGGGAACGCCGCAATAAATACCGACCTGAAGCAGAATTTCGCGTATTTGTTCACGACTCAGCCCGTTACGCAAGGCGCCGCGTACATGCAGCTTGAGTTCGTGAGGCCGATTGAGGGCCGAAATCATTGCCAAGTTTATCATGCTGCGCTCTTTAAGCGACAAACCCTCACGCCCCCAGACGTGGCCCCAGCAGTACTCGGTGACCATCTCCTGAAGCGGCCGGGTGAAGTCGTCGGCTTGCTCGATGGAGCGGTTCACGTAAGCCTCACCCAGCACCTGAGTGCGAATTTTCAGGCCTTTTTCATATTTTTCGTTGTTCATTGCTGTGTGCTCCCAAAGTCATCGAGCCCGCCCATCCAGGTGTATTTGAGCGGGTAGACGCAGCCCCCATGTCATCGTCAGGCCAGCGTGGGTAGCGGGCCCAGCTTGCCTTTGTGATAGATCATCGGCGTGACCGGTTGCTGGGGCAGAATCAGGTTCTTCACCGCGCCGACGATGATCGCGTGATCGCCGCCGTCGTATTCACGCCACAGTTCGCACTCGATGATCGCCGTGGCGTTGTGCAGCAGCGGGTTGCCCAGATCGCTCAAGTGCCACTCGATGCCTTTGGCCTTGTCCTTGCCTTTGCCCGCAAACGCATAGGCTTCGGCAGTCTGGTCGGCCGATAGCAGATGAATCGCGAACTGCTTGCTGTCACGCAGAATCGGGTACGTGTCCGAGGCATAGTTGGGGCAGAACAGCACCAGTGCCGGATCGATCGACAGCGCACTGAAGGCGCTGGCGGTGATGCCGACGATCTCACCGTCCTGGTTCAGGGTGGTCACCACCGTGACCCCGGATGGGAACGAGCTCATGACGTCTTTGTAAATGCCGGGTTCGATCATTTTTCAGGGCTCCTAGCGCATCACGAAGGGATCAGGCATGGGGGCCTGAGAGAGGTTGATCCACACCGTTTTCAGCTCGGTGTAGGCCAGCACCGAATCGATGCCGCTCTCGCGTCCATAGCCGCTGTTCTTGAAACCGCCGATCGGCGCCATGGCCGAGACGGCGCGGTAGGTGTTGACCCAGATAATCCCCGAACGAACGTCCCGGGCCAGGCGATGGGCACGCCCCAGGTCGCGGGTCCAGATACCGGCGGCGAGGCCGAACTGCGAGTCGTTGGCAATGGCCAGCGCTTGGGCTTCATCCTTGAAGCGGATGACTGAGGCCACCGGGCCGAAGACTTCTTCCTGCATGATCTTCATCGAATTGTGGTCGCACTCGAACAAGGTCGGCTCGTAGAACCAGCCTTCGCCGAGGTTCTGCGGGCGTTTGCCGCCGGTGCGCAGGCGCGCGCCTTCGGCGATGGCCACCGCTACCAGGCCTTCGACCACGGCCAGTTGCTGCGCGGTGGCCATGGGGCCCATCTCGCTGGCGTCGTCTTGAGGGTTACCGATGCGAATGCGTTGGGCGCGCTCCACCAGGCGCTCGACGAATTCGTCGTAGATTTCATCCTGAACCAGCAAGCGCGAGCCCGAGACGCAGCTCTGCCCGGAGGCGGCATAGATCCCGGCAATCGCGCCGTTGATGGCGCTGTCGAGGTCGGCGTCGGCAAAGATGATGTTCGGTGATTTACCGCCCAGTTCCAGGGACAACTTGGCGAAGTTCTCGGCGCTGCTGCGCACCACATGCCGTGCCGTGGCGGCGCCGCCGGTAAAGGCGATCTTGCGCACCAGCGGGTGGCGGGTGAGGGCTGCGCCGGTGCTCGGGCCGTAGCCGGTCACTACGTTGACGACGCCCGGTGGGATGCCGGCTTGCAGCGCCAGGCGCGCCAGTTCAAGGATGGTCGCCGAGGCGTGTTCCGACGGCTTGATCACGATCGTATTGCCCGCCGCGAGGGCCGGGGCGAGTTTGATCGCGGTCAGGTACAGCGGGCTGTTCCACGGAATGATTGCGGCGACCACACCCATGGCTTCGTGCACGGTGTAGGCAAACAGGTCCGGCTTGTCCAGCGGCAGAGTGCCGCCTTCGAGCTTGTCCGCCAGGCCTGCGGTGTAGTGGAAGAACTCCGGCAGATAGCTGACCTGGCCACGGGTTTCGCGAATCAGCTTGCCGTTGTCGCGGCTTTCCAGCTGCGCCAGTTGTTCTTTGTTTTCGGCGATCAGGTCGCCCAGGCGTCGCAGCAATTTGCCACGAGCGGTGGCGGTCAAGCCACGCCATGCCGAGCTGTCGAAAGCGGTTTGCGCGGCCTGCACGGCGCGCTCGACATCGGCTTCGTCGGCGTCGGGCAATTCGGCCCAAGGCTGGGCCAGCGCCGGGTTTAGGCTTTCAAAGGTCTTGCCGGACAGGGCATCGACCCATTCACCGCCGATGCACATCTGGAAGCGTGCGAGTGTCATGCAACGATCCCCTTTATTTGGTTTTGTCGGGAGTGCGCGGTGTCGAGAAACTCCAGCAGCAGCTGGTTGACCAGGCGCGGTGATTCTACGGGCATCATATGCCGCTGCTCGGCGAGCACGGCAACGGTCGCGCCGGGAATGCGTGCGGCCAATTGCTCGGCCATTTGCGCTGTCGAACCCGGGTCCAACTCACCGGTGGCGATCAGTGTCGGCACCTGAATGCTGCCTAGATCGTCGGCGCGGTACATGTCCTGGGTCGCGAACAGCTTATAGGTGGTCAGGTAACCCTGAGGGTCGTTGTTTGCCAGGGTTTGGCGCAAGGCCGCAATCTGCGCCGGATTGGCCGCCTGATATTCACGGCTGAACCAGCGCGACAGGGCGGCTTCGGCGTTGGCATCCGGTCCGTGCTCGGCCGCTTGAGCGGTGCGTGCGATGACGCCGGCACGCTGTTCGGGGCTGCGATTGAACACGCTGTTGAGCACCACCAGGCCTTGCAGGCGTTGCGCGTAATGCAAGGCAAAAGCCCGCGCGACCAACCCGCCCATGGAAAAGCCGATCACGGTCGCCTGGGGCAATTGCAGGTGGTCGAGCAGCTCCAGCAACTGATCGGCATAGCCGAGCAGAGGCGTGCCGCTTTCCGGGCGCGGGCTGGCGCCATGGCCAAGCATATCGTAGGCAATCACACGGTACTTCGTGGCTAGGCCGACAACCTGGCCGCCCCACATTTCTTTGTTCAGGCCCACGCCGTGGATCAAAACCACGGGCTGGCCTTGGCCGGTCGCCAGGTAACTGGTGCCAGCCGGGGTGCGTTCAGCGGTGAGCCGAATCATGGAGCGCTCCTGCATGCCTTTCTTGTTTTGGTGACTAACCTGGATTACTGAGCGTTCTCGGCCGCCAGCTCTTCCAGATCGATATAACGGTTGCCGATGCGTGGGTGCAGGCGGCCGCCATCGGCGCAGCCCAGAACCACCACGATTTCGTCGGCACGCGGGGCATCTTCAATCTGCATTTCCAGCGTGATGTAGTGCGAACGCAGGCCTTCATCGTCCTTGTGCATCATCGGGATCTGGATCGAAGTGCCCGGGCCGCCGCGCTTGTTAGTGAAGCTCAGGTAGCTTTTGGCTTTAACGGCTTCGCGGTAGTGATTACCGAAGCGCAGGGTGTGGATCACCGCCGAAGCATGCTCGATTTCGCCGTCGGCACCGACTACCGCGGCCTTGCCGTAGGCTTCGATCTTTTCGGCACCGCCGATGATGTTCACCAGGCGTTCGACCATCAGCGCACCGAGGTCGGAACAGTTGGCGCGGATTTCCGGTTTCAGGTCTTCAACGAACCCGCGGCCCAGCCAAGGGTTTTTCATCACTACGGCCAGCCCGACCATAGTCACAGGCTTGTCAGTAGCCTTGCCGCCTTCGATAAAGGTTTCTTCGACATAGCTGACGATCTTGCGGATTTCGAAACTCATGAGCTGCTCCGTAGAGGGGTTTGGGTGTCTATGCGTCTGATGGTATACCATAATACCGGCAGTGCAAGTCCCGGAAACGGGTTTATGCTCCAAAGACGACAAAAGGGAGGGCGGGCAGTTGTCCCGTGGCTTGAAGCCAATCGCTGCGGCCGGGCCGGTTCTGTCTACCTCGGCTTCGTTCAGCACGTAGACGGCATCTACATTCGGCGCAAAGCGCCAGGATTGAGGGCAAACACCCGTATTTACGGGGGCTGTGGTGCTATCCAGAAAATATTTAAAATAAATTGCATTTAAATCAAGACATTGCAGATTTTTGCTGTATTATGCCGCCCACACCGAAACGAAGGGTGATTAGCTCAGCTGGGAGAGCATCTGCCTTACAAGCAGAGGGTCGGCGGTTCGATCCCGTCATCACCCACCATTCGCTTCATGTGTTACGCGCAGCGGTAGTTCAGTCGGTTAGAATACCGGCCTGTCACGCCGGGGGTCGCGGGTTCGAGTCCCGTCCGCTGCGCCATATTCGGTAACCTGGAACGCTGAACGCCCGGTCACCACAGAAAGCCCGCTCATTGAGCGGGCTTTTTTTCGTCTGCAGCATTGCGCTGCGATCCATCTCCAGCCACGGGTTTTAAGTACACATTTAAGTACGTTATTTCAGTGACCTCTACGCCAGCACCGTCAGCCAGGCCGACACCAGCAGCAAAAAAGCCAGTGCATAGTTCGCGCGCTTGAACGCCTGTGGCGAACCAAAAAGCCGCGCGCTCGCCACCCCGAGCAATGCCCACAGGGTCATGCACGGCAAGGAGACCAACAGGAACACCAGCGACAACACCACCAGCCGCGTGGTCTTGTCGCCGCCACCGACAAACACGCTCGCCACCGCCACTGCCATCATCCAGACTTTTGGGTTGAGCAATTGCAGGGTCGCGGCACCGAACACGCTCAGGCCCTCGTCGCGTGGGGTAGTCGGGTTCAGCGACGGCGGCGCGCTTTGAAAAATCTGCCAGGCCAGCCAAGTCAACCACAGCACCCCGGCCCAGGCCATCGCCTGCTGCACGCGCGGAAACCGCAGCAGCGTCTCGCCCACGCCGAACCCGACGACAAACACAATCAGCGCCGCCGCGATGCATGCGCCAAAAATGATCGGCAGTGTGGCGCCCAGCCCCCACCTCGAACTGTGGCTCAGCACCAGAATATTGGTCGGCCCCGGGGTGATCGAGGCAACGATCGCAAACAGCAGGAACGGCAACAACGATTCCATGGCTCAGGCTCCCAGTGGACGCGTCGAAGGGGCAGAAAAGAACAGCGAAAAAAACATGGCATGGACTCCTTGATCAGATGGGAGGCCATGGTCGCGGGTCAGCTGGATTCAGTCTGGAAGGTTTGAGCAGCGCTTGCGGTAGTCCGCTGGTGTGAGCTGGTAAGCACGGCGGAACCAGCGCCCCAGATGGCTTTGATCGGAGAACCCGAGAGCACTGGCCACCTGCGCCGGTGACTCGCCCCGCGCCAGTAGCTGCCGCGCCTTGGCCAGGCGCAACTGGATCAGATAAGCATGAGGCGCCAGCCCAAAGGCTGCCTTGAAGGCCCGCGTCAGGCGAAAGCGATCAACCCCACAGGCTTGCGCCAGATCATCCAGCCCGATGTCCTCGTAGACATGGGCATGCAGATAGTCACGCGCCACCTGGGCCACCAACGGCAGGCGCGGATCAAACACCCGCCGCTTGCGCCAATCAAGGTGGCAAGTGAGCGACCCTAACAAGGTATCGATGGCGTTCTGGCGCACGATGCGCAAATCACCCCCGTGAAGCACGTGGAAGGCTTGATAAACGGCAGCGGCCAGGCCCGGTTCCTGGCTCAGGGTGTCGGCAAAGCCCGGCTGACTATTGGCCGGCGCGTGCTCGAACAACGCATGCAGCTCCCGTTCAAGCCAGTGCGGGTCAAGGTACAGCATGGAATAGGTAAACCCTTCCTCGGTCGGCGCATGTCCGTCGTGGATTTCCCCCGGCTCCAGCATGAATACCTTGCCCGGTGTACTGAGATGGCGAACGCGTCGGCAATTGAACTGCTGTACCCCCTGTTCGGTGACCCCAATCAGAAAACTGTCATGCCAGTGCGGATCGTAGGCATGCCCCTGAAAATGGGCGCGAATCGATTCAATCCCGGTATCGGCATCCTGGGACAGCTCAATCCAGTTGCGTTTATCCACGGAAGGCTCCAGAGGTAGGGGTCAGTTTTGAACGGCGCGGGCGGCTAAATTACCGCGCTTTTGAACAGGAAGTTTAGAAGATTTGTGCGGGTTGAGGCTGAGCCAAAGCTGCCTATGCGCAAAGGCAGAAAAAGGATCGATTGACGTCATTGGTGAATGGCACACATCGGCCAACTCCGTCGGACTAAACCCACATTAAAAAAGCCCGCAGAGTGCGGGCAAGACAGGAATTTTAGAGACTGCGTGAGTGCACAGACTCAGTAGTGAGAAACATAAAACGCTTCGCAAGTTTATTTTCTTTTGTGCGATGCCGACCAACGGCGTAATAAGCCGGCAAGGGGGAAACTTGTACGAAGCGGTATGATTTGTACAGGAAAAAAATCTGAACCTTCCTTCTGACGAGATAACAAAAAAAATTCAGAAGGAGCAAACATGACAAGCTATTTATATATCATCGAGTATGAACTTCATCACACACCCCGGTCCTTCATTATAAGAAGCGAAGTTATGAATAATGCAGAGGCTTGGCACTGGGCTTGTTGCGATGCGGGGATAGGCATCATTCCGAGGTCACGTAATGACAAGCTCAAACGCATCAGCAAACCGATGGCAGAGCGCTATGGGCTTGAAAACGTGAGGTGGCGGCCGTCTGGCACTGTGCCATTTAACCCGAAGCCCTACATTCCCCCTCCACCCGAATGAATGCACTACCGCAAAAAGTCCATACGTTCGTGTATAAATCAGGTCAACCGTTTCTCTTGTTCGCTAACATGCATAACTTTTCCACATTAACGCGTAATGCACTGCTGACATACTCTAGTGAGTACTGTTGTTTGCACTTAGGGCATAACCGTTCCGAAAAAGTAGACACCCTATATGCGGGCTCCGCTTCCGTAGCAGGCTCGTAGATTTTATTGAATTTTTCGCAACTACGGTTCGCTTGTTTGGCTGGCATGACGGCTTCATCCATGAATGAGCAGGCCTATAAGATTGACCAAGGACGAGAGGATTTCAAGAAATCACATACGAAAATTCAAACAAGCGCTTACTTGATATTTTAATGCCATCATTGATGCCGCAAGCATTCATGCGGGCATGCTCGTTACTGAGCAAGCCAGCGTTTATGGCGACCGGTTAAACATGCCCCCGAGCCCGTAAGTACGGTGGCGTGGGAGGAGGGCGGCTATAGAGCCGCCTCCTGCTTGATTCCACCTTTATCCTTTACGGCGCGTTGCGGCTATGGCGGTAGTCGCTGACAGCCTCGTAAACGGCCTTGCGCAAACGGTTGATGCCGCCGATCGGGCGGTGCTCTTCTACACCAAACCACGGATTGAACGATTGATTGTCGCAGGCCAGGTTCAGTTGCGGGGTATCAAAGTCTTGTGCCGGGATCTTTACCTTGGCCACGGTTTCATAGGGCGCGTCGCTTTCCTTCCATTCGATGCTGGTGTCTTCGATCGGCATGAATTTCTGCGGGTTCTGCCGCTGGATCTGCAACACGAAGCACGCCGGTACGCGGTCGGTGGAAAGCTGCTGGCTCAGGGCTCTGCGCAAGAAGTTCGGCAGGTCCTGATTCTGTTTAGGCAATACATATTCAGGGCAGCTTTGCGGGTCGGGGGCGACGCGGAACTTGGCGTTGGCCGCGCCGAACTTGTAGGGCGAGACCGAGAAATAAGTGGTCTGCGTGGGGCTGGCCGGAGCGGGTGCCAGGGTCGCCAGCGCGATAAACAGGTGGCGCACCTGCCAACTGCGCGGGTCGACGTTGGGGAAGAATGCCAGGACTTTCTTGCCATCGGCCTGGGCACCAATGTTTTGCGCATATTCCGCCACATCGCTGACAAAAAAGTTCGGATGGCTGAACATCACGAAGTCCTGTTCGGCACGGGTTTGCTGGTCGGCGAGCAGCTGTTTGCCCGGCACGTCGAGCAGCTTGATCGCCATGCCGCGGGCGTCGCGAATGCTGTCGAATTGCGGGTAGGCGTTGCCGTTGGACAGCCGCATCATCGCCTGCCAGGTTTTGCCAGGCTCGGCGAACACGCCCTGGCGCAGTGCCGGGTCAAGGTCGGCCAGCACGCTGACCTCGGCCTTCACGCAACCATGCGCCTTGGCGTGTGCATCGCGCAGGTAGCGGGTGCCTTCGCGGTGTTGGTCGACGATGCGCACCGCGGTCTGAATGATGCCCTGGGTCATCGCTGCTTCACCCGCCGGGACCTGTTCATCCGGCGACACTGGCCCGCTGTGTTGCCAGGCGTACCAGGCGGTGGCCGCCAGCCAGCCAAGCAGGCCCAGGCCCACCAGCCACAACAGGGTCTTGCCGAGAAACGCACCCAGGCGCAGCCACAGGCGGGCGAGCAGGGACGGTTGGTCATATCGAGATCGGATCATCATGGCAATTGTTGCTCCAGCGGGCCGCCCAGCACTTTGAGGTATTCCAGCAGCGCCCAGCGTTCCTGCGGCAGCAAGCCGCGGCCGATCACGCCTTTGCCACGCTCGCCAGCCCGGAATTCGTGGCCGCTGTTGTGGTTGCCGGTAATTTTGGTATCGAACAGGAAGGCATTCTTGAACGCGCCGGTCTCAAAGCCCAGGTGACGCGGGTCGTAATTGAAGGTGCCTTTATAGAAGGTGGTGCTGCGCTCGTCCTGGGGCGAAAGCAACTGGTAGATCGTTGGCACCGAGCCGTTATGCAGGAACGGCGGGGTGGCCCACACGCCGGCCAGCGGGCGGGCTTTGTAGGCACGCAACTCGCGCACGCCGATGGGCAGGCCATAGCCGTCCAGGCGTGGGCGTTCGGCGGGGGTTACGCCGGCGGCGCGGTAGGCATGGTCTTCAACGAAGGCGGTGACGTAGGCCAGGCCCTTGGCGACCGACATTTTTTTCAGGTCCAGCGGCTCGGTCGGTGTCGGGTGCAGTTGGACATTGAGCTTGGCCAGCTCCGCCGGGTCCCATTGCAGGGCGCTGAGGTCGTAGCGTTGGTCGGCAATATTACTGGCGGTGCCGGGGTCGGTGCCGATGTAATCCACGGGCAGCATCTTCAGGTGCTGCACCGGGCGGCCACCTTCTTGGGTGACGCTGGGTACGTGGCAGCTGGCGCAGTTCTCGGTGAACAGCGCACGGCCTTGGGCGGCGAGAGGCTTGTCGACAGCGCCGAACACGTCCTCGGGCCAAGTCGGTGGCTTGAGGCGTTGCAGGGTTTCTTCGATCAGGTTGAGGTCGCGCACGCGCACGCTCGATGGGTAGCGGGCATCCCCTTGTAGCGGCTGGCCGGCGCTGTCGAAAAAGGTCAGGGTGGCGCCCACGCCCAGGGCTTCGCCGATATTGCGGGCCATGGGTTGCTGGGCCGAACCGTTCCATTGCACCCAGTCGAAGGTCCAGATATCCCACAACTGCGGGTAGTCTACTGGCGCATTGGCGACGCGGTAGTTGTCCGGCGTAATGGCGTCGCCAAAGCTGGCGTTGGCGATGCGGCCGAAGGCGTCGGTACGGCCAGGGCCTTCTTCGGTGGGGTAGAGGCCGCGGTGCGTGTCGTTCCAGGCGACTTTGATGAACGAGTTCAACGACTGCTTGAAGTCCTGGCGCAGTTGACTGTGCTCGGCGTCGTAACGGTCACCCAAGACCTGGCGGGCGAAACGCTCGAATTTCCATGGGTTGTAATACGTGGCGGCGAGGCTGGCGACCAAGGCCTGGCCGAAGCTGCCACCGCGCAAGGTCGGCACGCTGGAAGGCAGCACATGTTGCGCCGAACCGCCGTCGATACGCACTGCCTGACCTTTGAAATGCAGCTCGCCGGTGTGGCAGGCGGCGCAGGTGATATCCAGGTATTCAACGTTGCTGCCGGCATTTTTGTGCCGGGCGAAACCTACCGGCAGGTTGCCGGGGTTTTGCGCGGAGGGCACTTGTTTGGGGTCGACCAGGAAGCCGAAACGCGCCAGGTAGTCGGGCGTGGCAAAACGTCGCTCGGAGAACGGCAATTCCAGGGCGGTGAACCAGTCGTAATGCAGGCCCTTGACCTGGGTGCCCTGAGGCGTGAAGTAATACGTCTGACGGTCGGCGGCACTCCATTGATCCTGGTAGTGCACCTGTTCCACGGGCACATAGTCCGGCAGCCTGGGGTTGACGGTGTAATAGAGCACCACGGCCAGGATCAGGCCCAGCGCGGCAAGTAACAGGAGTAATACACGGCGAAAAATGCGCAAGATGGCTATCCTTGTCTCGGTCTTGTCGAGGAGTCGTGTTGTTATGCCACTACGCCACACATGCGGCAAGTGACCCTGAGCCCGGTAGTAGGCGATCCCACGATCCTTCGCGGGGCCCCATCATGAATGAAAATGCTTTTAAACACGTGAACTTATCGGAAGTTTCCTGCTCACATGCCGGTAGCCATTGGTCGTGGCCGCCTGATAAGCTCGCGACTTTATTCGAATGCCCTATTGGCGCATGAACAAGGAAATAGCATGAAACAGCATCGGTTGGCGGCGGCGGTGGCCCTGGTTAGCCTGGTACTTGCGGGTTGTGATTCGCAGACCAGCGTAGAGCTGAAAACCCCGGCGCAGAAAGCTTCCTACGGCATCGGCCTGAACATGGGCAAAAGCCTTGCCCAAGAAGGCATGGATGACCTGGACTCCAAAGCAGTAGCCCAGGGCATCGAAGATGCTGTCGGCAAGAAAGAGCAGAAGCTCAAGGACGACGAACTGGTTGAAGCGTTTGCCGCACTGCAAAAACGTGCTGAAGAACGCATGACCAAGATGAGCGAAGAGTCGGCAGCCGCCGGCAAGAAATTCCTCGAAGACAATGCCAAGAAAGACGGCGTAGTCACTACCGCTTCCGGTCTGCAGTACAAGATCATCAAGAAGGCCGACGGCGCACAGCCTAAGCCGACTGACGTGGTGACTGTTCACTACACCGGCAAGCTCACCAACGGCACCACGTTCGACAGCTCCGTGGATCGCGGCAGCCCGATTGACCTGCCGGTCAGCGGCGTGATCCCGGGTTGGGTTGAAGGCCTGCAACTGATGCACGTGGGCGAAAAGGTCGAGTTGTACATCCCGTCCGACCTGGCTTATGGCGCCCAGAGCCCGAGCCCGGCGATTCCAGCCAACTCCGTGCTGGTATTCGACTTGGAGCTGCTGGCCATCAAGGACCCAGCCAAGGCTGACGCACCTGCTGCACCTGCCGCCAAGAAGTAATCGGCGCCTGAACACACAACGCCCCGTCTCGACGGGGCGTTGTTGTTTCTGCGGCATGCATCGATCCACATGGGTGAGGGCGCTTGCTCCCACATGGGGCGCCGCTGCAAATCCGAACGAACGTCCGTAGTGGGTAACAGTCTGATATAAGACTCAAGTGCGGCTAGCCGCACGCCTTCGCCAAGTCAATGAAATCTTGGGTTTTTTTCATGTGCGCAAAAAACGCCCGATCTGACTGGAAGCCTTGTAGTCCGTGGCTTTCAGGCATTTAAAAAGGCTCTGTTCACAAGGTTATCCACAATTTGTGTGGATAACCTTTCTGTTTGATGGAACTGGAGTGACAGATGAAACCACCCTTCAATTTCACCCGTTTCCTGCCCATGGCCGCACGCTTGCTGGGTCGTGGGCGCTTGCCGACCCTGTTGTTCGCCGTGGCCGCCAAGAGTTCGAACCAGGGCAATCGCCTGGGCAAGCTCAAGGATGATTTCAAATTGCTGCAGTCCCTCTGCCTGGCGTACTGGCGGGGCGAGTACCGGGCGATCAGCCCCAAGGCGCTGATCTCGGTGGTGGCGGGGCTGATGTACTTCCTGAGCCCGATTGACGCGATTCCGGACTTCATCCCCATGTTCGGCATGCTCGATGACATTGCTGTACTGGCCTGGATCATGAAAACTCTGGAGGGCGAACTCAGTGCTTTTCGTGCCTGGCGCGACGCCCTGCGCCCGGAAAAGCTTGCTGTTGTAGAGCGGCTGCCTGCCACGCCAGCCTTGCTGGCCAAGGAAAACTCGCAAAAAAACTGACGACTCGGCTATCCCCCTGCGACCTTTGTGGCTGTTAGGATTACACTCCTAAGGAAAGGGCTTACTTGGTAAGTGTTGTTATCCTACGGGGCAGTCATGGATATTCAGATAATTTCACGCAATGGCGAGCCCGAATACGCGGTGCTGCCATGGGATCAGTACCAGGCGCTGCTAAAAGCTGCCGGTCAGCAACAACCGACGCACACTCCTTCTCCTCCTGTACACGCCGCACCCGACCGGGACCTGCGCCCGCTGGCGGACCTGCGCCAATTGCGTGAAGCCAAGGGCCTGGCTATCGAAACCCTGGCTCGCACCGTGGGCATCAGCCCTTCGTATCTCGGATTGATCGAAAGTGGTGAACGTCAGCCGGATGCAGCGATCCGCCGCAGCCTGGCCTGGGAATTGGGCGTTGCAGGTTGGAGGGATGAATCTTGAGCCTACGTATCAGCCGTCAACATTGGGATGGTTTACTCAATGAACTGGATCAGGCGCGCCGCCAGCGGCATCTGCTGACGTACCGCGCGCTGCTTGAACGCCTGCAATTTCCGACGCCGGCGATGCAAACCCTGGCCGCGGCCCTGGAACACTTGGCGGCGCTGGACGCCAAGGCCGAGCAGCCGTTGCGCAGCTCTCTGGTGATCAGCCAGGGCGCCAGCCGCCTGCCGCGCACCGGGTTCTTCGAATGCGTGGAGCGCCTGGGGCGCTTCAGTGGGCCGTCCGATGGCGTCGCCGCCGCCTCCTGGCACGCTTCGGAAGTGGTGCGGGTGTTTGAGTACCAATACCCGGAGTCTGCCGAGGCTTAAAGGGCTTGGGGCAGCGTGTCCATGCTGTCGATCACATGGATGCTGTAACCGGCCACATCCTTGGCGTGATGCTTGGCCTGCGACGCCAGCTCTGCCAACTGGCTGGCATCGAGTTGTCCACAGGCCTGTGGATACAAATGCACCACCCCAATCGACAGCGACAGCAATGCAAACTCCTGGCGCACGCCTTGACGGTTCAACGCGACAAAACAGCCGGCGTCGAGGTGCTCGGCGCGATAGAAGCGCCGGCATTGGGTGTGGAAGTCGTCCAGCAGTTGATTGAGTCGCTTGCGCCAGTCCTGCGGCCCCAGCACCAGCAAAAAGTCATCGCCGCCGATGTGCCCGACGAAATCGCGGCTGGGGTCCACCCGGTCATTCAGGCATTGGGCCAGGCACAGCAACACCTCATCCCCTCGCCCGTAGCCATAGATGTCGTTGAACGGCTTGAAGCTGTCGATATCCACGTAGCAGATCACCGACTCCCGTTGCTGTTGCAACAGCCGTGTGAGGCATTGCTGGATCGGTACATTGCCGGGCAGCAGAGTCAGCGGGTTGGCATAGCGTGCCTGCTGGATCTTCAACTCGGTGATCAGCTTGAGTACATCGATCACCCGCCCCAGACCCAAGTAGTCGCCATTGAGCGTGATGATGAAGTCTTCTTCGATGCGTTGCCGCGCGCGGCTGGTGAGCAGGCGGCTGACCTGTTGCAGCGACTGGCTCAGTTCTACCGCCAAAAAGTCGGTGCTCATTAAACGGCTGATGGGCTTGCGCGCAAACAGGTCGGTGGCGAACGGCTTGAGCAGTGCGTCGGACAGCGAATGCCGATGGACGATGCCCACCGGGTGGCCGCGCCCATCCAGCACCGCCAGCGAGTTGAGGTTGGCCTGGCGGCGGAACGCTTCCAGCACTTGCGCCGTGGCGGTGTCCTGGTCCACCGCCGGTTGTTCATTGAGCAGAGCGCTGAGGTCGCTGCCTTCCTCGCTGAGGGTTGCGATATTTTGGTCTGGCTTGGGCAGCATCAGGCGCGCTTCCTGCGGCGGCTGTTCCTGCGGACGACAGAGCAGGTAACCCTGGACCAGGTCCACGCCCATTTCCGTCAACACCGCCAGTTCTTCAGCTAACTCGATGCCCTCGGCAATCACCTGGGCACGGGACGCCTTGGCGATTTGCAAGATCGAACCGACAAACTCGCGCTTGAGTGCATCCTGATGAATGCCATCGATAAAGTGTCGGTCGATTTTCACGTAATCCGGGCGCAACTCCGACCATAACCGCAGGCTCGAATAGCCAGCGCCCAGGTCATCCAGGGCAATCGAAAAGCCCATGTTGCGGTAATGATGCAGGGCGGTTTGCAGCAGGTCGAAATCGTCGGTGGGGGTTTGCTCGGTGAGTTCGATCACTACCTGACTCGGCGGGATGCCGAAGTCGCGCAGCAGTTGCAGGGTGCGCCCCGGTTGGTGCGCCGTTTCCATCAGGGATTGCGGGGAGATATTCAGGAACAGCTTGCCTGGTAACTTTTGTTCGCTGAAACGTCGGCATGCACTCAGGCGACAGGCCATTTCCAGTTCACTGAGACGCCCGGCCTGGCTGGCCACCGAGAACAAGGCGACAGGGGAGTGCAGCGGGCTGTTGGAGGGGCCACGGCTGAGGGCTTCGTTCCCAAGAACGCGCCGTTCGGACAGGCAGATGATCGGTTGGAACAGGCTGTGCAAACTGCCTTGAGCCAGGATAGAGCCCAGTGCATTCAGCTGTTCGTTCATGGTCATGGCGATCTCGATCGAAAAAAAAGGACCCCAGGCGTTGCGCCTGGGGTCCTTCATTTCACGACAGGATGATGTCTATTTGATGACACTCCGCAGAGCGGTCGCATTAAATTGCCATCATTTACTGCTTGGCCACCTGTTTACTGATCTTCAGGTAATCCAGCAGGATCCGGCCTGTCTCGGCCAGGTAAGCGTCGTCTTCCGGCTTGGTTTTATCCGCCTCGGTTGGCAGCGCGTCTTCGTCTTCTTTCTTCAGTTCCTTGAGTGGGTCTTCACCCTTGGCCTTGCGGCGGATGTTCTCCAGCACAAGCTGCTGATTCTCGATGTCGGTGTGCTGCTTACGACGGTCCACTTCGTTGAGGCTGACGGTTTTTTCTTCCATCAGCTTCTTGGCCAGGGCCAGCTTGTCGCGGATAAACACAAACTCGGCATCCTTGGCGGAGCGGGTGTCGTGGTCAGCCTTCAACTGCGCCAGGAACGGCTTGAACGGGTCCGAAGCAGGCTTGATCGCAGGACGGATGGTGTCCCAAGGCATGGCTTCCGGCAGGGCGCTTTCGCCGATTTCCTTGGTGTCGATAATCGACGGGAAATCGATGTCCGGCAGTACGCCCTGATGCTGGGTGCTCTGCCCGGAAACCCGGTAGAACTTGGCCAGTGTCAGCTTGAGCTCGCCATGGTTGAGCGGCTGGATGGTCTGCACGGTACCTTTGCCGAAGGTCTGGCCGCCGATGATCATTGCGCGGTGATAGTCCTGCATGGCACCGGCGAAAATCTCCGACGCCGAGGCCGAGAGACGGTTGACCAGCAACGCCATCGGCCCTTTGTAGAAGGCTCCCGGGTTCTCGTCTTCGAGCACGTCGACACGGCCGTCTGCATTGCGTACCAACACGGTCGGGCCCTTGTCGATAAACAGGCTGGTCAGCTCGGTGGCTTCCTGCAGGGAACCGCCGCCGTTGTTACGCAGGTCGATGACCACGCCGTCGACTTTTTCCTTCTGCAACTCTGTGAGGATTTTCTTAACGTCACGGGTGGTGGACTTGTAGTCCGGATCGCCGGCACGGAAGGCCTTGAAGTCCAGGTAGAACGCCGGAATCTCAATGACGCCCAGCTTGTAGTCCTTGCCATCCTGCTTGAGGTTGAGGACTTTCTTCTGCACGGCCTGGTCTTCGAGCTTCACCGCTTCACGGGTGATGGATACGATCTTGCTCGTCTGGTCGTTCGGCGCGTTGGTGTGCGGGATAACCTCCAGACGCACCACGCTGCCTTTTGGCCCACGGATCAGCTTGACCACTTCGTCGAGGCGCCAGCCGACCACATCGACCATCTCTTTGTCGGCCTGGGCCACGCCGATGATCTTGTCGGCAGGGGCGACCTGCTTGGTCTTGTCGGCTGGACCTGCCGGCACCAGACGCACGATTTTGACCTGGTCATTGTCGCTTTGCAGGACGGCACCAATACCTTCCAGCGACAGGCTCATGTTGATATCGAAATTTTCCGCGTTATCTGGCGACAGATAATTAGTGTGCGGGTCGTAGGACATCGCAAAGGTGTTGATGTAGGCCTGGAAGATATCTTCGGCGCGGGTCTGGTCCAGACGCGCGAGCTGATTCTTGTAGCGCTTGGTCAACAACTCCTGGATGGCCTTGGGCTCTTTGCCGGCGATCTTCAGGCGCAGCACTTCGTCCTTGACGCGTTTGCGCCATAAGTCGTCGAGTGCGGCGGTGCTGGTGAGCCAAGGGGCGTCCTTGCGGTCCACCAGAAGGGATTCCTTCTGGGTGAAGTCGAGCTTGTCGACGCCTTTGTTCAGCTCAGCCAGGGCGAAGTCCAGACGCGCTTTGACACGGTCCAGGTAACGCTTGTAGATGGTAAAGCCGGGCTGCAGGTCGCCGCTCTTGAGGAAGTCGTCGAACTGGGTTTTCCACTTGTCGAACTCAGCGATATCGCTGGCCAGGAAGTAGCTACGCGACGGGTCCAGCAACTTGAGGTAGCTGTCGTAGATGATCACCGAGCGAGCGTCATCCAGTGGCGGCTTGCTGTAGTGATGACGCTTGAGCAACTCGACGACGTTGAGGCTGGCAATCACCTCATCGCGATCCGGCTGAAGGTTGTCCCAGCTGTTGGCTGCGAACGTATTGGTCGACATCGACGCGAAGCCGAGACCAATGAAAAAAGCGAGGGCGGTGCTGGGGAACAGATGCTTCATGCTGATTCGACGCGGGGGCAATTGATAACGCATATTAGGCCGTCTTTGAAGTTGCCGGTTCCATAGGGGCCGGTCGCATAATGCAAAAAGCCCGGCGCTACTGCTACGGGCTCAGTCCAGACTCACTATGGAGGCACTGTGAAAGCATTGCAAGGCGTTGAAGGTCATGTGGAGTGGTTGGACGAACCAAGTCCTACATGTGATGTAGGCCAAGTTCGCATTCGTGTAGCGGCGGCCGGCCTTAATCGCGCCGATTTATTGCAACGTGCGGGGTTCTATCCGCCGCCACCCGGCGCCAGCCAAGTGTTGGGCCTGGAGTGTTCCGGAGTGATCAGCGAAGTGGGGGCGGGCTCGTCCTGGCAAGTGGGCGATCGCGTGTGTGCGCTGCTCGCCGGTGGCGGTATGGCCGAAGAAGTGGTGGTGGATGCACGGCATGTGTTGCCGGTACCGGAAGGCTTGTCGCTGATCGAAGCGGCGGGATTGCCTGAGGTGTACAGCACCGCGTGGCTGAATTTGTTCCAATTGGCGGGGCTCAAGCCCGGGGAGAAGGCGCTGCTGCATGCTGGCGCCAGCGGCGTGGGCTCGGCGGCGATCCAGCTGTGCAAGGCGTTTGGCAGCCCATGCTGGGTCAGTGTGGGGTCGGCGGAACGTCTGGCGTACTGTGAGAAGCTGGGCGCCCAGGGCGGCGTGGTGCGCACCGACGGGATCGAAGGGCTGCGCGACTTCGGGCCGTTCGATGTGATTCTCGACCCGGTGGGCGGCGACTATGCGGCGCTGGACCTCAAGCTGCTGGCCCTGGATGGGCGTTGGGTGTTGATTGGTTTGATGGGGGGCCGTGAGGCGCAGTTGGACCTGGCGCAGGTGCTGGGCAAGCGCATTCAGTTGCTGGGCTCGACCCTGCGCAGCCGCGATGACCAGTTCAAGGCCGACCTGTTCAGTGACCTGAGCCAGCACGTGTGGCCGTTGTTCGCCGAAGGGCGCCTGAGCCCGCAACTGGCCAGGACCTTTGCGATCAAGGATGCCGAGGCGGCGTTTGCCGAACTGGCGACCAACCGGGTTGCCGGGAAGTTGGTGTTGGTGATTGACGAAAGCTTCACCTGATTCCGGATTGGAATAGGGTCAATGTGGGAGGGGCTTGCCCCCGATGGCGGTGTGTCAGATGAAACATTTTTCACTGATCCACCGCCATCGGGGGCAAGTCGAATCGTCGCACCGCCCCTCCCACATTTGGATCTCTGTTGAATCAGGTCCAGTGATAGATTGGCCAATCGGCCTTCTCGGCATGTTCGCGCAACACCGGGTCTGGGTTCACTACGTGCGGGTAATCGACCTTCAATAACAACGGCAGATCATTGCGCGAATCCGAGTAGAAATACGCACCCTCCAACGTCTCACCTTCCTGTTCCAGCCAGTCCAGCAAACGCGTGATCTTGCCTTCGCGGTAGGTCAGTACACCCACCGTACGGCCGCTGTACACGCCATGGCTGATCTCCAGTTCAATCCCCAGCACCTCATCGATGCCGATGCGCGCCGCAATCGGTTTCACCAGGTGCGTGCCCGAGGCGGAGATCACCAGAATACGGTCACCGTTGGCGCGATGGCGGGCGATGGTTTTGGTCGCGTCGCTGTAGATCAGCGGTTCGATGATGTCCTCGACCCATGGCTCCACCAGGTGTTCGATTTCCTCCGGCGTACGGCCGATCATTGGCTCCAGGCTGAAATCCATGAAGTCTTCCATCGCCAACTCGCCCCGGCTGTAGGCGTCCATCAGTTCGTTGTTCCTGCGCATGAACGACTCAGGGTCGACCCAGCCCAGGCGGCCCATCTGCTCGCTCCACAGGGTGGCGCAGTCGCCGTGGATCAGGGTGTCGTCCAGATCAAAAATTACCAATGCCATCCTTTACGCTCTCTCAATCAATCGTTGCATCAGGCTACTTCACACAGCGCACTGGGGTCGATGGAAAGTGCCAGGCGCTGGCCGTCCGGGTGCAGGTCATCGGCCGAGCGGTTGAGCACGTCCACCACCAGCTCCACGCCACGCGCTTCGATGCGGTAGCGGATCACATTGCCCAAAAGGCTATGACTGCGCACCAGCGCATCCAGCTCACCGCTGCGGCTCAACTCGATAGCTTCGGGGCGAATCGCGATGCGCCCACTGATCGGGCGTTGCAGCAACCGGCTGGCCTTGTCGGCATCGAGCAGGTTGTAGTTGCCGATGAACCCGGCGGCGAACACATCGACCGGCGCGGTGTAGAGTGTTTCGGCATCGCCGCTCTGTACGATCTTGCCCTGGTTCATCAGGAAGATGCGGTCGGACATGGTCAGGGCTTCTTCCTGGTCATGGGTCACGAAAATCGTGGTCAAGCCCAGTTCGCGCTGAATCTGGCGGATCTGTTCGCGCAGGTGCTTGCGAATGCGCGCGTCAAGCGCCGACAGCGGTTCATCCAGCAGCAACAGGCGAGGGCGGGTTACCAGGGAGCGGGCCAGGGCCACGCGCTGGCACTGGCCGCCGGACATCTGGTGCGGATAGCGCCCGGCCAGATCCTTGAGTTCCACCAGTTGCAGCACTTGCTGTACGCGTTGGTGGCTGTCGTCGGCGTTGACCTTTTGCATGCGCAGGCCGAAGGCGACGTTTTGTTCCACGGTCATGTTGGGGAACAGCGCGTAGCTCTGGAACACCATGCCGATATGTCGTTTTTGCGGGCTCAGCGGCACGATGTCCTGGCCGTCCAGCAGGATGCTGCCGCTATCCACCGAGGTCAGCCCGGCGATGCAGCGCAGCAGGGTCGATTTGCCGCAACCGGACGGGCCGAGCAGGGTGACGAACTCGCCCTTGGCGATCTCGCAGTTGATATCGCTGAACACCGGCGTACCGGCGTAGCTCTTTTGCAAATGTTGGACGCTGACGAAGCTCATTGGCTTTTGTCCTTGTTCAAGGTATTGGCGGCCCAGGTCAGCACCAGCACAAAGAAGAAATAGGAAATGACCACGGCACTGGTGAAGTGGCCGCTGCTGTTGCGCATGTTGTTGAGGTACACCTGCAGGGTCTCGTAGCGGGTACCCACCAAAATGTTGGCGAACACGAACTCACCGAACAGGAACGAGAACGACAGCAGCAGCGCCACCATCAGGCCTTTGCGCAGGTTGGGCAGCACGACGAAGATCGCCGCTTGCCAGGTGCTCGCGCCCAGCAGTTGCGAGGCGTCCATCAGGTCGCGCAGGTTGATCGCTTGCAGGTTGTTGGTGATCGCCCGGTACATGAACGGCAGCGCCACGGTGAAGTAGCAACCGATCAGGATCCACGGCGTGCCCACCATCGCCAAGGGGCCTGAACCGTAGAGTTGCAGCAGGCCCACCGACGACACCACCGGCGGCACCGCGAAGGGCAGCAGGATCAGAATGTTCATCAGCGCGTCGAGCTTGGGGAAGTGGTAATGCACCACGAACAACAGCGGCAGAATCAGCACCACCGACAGGATCAGCGCGCCCACGCACACCAGCAATGACTGACCGAAGGCCATCAAGAAGCGCGGGTCGCTCCACAGTTGCACATACCATTTCAGGGTAAAGCCCGCCGGTAGAATGGTCGCCGACCAACTGCTGGCGATGGAGTAGACAAAGGTGCCTACCAGCGGCAACACCAGGATCACAAACAACAGCGTCACCACCACCCGGTGGTAGAGGGAGGCCGGGCCGGCTTCAGCGCGAGACATGGTAGCTCCTCTTGAGCAGCAGTTGATGAACCACCGTGACCACCGTCATCAGCGCCACCAGCACCACGGCCAGCGCGCTGGCCATGTTCGGGTCCAGCGATACATCGCCGGAAACCAGCCCCGCAATACGAATCGGCAGCACGTTGAAGTTGCCGGTGGTCAATGCATACACGGTGGCGTAGGCGCCCAGGGCGTTGGCCAGCAGAATCACGAAAGTACCCAGCAGCGCGGGCGTCAGCACCGGTAAGCCGATATGCCGCCAGAACTGCCAGCCATTGGCGCCGAGCAGGGACGCCGACTCACGCCAGTCTTCGCGCAATGCATCGAACGCCGGATACAGCAGCAGTACGCCGAGGGGGATCTGGAAGTAGGTGTAGAGAATGATCAGGCCCGTCTTGGAGTACAGGTTGAAATCCTGAATGATCCCCGCCTGTTTGAGCATGATGGTGATGCTGCCGTTGAATCCCAGCAAAATGATGAACGCGAAGGCCAGGGGTACGCCGGCGAAATTGCTGGTCATGTTGGCGAAGGCGGTGACGAAGTTGCGCAGCGGCGAATCCACACGGCGCAACGAATAACTGCCGAGGGTGGCGATGATGATGCCGAAGATGCTGGAGTAAAAGCTGATCTCCAGGCTGAACTGGATCGCTTGCAGGTAGAACTTCGAGCTGAAGATGCGCGTGAAGTTTTCCAGGCTCCAGCCGGCCTCTTCGGTTTGCAGGCTGTTGATCAGCACCCATACCAGCGGTGCGATTTCGAACACGATAAAGAACAGCGCGAAAGGCACCAGGCAGAGCAGCGCCAGCCATTTGCCGCGAGTCATGGCATTCACTTCAATAGCTCCCGGCACACAGCTTTGTCGTGGGGCACGCCCAATAGTTGGCAGATGGTGCCGCACAGATCGGTCTGTTTGGGTGCGGCCTTGGTATCCAGGCTGAAAGCATCGCCGAGCACAAACAGCGGCACTTCGCGCTCCTCCGGCAACAGGCCGTTGTGGGAGCGGTCGTTGTTCATGCCGTGGTCTGCGGTCACCAGCACTTGGTAGCCGACGTCGAGCCAGCCTTGCAGGTAATCGGCCAGGATGATGTCGGCCGAGCGGGCACTGTTGCGGTATTGCGCGGTGTCGAGGCCGTGCTTGTGGCCGGCGTCGTCGATGTTCATCGGGTGCACCACCAGCAAGTCCGGCGCGTGCTTGAGCCGCAGGCTTTCGGCGTCGGCGAACAGGTGGGAATCCGGGTAGTGGTCATTCCAGTAGAAATGTCCGTGCTGGATCGCCAGCGCCTTGTCGTCGGTATGACGATCACGGGCGGCGAGAAAGGGCGTGCGGTTGTACAACTCGCTGACCCAATGGTAAGCCGCTGCCGCCGTGGTAAGACCCGCGTCGGTGGCGTAATGGAAAATACTGCGCTGGTTGGACAGGCGCGAGACGTTGTTATGCACGATGCCGCTCTGGATCGGTGGCACGCCGGTCAGGATGCATTCGTATAGCGGGCGCGACAGCGAGGGCAATTCACATTCCAGTGTGTAGAGGGCTGCGCGTCCTGCGCCGACATAGGCCTGCAAGTGCCCCATGGTATGCCTGGCAACCTCGAAGTTAAGGCCGTCGAGCACGACAAGGATGACTGGGTGTTTCATGGGCGGCGACGCTCCGCAACGATTGACTTGGCTCAATGCCTCTGGAGGAACGGGGGGGCAAAAATGTGGGAGGGGGCTTGCCCCCTCCCACATTGGACCGCCACTGGCGTTCCAATGTGGGATGGATCCCTTACTTCATCTCTACGATGACCTGCTCGTTCCACAATTGAGGCAGTTTTTTGGACGTCGCTTCCCAGGCATCGGCATCCTTGATCGGCTGCGGGTTGGCCTTGGTGTACTGCTCGCCCGGGATCAGGTTCTTGGCGATTTCGGCCGGCAGTTTCAGGTCGGTTTCGGCACGTATCGGACGCGCATTGCCCTTGGCCAGGTTGAGCTGGCCGGCATCGCTGAAGATGTACTCGCGGGTCAGCTTGGCCGCGTTCGGGTGCTTGGCGTGTTTGTTGATGATGGTGGTGTAGCCGGATTTCACCGAGCCGTCAGACGGGATCAACACCACGTAGTCATCCGGGTTGGCCATCTTGGCTTTGTAGCTCAGGCCGTTGAAGTCCCAGACAATGCCCACTTCGACTTCGCCTTTTTCCATGGTGGCGATGGTGGGGTTGGACAGGCCGAGGCGACCTTGCTGAGCGATCTTGGTAAAAAACTGCAGGCCGGGGGCGATGTTTTTCTCGTCGCCTTTGTTGGCAATGGCGGCAGCCAGTACAGCGTTGGACGCCTGGGCCGCGGTGCTTACGTCACCCACGGATACTTTGTACTTGCCGGTTTGCAGGTCCGCCCAACTGGTTGGTACGTCGGAACCATGCAGCAGTTTCTTGTTGACGATAAACGCGATGGTGCCGGTGTAGGCCAGGGCCCAGTGGCCGTCTTTGTCTTTTGCCCAATCCGGTACCGAAGCCCAAGTGGAAGGCTTGTACGGCTGGGTGACTTCCTGCTTTACCGCAATCGGGCCGAAGGCTGCGCCGACGTCGCCGATATCAGCGCTGGCGTTGTCTTTCTCGGCTTTGAACTTGGCGATTTCCTGGGCCGAGCTCATGTCGGTATCCATGTGCTTGAGGCCGTAGTTCTTGGCCAGGTCTTCCCAGGTGCCTTTCCAATTGGCCCAGTCATCGGGCATGCCGACGCTGTTGACGGCGCCTTCCGCTTTCGCGGCGGCTTCCAAGGTTTTTAGATCGGTATCAGCAGCCATGGCGGCGGTGCACATGGCAATGGTCGAGCCTAACAGTGATGCCAGGAAAAGCTGTTTCATCCGAAGCTCCTTTGGGCGTTTTCAACGCGGCGTTTTTATGAACGTTTGCGGTGGTGTTGGTCTAGGTCAGCAATACCTGAGCCAATTTAGGCTCGATGGATGACAGTTTCATGTCGATGTCGTTTTTATCGTGCGGGTGTCGCTCGACGCAGGTTCAGCGTAGACCATGCTCAAGCGCCCGCAGGCGCTGGACTTGGCCGATGTATTGCAAGACGTGCGACATACTTGCGGTGGGCTGTCATCTGTCGGTCATCTGTAATGCCTACGCTTGCACGCAGCCACAAGAGCCCGATTGCGGAGCGTTTTATGCACCTGAACGGTGCTGGTCTAGTCCAGATAGGTAACGTTGATGCGCGATGAGGCAATCAAGGCGGTAACCTCCATCGGCCTGGCGCTGCAAGAGCAGATCGACCACGGCCTGTTGCCGCCTGCAAGCAAATTGCCCGCCGAGCGCAAGCTCAGCGAGTTGTTTGGTACCACTCGAATCACCGTGCGTGAAGCCTTGTTACAACTGGAGGCCCAAGGCCAGATTTATCGCGAGGAGCGCCGTGGCTGGTTCGTTTCGCCGCCCCGGCTGGCCTACAACCTGATGCAGCGCAGCCACTTTCACGCCATGGTCAATGACCAGGGGCGCGTGGCCTCGACCGAAGTGATTTCTGCGCGGTTGCAACCTGCGTCGGCGGCGGTGTGTGCGTGGTTGCAACTGCCGGCGCTGTCCAGTGTGATCCAGATCTGCCGGGGCCGGCGGATAGACGGGCGTTTGGTGTTGTACGTGGAGCACTATCTGAACCCGCAGTATTTTCCGGGGATTCTTGAGTGCGACCTTAATCAGTCGATGACCGAGTTGTACGCCCGCAAGTACAACTTGCATTACGGGCGGGTGCGTTTCGAGATTGTTCCGACTTCACTGCCGGTGGAAGCCGCCGCCGCATTACGCGTGTCGGTGGGCAGCCCGGGCTTGCGTATCGCCCGGGTCAATTACGACCAGCATCAGCGGTTGATCGATTGCGACCTGGAGTTCTGGCGGCATGATGCGATCCATGTGGGCGTGGATGTCATGGGGTCAGCGCCTTGATCACCTGATCCACATTGGTTTCCAGCTCTGATACCGGATCGGCGCCGTCGACATTCAGTACCAACAATGTCGAGCCGCCTTCGGTGATGGCGGTTTTCACTGCCTCACTGGGCTGGCGATGATGCAGCACGACCGCGACGTCGTTGGCCTTCAGCTCGGCGCTGAGTTTTTGCAGCGCTTGAGGCGTCCAATCGGCATCCGGCCGTGCGTCGGTGCTGACCAGCTCCAGGTTCAGGCTGCTGAGCAGGTATGCGAAGTGATCGCTCAAGCTGACCACGCTCAGGTTGTCCGCCTTGGCCAGTCGCGCTTCGCTGTCGGCGGTGAGCTTGAGCAGGCGTTGCTTGAGTACGGCCAGGTTGGCGTCGATTTTCGCCTTGGCACCCGGTGCCAGGCGGCTCAGGTCGGCAGCCATGACGTCGGCCATGCGCCCCAGGTTGTTGCTCGATTGCCAGGGCTGGCTGTTCAAACCGTCGGCAACGCCGGGCTGCACCGCGATCCCAGGCAAGCCGCCATCCACCGGGCGCGCGGCGTCGACTTCGACGATGCGGATGTTGCTGCGCCGAGCCACCGGGTACAGCGGGTCATCCGCCCACAGCGAGCGCAGGCCGATGGCGGCGTCGGCATCCTGGGCCAGCGCGTTCAATGCCGGCGCGCCACGCCCGGTGAAGTACGACACCTGGCGTGAGCCAGGCAGGTTGGCCGGTGCCGCGCGCTCCAGTTGCACGTCGGTGCCCTTGAGCAGTACCTCGGCCAGGCCATAGGTGATTGGCAGCGAGGCCAGCACTTTGACGGGTTTAGCGGCGTGCGCAGCCGGTTTGGCGGGCAGGGCGGCCATCAATGGCGTAGTGGCTAAACAGGCGATGGCGAGGGCCAGAGGCTGAAGAACAGAGCGCATTATCCAAGGTTCCCTTTAAGGCTGGGCACGGTACCGCGCGCAATGGCGGCGAGGGCGAAAGCGATACCGGCCATCAGAATGATCGCCGCGCCGGAGGGGATGGGCAGGTCGAAGATGATCGGTAACAGGATCCCGCATAGGGTGCTGACGGTGGCGATCACCACCGAGACCCAGAAGAAGCCTTTGAGCGACTGGCTCAACAGCCGCGCCGCCGCCGCGGGAATCACCAGCAGGGCGCCCACCAGGATCGCGCCGATGACCTTGACCGCAGCCACGGTGATCAGTGTCACCAGGATCACGAACAGGTAATCGAGTGTCTTCACCGCCACGCCGCGCACCGCCGCCAGCTGCGGGTTGAAGCTGGCCAGCATGATGCGGTTGTACAGCGGCAGCGCCAGGGCCATCACCAGTGAACCGACAATGGCCAGCACCAGCAGGTCATTGCCGTTGACGGTCAACACTGAGCCGAACAACACGTTTTCCAGGATATGCACGTTGATCTTGCCCGCCAGGATCAGCAGCAGGCTCGCGCCCAACGCCAGGGAAACCGACAGGAACACGCCGATCAAGGTGTCCGGCGCCAGGCCGGTGCGGTTGCGCAGGTAGTTGAGCAGGATGCCGAACAGCAGGCAGTAGCCGAACAGGCTGCCGTAGGGGCCGGTATAGGGCTCGCCGAGCAGAATGCCCACGGCCACGCCGGTCAGTGCGGCATGGCCGACCGCTTCGGAGAAGAACGCAAAGCGCTTGACTACCACCAACGTGCCCAGGCCGCCCAACACCGGGCCGATCAGCAGGCCGGCGAGCAGGGCGTTGACCACAAAGCCGTAGGCCAGCGCCTCCGGCAGGTAGCCGGAGGAAGCCCAGCCCTGGACCATCAGGCGAAATGCTTCATAACTCATTGCGCCGGGCTCCGAGGGTGGGTGGAAAACAGGCTCAGCAGGCGCTCCGGGGTCAGTGCCTGTTTGGGGGTGGCGTCGAACAGCACGCGGCGGTTGAGGCCGGTGACACGGTCAGCCAGGCGGCCGACGGCTTCCAGGTCGTGTTCGATCCACAGTACGGTGATCCCGGCCAGGCGCCAGTCATTGAGCAGCCGCTCGAAGACCTGGATGCCCGCCTCATCGAGGGCCGACATCGGTTCATCCAGTACCAGCAAGTGCGGTGCGGGGATAAGGCCTTGGGCCAGTAATACACGCTGTCGCTCGCCGCCGGACAACGCGCCCATGCGCCGCTTGCGTTTGTCCTGCATGCCGACCCGTTCCAGGGCTTCGCCAATCGCGGCGGCGTAATGTTTGGACAAACCCAGAAACGCCGGACGCCGCTGGCACATGGCAGCCATGAAGTCGTCCACGGTCATCGGCAAGCCACGGTCAAATTCCAGTGCCTGGGGCACATAACCGATGGTGCCGGGCGTGGTCGGCCATTCCAGGCTCAAACGCCCCTGGTGCGGCGTTTGCCCCAACAGGGTCTTGATCAGCGAGCTTTTACCGCCGCCGTTGGGGCCGACCAGGGCGTGGATGCTGCCCGGCTGCACCTGGAAACACACACTATCGAGAATTACGGTGCGGCCCAGCGTCAGGGATACCTTGTCGAACTCAACGGTCGGGCCGACGCAGGCCATCTTGAGTTGCTCAGCCGCCGTCATGCGCCCGACTCCTGAATCGCGCGGACCACCGTGTTGAGGTTGCCGGTCATCTCCACTTCGTACTTTTCAGCGCTGTATTCGCCGTAGGAAATATGCGACAGCGGGTACAGCTTGACCCCGGATTCGCGCTGGATGGTGTCGACGTAAGTGGACGGGAAATCCATTTCCGAAAAGATCACCTTTACGTCCAGGGCGCGCAGTTCGTCGATCGTCTTTTTCAACTGGCTGGGGCTCGGCTCGATACCGTGCGCCGGTTCGACCACGGCTGTGACTTCCAGGCCGAACTCACGCAGCAGGTAGTCGTAGGCCGCATGTACGGTGGCCACGCGCAGGTCCGGGTTGGGCGCGCTGGTGAGCTTGGCCAGGGCATCGGCGCGCATCTGGCGCAGGCGCTTGCCGTAGGCGCGCGCGTTCTGGGTGTAGGTCTTGGCGTTGTCCGGGTCGAGTTTGCCCAACTCGCGGGCAATGTTGTTGACCTGGGCAATCGATGCACTGATCGACAGGAAGGTGTGCGGGTTGACCACCTTGCCCGCACCGCGCGCGGCATTACCGGTAGCGGCCAGCAGTGGCACGTTGGCGTTGGCTTCGATCACCGGGATGTCCGGGCGCTCGCTGGTGGCGATCATGCGGTCGGCGAAGTCGTCATGGCCAACGCCGTTGAGCACGATCACGTCCAGGGTGCCGATGCGCTTGATGTCTTCGGCGCGCGGCTCGTAGGCATGGGGGTTGAAACCGGCCGGAATCAGCGGCACCACGTCGGCCTTGTCGCCAACGATATTGGTCACATAGCTGTAGTAAGGGTGCAGGGTGATGCCGATACGCAGGCGTTTGGCGGCCTCGGCATTAGCCAGGGGAGCAAGCATCAGGCTGAACAGGCTGACCAGCAACAGACGCAACAAGGGAGATGAAATAGACATGGGCAATCGGTCTTCTCGTTCAGTGACGGTGCTGGCGGGTAACGCCGGCATCGAATTGCGCGACCACTTGCTGCCAGCCCGCCGCGATCAGCGCCTGGTCAGTGAGGTCGGAAGGGGCGGGGAGGTCCTGGCGGCGGTTGAGCCAGATATCCGGCTCGGTGCCCTGCACGCGCATCAGCAGTGAACCGCTGGTGCTCGGCGCCTGGCTCAAGCCCACATACGCCGAAGGCGCCAGCAACCGCCAGCGATGGTCGCCACGGCTGACCGAACTGGCATCCTGAGCGAAGGGCGCGAAGCCTTCTTCGGCCAGTTGTTCAGGCGTCGGCAGCGCGCTTTGCTCTTCTTGCAGCAGATGGATTTCGTCCAGGGTTACCCGCAGGTCTGCGTAGATTCCTTGTTCAGCGGCGTTCAGGTCACGGCGTGCGTCCAACTGGTGGCTGGGTAGCGCGGCGACTTCCCGGGGCTCACCGTGCATCACCACCACGGTGCCGGCCACCGCGAGGATGATCAGGCACAGCAGCAGGACGTAGAGGGTTTCGTGGCCGGCCCCGGCGGGTCGTACAACCTGTGTGGTACTCATTGTGGCTGGATATCCGCTTGGTCGATTTCCACGACGTGGCCGGGGCCGGCATCAAACAGCACATAGAATTCGGCCGACGGTTTCTTGAATGTCAGGGTGGAATCCTCGCCGAGCTTGCCGGGCACCAGGATCGTTTCGTCGTAGCCGATCACATCCAGGGTCACCCCCGGTGCGCCGCTGCCATCGGAGAAGCCGCCTTTGCACTGGATCTGTTCGCCGGGGATTTCCTTGCACTCGCACATCGGGTTGTGGGCCAGGGCGGTGTTGCTCAAACCGGCACACAGCAATAGCGCGGCACCGGCACGTGTCAGGCGCTTGAATGTCATGGTTTAACTCCTTGCTTGTTCAGCCAGGCGATGGTGGCAGGCGAGGCCTGGCTCAGCGGGATGGAACCCTGGTGCATGCTGCCGTCCCAGCCTTCCATGGTGACCCACAGTTCGGCGTCGGCGGGGGTGCGTTCCGGTATCGGCAAGGCGGCACCCATGCGGTACGGCGTGCCGAAGAAGATCACGCCGGCGGCGCGCAGGCTGCGCGGTTTGCCGATGCGCAGGTACGTGGCCTTGACCTGATCGGCGCAGGTGCCGCACAAGGCGGCGTTGAAGGCCTTCATGGGACCGGCAGGGTCCGGGCGCGGGCCTTCATTGCGGAACTCGGCGAGGGTCAGGCTCCAGGGACCGACCTGCACGTCACCGGCCACGCGCTCGCCAATGCCGGTGTCGCCGCGAAACAGTGCGGCATCGGCGAAGTACTTGGGCATGAAGCCCAAAGGGACCAGCAGCAGCAATATATTGATGTGGAAGCGCCACTTGAGCCAAAAGGTGCGCAGCGGTGAGGACGGTTTAGCGACGGCGACCTTGCTCATGGCTTGGCCTCCGACGTTTCAGCCTGCATCGCTGGAATGGACAGGGGCTTGCGCTGTTGCTTGGTTTCGCGCTTGAGGGCGTTGAGCGTGGCCAGGGCCGTGCGCTTGGTCCAGATCAGCAGGCCGCTCAAGACCATCATGCTCAGCACGAGGCCGAAGAATGCCCAGATGAGCTTGACCCACAGCCCGCCGAAGTCGCCGGTGTGCAGCGGGCGCATGGATTCGGTGACGAACTCGAGCGCGGTGCGGTCGGACAGCAGGTGCGAGACAGCGATTTCGCCGTTATAGGGGTTGAGTTGGGCGGTCTGGTACATCAGCGGGTACCAGCCCCGCCCGCCGATCTGCAGGTGGCTGTAGGCGTTGAGGGGAAGGCTGACGAAACTCGCTTCCAGGCCTGGGATGCGCTGGGTCGCGATCTTGATGGCGTCATCCAGGGGAATCATGGGGGCCGGCACGCCGGGCGCCGAACCAGGTACGTTCTCCCGCGCGATCACGGGGACAATGGGTTCGCTGGAGATTGATATCTGGTTATCGCCCAACATCGCCTGGATCAAAAACCAGGTACCGGTGATGGAGATCACCGCGATAAACCAAATGGACCAGATACCACTGAGGCGGTGAAAATCCCCCCAGAAGATCCGCGCCCCGTGCCGGATGCGCAGGGTCGGCTTGAGAAACCCTTTCCAGAAGCGCTTGTACACCACCAGCCCGGTAACCAGCGACGCCAGCATCGGCAAGCCGAGCAGTGACACCAGGTACCAGCCCCAACTGTAGCCATTGGTGAACGGTACCAGCCACCAGCCGTGGAGCGCGCGGGTGAACTGCCGGAAATCGAACGAGGGGCTGATGCCCTGGATCGCCCCGGTGTACGGGTTGACGTAGACCTCTACCGAGCGACCGTCGGGGTAGCTGAGGTCGACACTCAGGGCAAAGTGCGACTCGTCCGGACGGCTGAGAGACTGCACGATCACTTCAGGCTCGGCGCGCTTGATGGCGCGGATGACCTGGTCGTAGCTCAGCGGTTCGGCATCATCCGAAGGCTTGCTTGCGCGGATGTCCGGGTTGGCCAGCCAGACGATTTCCTGGCTGACCACCGCCAGGGTCCCGGTGACGCAGACGATCAGTACAAAGAACCAGATGGGCAACGCCAGCCAGCTATGTACCAGAAACCAGAGTTTTGAGCGTGACTTCTTCGACATGTGAATGAGGGTCTTGATCGGAGGGGGGCGATGGAGGCCCGGAAAAGGCCAGTCGTAGCTTTTGCTTACGCGACAGGCTGTATCTAAGTTAAGACGGATGAGAATGAGAAATCCCTAAGCCTTAAATGAAATAAAATGTTTCAGCGGCTGGGATCAAGGAGATGGGGGGCTTTCGCGAAGATGGCGGCCCTCTAGAAAGGGAGCCTGCTGCGCAGAAAGGGCGGGGCCCTCGCCGCAGCAAGCTCCCATGTGGGTGGTCAGCTCTGCTGGAACATCTTTTTGGCACGCTCGTGAATCTGCTGCTCGGTAAGGTCTTCCTTATGGGTGGCCAGGAACCAGAGATGGCCGTAAGGATCCGTTACACTCGCGGAGCGGTCGCCATAGAACTGGTCCTTGGGTTCGGACACCACCGTGGCACCGGCAGCGACAGCTTTTTTGAACTGCGCGTCGACGTCTTCCACATACAGATGCAAGCCGACACTGGTGTGTTCTGCCGGATTGCGCAGGGCCATTTCATCGCAAGGCGAACCCAGCATGATCGGCGAGCCGCCAATGCGCAGCTCGGCGTGGCCGACCTTGCCGTCGGGCATGTCCAGGCGCATGACTTGGGTGGCGTCAAAGGCCTTTTTGTAAAACTCGATGGCATCGGAGGCTTTGTCGATGCCCAGGTAGGGCGTGATGCCGTGATAGCCCTCGGGGATAGGTTTAACGTTCATAGCGTTCTCCTTGATTGGCTTTGCGAAGGGGTGGCTTTTTCACTATAGGCCACGCCAATCAAGGGCTCCGTGGCTCCCGACAAGAAGACTTAGCTGGGCTCGAGCAATTGCGCTCCCGGCCCACGTTCACCCAGTTGATCGTCCTGGTTGCGCAGCGGGCAGGCCTCCAGCGACAAACACCCGCAACCGATGCAGCCGTTGAGCTTGTCGCGTAGCAGCAACAGCTTGTTGATGCGCTCATCCAAGTCTTCGCGCCACTGCGCCGACAGACGCTCCCAGTCTTTGGCGGTGGGCGTGCGGCCATCGGGCAGCGCCTGCAGCGCTTCGCCGATGGTGGCGAGCGGAATGCCCAAGCGCTGCGCGATCTTGATCACCACGACGCGGCGCAATACATCCCGCGGATAGCGCCGTTGATTACCGGCGTTGCGCCGACTGGTGATCAGCCCCTTGGTTTCGTAAAAGTGCAGGGCCGTGACCGCTACGCCGCTGCGTGCAGCCAATTGGCCAACGGTGAGTTCCTTGGCGACCATAAAGCTCCGATTAAACGCTTGACCTTGACTTAACTGGAGGTTTTACCCTGCGTGGCATCGAATCGCAAGATTCTGCCTACAGCAAGAGGGGAGTTTTCATGCAGGTATTGGAGAGGAATTGCAGTTTCACTCAACTGATCGAGTTTCATATCGAACCCCAGCAACAAGGCGCGTTGGTGGCGGCCTTATCCACCCAGAGCGAGCGCCTGGCCCAGGGCCATGTCGGATTCTTGAGTGCGAGTGTGCAGGTCAGCGACGACGGGCGGCGGGTGCTCAACTATTTGCAATGGCAGTCCCGCGCGGACGGTGAGGCGGCGTTCAAGCGTTTTGAGCAGGGCGACGAAGATTTCTGGACGCTGATACGCGCCCATCAGGCCACGGCCGTGACCTTTGGTTCGTTCCAGGTGCTGCGCAGCTTTGAGCGCAGTCATGACAACGCCTTGCACTGCCGCCTATATGGATAGGTGCAGCATTCGCTCACCCTGGATATTTTCCCCGGGGCGGCGTTTGTTCACCGCCAGTTCGCCAATTTTGATCAGGCGCGTACGCGTGACATTACGGCTCAGGCCCAGCAGGTTGGCGGTGTGCACCTGGTTGTAATGACTGAAGCGATAGGCCGCGCGCAGCAGCGCGTCCTCGACCTTTTCATGCAGCGCGCCGGCCTGTTCTTCGAAGAGTTTTTGGAAGGCGCGCTCCAATAAGGCCTCGGCGCTATTGTCGGCAGTGTGCTGGCCGTCATCCTGGCGCTCGATGCGCATGTTCGACAGGCGCAAGTCGTCGCGTTCGATCACGCCGTTGCGGCAGATCAGCAAGGTGTGGTGAATCACGTTCTCCAGCTCGCGGATATTGCCCGGCCAACTGTAGCTTTTGAGCTTGTGCTCGGCCTCGCGGCTGATGGTGATCGGGCCATAGCCCAGGCGCTGGCTATAGGCTTCGATAAAGTGTCGGGTCAGCGGCAGGATATCGCCGGGGCGGTCGCGCAACGGGCTGAGTTCCAGGCTGACGACATCGAGACGGTAATAGAGGTCCTCGCGAAAGTGCCCGGCATTGATGGCTTTTTCCAGTTGCACGTTGGTCGCGGCCAGTACGCGCACATCAATAGGAATGCTCTTGCGCGAACCCAGGCGCACCACTTCGCGTTCCTGTAATACGCGCAACAATTTGACCTGGATCGCCATCGGTAAATCACCGATTTCGTCCAGGAACAGGGTGCCGCCGTCGGCCTCTTCGAACCAGCCGGCCTTGGCGCTGAGGGCGCCGGTGAAGGCGCCTTTTTCATGGCCGAACAGTTCGGCTTCCACCAGTGATTCAGAGAACGCGCCGCAGTTCACTGCCACGAACGGCCGGTTACGCCGCGCGCTGAGGTTATGAATGTGGCGCGCCACCAGCTCTTTACCGGTGCCGGTTTCGCCGATGATCAGCACGCTGGCTTCGCTGGGCGCCACTTGCTGGATATGGTCGAGCAGCGCCTGGGATTTCGGGTCTTCGAAAACCTGAGCGGTGGCGCGGATCGACGTCGCGAGGGCGGGCGAGGGCGGTAAGGTTAAAAGCTGCATGGGCACCTCTTCTTATGAGTAGAACGTTGGAGTCGGCAGGGCCTGGTTTAACGCCCAGTCCCCGAGTTCGTGGAGTTTGTAGTCCACCGGGTCGTGCAGGGTTTGTGTCCGCAGGTTGCGCCAGTGACGGTCCAGGCGCAGGGAGGCATGGGTGGAGCGCGCGCCGGTGACTTCAAACAGGCGGCTGCACAGGTCCAGGCCCTGGCGTGTGGCGGCGACCTTGGCGGTAGCGATGGCAATCGCCAGTTGGCCGCGTTCGTGTTCGCTTAGAGTTGGGCCTTTGGCCCACGCTTGGTCCAGCAACCCGGCGGCACGTTCCACCAAAAGGCGCACGCCTTCCAATGCGACCCAGAACTCGCCGTAGTGGTGCAGCACGTAAGGGTCCTGGCGCACGTCTTCGGCTGATGATTTGTGCCAGGCCCGGGTTTCGGTGAGGGTGTAATTGCGTGCTTCGTCAAAAGCACCTTCGGCAATGCCGAGAAACATATGTGTGAACGTCAGTTGGGCGATCAACGGACGCAAGCAGGCGAAGGGTGTGCTCAGTGGGCCTGGGTCGAGCAGTAACTCCGACTCTTCGACGCGTACCCGCTCAAAGCTGGCGCTGCCGCTGTCGGTCTGGCGCTGGCCGATATTGTTCCAGTCATTGTGTAAGGTGATGCCGCTGCGCCCGCTGGGGATGGCGGCGATGAGCAGCTTGCCGCCGGCGTTTTCGTCGACCGCCGAGGCGATCAGCATTTCCGAGTCGCTGGCGCCGGAGCAGAAACTCTTCTTGCCCGAGAATTCGCGCCAGCCACCGAAGTCTTTGACCACGGTGCGCGTATCCAAGGGGTTGAGGGCGTTGCCCCAGAACCAGTTTTTGCGTGCGGTTTGTTCGAACCAGGGTTGCCATTGGTCGGGGCGCGAAAACAGGCGCACGGTGGCGAGCATCAGGTGGTGGAAGCCGAAGACATGGGCGATGGAACTGTCGACCTTGGCTAATTCGCGCACGATGCCCAGGGTTTCGCTCCAGCGCGCGCCGAGGCCGCCATATTGGGTGGGAATGCTCAGGGCCAGCAGGCCGCTGTGGCGCAGGGCATCGCGTTCGGCCTTGGGGGTGCCACCGCGCTCGTCGCGTTCGACGGCGCTGAGGGCGAACTCGGCGGCCAGCAGTTTGGCGGTCTGCATCGGGGATGGCAGGACGCTGTGAGGTTTGGCTGTCACGCGGTGTTCCTCAAATGTCTATGTGGCAATGAGGCTGAATGTGGAGCGGGCTTGTTCGCCCCACTTAGAGCCGATCTCACTGAACTCAGGCCTTGGTCGTCGGCAACACATCGTTGGCAATCATTTCGCCGAACGGGCCAGTGAGGTTGGTGATGCCACGCCCGGCGAGGCTGGCGTAAGGTTCCGGCAGCAGCGGGAACACCAGCTCGGCAAAGCGGTAGGCCTCTTCCAGATGCGGGTAGCCGGAGAAGATGAAGCTCTCGATGCCCAGGTCGGCGTATTCCTTGATGCGCGCGGCCACTTGTTGCGGGCTGCCCACCAGCGCGGTGCCCGCGCCGCCGCGCACCAGCCCGACCCCGGCCCACAGGTTGGGGGCGATTTCCAGGTTGTCGCGGCGCCCATCATGCAGGGCCGCCATGCGGCGCTGGCCTTCGGAATCAAAACGCGAGAAGGATTTTTGCGCGGCGGCGATGGTTTCGTCGCTGATGTGCTCTATCAGTTTTTCGGCGGCTTTCCATGCGTCCTCTTCGGTTTCGCGCACGATTACATGCAGGCGAATGCCGAACTTCACCGTACGCCCGTGACGAGCGGCGCGTTCACGCACATCCGCGAGTTTTTCCGCGACGGCGGCGGGGGGCTCGCCCCAGGTCAGGTAGACGTCCACCTGTTCGGCGGCGAGGTCATGGGCGGCGTCGGACGAACCGCCGAAGTACAGCGGTGGGTAAGGTTTTTGCACCGGAGGGTAAAGCGCCTTGGCGTTCTGTACGCGCAGGTGTTTGCCTTCGAAATCCACCGATTCGCCCTGCAAAACGCGGCGCCAGATCTTCAGGAACTCGTCGGAGACTTCGTAGCGTTCGCTGTGGTCGAGGAAGCTGCCGTCGCCACGGTTCTCGTCGGGGTCACCGCCGGTGACGACATTGATCAGCAAGCGGCCGTTGGACAGGCGATCCAGAGTGGCGGCCATGCGCGCGGAAACCGTGGGCGAGATGATGCCTGGACGAATCGCCACCAGGTAGCGCAGGCGTTCTGTCAGTGGTACCAGCGCCGAGGCGATGACCCAGGAGTCTTCGCACGAGCGTCCGGTAGGAATCAACACGCCGTGATAACCCAGGCTGTCAGCCGCCTGGGCGACTTGTTTCAGGTAATTGAGGGTAACGGGCCGTGCACCTTGGGTGGTGCCCAAGTAATGGCCGTCGCCATGTGTCGGTAAAAACCAGAAAACATCCATGACCAATCCTTAAGCGATTTTCAGCAGAGAGGATGAGTGCGCTGCAAATAAAGGCGCTGCGCGTTCTGCCGCAAGGCGTATCCGGCCCTTCAGGGGCTCGCTGGTTATTTGGTAGTCGGTGAAGTCGGCCTCGGTGGCGTACACGCCGATCGGCAAGGTCAGCGCCTGGAAGAAACTGAACAACGGCCTTAGCTGGTGATCGAGAACCAGGGCGTGGCGTTCGCTGCCGCCTGTGGCTGCGAGCAATACCGGTGTGTTGATCAGTGCGTTGAGACCGATCAGGTCGAACAAGTGCTTGAGCAGGCCGGGGTAGGACCCGCGATAGACCGGCGCGGCGACGATCAGCAGGTCGGCCTGTTCGATGGCCAGCAGTTGCGCTTCGACGTCGGCGGGCAGTTCGTCTCGGGACAGCGCACCGCCCAATGGTCGGGCAATGTCGCCCAGCTCGATCAGCGTGGTCTGGATCGGCAACAGATTGGCCAGTTCGACCAGCACGGCCTGGGTCAGTACCAGGGTGCGGGACGGACGCCAGGTTCCGCCGGAGAGGGCAACGACATTCAGGGGACGCGTCATGAACAGTTCCTTTTCAACAGTGGTTCAAAGCAGGTGAGGTGCGAGGTGTTGAGCAAGAGCTGTACCAACGAGTGCAGGCCTTGATTGGCGGGGGCTGCGGGCTCACTGCTGAAAAATGCTGCTGTTGTCTGCCTGCTGATTTGTTGAAGGGCTGTTGCCTGGGCAACAGTTGCTCGGCGAACAGTGCCGCTGTGCTGTGAAGCTATTTATAGAGGCTTATTGTTATTCCGTAAATTAATGTATTTACATATTTATAGATCATAAAGATATAAATGCGGCGGACTATTGAAGGTGCCTTGGCGGTTGATAGCGACTATCACGTGAGGTGATTTTTCACCGGGACGGGCCGCGAGTAGCCTGTGTTCATTGACTCGAAACCTCCTTTGCAGGCCAACGCCATGAACCGATTTCTCGCCGTTTCCTTATTGTTTGTCACCGCTGTCCTCGCCGGGTGTGCGACCCATCCTTCGCCCGAGTTGCGTCCTTACACGGCTGAAGAAACCAGGCAACTGGCTCTCGAAGCACTGAGCCGTCGCGGCTTATCGTTTGATGAATATCAACAGCAGCGCGCTGCACTGACTGGCCAGCCACAGAAGCCCTTTGGTTTTGATCGCCAGGGTGAAATGAACGCCGAACGTAGCGTGACATTGCATGGTCGTCCCAGTTGAGCCGGTGCTCAGCGGCAAAAAGCCCGAGGTTTCCCCTAAGGAACCTCGGGCTTTTTGTTTGCCCTGGCGTTACTTCAGCCTGTTAAGCTGAATTTCAGGAGCGTTCCTACGCACATTTACATAAAGTGGTCCTTCTTTAACGGCATTCGATCGGGTAAACCTGACGACCTCTGTTTCTGGTCGATGCCCCTGAGACGCTGCTCTCGGGAACCTGCTCTGCGAGTCTTTACGTCATGAATAAACGTCCGTTGTATTTCGACTATGCCGCCACCACCCCGGTGGATGAGCGGGTCATCCAGGTAATGGTCGAGTGCCTGGGCTTCAACGCCAATTTTGGTAACCCCGCGTCCAGTTCCCATGCGTTTGGCCAGGCGGCCCGGCAAACGGTTGAACTGGCACGGCTGCAGGTGGCCGAGTTGGTGGGCGCCCAGCCTGAACAGATTGTGTGGACTTCTGGCGCGACTGAATCCAACAACCTCGCTATCAAGGGTGTCGCCCAGGCGCGCGGCGTTGCGGGCGGGCACATCATCACCAGCCAGATTGAACACAAGGCCACCCTGGACACCGCGCGACAGTTGCAGGAGAGCGGCGTGGCCGTGACCTACCTGGTGCCGGACGCCGATGGGCTGATCAGTGCCGAAGCCGTCAGTGAAGCGTTGCGTGACGACACTTTCCTGGTCTCCTTGATGCTGGTGAATAACGAACTGGGCACCCTGAACGACATCCCCGCCATTGGCGCGCGCGTACGTGAGCACGGCGCACTGTTGCATGTGGATGCGGCGCAAGGGGCGGGCAAAGTGGCTATCGACCTAGCGCAATGGCCAGTGGATTTGATGTCGTTTTCGGCGCACAAGCTGTATGGCCCCAAGGGGATCGGTGCGTTGTATGTCGGGGCGCGGGCGCAGCAGAAAGTGTTGGCGCAGATTCATGGTGGTGGTCACGAGGGCGGTCTGCGCTCCGGGACTTTGGCGACCCATCAGATTGCCGGTATGGGCAAGGCGTTTGCTTTGGCGGCGCAGTCGTTTGCCGAGGAGAAAGCACTGATTGTCGGGTTGCGTCAGCGCCTGTTGGATCAGTTGGCGTCGGTTGCCGGTGTGCGCCTTAATGGCAGCGCCACGCAGCGTATCCCCCATACCCTGAGCCTGACCTTCAGCGAAGGTGAATTCAATTCTGCGGCATTGAGCGTGGGTATGGCGTTTTCCGCGACATCGGCGTGCAACTCCGCGAGCAATGCGCCATCCCACGTGCTGCTTGCCCTGGGCCACGACGCGCGCAGCGCTGGCCGGACCATTCGCTTGAGCCTGGGCCGGTTTACCACCGAGCAGGACATCGATCAGGCCGTGCAACTGATCAAGGCCGCGCTCGCCAGTGCACCGGCGTTCTGGGCCGTCTGATTTCTACAATAATTATGAGTGTTTACAGGAGACACAATGAGTACGCAGCCTTTGACCCATGGAACGGTTCCCCAGCGCTTGGCGCGCATCCGTGAACTGATGAGTCGCGAGGGCATTCATGCCTTGCTGGTGCCATCGGCTGATCCCCACCTGTCCGAGTATTTACCGGGTTACTGGCAAGGGCGCCAATGGTTGTCGGGTTTCCATGGCTCGGTGGGGACGTTGATTGTCACTGCGGATTTCGCCGGTGTGTGGGCCGATAGCCGTTACTGGGAGCAGGCAACCAAGGAACTCAAGGGCAGTGGCATCGAGTTGGTGAAGCTGCAACCGGGCCAGCCTGGGCCACTGGAGTGGCTGGCCGAGCACACCCCGGAAGGCGGCGTGGTGGCGGTGGACGGTGCCGTAATGGCGGTGGCTTCGGCGCGCACCTTGAGCGGTAAGCTGGCGGAGCGCGGCGCGCGACTGCGCACCGATATCGATTTGCTCGATGAAGTCTGGCAAGGCCGCCCGGCGCTGCCGAACCAACCGATCTATGAGCATCTTCCGCCGCAGGCAACCGTCAGCCGTGGTGAAAAACTCGCCGCACTGCGCGCCAGTTTGCAAGAGAAGGGGGCCGACTGGCATTTCATCGCCACCCTGGATGACATCGCCTGGCTGTTCAACCTGCGTGGCGGCGATGTTTCGTTTAACCCGGTGTTTGTGTCGTTCGCGCTGATCAATCAGCAGCAGGCGACGTTGTTTGTGGCACTAGACAAGGTCAATGCCGAGTTGCGCGCTGTGCTTGAACAGGACGGCGTAACGCTATGTGACTACAGCAAAGTGGCGGCTGCCTTGCGCGAGGTCCCATCGGGTGCAAGCTTGCAGGTTGACCCGGCCCGTGTCACCGCGGGCTTGCTGGAAAACCTGGTGGGCGGCGTCAAGCTGATCGAAGGGCTTAACCCGACCACGCTGGCCAAATCCCGCAAGAGTTTGGCGGATGCGGAACATATCCGACAGGCCATGGAACAGGACGGCGCGGCCTTGTGCGAATTCTTCGCCTGGCTGGACAGCGCGCTGGGGCGTGAGCGCATCACTGAACTGACCATTGACGAACATCTCACGGCTGCGCGTACTCGCCGCCCTGGTTATGTATCACTGAGTTTCAACACCATTGCAGCGTTCAACGCCAATGGGGCAATGCCGCATTACCATGCAACCGAAGAAGAACACGCCGTGATCGAAGGCGACGGGTTGCTGCTGATTGACTCGGGTGGCCAGTATCTGGGCGGTACGACGGATATCACGCGGATGGTGCCCGTCGGTACGCCGAGTGAAGAACAGAAGCGTGACTGCACACGTGTGTTGAAGGGCGTCATAGCACTGTCCCGGGCCCATTTTCCCAAAGGGATTCTGTCGCCGCTGCTGGACTCCATTGCTCGCGCGCCAATCTGGGCCGAAGGCGTGGATTACGGCCACGGTACTGGGCACGGCGTAGGTTATTTCCTTAATGTGCACGAGGGTCCGCAGGTGATTGCCTATCAGGCCGTCGCTGCCCCGCAAACCGCGATGCAGCCGGGGATGATTACGTCGATCGAGCCCGGTACTTACCGTCCTGGTCGTTGGGGGGTACGTATCGAGAACCTGGTATTGAACCGCGAAGCGGGCAAGACCGAATTTGGTGAGTTCCTTAAGTTTGAAACCTTGACGTTGTGCCCGATCGACACCCGTTGCCTGGAAACTTCGTTGCTCACACAGGATGAGCGTGAGTGGTTCAATGCCTACCATGCCGAAGTGCGTGAACGGCTGAGTCCATTGCTTAATGGTGCTGGGTTGCAATGGTTGCAGACGCGTACGGCGGCTATTTGATCGGTTGCAGTTCAGGCACGACAGCAAACGCCCAGCGCTGGAAACGGCGCTATGCGATTAAGTAGACGGGTTTGCGCGGTGGGGCGACGGAGCAGTCGCGAGTGGACTGCTCGGTCGATTATCTGCAAATGACGATCATGCTGCGGCTGGTATAGCCCGCTGGGTTGAGGCCGAAGGGGTAGTCCCCTGGCTCCTCTGAATTGTCACCGGACTTAGCGATAACTCGGTAGCCCTTGGCGCCGCAAGAGTTGGTTGCACTCGTGTAGCACTGGTCCCAGGAGGAAGACAGGCCGGAACAGTTGATATGCAGTCCTTTTTTGCCCCGCTTTACTTCTGTCTTGGTCGTCGCGGCACAACCTGCAATGGCCACGACGATTAACAGCATCAAAATTCGCTTCATTCCTATCCTTAATAACCGCTTCGCATTGCTTGAAGCAGGCTTTACTCGCTCTCGAGTGTAGCGTTCGCGCTGTCCTTGTCGAAAATCTCCATGAATGACATTCGTTTGCAGGCTAAACATGGCCTAAATGGGCGGCAAATACTAGAGCGACCTTCAAAGATGATTCAGTCCACCGGTACCAGCGGCTTTGTCTCATTGCGCATCGTCAGCGTCGCACCTACCGAGGCCATGATGATGCACGTTATAGCCAGCCATTGCGCCAGGGACAGGTGTTCCTGCAGGAAGAGCAGGCCAGAGAGTGCGCCGAATGCCGGCTCAATGCTCATAAGGGTGCCGAAAGTACGCGCGGGCAAGCGCGTCAGTGCCACCATCTCCAAGGTGTAGGGCAGGGCGGTGGACAGTATGGCGACGCCGATGGCGACCGGGATCAACGCGGGCGTCAGCAACGCACTGCCGGCGTGCACAATACCGATAGGTGCCACAAACAGTGCGGCGATCATTACGCCGAGGGCGGCGGTCTGGACGCCGTTGTCGTTACCGGCCTTCTGTCCGAACAGAATGTAGAGGGCCCAGCAAACGCCTGCGCTTAAGGCATAGGCCGCTCCGAGCAAGTCGATGCCGCTGCTGGCTTCCCCTAGGGGAATCAACAGGAGCAGGCCGATGATCGCGAGGCCAATCCACAAGAAGTCTATTGCTCGTCGCGACGCGTAGATGGCTACCGCGAGTGGCCCAGTGAATTCAAGGGCGACTGCGATACCTAGTGGGACGCTGCGCAAGGACATATAGAAGAGGAAGTTCATGCCGCCCAATGCCATCCCGTAAATGATCACGGTGCGCAGGGACTTGGCTGTCAGGCTGGCGCGCCATGGGCGCAAGATGAGCAGCATGATCACACTGGCAAAAATCAAACGCAGGGTTGTAGTGCCTTGTGCGCCGACAATAGGGAACATGCTCTTGGCCAGCGAGGCGCCGGACTGAATGGAGGCCATGGCGATCAGCAGCAGTCCGACTGGGAACAATGCCGAAGCCAGGCTGCGGGGGGAGGTGGTCATTGGGGGAGATCCGGATCATGAGTGAGTAGCAGAGGGCGTTATGATGCTTAACTGTTTTAAATTGAGCAATATATTGCTCAATATTAGGGTTGGGTTTTTTATATAGATAGAACGTTCTTAGGATTTAAGGCTGTCTGATAGAAAAACAAAATTAACGCTTGACCGCAGATTCTGGAAGCCTATAATTCGCCCCACTTCCGGCGCAGTCGAAACGGAAAACTCCTTGGTAAACAATGAGTTACGCAGTTTTCGGCAGCAAGTTGCTTCAGTTCATCGAAGCCAAAAGGAAGTTGAAAAAGAGGTGTTGACAGCAGCGTGTAACGCTGTAGAATTCGCCTCCCGCTGACGAGAGATCGGAAGCGCAAGTGGTTGAAGTTGTTGAAGAAATCTTCGAAAGCTTCTGAAAATAACCGCTTGACAGCAAATGAGGCTGCTGTAGAATGCGCGCCTCGGTTGAGACGAAAGCTCTTAACCAACCGCTCTTTAACAACTGAATCAAGCAATTCGTGTGGGTGCTTGTGGAGTCAGACTGATAGTCAACAAGATTATCAGCATCACAAGTTACTCCGCGAGAAATCAAAGATGTAACCAACGATTGCTGAGCCAAGTTTAGGGTTTCTTAAAAACCCAAAGATGTTTGAACTGAAGAGTTTGATCATGGCTCAGATTGAACGCTGGCGGCAGGCCTAACACATGCAAGTCGAGCGGTAGAGAGAAGCTTGCTTCTCTTGAGAGCGGCGGACGGGTGAGTAATGCCTAGGAATCTGCCTGGTAGTGGGGGATAACGTTCGGAAACGGACGCTAATACCGCATACGTCCTACGGGAGAAAGCAGGGGACCTTCGGGCCTTGCGCTATCAGATGAGCCTAGGTCGGATTAGCTAGTTGGTGAGGTAATGGCTCACCAAGGCGACGATCCGTAACTGGTCTGAGAGGATGATCAGTCACACTGGAACTGAGACACGGTCCAGACTCCTACGGGAGGCAGCAGTGGGGAATATTGGACAATGGGCGAAAGCCTGATCCAGCCATGCCGCGTGTGTGAAGAAGGTCTTCGGATTGTAAAGCACTTTAAGTTGGGAGGAAGGGCAGTTACCTAATACGTGATTGTTTTGACGTTACCGACAGAATAAGCACCGGCTAACTCTGTGCCAGCAGCCGCGGTAATACAGAGGGTGCAAGCGTTAATCGGAATTACTGGGCGTAAAGCGCGCGTAGGTGGTTTGTTAAGTTGGATGTGAAATCCCCGGGCTCAACCTGGGAACTGCATTCAAAACTGACTGACTAGAGTATGGTAGAGGGTGGTGGAATTTCCTGTGTAGCGGTGAAATGCGTAGATATAGGAAGGAACACCAGTGGCGAAGGCGACCACCTGGACTGATACTGACACTGAGGTGCGAAAGCGTGGGGAGCAAACAGGATTAGATACCCTGGTAGTCCACGCCGTAAACGATGTCAACTAGCCGTTGGGAGCCTTGAGCTCTTAGTGGCGCAGCTAACGCATTAAGTTGACCGCCTGGGGAGTACGGCCGCAAGGTTAAAACTCAAATGAATTGACGGGGGCCCGCACAAGCGGTGGAGCATGTGGTTTAATTCGAAGCAACGCGAAGAACCTTACCAGGCCTTGACATCCAATGAACTTTCTAGAGATAGATTGGTGCCTTCGGGAACATTGAGACAGGTGCTGCATGGCTGTCGTCAGCTCGTGTCGTGAGATGTTGGGTTAAGTCCCGTAACGAGCGCAACCCTTGTCCTTAGTTACCAGCACGTCATGGTGGGCACTCTAAGGAGACTGCCGGTGACAAACCGGAGGAAGGTGGGGATGACGTCAAGTCATCATGGCCCTTACGGCCTGGGCTACACACGTGCTACAATGGTCGGTACAGAGGGTTGCCAAGCCGCGAGGTGGAGCTAATCCCATAAAACCGATCGTAGTCCGGATCGCAGTCTGCAACTCGACTGCGTGAAGTCGGAATCGCTAGTAATCGCGAATCAGAATGTCGCGGTGAATACGTTCCCGGGCCTTGTACACACCGCCCGTCACACCATGGGAGTGGGTTGCACCAGAAGTAGCTAGTCTAACCTTCGGGAGGACGGTTACCACGGTGTGATTCATGACTGGGGTGAAGTCGTAACAAGGTAGCCGTAGGGGAACCTGCGGCTGGATCACCTCCTTAATCGACGACATCAGCTGCTCCATAAGTTCCCACACGAATTGCTTGATTCATTGAAGAAGACGATAAGAAGCAGCCCGAAATTGGGTCTGTAGCTCAGTTGGTTAGAGCGCACCCCTGATAAGGGTGAGGTCGGCAGTTCGAATCTGCCCAGACCCACCAATTTTGTGTGGGAAACGCCTGTAGAAATATGGGGCCATAGCTCAGCTGGGAGAGCGCCTGCCTTGCACGCAGGAGGTCAACGGTTCGATCCCGTTTGGCTCCACCACTACTGCTTCTGACGTATGAAAGCTTAGAAATGAGCATTCCATCCTAGCGATGGTGAATGTTGATTTCTAGTCTTTGATTAGATCGTTCTTTAAAAATTTGGGTATGTGATAGAAAGATAGACTGAACGTTACTTTCACTGGTAACGGATCAGGCTAAGGTAAAATTTGTGAGTGATTACAGATTTTCGGCGAATGTCGTCTTCACAGTATAACCAGATTGCTTGGGGTTATATGGTCAAGTGAAGAAGCGCATACGGTGGATGCCTTGGCAGTCAGAGGCGATGAAAGACGTGGTAGCCTGCGAAAAGCTTCGGGGAGTCGGCAAACAGACTTTGATCCGGAGATGTCTGAATGGGGGAACCCAGCCATCATAAGATGGTTATCTTGTACTGAATACATAGGTGCAAGAGGCGAACCAGGGGAACTGAAACATCTAAGTACCCTGAGGAAAAGAAATCAACCGAGATTCCCTTAGTAGTGGCGAGCGAACGGGGACTAGCCCTTAAGTGGCTTTGAGATTAGCGGAACGCTCTGGAAAGTGCGGCCATAGTGGGTGATAGCCCTGTACGCGAAAATCTCTTAGTCATGAAATCGAGTAGGACGGAGCACGAGAAACTTTGTCTGAATATGGGGGGACCATCCTCCAAGGCTAAATACTACTGACTGACCGATAGTGAACTAGTACCGTGAGGGAAAGGCGAAAAGAACCCCGGAGAGGGGAGTGAAATAGATCCTGAAACCGTATGCGTACAAGCAGTGGGAGCCCACTTTGTTGGGTGACTGCGTACCTTTTGTATAATGGGTCAGCGACTTATTTTCAGTGGCGAGCTTAACCGAATAGGGGAGGCGTAGCGAAAGCGAGTCTTAATAGGGCGTCTAGTCGCTGGGAATAGACCCGAAACCGGGCGATCTATCCATGGGCAGGTTGAAGGTTGGGTAACACTAACTGGAGGACCGAACCGACTACCGTTGAAAAGTTAGCGGATGACCTGTGGATCGGAGTGAAAGGCTAATCAAGCTCGGAGATAGCTGGTTCTCCTCGAAAGCTATTTAGGTAGCGCCTCATGTATCACTGTAGGGGGTAGAGCACTGTTTCGGCTAGGGGGTCATCCCGACTTACCAAACCGATGCAAACTCCGAATACCTACAAGTGCCGAGCATGGGAGACACACGGCGGGTGCTAACGTCCGTCGTGAAAAGGGAAACAACCCAGACCGTCAGCTAAGGTCCCAAAGTTATGGTTAAGTGGGAAACGATGTGGGAAGGCTTAGACAGCTAGGAGGTTGGCTTAGAAGCAGCCACCCTTTAAAGAAAGCGTAATAGCTCACTAGTCGAGTCGGCCTGCGCGGAAGATGTAACGGGGCTCAAACCATACACCGAAGCTACGGGTATCACGTAAGTGATGCGGTAGAGGAGCGTTCTGTAAGCCTGTGAAGGTGAGTTGAGAAGCTTGCTGGAGGTATCAGAAGTGCGAATGCTGACATGAGTAACGACAATGGGTGTGAAAAACACCCACGCCGAAAGACCAAGGTTTCCTGCGCAACGTTAATCGACGCAGGGTTAGTCGGTCCCTAAGGCGAGGCTGAAAAGCGTAGTCGATGGAAAACAGGTTAATATTCCTGTACTTCTGGTTATTGCGATGGAGGGACGGAGAAGGCTAGGCCAGCTTGGCGTTGGTTGTCCAAGTTTAAGGTGGTAGGCTGGAATCTTAGGTAAATCCGGGATTCTAAGGCCGAGAGCTGATGACGAGCTAACTTTTAGTTAGCGAAGTGGTTGATGCCATGCTTCCAAGAAAAGCTTCTAAGCTTCAGGTAACCAGGAACCGTACCCCAAACCGACACAGGTGGTTGGGTAGAGAATACCAAGGCGCTTGAGAGAACTCGGGTGAAGGAACTAGGCAAAATGGCACCGTAACTTCGGGAGAAGGTGCGCCGGTGAGGGTGAAGGACTTGCTCCGTAAGCCCATGCCGGTCGAAGATACCAGGCCGCTGCGACTGTTTATTAAAAACACAGCACTCTGCAAACACGAAAGTGGACGTATAGGGTGTGACGCCTGCCCGGTGCCGGAAGGTTAATTGATGGGGTTAGCTAACGCGAAGCTCTTGATCGAAGCCCCGGTAAACGGCGGCCGTAACTATAACGGTCCTAAGGTAGCGAAATTCCTTGTCGGGTAAGTTCCGACCTGCACGAATGGCGTAACGATGGCGGCGCTGTCTCCACCCGAGACTCAGTGAAATTGAAATCGCTGTGAAGATGCAGTGTATCCGCGGCTAGACGGAAAGACCCCGTGAACCTTTACTATAGCTTTGCACTGGACTTTGAATTTGCTTGTGTAGGATAGGTGGGAGGCTTTGAAGCGTGGACGCCAGTCTGCGTGGAGCCAACCTTGAAATACCACCCTGGCAACTTTGAGGTTCTAACTCAGGTCCGTTATCCGGATCGAGGACAGTGTATGGTGGGTAGTTTGACTGGGGCGGTCTCCTCCTAAAGAGTAACGGAGGAGTACGAAGGTGCGCTCAGACCGGTCGGAAATCGGTCGTAGAGTATAAAGGCAAAAGCGCGCTTGACTGCGAGACAGACACGTCGAGCAGGTACGAAAGTAGGTCTTAGTGATCCGGTGGTTCTGTATGGAAGGGCCATCGCTCAACGGATAAAAGGTACTCCGGGGATAACAGGCTGATACCGCCCAAGAGTTCATATCGACGGCGGTGTTTGGCACCTCGATGTCGGCTCATCACATCCTGGGGCTGAAGCCGGTCCCAAGGGTATGGCTGTTCGCCATTTAAAGTGGTACGCGAGCTGGGTTTAGAACGTCGTGAGACAGTTCGGTCCCTATCTGCCGTGGACGTTTGAGATTTGAGAGGGGCTGCTCCTAGTACGAGAGGACCGGAGTGGACGAACCTCTGGTGTTCCGGTTGTCACGCCAGTGGCATTGCCGGGTAGCTATGTTCGGAATAGATAACCGCTGAAAGCATCTAAGCGGGAAACTAGCCTCAAGATGAGATCTCACTGGAACCTTGAGTTCCCTGAAGGGCCGTCGAAGACTACGACGTTGATAGGTTGGGTGTGTAAGCGCTGTGAGGCGTTGAGCTAACCAATACTAATTGCCCGTGAGGCTTGACCATATAACACCCAAGCAATTTGACTACTCGAAAGAGCATCAGATTGCGGTGTGTGAAGACGAAACGAACCGAAAGTTTGTAACTCACAAAACACCGACTGCTGTCACATACCCGATTTGCTGAAGCGAGGCCATCTGGTCACGAGTCAGTACCCGAATTTCTTGACGACCATAGAGCATTGGAACCACCTGATCCCATCCCGAACTCAGTAGTGAAACGATGCATCGCCGATGGTAGTGTGGGGTTTCCCCATGTGAGAGTAGGTCATCGTCAAGATTAAATTCCGAAACCCCATTTGCGAAAGCAGATGGGGTTTTGTTTTGGGCGCTCGGAAAGTGCAAGAAGCTCGTGCAACCATCCTGACAAAAAAGATTTTTCAACATGCCATTGGGGGAAAACGATGCAAAGTGTTTCTGCATTTTTGGTATGGTGCAGCACATTTTCACAAGGACTGATTTTTATCCGCAGGATGCGGCGTCGACCTTCTTCAAAGAGATGCTGTAGAAATGCCTGAGCCGATACCGATCAAAGATCACGAAAAAGAGAACCGCCTGGTCAATAAGCGCCTTCTTGCCTGCGCGCTGTTGGTGGTCAGCATCACTTGCGCGTTGGTAGGGCGCATGTATTTTCTGCAAGTGGTGCAGTTCGATTATCACTCCACGATTTCCGAAAACAACCGTGTACACGTGTTGCCCATCACGCCGACGCGTGGGCTGATCTACGACCGCAACGGCGTAGTACTGGCCGACAACCGCCCTAGTTACAATCTGACCATCACCCGGGAGCGCACCACCGATCTCAAAGGTGAGCTCGACGCCATCGTCAACTTGCTGCACCTGCCCGTCGAAGACCGCGCCATATTTGACAAGGCCTTGAAGCAGGCACGCCATCCCTTCGTCCCAGTGACGTTATTTTATGAGTTGACCGAGGAGCAAATCGCATTGCTGGCGGTGAACGAATTCCGTCTACCAGGCGTGGATGTCGAACCGCAATTCGTCCGTCACTACCCACTGGGCGCTCACTTTGCTCACTCGATCGGCTATGTAGGACGGATCAATGAGAAAGAATCCAAGGCTCTCGATTCAGTGGAGTATCGTGGCACGCAATCCATCGGCAAGACCGGCATCGAGCGTTTCTACGAGTCCGAGTTGCACGGCCATGTGGGTTATGAAGAGGTCGAAACCAATGCCCAAGGTCGGGTACTGCGGGTGCTCAAACACACAGACCCGACCCCTGGTAAAAACATTGTCTTGAGTCTTGACGTAAAACTTCAGGAAGCGGCCGAGCAAGCCCTGGGTGATCGCCGTGGCTCGGTGGTCGCCCTCGACCCACAGACCGGCGAAGTGCTGGCCATGGTCAGCAAGCCGAGTTTCGACCCCAACCTCTTCGTCACTGGCATCAGCTTCAAGGAATATGCTGCATTGCATGACTCCATTGACCGACCGCTGTTCAATCGTGTCCTTAGAGGCCTGTACGCACCGGGCTCGACCATCAAGCCAGAGGTGGCCATTGCCGGGCTCGACAGCGGTGTAGTCACCGCTCAGACACGCGTGTTCGACCCCGGATACTATCAACTGCCCGACTTTGACCATAAATACCGCAATTGGAATCACAGCGGCGACGGTTGGGTGGATATGGACGCCGCCATCATGCGTTCCAACGATACCTACTTTTATGACCTAGCCCACAAACTGGGCATTGATCGCTTGCACGACTACTTGGCCGAATTCGGTCTTGGCCAGAAAGTGTCCCTGGATATGTTCGAGGAATCGGCTGGTTTGATGCCATCCCAGGCCTGGAAACGTGCCACGCGTCGTCAGCCCTGGTTCCCGGGCGAAACGGTGATCCTTGGCATCGGCCAGGGCTACATGCAGGTTACGCCGTTGCAACTGGCCCAGGCCACCGCACTGATCGCCAATAAAGGCGTGTGGAACCGACCGCATCTGGCGAAGACCATCAACGGCGAGCCACCGGTGGACGAAAACCCCATGCCGAACGTTGTCCTGAAGGACCCGCATGACTGGGAGCAGGTCAACCACGGTATGCAATTGGTCATGCATGACCCCCGTGGAATTGCACGGGCGGCAGCGCAAGGTGCGCAATACCGCATCGCCGGCAAGAGCGGTACCGCGCAGGTGGTGGCGATCAAGCAGGGCGAGCGCTACAACCGTGAGAAGACGCTGGAACGCCATCGCGATAATGCCCTGTTCGTGGGTTTCGCACCCGCTGAGCATCCGAAGATCGTGATCTCGGTGATGATCGAAAACGGCGAAGCCGGTGGTCGTGTCGCCGGGCCCGTGGTACGGCAGATCATGGACGCCTGGTTACTTGACCAGGAAGGCCACCTGAAGCCGCAATACGCGACGCCGGCAAAAGCCCCAGGGGATCCGCACGTTTAAGTCATACCTGCCCCTCGCCCCAGTGCTCGATGCCTTCATGGGCAAGCCATGGCACATCGTGTGCCGTCCAGATGTGCGAGGTAGGCTTGACGCCTGGATCATCATCCAGCGTCGCCACCCGCACAATCACATGGGGCTGATGCCCACGTTCCGCCATCAGATGTGAGCCGCAACGCGAGCAGAAATGCCTGAATTTTCCAGGGGAAGATTCAAATGACGACAACAACTCCTCCCCCTGCGTCCAGCGAAAATGTTCACGCATCACCCCGGCGGTGGCGACAAATGGCGCCGCATGTACTTTGCGGCAAGTGGAACAGTGGCAGTGGCTGATGAGCATATCCAGGCGGCTTATCTGGTAGTGCACGCCTTTGCAGAAGCAACTTCCATTCAATGGGTCAGTCATAACGTATTGCCGGTTCAAGGACGGGGCATCATCATTGCTTACAACCTCAGGTTGCGCATTATTTGATGTCGCCTACTGTCAATGAAGGAGGTGACTTATGCACGTATTAGATCGCATAGAGCGAAAAGTCCTGCTCAAGGCTTCACGTAAACAAGTATGGGAAGCACTGACCAACGCCGAGCAATTCGGCACCTGGTTTGGCATTGCTCTCAAGGGCAAAACCTTTGTCGCGGGAGATACCATTGAGGCGCCGATTACTTACCCCGGTTACGAGCACGTAATCTGGAAGGTCAAAATCGAACGCATCCTGCCGCAAACACTGTTCTCTTTCCGGTGGCATCCCTTCGCGGTGGAGGAGGGCGTCGACTACGACATCGAAACCCCGACCTTGGTTGAGTTCACAATTGAGGACCGCGCGCCGGGCATTCTGCTACGGGTGATGGAGTCGGGTTTCGACAGGGTGCCTGAAGCTCGTCGGAAAAAGGCATTCAAGATGAACTCACGTGGCTGGGATGAACAAATGGGCAATATCGAAAACTATCTGAACGAAGCCCCAAGGCGCGACCCACAAAGTGGGCATCATCACTGATGCCCATCCGTGTTATCCCCAACGCTCAAGCACGCTTCTTTTTTGAAGGCGGTACGCACCAGAGCTGACCGCTTTGGACGTACAACGACATGCAACAAATTTTGCAGTTTGCGGTTTACCCGCCGCGTTTGGGCAGATGCCGCGTAGAATCACTGCCTGAAAGCGATTCTTGAGGTGCGGCACGGTGGATTTACAGCAGGGGTTTGTCCTGACCCGGCATTGGCGCGACACCCCGGCGGGCACGGAGGTCAGTTTCTGGCTGGCCACCGACCAGGGGCCACGGTACATCCGCCTACCTGTGCAGACCTCGGTGATGTTTATCCCCGAGGCTCATCGCAAACCGCTCGATTGGCTGCTCAAGGGCGAGCGCGATATCGAGTTGCGCCCGCTGCAGTTGTGCGATTTCCATCACCGTCCGGTTCTGGGCCTGTACACCCGCCAGCACCGTCAGTTGATGGATGTGGAAAAGCGCCTGCGTGCCGCCGGTGTCGACGTTTACGAAGCTGACGTGCGCCCGCCGGAGCGCTACATGATGGAGCGCTTCATCACCGCTCCGGTTTGGTTTGGTGGTACGCCTGATGCGGCGGGCACCCTATGCGATGCGCAGATGAAACCCGCCCCCGAATACCGCCCTCCGCTCAAACTGGTCTCCCTGGACATTGAAACCACTGCCCAGGGCGACCTGTATTCCATTGCGCTCGAAGGCTGCGGTGAGCGCCAGGTCTACATGCTCGGCCCACCCAACCAAACCACCGCGGTAGATTTCAAGCTCGACTACTGCGATACCCGCGCCCAATTGCTCGAACGCCTCAACCAATGGCTCGCCACCTTTGACCCCGATGCGATCATCGGCTGGAACGTGGTGCAATTTGACCTGCGGGTGCTGCATGAACATGCCCAACGTCTCAAGGTGCCGCTCATGCTCGGGCGTGGTGACGAGCCGATGGCCTGGCGCGAGCATGGCAGCCGCAACCATTATTTCGCGGCAGCGGCGGGGCGTTTGATCATTGACGGTATCGAGGCGCTGCGTTCGGCCACTTGGAGCTTCGAATCCTTCAGCCTGGAAAACGTCGCGCAGACTCTACTCGGTGAAGGCAAGGACATCTCCACACCGTATCAGCGCATGGATGAAATCAACCGCATGTTCGCCGAGGACAAGCCCGCCCTGGCGCGTTACAACCTCAAGGACTGCGAGCTGGTCACGCGCATTTTCGAAAAGACCGACCTGCTTAAGTTCCTGTTGGAGCGGGCCAGCGTCACCGGCCTGCCGGCCGACCGCAACGGTGGCTCGGTTGCTGCGTTCACCCACTTGTACATGCCGCTGATGCACCGCCAGGGCTTCGTCGCCCCCAACCTGGGCGACAAACCTCCCGAGGCCAGCCCAGGCGGGTTTGTCATGGACTCACGCCCCGGCCTCTACGAATCTGTGCTGGTGCTCGATTACAAAAGCCTTTACCCGTCGATCATCCGCAGCTTCCTGATCGACCCGGTTGGCCTGATCGAAGGCCTCAAGCACCCCGATGACAGCGACTCGGTGGAAGGCTTTCGTGGTGCACGCTTTTCCCGCACGCGACACTGCCTGCCGTCCATCGTCGCGGGGGTGTCCGAAGGCCGTGAAGTGGCCAAGCGCGAACACAACGCGCCGCTGTCCCAAGCCCTGAAAATCATCATGAACGCCTTCTACGGCGTACTCGGTTCCAGCGGTTGCCGGTTTTTCGATACACGTCTGGCATCGTCGATCACGATGCGCGGCCACCAGATCATGCGCCAGACTCGCCAATTGGTTGAAGCCCAGGGCCATGAAGTGATCTACGGTGATACCGACTCCACTTTCGTCTGGCTCGGCAGCGCCCATTCCCAGGAAGACGCCAGCCGCATCGGCCAGGCGTTGGTCAAGCACGTCAACGACTGGTGGCGTGAGCACCTGCAAACGGCGTTCGGCCTGCAAAGTGCCCTGGAACTTCAATACGAAACCCACTTCACACGCTTTCTCATGCCCACCATTCGTGGCGCGGAGGAGGGCAGCAAAAAACGCTACGCCGGGCTGGTCACCCGTGCCGATGGCAGCGAAGAAATGATCTACAAAGGCCTGGAAGCCGTGCGCAGTGACTGGTCGCCCCTGGCCCGGCGATTCCAGCAGGAACTCTACCAGCGCATCTTCCACCGCCAGCCCCACCAGGACTACATCCGCGACTATGTGCGTCGAACCCTGAGCGGTGAATTCGACGAGCTGCTGATCTACCGCAAGCGCCTGCGCCGCCAATTAAACGACTACGAACGCAACGTGCCGCCTCATGTGCGCGCTGCACGCCTGGCCGATGAATATAACGATCGACTGGGGCGCCCGCGCCAGTACCAACGCGGTGGCTGGATCAGCTATGTGATCAGCGTCAACGGCCCCGAACCCCTGGAAGTGCGCCAAGCACCCATCGACTACGACCACTACGTCACCCGCCAATTGCAGCCGGTGGCCGATGCGATCCTGCCGTTCGTGAATGACGACTTTGGCACGCTGGTCGGGGGGCAAATGGGCTTGTTCTAGAACGCTTGCGTCGTGATGCCAAGGCGCAGCATTGTTGTCATTGGTGATGATTATCCGGAGGAACGCCCATGTACACGCTCGATGGCACGGACAAGTCTGGCTCTTGCATGAAGGCGCGGTTGGCCTCGGGCACGCGCCGTTACCTGCACCAAGCCAGGGTGGTATTTGCCGATCAGTTCGCCGGGCAATTGTTTGCCGCCAGCGGTCAGCCGAATGCCTTGGGCATCATGGCGGCAGCGGTGTCGCGCTGGGATGAGGCGCGGGAGGCGTTGAGCGCCGTGGCGCCAGCCTTTGCCAAAACCCTGTCGCAGGTGGATGCCGACCCTATCGTGGCGCCCGTATTTGCACGGCATTGGCCGCAGTGGAAGGTCTTGTAGTGTTTCCGCAATCAGAGGAAACAATCACCGCCGTGCCCCGCGCCCCTTGCGTAGTGGGCGCCCTGACCTACGCTTTCTTAAAGTTGTGTAGGAATCATCCTTGAATTTGGCTGTCGCAGACATGAAACTCAAGAACCCTGCATGGAATTCAAAGGAGGTGCGCATGCTCATCCGGTCGCTGACCCTGGCTACCTTGATGGCTTTTACGGGGCCGCTGTTGGCTGCTGATGATAATCCGCTGAAGCAGGACATGGGCAAGGCCCGCCCGCTGGTGGTAGTGGAACTCGATGCGGGTAACCCCACGTTGACGACGCTGAAAAAACAGCTGGAAGAACCTGCGACCAAACAGTCCTTTGAAGAGCGCAGCATGGTGTTCTACACCGTGAAGTTCGGCAGCATCGGTGCCGAAGGTGAGAAGTTCGCCAAGGACCCCAAGGACAGCAAAAAGCTGACACCGCCGGAAACCAATGCGCTGATTCGCGCCCTCAAACTCGGTGTCGGCAGTGGTACCAAGGTGATCCTTATCGGCAAGGACGGCGAGAAAAAACTCGAGAAGACCGTGCCACCGGATACCCTCGAGCTCAAGGAGTTCTTCAGCGCGATTGATCAGATGCCCATGGCGGAGAAAGAAGCGGCTGCCGCTGCTGAACCCGCGCCGGTCGAGCCCGCTCCGGCCAAGGGTGCAAAACCCGTCAAGCCGGCCAAGCCGGGCGGCAAAGCTGCGCCGCAACCACTGGATGACTGATAGCGCTGACAGGCGAGCAGGGCGCATTGCGCGCCCTGCCACAGGTTTTCGCTGGATCAGAAGTTGCCTTTCAAACTCACCGTAAAGTTACGTGGTTCTCCATAAAAGTTGCCCCAGGAGGCGGTGCCGACGGTGTTGTAATAGGTTTTATCGAACAGGTTGTTGCCGTTGAGCGCCACGGTCCAGGTGTCGTCCATGCGGTAGGCCAGGCGCGCGTTCCACGTTGCGTAACCGGCTTGTTCGAGCTTGATGGTCTGCACGCGGTAGTTGCTGCTCTGGGCATTTACGCCGGTGCCCACGCTCCATTTCGACAGCGCGCCGTCGAGCTGGTAATCGCCCCACAGGCGTAGCATGTGGCGCGGCACATACGTGTTGGAAACACCGCCTTCTTTCGCCACGTCGATGGTATTCAGCGCCTTGGTCTGCGTGTAGGTGTAGCCGCCGAACAGTTGCAGGCGCTCAAGTACCTCACCGCTGATTTCGGCCTCCACGCCTTGGGCGCGCACTTTGCCTTTATCGGTGTAGCAAAAGCCATCGACGGATGTCGCGCATTGGGCGATGTAGTCCGATTCGGCGCCGTTTTTTTCCACGGCACGGAATAGCGCCAGGGAGCCGTTGAGGCGCCCGTCGTACCATTCGCCCTTGATGCCCAGCTCGTAGTTATCGCCGATTTTCGGCTTGAGCGCGGCGCCGTCGACGGTAGCGTAGGAGCTTTGCGGTTGGAAGATATCGGCATAGCTGGCGTACACCGACAGGTGTTCGTCAAGGTCGTAGATCAGCGCCGCGAACGGCGTGACTTCGCCGGTTTCCCGAGTACGCGCATCCTGTACCGCCCATTCTCCCCAGGCCAGGTTGTTGGACGTGCGCCGATTCTCGTACCAGCTTACGCGGCTACCCACGATCAGCATCAACGGTTCGGCCAGGCGCAGGCGCAAGGTGGCGTAGGTGCCGTATTGGGTGGCGGTTTCCTTCACCGTACCGCCGCGATACATGTTTGGCCAGAAGGTACTGTCGGCCGGTTCCGTGAAGTGATGGTCAGGTTGGTAGATGCTCTGGCGCGAAGGCAGGCTCTGGATCGCATACATGTCGTCCTGCGTACCCCGGCTGCCGTTGGCGCCAAGGATCAGTTCGTGCTCCAGGCCGAAGGCTTCGAACTTGCCGTCAAGGTAGGCGTCAAGGCCGAAGTCTTTGTGATCGTAGTCCATCAGCGCGGCATAGGAGCCGGCCGTGGGCGCCGGGTTGCCATAGTTGATGGTGCCTTCGCTGGCGGCATATTTGGTGTCTTGCAGGTTGCGGCTGTGGACTGCCGATACCTTGAGTTTCCAGTCGTCGTTGAACGCGTGGGTCAGGTCGGCAAAAAACGTGGTGCGCTGACTCTGCCAATCGTTCCAGGCTTGGCCCAGGCACGTGGAGCGACTGAGCTTGGCGCTTTTGCCGTCGGCGTAGCGCGGCAGGCCGCCCCAGCAGGGGGTGGCATCGACGTCTTCGTAGCTGGCGCCGACGCCCAGCGTGGTGTCGGGGCTCAGGTCGATATCCAGCGCGCCGTAGAATGCCCGGTCCTGGCGCTTGGCAATATCCATGTAAGAGCCGCGAGTCTGCTGGCTGACGGCCGCACGGCCACGCACGGTGCCGCTGTCATTCAACGGGCCGCCGGTGTCGACCTCGGTGCGGTAGTTGTCCCAGGTGCCGGCGGACAGCGACAGGCTGGTAGTGGGCTTGGCCTGGGGCCGCTTGCGCACGAAGTTCACCGCGCCGCTGGCGGTACCCGCGCCCTTGAGCATCCCGGCCGCGCCTTTGAGCACTTCCACGCGGTCGTAGATCGCCATGTTGGCGCTGAAGCTATCGGCCTGTACGAAGTCCTTGCCCATGTCCAGCGGTACGCCGTCGTACTGGTACTGGCCGAGCATCTTGAAACCACGGGAATAGAAATATTTGCCGCCCATAGGCGATTCATAAGTGGTGATCCCCGGCGTGCGTTCCATGATGTCGTCGATGGTGGTGAGGTGCTGGTCGTCCATCAATTGGCGGGTCAACACACTGACCGATTGCGGTGTTTCCCGCAGGCTATGCTGGCCTTTGCCGATGGTCACTGCGCCCGTGGTGTAGGAACCGGTGCCATCGGTGGTGGCGCCGAGACGCTCGCCAGTGACCATTGTGGCGCCCAGGTTGAGGGCGCCGCTGTCCGCCACCTGCGGCAACAGCAACCAGGTGCTGTTGCTCTGGCGCTGGGCTTGCAGCCCTTGGCCGCGTAACAATTGGCCGAGTGCCTGCTCGCGGTCGAAGCTGCCGCGCAGGCCTGGGCTGGTCTTGCCGGCGATGCTGGTGGCGTCGTACGACAGGCTGATGCCCGCCTGGCGCGCGAACTGGTCCAGCGCACCGGCGAGCGAGCCGGCGGCGATGCTCCAGTCGCGGGCCTGGGTATCACTGCTCGCGGTGTCGGCCATCACGGCCAACGGCGCGGCGCCGCCGCCCAGGCAGGCGCCGAGCAAGGCGGCCTGCACCGCGCGCTTGAGGGAGGAACGTTGGGAGGGGAACGCTTGCATGACCGCGGGATGCTCCTGAAGGAAGTGAACAGAACCGGCCTGTTGATCGGCCTTTCCTTACAGGTCGAGTGGAGATGCGAATTCACCTCATTTATTTTTAGCGTTTTATACGCGGGCCGAAACGGTCACCCAATATCGGCTGCGGAAGGTGACATCGACCTTGAGCGATTGCGCCACCAGGATCAGCACTTGATCGGTGTCGTCCAATTGGTATGTACCCGATACGCGCAGGCCGGCCACTGCTTCACTGCAGCGCAGCAAGCCATTTCGATAACGGCCCAGCTCAGCAAGAAAGTCATCCAGGCGCATATTCTGGGCGCTGATCACGCCATCGCTCCAGGCCCAGGGGTCAAGGCCGTTGGCGATGGGAGGGCGGATGCCGTTGCGGTCGAACACCACTTGTTCGCCAGGGTTGATCACCTGCCGCGCGCTGGCGCCATGGCTGTCGGCAAACAGCGTCACGCTGCCCTGTTGCACGGCGAGCAGCGTGCCCTGGTCGTCTTCGCGCACCAGCAAACGCGTGTCGAGGGCGCGCAGGTGGCCATCGCGGGTGCTGACCCAGAACGGCCGGCTGTCGGCGGCGGTGTCCACGCGTATTTCCCCCTGACGCAACTGCACCAGGCGCCGCTCTTGATTGAACGCTGTATCAATGGCGCTCGCGCTGTTGAGCTGGACACTGCTGCCATCGTCCAATGCCACCCAGCGTCGTTCGCCGGTAGCGGTGCGGTAATCGGCCATCAAGGCCGGCAACGGTGTGTAGTCGCGACCGAGCCAGGTCAACCCCGCCGCACCGGCCACCAGCCCCAGCAGTTTCAAGCCTTCACGGCGGCTGATGCGTTGGCGCGCACCACGCAGGGCGTGGCGCCCGACCTGCGCCGGCAGTTGCTTGAAATCATCATTCATCGTCGCCACACGTTGCCACACCTGCTGGTGTTCGGCGCTGGTGTGCAGCCAACGCTCGAACGCAGCGGTGCTGGCGTCGTCGGCGACGTTGAAGCGCAGCCTGATCATCCACTCGATAGCCTGGTCGAGCAGGCGCGGGTCACAGTTCGGCATAGCGCAACCGATAGCAGGCGTGCAACGCCTTGGACAGGTCGCGCTCCACGGTGGCCTTGGACACGCCCAGCCGCGCGGCGATCTGTGCGCAGGTCAAACCGTCCAGTTGCGCCAGCAGGAACGCCTCGCGCGCACGTGGCTTGAGCTGGTCGAGCAGGCGGTCGATACGTTCCAGGCTGTCGAGAATCAGCCACCGGGTTTCTTCCGACGGCACGTCGACTTCAGGGAAATGCGCGAGGCTTTCAAGGTAGGCGCGCTCCAGTTCACGGCGCCGGTAGTGGTCGATCATCAAGCTGCGCGCGATGCTGCTCAGGTACGCACGTGGCTGCTGCAAGGTCTGCTGCTTGCGCGCCTTGAGCAGGCGCACGAAGGTTTCCTGAGCCAGGTCGGCGGCATGTTCCCGGCAACCGGTGCGGCGGTTCAGCCAGCCGCGCAGCCAGGAATGATGGGCATGGTACAGCTGACCGATGGCGGCATGGTCCAGTGGGTGATCGCTCGACATGGGCATCCTGGCGCAGCAGTTTTAATTGATAATGTTTCGCATTCTATGCGCGGTGGATGGCAATGGGCAATCGCTGGCGCAGGCATTTGCGGTGGGCAATGTATCCAGCACAATTTTTTGTTTGATGCCTGCCCGCGCAGTAATCTGCGGGTTTTCCCGGACGAGTGTTTGAGCATGATCGACCTTGCGACCCTGGCGGTTTTTTCCGGTGCGGTGTTTCTGCTGTTGTTATCGCCGGGGCCGAATATGGCCTTTGTGATCAGCCATGGTGTGACCCACGGCTGGCGAGGCGGGGTGGCGTCGGCCTTGGGTATCGGTGTGGCGGACCTGCTGCTGACGGCATTGACTGCCACCGGGGTAACGGCGCTGGTCGCCAGTTGGCCACCCTCGTTTGATGTCATCCGGTATGCCGGGGTGATCTACCTGCTGTGGCTGGTGTTCAAGACGTTGCAGAAAAGCCCGGGCCTGGACACGGCTCGCGTCAGCCTCATACCGCTGGGCCGGGTATGCTGGCAGGCCATGTTCAACAGTTTGCTCAACCCCAAGGCGTTACTGTTTTTTGTGGTGTTCCTGCCACAGTTTGTCAGGCCCGAGGCAGGCCCCATCGCCACGCAACTGATGCTGCTTGGCGGCGTGTTGACCTTGATCGCCGTTGTGTTTCATGCACTGTTGGGGGTTTTTGGCGGGGCGCTCAGCCGGCTTTTTGCGCGGCGTTCAAAGAGCGCACGGCTTCAGCAATGGGGCCTGGCGACCGTGCTGATGCTACTGGCCGTGCGCTTGGCCGTGATGTCCCGTCCCAATTGATATAGGCGAGCAGGCGTGCTCGCCATCAGTCTTGAGATCGCCAGGGAGTGGGCTCACCCTAACCGCGCAGCCGCCCGCGCCGTGATCTCACCGCGCACCCTGCGCGATTCCACCGTGCGTTTCTTCGCTTCTTCCAGCACATGCGCCGGTGCCGTGTGCGGGCTGCCGGCATCGAACGGCGGCGCCGGCGCATATTCGATCTGCAACTGCACCAATTGCGCCGCCGCTTCGCTGTACAACTCTGCCGCCAGGACCAGCGCAAAATCGATACCTGCGGTGATGCCGCCACCGGTAAACAGGTTACCGTCGCGCACCACGCGCTCCTGCACCGGGATGGCGCCGAGCGGGGCGAGCATGTCGTGGTAGGCCCAGTGGGTGGTGGCCTTGCGACCGCGCAGCAAACCCGCCGCGCCGAGGACCAGCGAACCGGTGCACACCGACGTCACGTAGCGCGCGGTCTGCGCCTGTGCCTTGAGGAAGTCTAGCGTGTGCGGGTCTTCCATCAACGCGCCGACGCCTGCGCCGCCTGGCACGCAGAGCACATCCAGACCCGGGCATTCGGCATACGTCGTGGTCGGGGTGAACGCCAACCCGGTGCTGGAAACGACCGGCGCGAGGTCTTTCCACACCAAGTGAAGTTTCACATCCGGCAGCGAGCCCAGTACGTCATAGGGGCCGGTCAGGTCCAGTTGCTGGATGCCGGGAAACACTACAAAGCCGATCTGCAAGGTCATCAATGCTGCTCCGATAAAGGGGTGGACGGCTTCACTCTAGAGGCCTAGGCTTTGGCGAATACGCCATTGGACCCACAAATCACGCCAATCATGCCCAGAATCGTCCATGTCCTCGCTTTTGATAACGCCCAAGTGCTTGATGTGACCGGGCCGTTGCAGGTCTTCGCCTGCGCCAACGACTTGGCCCGGCAGCGCAACTTGCCGTTGCCGTACGCCGTCTCGGTGATTGCCGCGCAAACCGAACCGGTGATGACTTCCGCCGGGCTGGCGTTGGTCGCCGAGCCGCTGCCCGCCGCCGAGGCGCCTTGCGACACGCTGGTGATCGCTGGCGGCTGGGGGGTATACGGCGCCGCCGAAGACCTCGCGCTGGTCGACTGGGTACGCGAAAAAGCCCGGCACACCCGGCGCATGACGTCGGTGTGTACGGGCGCGTTTCTGCTGGCCGCCAGCGGCGTGCTCGACGGTTGCCGCGTGGCCACCCACTGGACGCGCTGCGAAGAGTTGGCGCGCAAGTTTCCCGCGCTGACGGTCGAGCCCAACCCGATCTTTATCCGGCAGGGCGCCGTGTGGACCTCCGCCGGTGTGACCGCCGGCATCGACCTGTGCCTGGCCCTGGTGGAAGAAGACCTCGGCGGCGCGGTCGCGCTGGAGGTGGCGCGGCACCTGGTAGTGTTTCTCAAGCGCCCTGGCGGGCAGTCGCAGTTCAGCGTCACGCTGTCCCTGCAAAAAAGCGACAGCCGCTTTGCCGAACTCCATGCATGGATGGCCGAAAACCTCACCCTGGACCTGAACATCGCAACCCTGGCCGCCCAGGTCGGCATGAGTGAGCGCAGTTTTGTGCGCCATTACCGCGCCGAGACCGGTCAGACCCCGGCGCGTGCCGTCGAGCTGATCCGCGTCGAAACGGCTCGTCGACAACTGGCCGACAGCAACGCGTCAATCAAGCGCATCGCCGTGCAATGCGGTTTTGGCTGCGAAGAAACACTGCGCCGCAGTTTCCTGCGGGCCTTGTCGGTGACGCCCCAGGCTTATCGCGAACGCTTTTCGCCGGTGTCGTAGGCAAGCAGCTCCAGCAGCGCGTCGAGGGTGGCTTGCGGCGCTTCCTGCGGGATATTGTGGCCCACGCCGGGCAGCACCCGGCGCCGGTAAAAGCCGCTGAAAAGCCCTACATCCTCGTCCTGTTGCGACGGCGGGCCCACGCCGTCATCTGCGCCGAACAAGGCAATGCTCGGCACCGAAATCGGCGGTTGTTCTGCGAGTTTCTCTTCGATGAACGCCAGCGCCGGGTCGCCGGGTGCGTACATGAAACGGTGGCGGTAAGAGTGAATCACCACCTCGACAAAATCCGGGTTGTCGAACGAAGGCGCGGTCTGGTCATACAGCAGCGGTCCCTCGGCCCAGGAGGGCGACCACAACGACCACAACAGCTTGCACAGCGCGCGCCGGTTGGCGGTCAAACCGTCCACGCCACGCGGGGTGTGGAAGTAGTATTGGTACCACAACCGATGTTCCGTCTCCGGCGGCCGCGGCTTGAGCGACTTGGCAATGTCCTGAATGTTGTAGCCATCCCCCGTCACCAAGCCGCGCACGCGTTCCGGCCATAGCGCGGCAACGATACACGCGGCGCGCCCGCCCCAGTCGTAGCCGGCCAACGTCGCTTGCGTGATGGCCAACTCATCCATGAAGTCCAGCAGATCCTTGGCCAGCGCCGCCTGTTGTCCGGAGCGCATCACCCGGTCATCGATAAACCGCGTGGGTCCATACCCGCGCAGGTAGGGCACCAGCACCCGGTAGCCGCGCTCGCCAAGCACGGGCGCGATCGCGTCGTAGCTGCGAGGGTCGTAGGGAAAACCATGCAGCAGGATCACCGGTTCACCGTCGTCAGGCCCGTGGGTCTCGTAGGCGATGTCGAGCATGCGGGTTCGTACGTTTTTCAGGGTTGCCACACGGTTTTCTCCCCACTCAATTTGCGATCCAGAAACGTTGCCGCACTGATCAACGCCAGATGACTCAACGCTTGCGGCGTATTGCCCAAATGCCGCGCCTGGCTGTCGAACTCTTCGGCATACAACCCCAATGGGTTGGCATAGCGCAACAGCTGCTCGAACTCCAGATGAGCTTTCTCCACCTGCCCGGCGCGGGCCAGGCATTCGACGTACCAGAACGAGCACGCGGCGAATGCACCTTCGGTGCCTTGCAGGCCGTCGATCTGGCTGTCGTCGTTACGGTATCGGTACACCATGCCGTCGCGCACCAGGCTTTTCTGAATCGCCTCCAGCGTGCTCAACCAGCGCGGGTCGGTGGCCGCGACGAAGCGCACCAGCGGCATCAGCAACATCGAACCGTCGAGTGCGGTGCCGCCGATATGCTGCACAAAATGCCCGCGTTCTTCGTTCCAGAAGTTGCTCCAGATGTCAGCGTAGATCGCTTGACGGGTCTGGTCCCACCGCGCGAACGGCGCCGGCAGTGAGCGCTTGGACGCCAGGCGGATCGCGCGGTCAAGTGCCACCCAGCACATCAGCCGCGAGTGCAGGAAGTGATGCTGCTCGCCCCGCATTTCCCAGATGCCCACGTCCTGCTGGTTCCAGATTTCGCAGACCTGGTCGACGACTTCCACCACGTGCTTCCAGCCCTCATGGGAAATGGCCTCGCCGTACTTGTTGACCAAGTACACCGCGTCCATCAACTCGCCATAAATATCCAGCTGGATCTGGTCGACCGCCTCGTTGCCGATGCGCACCGGCCTGGCGCCCCCGTGACCGCTGAGGTGCTCCAGGTGTATTTCGGGCAGCTCCCGACGGCCGTCGATACCGTAGAGGATGTTGATCTTGAGCGGTTGGCCGCGGCAGTCGCTGACCCGGCCCCTGAGCCAGCGCATATACGCATTGGCCTCGTCGACAAAGCCCAGGCGCATAAAGGCGTAGACGGTAAACGAGGCGTCGCGGATCCAGGTATAGCGGTAGTCCCAGTTGCGTTCGCCGCCGGGTGATTCGGGCAGGCTGAACGTCGCCGCAGCGATGATCGCGCCGTGCTTGCGCGAGGTCAGCAGCTTGAGCGCCAGGGCCGAACGGTTGACCATTTCACGCCAGCGCCCGCGGTAGTTCGATTGGGCGATCCAGGCGCGCCAGAACTTCAATGTGTGGGCCAGCGCCAGGTCGGTGCAGCGGCTGTCGACCCGGCCATCGTCCTGGCCGCCGAGAACAAACGCGGCGTCTTCTTCCTGGCCCAGGGTAAAGCGGGCCACGGCGGCGTTATCCTCGATCCGCAGCGGCTGGCTGCTGGACAAGCGCAAGCCGGGCTGGCCCTCGGCGTTGAAGCACACCGCGGCGTGATCGAGGCTGGCGTGGGTGGCCGCGCGTGCATAGTCATGGCACACGGCGCAGCGCAGGTGAAAATGGGCCGTGCCGCTGACCACGCGCACCCGCCGAATCAGCAGGGGCAGGTCGTCGACGTCTTCGCTGATGGCCAACAGGTCGGTGATTTCCACCACGGCCTCATCGCTCAGCCAGCGGGTTTGCAGCACGTTGGTGTCGGGTAGGTAGATTTGCTCGCGGCGGGCGTTGGGCAGGTCCGGAGTCAGCTGGAAAATGCCCGCGTCCGGGGTGTCGAGCAGCGCGCAAAAGATCGACGGGCTGTCGAATTCCGGCCAGCAGAAAAAGTCGATGCTGCCTGTATCGTTGACCAGCGCGGCGCTGCGCATGTCGCCGATGATGCCGTGAGCGTCGATGGCACTTTGGGGTTCGTTCTTCAACTCAACCATTGTCACGAAACTCCGGATAAAGGCTCATGCCGCCATCGATGAACAGGGTGCTGCCGACCACATAGTCGGACGCATCGCTGGCCAGCCACACCACCGCATTGGCCACGTCTTGCACATCGCCGACGCGGCCATAGGGAATCAGCTTCAGCAGTTCTTGCTGCGCGGCACCCTCGGTGGCTGCCCGGTTGATCGCCGTGCGAATGGCCCCGGGCGCGATACCGTTGATGCGGATGCGCTGTGCGCTGACTTCCTGAGCGAGGGTGCGCATCAGCATGTCCACACCGCCTTTGGACGCGGCGTAATTCACATGCCCGGCCCATGGGATCAGTTGATGCACCGAGCTCATGTGGATGATCTTGCCGGCGGCCCGTGACACGCCTTCGCGGATGCCCTGGCGCTTGAAAATGCGCACGGCGGCCCGGGCGCAGAGGAACTGACCGGTGAGGTTGACGCCGATCACGCTGTTCCAGTCGTCAAGGGTCATGTCGACCACGGCGGCGTCCTTTTGCATGCCGGAGTTGGCCACCAGGATGTCCAGGTGGCCAAACGCCTCAAGCGTCTTGGCAAACAGCCGCTCTACATCGGCTTCCTGGGACACGTCGGCGCCGATTGCAATCGCCCGGCCGCCATTGGCGTTGATCTGCGCCGCGAGGGCTTCAGCCGGCGCTGCCTGGCGGTTGTAATTGAGCACCACGGCCGCGCCGGCCTGAGCCAGGGCCTTGGCCGCGCCGGCGCCGATGCCTGAACTGGCGCCCGTCACCAAGGCCACTTGTTGCTCCAGCGAGATATGCATTGCCACCCAGCCTTTTAATTCGTGAGTTCAGTCAGCTGACTGGCGCTGCGCAATGGAAGTTCAGCGCTGTGATTTTGACGACTACAACCATGGTGGTAAATGGAATAAAAGAACTATAAAAAATAACCATAAGATACTAAAAAACCGCTCAAAAGCGTTTGACAGGATTTTTACCCGCGTGTCTTATAGGCACACCTCAACCCGCTCCGCTGGTAGTTCGGAAGTCATGCGGAGTCACCTATAAGAGATGCCTATGTGTTTATCGGCAGTTATAGGGGAACTACCAGAGCAGGGGGCAACACGGTTGCCTAAGTTAGTGATCTTCGATTGCGACGGCGTACTCGTTCAAAGTGAAGAAATCACCCTGTCTGTATTGATCTCCCTGCTTAATGCTCACGTGCATGACGGCAAGACACTGGAAAGTGCGTATTTTATTGAACACTTCCGTGGGCGCAGGATTGCCGAGTGTTTACGTGAAGCCGAGCAGTTATTGAATATTGGTTTGAGTGGTGAGTTCGAAGAAGATTTTCGGGCGCAGGCATTGGCCGCTTTGACGCTTGAGTTGAAAGCGACCGATGGCATCCTAGAGGTATTGGAGCAACTGACGATTCCCTACTGTGTCGCCTCCAGCGCGCCGCGCAAGAAGATAGAACATTGTTTGCAACTGGTGGGGCTGCTTCCTTATTTCGAAGGGCGAATATTCAGTTGTTATGAATTGGGACGTTGGAAGCCCGACCCGTTAGTGTTTTTAACCGCCTGTGCAACTTACAACGTGGCGGTCGCCGATGCGCGGGTGATTGAAGACAGTGTGACCGGTATTCAAGCCGCGCGCGCGGCCAATATAAAAGTCCTGGGTTTTGGCCCGGTGCATCGGCATGCGAAGTTGGCCGAGGCGGGGGCGTTACCGTTTGCCGATATGCGTGAACTACTGACTATTATTTGATCCACCCACTCAAGGAGCACGCATTGTGGGCACACAGGGTTATCTGGAACGTCTTAAACATAACGATCAATGTTCCGAGGTGTGGTGGGATTCATCGCCGGTGATCTACGCGCCTTATAAAAAACATTTGTTGGATAAATACCCGGCCGCACTGGCGCATATCGAGCAATTGATGCCGGATGATATTTCGCAGCCCAGAGGGTTCAGCAGCGTCACCACCAACCCTCGGTTGGTGACGGCGGCGCTCCTGGATAAGCGCGAATACTGGTCCTCGCGCTTCAGCCTGGCCAGCCTGACGCCTGCCGAGTTGCGCAAAAAGCTCTACAACGAGGTGATCCTCGAAGGGGCTGCGGCACTCACACCGCTGTGGGTGCATTCAGCTCAGGCCGACGGCTGGATCAGTGCGCAGGTCGACCCCTCGGACGTGCGCTGCAGCGAGCGCATGACCACCCGTGGCTTGGAACTGCATCGCCTGGCCGCGAATGTCATGGTCAAAGTACCCGGCAGCCTGGAGGGGGTCGCGACGGTCGAGCAACTGGTGGCCCAGGGCGTTTCTGTCAACGTCACGTTCTGCTTTACCGTCTCGCAGTTCCAGGCCGGTCTCCAGGCGATAGAACGGGGCATCGCCATGGCGCATAGCCAGGGTATCGACACCCGCCGTTGCAAGTACGTGATCACCTTTATGATCGGGCGTTTCGCCTGTCAGCCTGAGTTCACGTTGCAGGCCGCGGAACGCGGCCTGGTGCTGGGGCCGGAGGAGCTGCGGTGGGCCGAACTGTTGATTTACCAGCAGATACAAACCTTGGTGGCTGCGTCGAAAGTGCCGGTCAAGACCCTGCTTTCCAGCATCAAGGTCGATGTCGACGCGCGTGGTCACAAGCACTGCTGGCACCTGGAAAAAACCGGGCTGACAGCCACCTGCTACACGCTGACCCCGGATGTGGTGGAGTTTCTGATCGAACGTGAAAGCCACGGCAAACCCGTGGTCCCCGCCAGCGAACCCTGGCAGGCGCCGCCCGAGACGTTGGCAAAACTCATCCGTATTCCGTACTTCTGCGAAGCCTATTGGCGCGACGGCATCGACCCCTACGACTTCGGCAACCACGAAGCGTTTATCAACGCCTGCAACGAAGCCAACAGCGCGCACCGGCGTCTGATCGATTACTGCGTGCGCCTGTGCCCCGTGGCAAAGCCGTTCAGCCGCTCGCTCAATGCCGTCCTGGCCGCCGAATACGGGGTGTTGGCATGAACAAAATGGTCGGGTTATGGGCACACCCGCGCTCACGCTCCACGGTATTGGAGCGGGTGTTTATTGAGCGCGGGGATTTCGAAGTGTTTCACGAACCCTTCGCGCACATGGCGTTTTCCGAGGCGTCGGCGATCCCGTCGGATGAGTGGGACCACAGCGCGCCCACCACATATCAGGGCATCAAAGCGCAACTGCTTGAGGCTAAAGGGCGTGGCAATGTGTTCCACAAAGACATGTGCTACCACTGCCTGGATGATCTGAAAGTTGATCGCGAGTTCCTGGCGCAACAACACAATATTTTTATTATCCGTGAACCGGCCAGCAGCATTGTTTCCCATTATCGGGTTCACCCCGATATGCCGTTGCAAGCCATTGGGCATAAAGCCTTATACGAGATCTTTTGTGTCGTGACCGAACTCACGGGCAACGTGCCTTATGTGATTAACGCCGATGATCTTGCCGCCGAGCCCGAGCGAATAATTCGCTCATTGTGCGACTACTTGCACATAGAGTTCCTGCCCCATGCCATGACGTGGAAGCGTGAGTGCCCGCCACAATGGAAAACCTGGAGGCGTTGGCATGTGGCGGCGGAAAACAGCGAGCGCATTGTTTGCTCGGATCCACAACAGGTGGATATGGATATGCTCGAACGCTCTCCCAAACTTAAAGACCTGTACGAATACCATCGCCCCTTTTACGCGCGCATGAATGCATTTTGTCGATAAGGATTGTTTTATGAAAAAGTTGATTATTACCGGGGCGGCCAATGGAATTGGGCGGGCGACCTTGGAAAAGGCCATTCAACAAGGTTATTTCGTCATTGGCGTCGACAAGGACGGCGAAGGGCTAAATGCCTTGCAACGTATTCACGGCTCGCAAGTATTAGAGACACACGTCGCCGACTTTTCGGATAGCGCGGTGATCAAAGGTTTTATTCCAGCGCTGTACGAACGCCACGACACTATTTATGGCTTGGTCAATAATGCCGGGATTTATCACGGCAAAAGTGTCTATCACTACTCTGATGACGAAGTTGACGAGATCCTCAATGTAAACCTCAAGGCGCTGGTCTATCTCTCCAAAGAATTTGCCGAGCGGGAAATGCGCCACGAAGCGGCGCGCAGTATCGTCAATATCGCCTCGGTCGCCGGCGAAGTGGGCAGTTGCGATGCGTTGTACGGGGCCACCAAGGCGGCGGTGATCGGCCTGACCAAAGCCAATGCCTGGAATTTTGCGCCGTTCGTGCGGGTGAACGCGGTGTCGCCCGCGCTGATCCACGACACCGCCATCTACGACACCATCCCCGCCTACCGGCGCAACGAATATGCGCGCCAGGAGATTCTCAAGGACCCCATCCTGCCGGGCGGCGTCGCCGAGGTGATTTTGTTGTTGGTGGGCGATGCCATGCGCCATATCAGCGGCAGGGTTATCCCGGTGGACAACGGAGCCTACCCACGATGAACCCGCAGACCCCCAAGAAAAAACTGCTGCTGGTGGGCGCGGGCAACCTGTGCCTGCAAATCCTGAAGATCCTCGGGCCCAAAAATGCCTTCGAATTCGTGGTGCTGGGGCGCAACGAGGAATCGACCCTGCGCCTGTGCAACCTGGTGGCGCTGTCGTGTGCGCAATTGGGGCACGACATTGCGATCAAACCGGTGATCGCCGACCTGACGGATGTGAACAAGGTGACGCGGATCCTGCGTGAAGAGGCGCCGGATATGCTGGTCAACTGCGCGTCATTGCAGTCCTGGCGGGTCATCACCGGCTTGCCCAAGCGCGTGTTCGAGCAGCTCGATCAGGCCCAGTTCGGCCCTTGGCTGCCCATGCACCTCACGTTGATGCAGTACGTGATGCAGGCAGTGAAAGCCTCCGGCATCGTGACCACGACAATCAACGCGGCATTCCCGGATGCGGTCAATCCGATTCTGGCCAGGCTCGGCCTGGCGCCGGATATCGGCGTGGGCAACGTGGCTAACCTGATTCCTGCAGTACGTTTTGCCATTGCACGGCGATTGGAGTGTGCGCCTGCCGATGTGCAGGTGCAGCTGTATGCCCAGCACTATTTCAGCCATTACGTACCGCGCGGTGGTTTGCCGCCGCGTGCCAGTTATCGCTTGTTGTATGAGCAGCGAGGCCGCCCGGAGGCGGCACGCCTGCCGGCCGAGGCGATTTTCTCCACGGTCAAAACCGACTTCCGCCGCTTGGGTGGGGTCGATGGGCAGTTCCTCACCGCGTGCTCGGCCGTCACGGTGATCGAAGGGTTGTGCTCAGCCACGCCTGTGCTGGTGCATGCGCCCGGCCCGCTGGGGCTTCCGGGCGGCTATCCGGTGTGGCTGCACAACGGGCAGATCAAGGTGCAGTTCTCTGACGCCTGCCCGCAGGATGAGGCCGTGCGCATCAATAGCATCTGCCAGAGCCACGATGGCATCGACGAGATCCATTGCGATGGTTCGGTCACGTTCAACCCGCACTGCATGGCGGTGATGCAGGCGATGCTCGGGTACTCCAAAAAAACCATGTCCATCGAGCAGTCAGCCGAGTTCGCCCACGAGTTGGCGAGCAAGTACCAGTCTTTTCAGCATTCAACCTGGTAGGTGTGTAATGAGTCAGTTATCTCGCCACAAGCACAACGCAGTCGCCAGTTACTCCGCGCAATATTCCAAGAGTTTCGTGGAGCGCTGGGATGATTTGATCGACTGGGAAAAAAGAAAGGCCGGGGAGAACGGTTTCTTTGAGGACTTGCTCAAGGGGCACGGCGTGAAGTCGGTGATCGACGTCTCCACGGGCAGTGGTTTTCATGCGGTGCAGCTTAAACGGGCGGGCTTGGATGTGGTCGCCACGGATGGCAGCAGCACGATGCTGACCAAGGCTCGGGCGAATTTCAGAATGCATGGGTTGCAGATCCAATCCCATTACCGGGACTGGCTTTCCCTGGATCCACAAGAACTGGGGCAGTTCGATGCGGTGGTTTGCCTGGGCAGCTCGCTGTGCCATGTGTTTGAGGCCCAAGCCCGGCGCAATGTGCTGGAAAAGTTCAGGGCATTGCTCAAGCCGGGTGGCTTGTTGGTTGTCGACCAACGCAACTTCTTCGCCATACGGGCCGGTCAATTCAAATCCAGCGGTAATTACTATTATTGCGGCACGCATGCGTCGGTCAGTTTGGGCGAGGTGCATGCCGATCTGTGTGAGTTCATCTACTCCTTTGATAACGCAGAAGAATACCGGCTGCAGGTGTATCCGCTGTTGCCGGGCGAGTTAAAGACCGAGGTGCTTGCGTCGGGGTTTTCGGAGCATCGCAGTTACGGTGATTTTCAGCCTGACTACGACATGATGCAGTGTGATTTTGTCATCCACACGGCGAGGAAAACGGCATGACCACTCTGCCCCAGAGCAGCGCCCGCCCAGTGGACAGTGTGGTGCTGGCGGTGGTGTTGACCGGTTTCGTGGCCAGCACCTACGGCTTTGGCGTTTACCTGTTCGCCAATCTCGTGGTGGATATGCGCCGCGACATCGGTTTTGGCTACACCACCGTAGGCCTGATCACCGGTGGCGCGCAGATCGGCTTCCTGTTGTTTTCATCGGTGACCAGCGTGATCAGCCGTTATGTCGAGGGCTGGAAAATCAGCCTGGTGTCGACGCTGATCACGTCCCTCGCGCTGCTGGGTCTGAGCGTCAGCAATAATGTCTGGCTGTCCGGTGCGCTGTTGATTTTGCTCGGGGGCTGTTCTGCCTCGGTGTACATCCCGCTGGCGGAGATCGTGGCCAAGGGCTTCAGCCCCGGTAATCGCTCGCGTGTCATGGGGCTGATTTCCAGTGGCACCAGCTACGGCGTGTTTATTAACGGCTTGCTTGTGTCGTTCCTGACCTTGCAGGGCGGCTGGCGTTCTATCTGGCTGACGGCGGGCCTGATATCGCTGGGCCTGTGTGCGCTGGCCTGGTACTTGTTGCGCACGATGGGAACGGGCGGTCCGTCGCGGGAGGGCTCGGTAACCTTGGACAACCGCACGCCCTGGCTGAGCCGCTCGTTGTACCTGACCTGGGCCATCGCCTTTCTCAATGGCATGGCGTTGTTGCCATTCCAGACCTACCTGGCGCCGTACCTGCGTGATGAATTGGGGGTGTCGGTGCAGGACGCCGGTTTTATCTGGACCACCATTGGCGCGGTGGGCATGGCCTCGGGCTTTCTGGTGGGGTGGATTGCCGACAAGGTCGGGGTGCGGGCGTCGCTGGCGATGTGTTTTTTAAGCGCCGGCCTGGCCGCCGCAGTGGTGTTCGGTTGCAACAGCCTCCCTTTGTTCTACGTGGCAGCGTTTTTGTTTGCCCTGGCGTTCTATCCCATCTTCGGGCTGGTCCCCAGCTATATCGGCCAGATCGTACCGGTCAGCCGTCTGACCCAGGCCTTTGGTATCGCCAACGTATTGATTGGCTTGGGCGGGGTGTGCGGCAACTTTCTGGGTGGGCTCTCCAAGGACCTGACCGGTTCGTTCTCCAGCGTGTACTGGGTGGTTGCCCTGTTGCTGTTCGTGCAATGCATGATGGTGTTCATGTTGGGTAGGCCGCCAGTGTCTGCACGTGCGTAAAACAAGGTAATGTGCGTCATCGCAGCATTACCGCGTTTTTCAGGAGCAGGCATGACGCATTTCACCGGCACTGCAAAATCGATTCGTTTGGTTGGCGGGGCCCGGGTATTGGACTTTATCAATACCACCAATGGCCGGCGCCCTGGCACTGCACTCAAGGTGATGGAAGAACGCCTCACCAGCTTTCAGTTCTTCTTTGAATGGGCCCAGCATGCCTCGCTGGTCTCTGCCCAGGAGTTCGATGCCTACAGCTCAATGGTGTTTGACTCGCCCATCTCGTACCAGCCGGACCTGGATGCCGTGATTGCGTTCAGGGAATGCCTGTACGCGGTGTTTCATCCGTTGTCCCTGGGCCAGGCCGCGCCCGCTGAGGTCTTGCAGCAGATCAACCTGACCTTCCAGCAAGGCGTCACCTGGCGCGTGCTGCACTCGGTGAACGGCATGCCGGCCTGGGCATGGAAACCTTGTACCAATGCCCAGGAACTGACGGCCCTGCTGATCGGGCGCCTGGCAATCGATGCGACGCAATTGCTGGTGTCGGGCGACCTTCGCGAACTCAAGATCTGCACCGCCACCGACTGCGATTGGATCTTCCTCGATAGCTCCAAGAACAAGCTGCGCAAATGGTGCCAGATGAGTGTGTGTGGTAGCCGGGAGAAGTTGAGTCGCCTTAAACAGGCGTTGTAGTTACATCACCGGGGCGGGCTCGACGGGTAGCAATTGCCCCACTTAATAGGAAGCATTACTATTCACGCCCGCCTCCCCGGTGCCTCCCGCAATGATCCCCCAGCCGCCCCGCAGAACAGGCTTTTTCGAGCACTACGAAGAGTTGATCGGGACCTGGACGCGCCGCCTGAAAAACCGCCAGCAGGCCGAAGACATTGCCCATGACACCTTCGTGCGGGTGCTCGAGTCCGCCTCCACCGAAGTGGTGCAACCGCGCGCCTATCTGCACCAGACCGCGCGAAATATCGCGGTGGACGCCTACCGCCGCGAAGACCGGCGCGAGGCAATTGCGCTGGAGGCCCTTGACCAGAGCCCGCTTAATAGTGGCGACCCCGAGCAGTTCATGCATGCGATCCAACTGGCAGACTCCGTTGAAAGGGCGTTGGCCGAGTTGCCGCTCACCTGTCGCAAGGTGTTTATCTGGCAGAAAATCGAGGGCCTCACTCAGCAGGAAATCGCCGAACGCCTGGGTTTGTCCAAGAATATGGTGGAAAAGTATATGATCCGCACCCTGCGGCATCTGCGTGATCGCTTGGACGCGATGGCCCCATGACCCAAGCTCGCTCTGAAACAGGACCTTCCATGATGGATAGCCGTGCCCGCGACGAAGCCGCGCAGTGGTTTGTACGCCTGCAAGAGGGCGAGCTGAGCCCCGACGAGCGCCAGCGCTTCGACGCCTGGCGTGCGGAGCAGCCCCAGAACCAATACGAGTTCGACGTGTTGCAAGGCATGTGGCGTGCCGCTGACCTGCTGCCTAAGGCCCGTTTGCAGGCATTGTGCGAAGCCCCGGCCGAGCGCCCCAAACGTCGTGCGGCGTTGCGTTATGCCGTCGCGGCCAGCTTAGTTGCCGTGGCGCTGGGGTTGGGCCTGTTCAGCGGGCTCGAACACCCCAAGCCGTACAGCGCCGAATTCAGCACGCGCCTGGGCGAGCATCGCCAGGTGGCGTTGCCCGATGGCTCGGTGATGGATTTGAACAGCCGCAGCGTGGTCACGGTGCATTACGAAAAAGCCCGGCGCACTGTGGAACTCAAACAGGGCGAAGCGCTGTTCAGCGTCGAACATGACACCAGCCGACCTTTTGTGGTCGCCGCCGGGGCCGGGCAGGTAACCGTGACCGGCACACGCTTCGATGTGCGCCGCGATGAAGACCAGACCCGCGTGGCGGTCGAAGCGGGTACGGTGAAGGTACAGGGCCGTTCGCCATACGACGTGGTCACACTGACGGCGGGCCTGGGCACGCAAGTGGACGCAAAAGGCTTGGTGGCGGGGGCCTACACGGTAAATACCGAGGAACTGACAGCCTGGCGTAGCGGCAAGCTGGTGTTCACCAACGCAAGGCTGGCGGACGTGGCGCGTGAGGTGTCGCGTTATCGCGAGCAACCCCTGCGGGTCAGTACGCCTGGCGTGGGCAACCTGCGGTTAACCAGCGTATTCAAGGCCAACGACACCGACGCCTTGCTCAAGGCCTTGCCGCACATCCTGCCTGTCGCGGTGCGAGCACTGCCGGATGGCAGCCAGGAAATAATTTCACGCTGACATTCAGGTTTTTTCCGAGCTCTTCGTCTTCTCCTGCAACTGCAACTGGTTTGCATTAACAGCCGCTTACTTTTGCGCTCACAGGACTAGGCTCAACGTGAAAAAAACTGCCGTTCACAACAATAAAATCGCTTGCTGGGTCCCGCTGGCCCTGGCCCTTGCGGTCAGTGCCGCGATGCCTTGCGCCTTTGCTGGCGACGTTATCCATATCCAGGCCCAACCCCTCGGCGCGGCACTGAGCCAACTGGGCCAACAGACATCCCTGCAAGTGTTCTTCAGCCCGGACATGGTTGCGGGCAAACAGGCGCCTGCGGTAGACGGCAATCTTTCACCCGAACAAGCCTTGCACCAATTGCTGCAAGGCAGTGGCCTGGACTACCAGATCGACGCCGGCTCCGTGACCTTGCGCCCACTGAGCAGTGGCAGCGGTGACGTCGGCTCGCCCCTGGAGTTGGGGGCCACCGATATCAAAGTGGTGGGCGACTGGCTCGGCGATGCCAACGCCGAGCTGGTGCAGAACCACCCCGGCGCACGCACGGTGATCCGCCGCGAAGCCATGGTGGAGCAGGGCGCGATGAACGTCGGCGACGTGCTGCGCCGCGTGCCTGGCGTGCAGGTGCAAGAGTCCAACGGTACCGGTGGCAGCGATATTTCGCTCAATGTCGGTGTACGCGGGCTGACGTCTCGCTTGTCGCCACGCTCAACCGTATTGATCGACGGCGTGCCGGCTGCGTTTGCGCCGTATGGCCAACCGCAACTGTCGATGGCGCCGATTTCCGCGGGCAACCTGGACAGCATCGACGTGGTGCGTGGAGCCGGTTCCGTGCGTTACGGGCCACAAAACGTCGGGGGTGTGATCAACTTCGTCACTCGCGCGATCCCCGAGAAATTTTCCGGTGAAGTCGGCACCACGCTGCAAACCTCCGCCCACGGTGGCTGGAAGCATGTCGACAACGCCTTTATCGGTGGCACCGCAGACAACGGCATCGGCGTGGCGCTGCTGTACTCCGGGGTCAATGGCAATGGCTACCGCAACAGCAACAACGCCAACGATATAGACGACGTGATCTTCAAGACCCACTGGGCGCCGACCGATCAAGACGATTTTTCGCTGAACGTGCACTACTACGACGCCAGCGCCGACATGCCGGGTGGCTTGACACAGCGGCAGTTCGACGCCAACCCGTACCAATCGGTGCGCGACTGGGACAACTTCAGCGGCCGCCGCAAAGACGTGTCCTTCAAGTACATCCGCCAGATCGACGACCGGACCCAGGCTGAAGTGCTGACCTATTACTCCGACAGCTTCCGTGGCAGCAACATCGCCAACCGCGACGGCAAAACCCTCGGCTCCTACCCGCGTACCTATTACACCTTCGGCATCGAGCCGCGCGTGTCCCATGTATTTGACGTAGGCCCCAGCACCCAGGAAGTCAGCGTCGGTTATCGCTACCTCAAAGAAGGCATGCACGAGCAGGCCACCAGCCTGAACCTGGTCAACAACGTGCCGACACCAGGCGGTCAGAGCGACGGCCATGTGTATCAGGATCGCACGGGCGGCACCGAGGCCAACGCGTTCTATATCGATAACAAAGTGGACATCGGCAAGTGGACCATCACCCCCGGCATCCGCTTCGAAGATATCCGCACCGAATGGCACGACCGCCCCGTGGTCGCCTTGAACGGCACCCGTACCCAGGAAAAACACCGCGAGATTCACAACAACGAACCGTTGCCGGCCTTGAGCGTCATGTATCACCTGTCCGACGCCTGGAAACTGTTCGCCAACTACGAGACCTCGTTTGGCAGCCTGCAATACTTCCAGTTGGGGCAGGGCGGCACCGGCGACCAGACCGCCAACGGCCTGAACCCGGAAAAAGCCAAGACCTACGAGGTCGGCACCCGCTATAACGACAGCGTGTGGGGCGGTGAACTGACCTTCTTCTACATCGACTTCTCGGATGAGCTGCAATACGTCAGCAACGACGTGGGCTGGACCAACCTCGGTGCCACCAAGCACACCGGTATCGAAGCGTCGGCACACTATGATTTGTCGAACCTGGACCCACGCCTCAACGGCCTGACCGCCAATGCCGGCTTCACCTATACCAAGGCCACGGCCGAAGGCGATGTGCCATTTAAAGGCCGCGACCTGCCGCTGTATTCGCGTGAAGTGGCGACCCTGGGCGTGCGCTACGACGTCAATCATTGGACCCATAACCTGGATGTATACGCCCAATCCGGCCAGCGGGCGCCGGGCACCACCAGCACCTACGTCACCCAAGGCACGGCGGACGGCCAGTTCGGTGATATCCAGGGGTATGTCTCCGTCAACGTGCGCAGTGGCTATGACTTTGGCCAGCAGCTATCGAATCTGAAGGTTGGGGTAGGGGTGAAAAACCTATTTGACCAGCAGCACTACACCCGTTCCAGCGACAACAACGCCGGGTTGTACCTGGGCGAGCCTCGTACGTTCTTTGTACAGGCCAGCGTAGGCTTCTGACCTATAACCCTTGGGAAAATCGCAGCGCCACAACGGGCTGCGATTTTTTTTGCCTGTTTCCTACAGCCCCACACCGCGTATCAGCGTGGGATCAGGAACCGATTCCGACACAAACGCCACACAGGGGTAGCTGAAAATCGCGCCCACTGTAATGGAGAAAGCCATGTCGGTATCGTCTCTCGATACACCTGTATCCAACCCCTTGCCCCCTGAGCGTGTGCAGGCCAACGCCACTGCACAGCCCGAGGCCAAAGCCAGCCGTCCTGGGTTGTCCACGTTGTCCTTCAATGGTCAACACGCCGCAAACGTCAACTTCTCCCCCCTGGCAAATCCGAGCGGCCCGGTATTCGGCAGGCATCCAGCGCCGGCACTGCATCACGGCCATGCCGGTCACAGCGCACATCCTCACGGCACTCCTGCGCCGACGAGCGTTATGCATCAATTCAGCCATTGGATGAGCCAATGGTGGGGTGGGCAGCGCCCGCCTGTGCATCCGGGTTGCGGCAGTGCGCCACCCAGGCCGATGCCGGGTGATTGCGCCCCCGCCAGGCCACATCCGGTTGGCGGCAGGCCTTACCCGTCGCCCTCGTACGGCATTGATCCTGGGTACGCAAACAAGAGCAGAGAGCAGTTGGCCCAGCAGTTGCTGGACAACTTCGACGCCTTCAAGGATCGCGGGAACGCCGGTTATGTCAGCGTCAACAGCATTCGCGAAATGGCCAAAAAAGGCTGGTCACATGACCCCGTCATGAATCAGAACATCCGCTTGGCCAAAGAGTTGCTGCGGCGCCCGGAGCTGGTGGATGCCATTGACCGGCATCGCTCCACGGGGGCGTTGGATGGCCTGATCAACCGGCAAAAACTGGGCATGGTCATCAGCGACACGAACTTCTTCAAATACAACTCAGACAAGCAACTGGCCCAGGAGATGCTTGAACATTTCGATGCCTTGAAGGGCAGGGGGTGGGGGCGAGACCTGAAACTCAGCGATCTGCGAGCGCTGGCGGGCCAGAGCCTGACGGGCGACTCGCCCAAGAGTCACCTGATCCAGTTGGCCCGGGAAATCCTCAGACGCGGTGATGTCTTGAAAACCATGGACAACCTCGCGGGGCGTGATAATGACGGTCGAATCAGCCGCAAAGCGCTTCTGTTGCTGTCTCGCTGACCGCAACCCAGGCGCCGCAACCCCAGGGCGGCGCCTGCCTTTGTTGTGTCAGGAACTGCTTACGCCGGTTCGCCACATAGGTGATATCCATCGGCTTTGATCAGTCGGTCGCGTTCCAGATCCCGAGTGAGGGCCAAGCAGTGACTTCAACCTCGTTTCATTCCCAGCACGGCTGCCATGAATGCTTTCGCGGTGCCCACATTGCCGAACCGGTTGTGTCCACCATTGACCGTGCTGAACAGGAGCTACCGATCGTGTCGAATGTGCATACCGTCGAAGCCCGACGAATGAAGACCTTCGAGGGCCAACGCAAATTCCAGGCACCTGTCGCGGATGACTTTTCCCGGGCCATGCTCGCCATTGAACACATGGCAAGTGACGATGGGCGGCCACCCAAACACACCGGGCTGATCAGCAGCCTCACGGCCTGGTGGCGTCGCTGACAGTGGCAGCCACCTGACCTGCTCGCCACGTTTTTACATGCTGTCATGGGTATCCGTCGATCATCTGGAACCGGCGTCCCCACCCAACCACTTATGAGGGGCTTGCCTGGGTGGAGTCCATTCGATTTTTTTGGCCGCCGCGGTGGCGATCATCGGGCAGGTATGTATCGGAAAAGTTGGAGAGAAACCCATGACAATCGAGGGTGCATTACCTCACGTTCGACCCCTGGCCCTCGACGGGCCAGCGTTACGACCCACGGCGCCAGCACCGGTCACCGCCACTGAAACCTGGCTCGACGACGGCCCTGAGCGCCCGGCCTTCGAACCACGCAGGCCGCGGCTGCTGCGCGGGACCTTGTCGGTGCTGCACCACCGGGCGTTGCAGAACTTGCCTGCTGAGCGGGCCAATCTTTCCCCGCCGGGTGCAACGTCCACCGACAACCAATTGACCACGGCCCTTGAAAAAGCCTTTGGCCTGCTGCACCCGTTCCTGAACGACGGGCGTTTGACCCAGTCGTCATTACAACGGATTACCGCCGCACCTACGGGTGAAAGTGAAGCGCTGGATCGAACGATCCAAGTGGTCTGCGAAATTCTCAAGCGTCCGCGGCTCAACGATGCAATCGTGAGCCGCGACGGTGATATCACACGGGACAGTCTCAGGGCCGCGGCCCGAGCCCTGCAGGGCAACAGCTCGCCAAACGTTTTCAGCCAGGATCCGTTTCATGCCAGCAGCAACGCCCAGGTGGTCCACGCGCTGCAAGGTCAGTTTGAGCAATTGAGAGACAAGGCACACGATCGGACGTTTCTCTTCGAGCATCATCAGTACGTCGAAATTGCCGCGCTCAAGGCCGTCATGCAGGACCCTTATGCTGTTGACCGAGAGGGCGCCCCGGTGCTGGACCCGTCCACCGGTATGCCCAGGCCCAAATACAGCGAGTTCTGCGTCTACACGGCAAAGAACATTCTTGAGCGCCCCGGTTTACTCCCCGCACTGGAGCGTGCAAATGCGGGTCGATTGTTTGGTCCACCGCAAAAGGACGGCTGGCTCAGCAACAAAAGCCTCGACCGCTGGCTGGAGCAGGACGAGGCTCACAAGGCGCGCTGATGGCCAGGCTTACACCCTGAGGATTTTGCCACTGATGGCCACACCCGCCAGCAACACTGCGATCAGTACGAAGGCCGTGCTCAGGCTGCTACCGTGGGCGACAAAGCCGATCACCGCGGGGCCTGCGAGAATTCCGGCATACCCCAAGGTGGTGATGGCGGGCACTGCAATATGTTCCGGCATGACGGTTTGCTTGCCGACGGCGGTGTAGAGCACCGGCACGATATTCGAGCAGCCGGCGCCAACCAGTGCATAACCCAGCAGCGCGGTTTCCCACGCTGGTAACAAGGTCGCCAGTAACAAGCCGGCAGTTGCCAGTGCACCGCCGATCACGATCACCCGAGTCGCGCCAAGGCGCCGCACGATGGCGTCACCGGTCAGCCTTCCTGCGGTCATGGTCAGTGCAAAAGCCGCATAACCGAGGCCTGCGTAGGCCTCATCAAGCCCGCGTTCGGCACTGAGGAACACCGCGCTCCAGTCCAACACCGCCCCTTCGGCCAAAAACACGATGAAACACAGGCACCCTATAAACAGCACCACGCCATGGGGAATCGCAAACGCCGGGCCCGAACTTTCACTGCCGTAGGGCAGCAAATGCGGCCCGGCCTTGAGCAGCGCAACGGCCATGACGATGATCACGACGAAGGTTGCCTGCAACGGTGACATGCCCAGCCCCAGCAACCCGGCAACCCCTGCCGCGCCGACAATACCGCCCAGGCTGAACAACCCGTGGAAGCCCGACATCATGGTCTTGCCGCTGGCCCGTTCAACGATCACCGCCTGCAAGTTCACTGTGGAGTCCACCGTGCCCAGGCCCGCGCCGAACAGGAACAAGCTGGCGATCAGCAACGGAACCGAACTGACCGTCGCCAGCATCGGCAAGGCCAGGCAGATCATGATCGTACCGGCGGTCAGTACACGCCGGCAGCCGTAACGTGAGGCCAATGCGCCTGCCGCGGGCATCGCGATGATCGAACCTACACCCAGGCACAACAGCAGCAGGCCCAGCGTGCCCTCATTCAGTTGCGCACGCGCTTTGGCATACGGCACCAGCGGGGCCCAGGCAGCAATGCCGAAGCCGGCGATGAAAAATGCGATACGCGTCGACATTTGCTCCAGCCGCCCGGGAACCACGGGCGCTGAGGTGGGAATGGCAGTCATGAAAAGTCCTTGGTTTTGCGTTCAACGAACGATGTCCGGCGCGACATCCTTGCACATCAGGCCTTGGCGAGCGAGCCAGGGTTCCCTTGGGATGACTGTCGATGAATTTTATTTGTACAAACCGGGAACGCGATTGGCCTTGAGCATCACATAGAGGTGGTCGAGTTCGCAGGAGGCGTTCTGGAAGGTGCGTAATCCCCGCGAGAGTCGGTGAACCCCGGGGGTCTTACGGTGGATTGCCACCTTCCAGGCCGCTTCACAAAAAAACCGCGTTGTGTAATACGCTGCTTGGCCAGCATGTAGGCAACCGAACGGACGAACCGATGAAAGTTTTCAGGCGGGCAGCGCCATGACCCTGTTCTATGACGCACGAGGCAACATTTATGGGGTGGTCAGCCCAGTCTTTCTAAGGAGCCGAGGCATCAAGGTGCCCGAAAGTGCTTCTCTGGCCGCAGCTGCCCGCAGCGTGTGGGCCGAGTCGGCCATTGCCTCCGAATGCGGTTGGGGGGTGCGCCCGGTCGGCGCCAAGGTGCATCGCTGTGATGGTTTGTTGGTCGGGCCTTTTCAGACCGAGCCGCCGTTTGACCTGTTGATCGTCAACACCGACGGCACCCTGGCCGAGCGCAGCGGTAACGGTTTGACGATTTTTGCCCAGGCGCTCACCGACCAGGGTTTGATGACTGCAGCCTGTGAACTGCGGGTCCATCATGACAAGGCCGACGCGGCATCGCCGGTGGCGACTCGGGTTGAACCGGCGGTATATGAGCAGGTCGACGGGTTCTGGCTGGACCTGGGTTTGCCCGCGTTCGGGCCGTCTGCCGTGGGCGCGCAAGGGGTTGATCCAGCCTTTCTGGGCGGCACCGAACTGAACCGTGTGAATGCGCTGGCGGCGATCAATCCGCACTGGGCTCACAGCCAGTTTGTGCGGGTGGGTAATCCTCACTGTGTCACCTTGGTCGAACAGCTTTCAGCATTGCCGGAGAACCTGCAGATGCACCAGCCAACCCTGTTCGAACCACTGCGGGCGATTGCCTTTGCGCCTCCGGCGGGAGCCGGCCAACCTTGTGCAGCCGGGATCAATTTGCAGTGGGCCGCCAGGCAATCCGGTAACCGGGTTGTCGCACGCGTGTTCGAACGGGGAGAGGGGCCTACCGCGTCTTCCGGAACCAGCGCCAGCGCAGTGGCTGTTGCAGCGTGGCGTGCGGGCTGGGTCGAGGGCGGCGAAGTTGCGGTGGTGATGCCAGGTGGCACCGCGCCGGTGCGCTTGCATACGCAGGCCGACACATTGCTAAACGTCAGTCTGTTCGGGACTGCCCGCCGTCAGGCATGAGGTTTTATGTGCGGCTGATACCTTGGCTGGGTGTCAGCTGTTTCGTAATGAGTTAGATATTTAGTTGTAAGTTTTTGTAGGGTGTTTCTTATATTTAAAAATTAGTTAATGCCTCGTTTTATTATTTTGTAAAAGATACTTCTATCTCCGTTGTACGAAACTTCTTTTTTATTTTTAAGCGGCCGATTTTTACCTGAAATCGCTAAGCTTCAGTGCGCTCAGGTGCTTTTTCTCGGTCATTCATTCGCTGTATGGCCGAGGGGAAGTATTTCAATTCAGCAATAAAAAAGATGGCGGGTAACAACGGATGGTTAACGCGTTTGTTTCGTCACGTTTCAACTTTATCGTTCCAGGAATAGAGACAGACTTTCAGGTGCTTGCGTTTAAAGGCCACGAGGTCATCGATCAACCGTTTTTCATTCAGGTGCAGGTGCTCAGTGAGAACCCCAGCCTGGACCTGGAAGCACTGCTTCATCAACCCGCCTATCTCGATTTTGGCGAAGGGGCAGAGGGGCTGCACGGGCAGGTTTACGCGATCGGCCGCGATGACCCCGGGCGCCGACTCACCCGGTATCGCCTGACGCTGGCACCGCGCCTGGCCAACCTGGCTCATCGGCGTGACCAGCGGATTTTCCAGCAACGCAGCGTGCCCCAGATCATCGCGGCAGTCCTTGAACACCACGGCATCCTGGCCGACGCCTACGTGTTCGAACTAGGCCCGGTGGTTTATCCGCCGCGTACGTTTTGCGTGCAATACGCGGAAACCGATCTGCATTTCATCCAACGGCTGTGCGCGGAGGAGGGTATTCATTACCACTTCCGCCACAGCGACGACGCGCATGTACTGGTGTTTGGCGATGACCAGACCGTATTTCGCCGCTTGCCCTTGCAGCGTTACTCACCTGTCGGAGGGCCGGCGGCCGAAACGCAGGTTATCCAGCGTTTCGATGTGCGCCTGGCCACGCGCAGCCGGCAAACGGTGCGACGCGATCATGATTTCGAGCATCCTTCCCTGCGCTTGCAGGACACGGCAGGCGACGCTTCGATACAGCCTCTTGAAGACTACCACTACCCCGCAGGTTTCAAGGGCCGTGCAAGGGGCGGGCGCCTGGCTCGCAGGGGGCTCGAGCGCCATCAGAGCGACCGCCATCGAGCATTGGGCAGAAGCGATCTCCCGGCGCTGCGCAGCGGGCATTTCCTGGAATTGCGCGATCACCCGGACCCATCCTGCAATGACCTGTGGTTGATTACCTCGGTACGTCACGAGGGGTATCAGCCCCAGGTGCTGGAGGAGGCGACAGGTGAGGTTGAAGGGTTCCAGGGGTATCGCAATCGCTTCAAGGCGACACCCTGGCGCGCGACCTATCGACCGCCCCTCAACCACCCCAAGCCGACCATCAATGGCAGCCAGACCGCAACGGTAACCGGGCCTGCCGGTGAAGAGGTGCATTGCGACGCGTATGGCCGGGTCAAGGTGCGCTTTCACTGGGACCGGCTGGACAAGTCCGATGACAAAAGCAGTTGCTGGATACGGGTGGCGTCCAGTTGGGCTGGTGACGGGTTTGGCGCAACGGTGATCCCGCGGGTGGGCATGGAAGTGTTGGTGACATTCCTGGAAGGCGACCCGGACCAACCGTTGATCAACGGATGCCTACCCAATGCCTCGCATCTTCCCACCTACCCCTTGCCGCAGCACAAGACCCGCAGCGTCCTGCGTAGCCGCAGCACCTTGGGCGGCGATGGTTGCAATGAGTTGTACCTGGAAGACCGCCACGGTGAAGAGCTCATCTACTTGAGGGCCCAACGAGACTTGGAACAACAGGTGGGCCATGACAGCCGCCTGGAGGTGGCGGGGGCGCGGCGGGAAATCATTCGCGGCTTGAGCACGGTTCACCTGGAAAACGACGAGCATCGCCATGTCAGCGGAGATCGCACGGTGGTTCTGCGGGCTAACGATCACCTGGATGTGCAGGGCGACAGCCGTACGTATGTGGGGCAGACCGTGGAGGTTGAAGCCGGCCAGCAGATTCACCTCAAGGCCGGTGCCCGGCTGGTGATCGACGCAGGCGCACAACTGAGCTTCATGGCCGGTGGAGAGCACCTGGTTATCCAGGCGGGGGGTATTTTTTGCAGTCGCCCTATCACCCTCGGCGGTGCGCCGTGTGCAACCTCATCAACAAGTGTTCCATCGGCGGTCGAGGGGCCGAAAGTCGCCGCCGCACAAGGCGCCATCATGACCTTGGCCAGGCAACTGGGCGCGGACTTCTGCCCTGTTTGTGAGCGCTGCCGCGAAGGGCTGTGCGAGCTCAGTGAAAGGGTAGCCTGATGAACAACCTTCCAAACCAATGGATGGCCCAACAACAACAGGCGGGACGCTGGCTGTGCCTGGTGCTTGAGGGCGATAACGCGGCACGCCAACCCATGATGGCCACCCGCGAGTTATCAGGGTATTGCAACGTTTACGCGCAAACGCCGCTGGCGGAAATGGTCATGGCGGGCCCGGTGATCCTGCTGCTGGATCAGGTGAACGAAGCGGCGCTGCGTGATCTGTTAACGCAGCCGGAAACGAATTGGGGCTGGCTGGGCAGCCTGCCAACCGCTGACTTGACGGCCGTGACTCGCCACTGGCGTAACCGGATGCTGCTCGGGTCGCCAGGTAACCAGTCGCTGTACCGCTTTCACGACAATCGCACGCTGGCACGTGCAGTGGCTTATTTGCCATTGGAGCATCGGCCGGCCTTCCTCGGCCCATTGCTCAGCGTGTGCTACTGGCACGAAGACCGCTGGCACACTGCCGATAATCCTGCTCCAGACGAGTACCCGGTGCCCGATCCCGCCCCTTGGCTGAACACGCCCAACCCAAACGCCGGCGCCATTCTGCACGCCAATATCCTGCGCTACCTGCTGGCTGAACACAGTGAAGACCTGGTTGTGCTGGTCGAGTCTCAAGACCCCAAAGTCTGGTTGACCCACGTGTTGGAACAGGCTCGCGCCTGGCAATGGACCCGGCCCGAACAATTGGAATTTTTAGTCGTACGCAGGTTGGAAGAGGCTACGCGCAGCAGTGTGATTTGCTGGCAGCCAAAGGTTGGCGAAACCCCCGAAGATCATTTCGAACGAGTGGTGCGGCAGTGGTGTTTGATGGAGAACAAGGATGAATAGACAAGTTTTAGGCGTGCTGTTTGCACTGGGTATCACCGGGCTTTTTGGGTGCGTGGGGCGGCCGGTTGACAGCTTCACGCTGGAGGTGGATTTGCCGGCGAATTTTAAACTCAAAACTGCCGCCAATTACCGACCAGCGACCGGGGAAACGTGCACCTTGCCACAGCGTCGAGGCAAGAGGCCTGAGCGCAAGGTATTTTTTACCGATTACACACCAGTGGCCCATCGGCTGAGTTATCAACTGCCGCTGACGGAAACTGTCAATGGATGCCCGTTGGTATTGCGAGGGGTGGAGTTCGATGTATATGCGAAGTGGGGGAGTCGCGATTCAGATCTTGACGGGGATCTGGGCAGTATCGCAATTTTGGATCGCTCCGATATCCATTCATCGGAAATGCCAGATTCAGGTGTTCAGCAGTTGCCTGGGCAGTGTCAGTGGTTATTTCGGACGGTGGGGCCCAAGCAGGCAATCATAAAACTTCTTAAATGCAATTCGCTGGACGCCTTGGGCCAACTGCAAAAAACACCCATTGGTGGTTTGGCGCAACGAGATCAGCTAGCGGGGAAAACCCTCAGGATGGCGCTGAGGGTAATTGATGAGGAGGCGCCCGCTATCGACGATAACTGGGTAGCCGTTCCGGATGGTTGGAAGCGCTGCAAAGGGAAAAGCTTCGAAGACCCGTACGCTTTCTGCAACGGTAATGTCACCGACTTTAAACCTATAAAAATGCCGGATGGTCGCACCTGCGAGGTTTATCCATCCTGCAAGTAAAAAGGAGAAATTCATGAAGCTTGACGCACGGAAGCAACCTTTTTTCAGTGATATAAAACCTGCCTGCTCGTTGCGAGGGCATTGGATCAGTTTTTGTTTGGTTGATGAGTTCGGAGCAGGCTCTTCATATGGGGGGCTGCCGTACACCCTCTACGACAGTGTTGGGCAACACTATAAAGGACGCTTGAATGGGGACGGCTTTGCCAAACTAACGGATAGTTACTGTGGCCCGGTGGTTCTGGTTTTTGACGATCTTTATTCAGGGACGGCGCAACCCTATGAGTACTTAATGACGCGCTCCACTTATAAGCTTCCTATTACAGAACTTCAGTATCGCGCAGAAAGAACTCGATTTGCTGCGGCGGATGGTCGGCGCGTTGAAAGTAATCCCGCTCGACAGCAGGCCAATCGGTTCTATCAGGTCGAAGTACGCGATCTGGTCAGGCATGTCGCACACTTGCCTCCCATCGCGCCCCGGACTCACCAGCCCCCACGGCATGCCCTGAAAATGCTGGCCGACCTGGGCTTCGGCCCACCCCAGTCAACGTTATCGGGCATCGTCTTATTCCCCAACAACCACACCGCTCTGGAAGTACGGCCGCTGCGTTCGTTACGTCCGCTACTTTCCACTGAAGACAAATTCTGCGCCTTGAACTTGTATCATTTGGCATTATTCGCAGCATTGAGTTACTGCAATTTCGGCCAGGAGCCACCAGAGAAGCCTTTGGATAAAGTTCATTTTCCACTGGGCCCGAGCGTTGGAAATCTCTTTGCCGAACAGCTTTCGGGGTACGACGAGGCCTGGCGGATTGATCCTGAACAAACTCAGCGTTTTTATCCGCTCTACGAAGACGTTCCTTACTCCAGGCGTTTTGAAATTTTGCCCTTCGATCCCGAGTTGTATCCACAAAATCGTCCAGAGCTTGAGGAACAACAGGAATACCCTTCGCGCCTGCACTTCTTTGATGACGAAAAAGACGGTACCGACACCCAGGCGTTCATTACTCACCACGATGAGGTCATCCTGATAGCCGTGCGTGGTACTGCCAGCCCAAGCGACGGATTGCGCGATGCCAACGCTCATCAGACACCTTTTACCGAAGGCGTCGGTAAGGCTCACGAGGGGTTCTATCAGGCTTATCGGGCGATGCGTGATTTTGTGCTGCGATACCTCAACCAATTTTACACAGCCCAACGAATAGTCATCTGTGGCCACAGCCTCGGCGGTGCCATTGCGTTGCTGTTGGCAGAAGGTCTGCGCAGAATACCGGAGGCCAACTACAACATCCTCCTCTACACCTACGGCGCCCCGCGTGCCGCCGACTCCGAATTCACTGTCGGCGCATCCGCTCTGGTCCACCACCGTATCGTCAACCACAACGACCCCGTTCCCAGCGTCCCGGCGCCCTGGATGAACACCACCGCCAAGCTCTGGATCCCTGGCGCCGTCACGTTATTCAGCGCTCCCGCCGCCGGAGGCCTGTTGTTCGCCGCCGGCCTGGTGCGTTTCGGCGGCAACCCCTACCAACACCATGGTGAACAACAGCATTTCATGCCGATCATGCTGCCGGATGGCACGCATTCATCGGTGTTGTGGAGGCCCGGATGTGAGTCCATTGAAGAGGCCGGTCGTAATCGGGCGTTGCATGCGCGCGGCGATATGCCTGAGCGCGACGGGTTGATCAGGCAGTTGGTGCAATACAAGCAGCACTTCATGACCGCCAGCTACATCCCGGCTGCCTGGGCCACATTGCGGCGCTGGCAACAGACCCTGGACAGCAACGTCCCGCTGGTGACCGAAAGAGAGTTTGAGTTGCTCGACCATGCCCTCGCGACCATGCGCAAGCAACTGCAAGACAAGCGGCGAGAATTGACTCGGCATCGACCGGCCAATGACCGGGCTTATGAACATCATGAGCCGTTGAATGCCGAAATCGAACGCCTGCACCTCAGTCGCCAGCGCCTGCAAAGCCTGCGGTGGCGTCGTCTTGGGGCGCGCGATGTCTACGGCAGCCATGCTCACGCCGCGCACTTGCAACCGAGCCTCATGCGTTGGTTCAGCCATCGTGAAAACCGAGCACTGTCCCCAATCGCCAGCATTCCGCCCGTGACGGATAGCGATCGGGGCAGGGCACAAACGTTGGATATCGACTCCATCGTCTGATCACGGTGGTTACATAAACTCAACCTGGGCCGGCTGGCGTTTCATCAGTACTTTGCCGTTGCGAATCGAGTATAGCGGCAGGCCCTGGCTGCGAATCACCTCGTAGTCGCTGTGCGCCGAGAGGATCAGCAAATTGGCTGGCCGTCCGGGTTCCAGGCCATAACGATCACCCAGGGCCATCGCCTTGGCGCTGTTATCGGTCACCAGGTCGAGGGCGCTTTGCAGGTTGCGGTAGCCGAGCATATGGCAAATGTGTAAACCGGCTTCGAGCACCCGCAGGATGTTGCCGTTGCCCAGGGGGTACCAGGGATCGACGATGGAGTCCTGGCCGAAGCAAACATTCATGCCGGCTTCGAGCAGCTCGTTGACGCGGGTCACGCCACGGCGTTTCGGGAAGCTGTCGAAACGGCCTTGCAGGTGGATGCTTTCGGTCGGGCACGACACGAAGCTGATGCCGGAATGTCCCAGCAGGCGGAACAGTTTGGCGCAATAAGCATTGTCGTAAGAACCCATGGCCGTGGTGTGGCTGGCGGTGACAAGGGCGCCCATGTCGCGGCTTCGGGCCTCTTCGGCCAGCACCTCGAGGAAGCGCGAGTGCGGGTCGTCGGTTTCGTCGCAATGCACGTCCACCAAGCAACCGGTGCGTTCGGCCAGGTCCATCAGGAACTTCACCGAACTCACGCCTTGGTCGCGAGTGTATTCAAAGTGAGGGATGCCACCAATCACGTCGGCGCCCAGGCGAATGGCTTCTTCCATCAGTTCGCGGCCATGGTGGAACGACTCGATGCCTTCCTGGGGAAACGCGACGATTTGCAGGTCGATCAGGTGCGTGCTTTCTTCACGCACTTGCAGCATGGCTTTGAGCGCCGTAAGGTCCGGGTCGGTGACGTCGACATGCGTGCGTACATGTTGGATGCCGTGGGCGGCAAGCGCCTGGATGGTCTGCTTGGCGCGGGTCTTGGTGTCTTGCTGGGTGATGGTGGCTTTGCGTTCGCCCCAGCACTCGATCCCTTCGAACAGTGTGCCGCTCATGTTCCAGCGCGGTTCGCCGGCGGTGAGCGTGGCATCGAGGTGGATATGCGGTTCGACGAATGGCGGGATCACCAGATTGCCGGCCGCGTCCACATCATCGGCGGTTAAAATCGGCGCCCTGGTTTGTGGCGTGATGCTGGCGATCCGGCCGTTTTCCAGGTGCAGATCATGCAGGCCTTCATGGTTGCGCAGGCGGGCGTTGATGATGTGCATGGGCAAGTTCCTCTTGGCTAAAAACAATCAGGCAGACAGCCGCCAGATCATCAGGGCGATGCCGATGTCCAGGCGGTCATAGGCGTTATCCAGCGTCAGCCCGCACAGGGCTTCGATGCGCTGGACGCGGTGCGTCACAGTGTTGCGGTGCAGGGCCAGGCGCTGGGCGGCGGCCATCAGGTTACCATTCTCGTGAAACCAGGCTTCCAGAGTCGGCATCAGGCTGGGGCCATGGTGCAAGTCGTGGCGCAATAACGGGCCCAAGCGTTCATTGAGAAAGTGGTCGAGCAGGGCGCGATCACGCACGCCGCTGAGTAACTTGAGCACGCCCAGTTCGTCGTACACGCACAGCCCGGCGCGTTCGCTGAAACGCCGCGCGGCGGCCAACGCCTGGCGCGCTTCATCCTGGGCCTGGGCCAGGCGCGCAGGTGGGTGCGCGGCGGCGCTGAGGCCGGTAAACAATTTAAGCGGCGCCAGGCGCAGGTTCAGCGGCTTCAACCAGGTGGCCAATTGTTGGCGGTTAGCCAGGGCCGCAACCGCGTCGGGGGCCGGCAGCAGCAGTGTCCAATTCCCGGCCCGGCCCAATAACGGCAACCCCGCCGACCACTGACGTAGGCGGCGACTGATGCCGTCGTGTTGCTGAGCCAGGTGCGCTTCGACCTGTTGTGTATCGTTCTGGGCAAACAGCGACTCGCTGCCCTCCAATTGCAATTGCACCACCTGCCAATGCCCGTTGAGGGACATACCCAGTTGCGCGGCCCTGTGCAGCAGCACTTCCAGGGATTGAAAGTCACCGGTCAGCAAGCGTTCCAACACATCATGGCGCGAACGCCCCAACTGCTCGAACTGGATCAGCGCCGAGCCGATGGCTTGGGTTACCAGCACCATTTTCAACGAGTAGGGTTGCTCGATCAGCGGCATGCCCGCTGCGTGCGCGGCATCCAGCAGCCGCTGGGGTATCGCCTGGATATACGCCGGCCCGGTGAGAATCACCAGCCCGGCCACCTTGCGCTGACAGGCTTCTTGCAGCAATTGCAGCAAGTTCGCTTCATCCCGTGGGTGATTGATGCCGGTGACAAACACCAGCTCGCTGCCCAGCACCCACTCGGCGATCCCGCTGTTTTCCGCCACGTAGGGCCAGCGCACAGGGTTGTCCAGGCCTGCCTCGCCGGCGCGCAGGCGCATGGATTCAAGGCCAGGCAGGGCCAGCACATCGGCGACGGTCAGGCTCATGCTTGAGCGTCAGCCAATGGCGCACGCACACGTAGTACGGCCGTCAGCACGATGTAGGTAAGCGACGCGGCTGCGATCCCTACCAGCGGCGCGACCCAGGGCGAGTTGAATGCCAGCACGGTGCCCACGGCATAGGCCGCCAGCCCCGGCCAGTTGAACGCCGGCAGGCGAGCCTCGGCCAGGCGCGGGTATTGGCCACGATAGCGGTAGAAAAAGTCGGCCATGATCACCCCGCCAATCGGTGGTATCACCGTGCCCAGCAGGATCAGGTACGGCACCAGCATGTCGTACATGCCAAGCAGCGCCAGCAGGGTGCCGATCACCGCGCCGGCCAGGGTCACGGTCTTGCGGCGTTGGGTGCGCAACAGGTTGCAGCCGGCCACGGCGAAGTTGTAGATGGTGTTGTCCTGGGTACTCCAGATATTGAGCAGCAACATGGCCATCGCCGCCAGCGCAAAGCCTTGCAGCAGCAACACCTCGACCACATCCGGTTGTTGATAGACGATGGCGCCGTAGGCCCCGATCAGCACCATCAGGCCGTTGCCGATAAAGAAACCGATCAGGCTGGCCAGCACCGCGACCCTGGCCGAGCGCGAAAACCGCGTCCAGTTGGTGGCCTGGGTCGCGCCGCTGACGAAGGTGCCGAACACCAGGGTGATCGCCGTGGACAAATCCAATTCAGCGGTTGGCGTCACCGCCAGCAGGCCGTCCCAACCGCCGACTTTGGCCGTGGCGACCCACATCGACAGAAACAGCAGCAGCCCCATGGCTGGCACCGCGATGTAGGAAAGAATCTCCAGCCCGCGATAGCCCACGTAAGCCGTGGCGCAAAATACCAGGCCAAACACCAGCATCAACACCAGCACGTTGCCCTGGCTCAGTTCGAAGTACTTACCCAGCACCACGGCAGCCGTGGCGGTGCCCCAGGCGTACCAGCCGATCTGGGTGAAGCCGAGGATCAAGTCACTGAGCTTGCTGCCGACTTCGCCAAAGCACAAGCGCCCCATCAATACGGAGTTCAAGCCGCTCTTGAACGCGATATAACCCAGGCCCGCCGCGTAAATACCCAACAGCAGGTTGCCCAAGGCCACCACGCCGAGCATGTCGATAAAGCTGAACGCCACCCCCAGCTTGCCGCCGGCAAACATGGTCGCGGTAAAAAACGTAAAGCCCAGCAGCACCATGGCGGTGGATGCCAGGCCTTTGCGCGCATGCATGGGGACTTCGCTTAAAGGGTAATCGTTGCCCGGTTCTTGCTGCGTCATGTGCCGTGCTCCCTGAATGAGTGACGCAGGCCTATTGCACCGCCCGTGCCAAATCAGCAGCAGTGACGGGCGCACGGTGTGAGTTGTGCAGCGTGCACAGTATTTATAGCCAAACAGGCAAGAAATGCCGGAGGGAGTGTTCGCGCTGCCCAGTCGGGCACGAAAGCGGTGCAGGGGTGATACAAAATGGATCAGTCAAACGGTGGCTGCGTGGTAAATCATCTAGGCCGAAAAAAACCACCGCAAGGGTGGTTTTTTACACACATCGCAGGCTTATTCGCCGCGATAAATACAGCCACTGGTGCAGGTCTCGTGGATGCGAATTGCGCTGAGTTCCGGCAACAGGGGTTTGAGTTCGTTCCAGATCCACTTGGCCAGCACTTCGCTGGTCGGGTTTTCCAGGCCGGGGATGTCATTGAGGTAGTTGTGGTCGAGGCGTTCATAGAGCGGCTTGAAAATCGCCTTGATCTCCGAGAAGTCGCGAATCCAGCCGGTATAGGGATCCAGGTCGCCGCTCAGGTGGATAGCCACCTTGAACGAATGCCCATGCAGGCGCCCGCATTTATGGCCGTCCGGCACGTGCGGCAGGCGGTGGGCGGATTCGAATGTAAATTCCTTGAAGATTTCCACAGTATTTTCAGCTCGGTCAGGTATCTGGCAGCCGGCGAGTTTAACAGCTTGATCCCTCGCCGCGCATACCGCTCGGTCAAAGCGCCTGCAAGCGCTCGCCCAGCCCGCCGTTATCGGCCAACTGTAGGAACTCATCCCCCAGCCGCCGGCTCTCGCTCATCGCGGTTTGCCAGTATGTGTTGCGGCTCGCGTCATCGCCCACGAAGCGCTTGAAGTCGCTGCGGTCCGGCAGTTTGCCGTGGGGCAGGCGGGCCAAGTAGTCCCTGGACGGCGCCAGCAGCAACACATCCTGCAAGCCCTGTTGATTGCTGCGTCGCCACGGCAGGCCCTTGTCGAACCAGCCGGGGACGACCCGGTCGGTGAAGTGCGGGTACAGCACAATATCGTCGCCGTGGTAGGGCAGGTCGAGGTGGTAGTCCAGCAGGCCGCCGTCGCGGTAAGTGCCGCTGCCGGCGCCAGGCAGGTCGCGTACGCCTTGCATCACCATGGGGATCGAGCCGGAGGCCAGCAATGCCTGGCGCAGGTTGCCTGCATCCAATTCGACAAAGCGCGACGGAAAATCCTGCAGCGGATGCACCGGTGGCGGCTGGCGCGGGTCATGGATGATCAGCCGTTCGAAATGCCGCGACAGCCGCGCGCGGCCACGCAGGTTATCGGCGATCACCGAGGACAGGCCCAGGCCCAGGCGCCCGCGATGGTCATCGGCGAGCAGGCCGTGGCTTTTGACTACCATGATGTTCAGGCGATAGTCGGGGTTGTCCAGCACCCGCGCATCGCGGCCGGCCAGCAGGTCGTCGAGCATGCGCCGGCAGCTCTGGCTGACGTCGGCCATGGTCACGCCTTTGGCAAAGCGCTGCTCGTTGTACAGCCGGCCGAGGTCCAACAGGCCTTGTACCGGGTCGGGCAGGCAGGCACTGGCAAAGCGCCAGGAGCCGATGGACGCACCGATCAGCGCCCGTTCCCGTGGCGCGCGCGGCAGCCAGTCGCCGAACAGCGCCAGGTCCAGACCCTGGATACCCAGCGCCTTGGGGCCACCGGCCGCACCGGGCAGAATGCCGACGTCGGCAGGCGCAAGGCCCTGTTCGCGGATGCGCGCGAGGGCGCGTTTGCCGGCCTTGAGGGTCAGGGCGGGAAACTTGATGTGGATGGCTGTCATACCGGTCTCGATTGAAGCGAGGGGGCAGTATAGAAAATCTCGCGGGTTGTGGGAAAAGGCCTACGCGCAATTGCCATGGTGGCAATTCAGTTTCAGTTAAGTTGCAGCCGTTACCGTGGCGTGTGTAGGAATAACATCGCGTAACGGAGATTTATCATGAAACGCCTCACCGCTCTGGTCGCCGCCGTTATCATCGCCTGTGCGGCGCCCCAGGCCGGAGCCGTGGACCCGGACAAACCACTGGTCGTACCCGGCACTGTTACAATTGTCGCCTTTGACCAACTGGAAGCCACGGCCCTGGCCCTGCACCCCGGTTCTACGCTGCTGGACACCGACCTGGATGAGGCCTACGGCAAGTACGTTTATGAGGTCGAGCTGCAAGATCGCAACGGTATCGAATGGGACGTTGAATTGGACGCGCTCACCGGGCAGGTTCTCAAGAATCATCAGGATACGTAATGAAGGTAAATTTACGCACCGGCAGTCGGGTGGCACTGGTGCTTGTGGTGTTCTGCTCAAGTTTGCAGGCCCGCGACCTCAACCAGGACGAAGCCCTCGCGTTGCGCCAGCAGGGCGTGATCCTGCCGCTGGAGCAGCTGTTGCAGCAGGCCATGGCGCGCTATCCGGGCTCCCGTATGCTAGAGGCCGAGCTTGAGAAAAAACACGGCCAATATGCTTATGAAGTGGAGCTGGTGACCACCGAGGGTGTGGTGCGCGAGATCAAACTTGACGCTACCACCGGTGCGCTGATTAAAGATGAGGAAGACTGATGCGCCTGCTGCTGGTAGAAGACAATGTACCCCTGGCCGATGAACTGCTGGCCGGCTTGCAGCGCCAGGGCTATGCCGTGGACTGGCTGGCTGACGGGCGCGACGCCGCTTACCAGGGCCGCAGCGAACCCTATGATCTGATCATCCTCGACCTTGGCCTGCCCGGTTTGCCTGGCCTCGAAGTGCTGGCGCAATGGCGCGCCGCCGCGCTCGCCACTCCGGTGCTCGTGCTCACCGCCCGCGACTCCTGGGCCGAGCGTATCGAAGGGCTCAAGGCCGGTGCCGACGATTACCTGAGCAAACCCTTTCACCCTGAAGAGCTGCACCTGCGCATCCAGGCGCTGTTGCGCCGGTCCCACGGCCAGGCCAACCAACCCACCCTGCAAGCCGCCGGCCTGCACTTGGATGAAGGCCGCCAATGCGTGTTGCGCGGCGGCGAAGAGATCCAGCTCACCGCCGCGGAATTTCGCCTGCTGCGCTATTTCATGCTGCACCCCGAGCAGATCCTGTCGAAAAGCCACCTGGCCGAGCATTTGTATGATGGCGAGACCGAACGCGATTCCAATGTGCTGGAAGTCCACGTCAACCACCTGCGCCGCAAGTTGGGCCGCAGCGTGATCGAAACCCGGCGTGGCCAGGGTTACCGGTTTGGCGCCAACCCCGCATGAGGTCGATTCAGCGACGCCTGAGCCTGGGCCTGATCAGCGTGATGGTGGTCGTCGGTGTGGTGCTGGCGCAAACCAGCCTGTGGTTGTTCGAGGCCGGTTTGCAGCGTTACCTGGAAGCCGGGCTGCGTAACGACGCGGAAAACCTGTTGGTGGCGCTGGTGCGTGGGCCCAACGGCGTGCAGCTGGATGAGCAGCGTCTGTCGCCGGCCTATCAACGGCCGTTTTCCGGGCATTACTTTCGTATCGACTTTGCCGATGTGCACTGGCGTTCTCGTTCGCTGTGGGACCAGGAATTGCCCCAACTGCCCGAAGCCGGGCTCAAGGGCAACCTGCAACTGGGCCCCGAAGGCCAACAACTGCTGGTGCTGCGTTCGGACTACAAGCGCTTTGGCCACTCGATTTCCATCAGCGTGGCTCAGGACTACACACCGGTGCGGGAAAGTTTCCAGCTGATGCGTCAGATCGGCCTGGTGCTGGGCCTGGCGGCGCTGCTGTTGGTGTTGATCCTGCAACGGCTCACGGTGCGTCGCGCCCTGCGCCCGCTGGAAAACGCACGCAACCAGATCGCTCAGTTGCAACAGGGCCAACGCTCGCAACTCGACACCCAGGTGCCACAGGAGCTGGAGCCGCTGGTCGCGCAGATCAACCACCTGCTGGCCCACACCGAAGACAGCCTCAAGCGCTCCCGCAATGCCCTGGGTAACCTGGGGCATGCGCTGAAAACCCCGTTGGCCGTGTTATTGAGCGCAGCGTCAAGCGAGGCGCTCAAGGACCGCCCCGAACTGAGCCAACTGCTGCGCGACCAACTGGAACAAGTGCAGCAACGCCTCAACCGTGAACTCAACCGCGCACGGCTGGCCGGCGAAACCCTGCCGGGGGCGTTGTTCGACTGCGAAAAAGAACTGCCTGGCTTGCTCGCCACCCTGAACATGATCCACGGCGAACACCTGGACCTCAGCTACCACGCCGCCCCTGGCCTGTATCTGCCTTGGGACCGCGAAGACCTGCTGGAGCTGCTCGGCAACCTGCTGGACAACGCCTGTAAGTGGGCGGACGCCGAAATTCGCCTGAGCGTCAGCGATACCGGGCACGTTTACCTGCTGACGGTGGAAGACGACGGCCCCGGCATCCCCGAAGCCCAACGGGACCAGGTGTTCAGTCGTGGCGCGCGGCTGGACGAGCAGACTGAGGGCCACGGGCTTGGGTTGGGCATCGTGCGGGATATCGTCGAGGTGTGGGGTGGCGTGTTGCAATTGCAGGACAGTGAATTGGGTGGGCTCAAGGTGCTGATCGAACTGCCCAAGCGCCACGCCTGACATGCCCCCATCAAGCTGTGGGAAAAGTCTTCGTTCCCACGATGTGTAAAGGCATTCAATCCAAAATTGCTCCCTCAAGCCCTGCGGCGGATTTGCCAGACGGTTCAACGCCTGGCTCAGCCGTGGCGATCGACAGTTTTGTTTATTCAAGCGATCAATCCAAACCCGAAAGCGGCGCCGCTTTTTGACATGCGCGCCCGCCTGCTGCAAAGTGCGCGCCCTCTAATAAGACCTCCTTAAAGTCTGCGAGCGGGTTGCCAGTCAATGGCCATCTGGGCGCGGGCATGCCTGTCTTTTATGTTTCTGCTTGAGGTAACCATGATTAACGCAGTCATCGCCGCGGTCGGCACCATGCTGGTGCTCAGCCTGTCCCGCGTGCATGTAGTCATTGCCATTATTGTCGGCGCCCTGGTGGGTGGTCTGGCCGGTGGCCTGGGCATCGAGGCCACGCTCAAGGCCTTCAATGGCGGCTTGGGTGGGGGCGCGACCGTGGCGTTGTCCTACGCACTGCTCGGCGCTTTCGCGGTGGCTATTGCCAAGTCCGGCCTGGCTCATGCGCTGGCGGACAAGGCCCTGTTGCTGGTCGACCGCCAGGACGCCACGGGTGGCAGCCACGTCAAATGGCTGTTGATCGGCCTGTTGTGGGTGGTTGCGATTGCCTCGCAGAACATTCTGCCGATCCACATCGCGTTTATTCCGCTGTTGGTGCCGCCGCTGCTGTACGTGCTGACCAAACTGCAACTGGACCGCCGCCTGATCGCCTGCGTAATGACCTTCGGCCTGATCACCCCCTATATGTTCCTGCCGGTGGGCTTCGGCAATATCTTCCTCAACCAGATCCTGCTGGCCAACGTCGCCGGCAGCGGCGTGGACATCAGCCAGGTCAACGTGACCCACGCCATGAGCCTGCCGGCCTTGGGCATGGTGGCCGGCCTGCTGGTGGCGGTGTTTATCAGCTACCGCAAAAAACGCGTGTACGACCTGGAGAAAATCGAGCGGGTCGAGCAAGTGGCGGTGCAGTACAACCCGCTGACCCTGCTGGTGGCCGGTCTGGCGATTGCTTCGGCGTTCATCATTCAACTGTGGCTGGACTCGATGATCATCGGCGCCCTTGCCGGGTTCCTGATCTTCTCGGTGTCGGGCATCGTGCGCTGGCGCGATACCGACGACCTGTTCACCGAAGGCATGAAGATGATGGCCATGATCGGCTTCATCATGATCGCCGCCTCAGGGTTTGCCGAAGTGCTCAAGGCCACCGGTGACGTGCGTTCGCTGGTGCAAGCCTCGGCGGCGTTTATCGGCCATAGCCGTGGTGTCGGCGCCTTGCTGATGCTGTTGGTGGGCCTGTTGGTGACCATGGGGATCGGCTCGTCGTTTTCCACGGTGCCGATCCTCGCCGCGATTTTTGTGCCGCTGTGCGTGCAACTGGGCTTCAGCCCGATGGCCATCGTGTGCATCGTCGGTACGGCCGGTGCGCTGGGCGATGCGGGCTCGCCGGCGTCGGACTCCACCCTCGGCCCTACCTCCGGGCTGAATATTGACGGCCAGCACCACCATATCTGGGACACCGTGGTGCCGACCTTCCTGCACTACAACCTGCCGTTGCTGGCATTTGGCTGGTTGGCCGCCATGACCCTGTAACCTCATTGCTCGCCCATGACCACAAATGCGTGTTGTCCTACAGAATCAGGGTAATTGGCCGATAACCTCTCAAGCCGCTTAATAAGAGAGAAAAGTCATGCGTCTGAGTCTGAAGGCCAAAGTCCTGTCCCTCGCCGTCGTCCCGGTGTTGCTGTTTGCCCTGGTGATCAGCCTGACCACCGTGTGGATTCTCCAGGGCCAGGCACGCAACGAGGTGGCTGAAACCCGCGAGCGCCTGCTCAACAACGCCAAGGCCACCCTGCAAAGTTATGTGGAAGTGGCCATGAGCACTGTCAAACCGCTCTACGACGCCGCCGCTCCCGGTGATACGGCGGCGCGGGCAGAGGTGGTGAAGTTGCTCTCCAACACCAGCTACGGCAAGGACGGTTACTTCTTCGGCTACGACTCCGAGACCATTCGCCTGTTCAAGGGCAACAGCCCGGACGGCGTGGGCAAGAGCTTCAAGGACAATCGCGACCCCAACGGTGTGTACGTCAACCGCGACCTGGTCAAGGTCGGCAAGGACGGCACTCACTACCTGCAATACAGCTCGACCCAGCCTGGCCAGACCGAACTGGTGCCCAAGATGGGTTACACCGAATACCTGCCTAAATGGGACATGGTCATCGGTACCTCGGTGAACCTCGATGGCATCGAAGCCCAGGTGGCGGTGGTCGAAGCCAAGGTGGAAAAACGCATGGAGGGTGTGTTGCTGAGCATCCTCGGCGTGGCCGTGGTGGTGTTGCTGGTGATTGCCGCCGTGGGCATGGTGCTGGCCAATACCATCCTGCGTCCGTTGCACTTGATGAAAGCCAACCTGGATGACATCGCCGCCGGTGAGGGCGATTTGACCCGCCGCCTGGCGATCACCAGCCAGGATGAGTTGGGCGACCTCGCGGGGGCGTTCAACCGGTTTGTCGACAAGATCCACGGCCTGGTACGCCAGATCACTGACATGACCGCGCAACTGACCGGGCTGGTCAGCCAGGTGTCCGACCAGGCCCAGCGTTCCGAGCAGGCCATGGAGCGCCAGCGTCACGAAACCGACCAAGTGGCCACCGCCATTAACCAGATGTCGTCTGCGGCCCAGGAAGTTGCGCGCAGTGCGCAAGGCGCCTCCGTGGCGGCACAACAGACCGACGCCGAAGGCCAGGCCGCCAAGCGCGTGGTGGACGGCAGCATTGCGCAGATCCATGCGCTGGTGAATGACATCCGCAGCAGCGGCGTGTCCCTCGACAGCTTGCAGCAGGATGTGTCATCGATTGTCAGTGTGCTCAGCGTGATCCGTTCGATTGCCGAACAGACCAACCTGTTGGCCCTCAACGCGGCGATCGAGGCCGCGCGGGCAGGGGAGGCCGGCCGTGGTTTTGCGGTGGTCGCCGACGAAGTGCGCGCCCTGGCCAGCCGCACGCAGACCAGCACCCAGGAAATCCAGGGCATGATCGACCGCCTGCAAACCGGCACGGTGGCCGCCGTGGACGCGATGCGCCGCTCCAGTGATGCCGGCGACGGCACCTCCGCCCAGGCCAACCAAGCTGGGGCGTCGCTGGACACCATGGCCCAGTTGATCGGCACCATCAACTCGATGAACGCGCAAATTGCCAGCGCCGCCGAAGAGCAGACCGCCGTCGCCGAAGAGATCAACCGCAGCGTGCATCAGATTGCCGTGGCGGTGGACAACGTGGCCGATGAGACGCAGTTGAGCGCGCAGACCTCGCGCAGCCTGGCCGACCTTGGCCAGCGGCTCGGACAACTGGTGGGGCAATTCAAGATCTGACCCTGTGGCGAGGAAGCTTGCTCGCCCCAACAGTGTTTACACGTCACGCATCAGCAGGCCAAAACGCAGGTCCATCTGCGCCGGAACGTGCACGTACACCGTGTGCCCGTCCCCCGGCGCCACGTCAATGGCTTGGCCCTTGCTGTTGTGCAAGGTGTCCAGGTCAAAGTGGAGGTTGCCGGCGGGCGTCATCAATTCCAAGTGATCCCCCACGGCAAAACGGTTCTTCACCTTGACCTCGGCCAATTCGCCCCGGCGCTCGCCGGTTAACTCGCCGACAAACTGCTGGCGCTCGGACACCGAGCTGCCGTTCTGGTAGTTCTGGTACTCGTCGTGCACATGGCGGCGCAGGAAGCCTTCGGTGTAGCCGCGTTGGGCCAGGGATTCGAGGTCTGTCATCAAGTTGCGGTCGAACGCGCGACCGGCCACGGCGTCATCGATGGCCCGGCGATACACCTGGGTGGTGCGCGCGCAATAGAAGTGCGACTTGGTGCGACCTTCGATCTTCAGCGAATGCACGCCCATGTGGGTCAAACGCTCAACATGCTGCACCGCGCGCAAATCCTTGGCGTTCATGATGTAGGTGCCGTGCTCGTCTTCGAAGGCGGGCATGTGCTCGTCGGGGCGGTTGGCTTCCTGCAGCACAAACACCTGGTCGGTCGGCGTGCCAATCCCCAGGGTCGGCTGATACGCCTGGACGATCTCCCCCGTGGTGTTTTCCACCGCCGGCGTGGCCTGGTATTTCCAGCGGCAGGCGTTGGTGCAACTGCCTTGGTTGGCGTCGCGCTTGTTCATATACCCCGACAGCAGGCAGCGGCCGGAATAGGCCATGCACAAGGCGCCATGCACAAACACCTCCAGCTCCATGGCCGGCACCTGCTGGCGGATTTCGCCGATCTCTTCCAGGGACAGCTCCCGCGACAGGATCACCCGGCAAATCCCTTGCTGCTGCCAGAACTCGACGCTGGCCCAGTTCACGGTATTGGCCTGTACCGACAAGTGAATCGGCATCTGTGGGAAGTGTCGGCGCACCAGCATGATCAGCCCCGGGTCGGACATGATCAGCGCATCCGGGCCCATGGCGATCACCGGGGCCAGGTCTTTGAGAAAGGTCTTGAGCTTGGCATTGTGCGGCGCGATGTTCACCACCACGTAAAAGCGCTTGCCTTGCGCATGGGCTTCGTCGATGCCGAGGGCCAGGTTGGCGTGGTCGAACTCGTTATTGCGCACGCGCAAGCTGTAGCGCGGCTGGCCGGCGTATACCGCATCGGCACCGTAGGCGAAGGCGTAGCGCATGTTTTTCAGGGTGCCGGCGGGGGCCAACAGTTCAGGGCTAAGGAGCAGAGGCATGGCAAATCGGACCGCAAAAGGGCGCGAGGGTACCGGGCGGCGCCGAAGGGGTTATTGATCTGGGTCTACGCTTACCGCAACAAAGATGGCACTCACAGGATTTGCAACGGACTAAGCAGCAGGGCGCACGCGCGCCGAGCTTTCTGACATGGACCGGACATGAATCAAACCACTCTGCAATTCAAGACCCTGCTGTTGTTGCTGGTCCTGGTGACTATCGCGTTTATCTGGATATTGCTGCCGTTTTACGGCGCGGTGTTCTGGGCGGTGATCCTGGGCATCATCTTTGCGCCGATGCAGCGCCGCCTGCAGCAACGCCTCGGCTGGAACCGCAACCTGTTGTCCCTGACCACCTTGATGGTGTGCCTGGTGATTGCGATTCTGCCGGTGATCATCACCAGCGCCTTGCTGGTGCAAGAGGGCGCGGCGCTCTACAAGAACATCGAGAGCGGCAAGCTCGACGTGGCCGGTTATATCGAGCAGTTCAAGCACTTTCTGCCGCCGTACTTCCAGCATCTGCTGGACCGCTTTGGCATGGGCAACCTGGAAGGGCTGCGTGAGAAGATCGTCAAGAGCGCGATGCAGGGCAGCCAGTTCTTTGCCACCCAGGCGTTCAGCTTCGGCCAGGGGACGTTTGATTTCCTGGTGAGCTTTTTCATCATGCTGTATTTGCTGTTCTTCCTGCTGCGCGACGGCCCGGAACTGGTGCGCAAAGTGCGCACGGCGGTACCGCTGGCCGAACCACAGAAGCGTCGTCTACAGCTCAAGTTCAACCGGGTAGTGCGCGCCACGGTCAAGGGCAACGTGCTGGTAGCCGTGACCCAGGGCGCGCTGGGCGGTTTGATCTTCTGGTTCCTGGACATTCCCAGCGCGTTGCTCTGGGCGGTGTTGATGGCGTTTCTGTCGCTGCTGCCGGCGGTGGGGGCTGGGCTGGTGTGGGGGCCGGTGGCCGCGTACTTCCTGCTCAGCGGTTCGATCTGGCAGGGCGTGGTGCTGGGCCTGTTTGGCGTGTTTGTGATCGGGCTGGTGGATAACGTGCTGCGTCCGATCCTGGTGGGCAAAGACACCAAGATGCCGGACTACTTGATCCTTATCTCGACCCTGGGCGGTTTATCGGTGTTCGGCCTCAACGGGTTCGTGATCGGGCCGCTGGTGGCGGCGCTGTTCATGTCCAGTTGGGCGCTGTTTGTCGAAAGCAAGCCGCGGGTCAAGCTGCCACTGCCTTGAGTCTCAGGCGTCAAGCCTGAAGCTCGACGCTTGCTGCAGCTGTTTTTCGGCGGCGGACAGCGACGTGAGGGGGCCACTGATGGCCTCGCCGTCGCTTACCAGGTACCAGCAGGCAAGCACTCCCAACGCGCGAAGCGGGGCGGGGACGGCGCTGCCGATGACAGACATGATTTGAACAGTGGGCATAGATACCTCCAATCGCTATGGAGGTCACCTTACGAGGCCAGGCGGCCAAGGAAAAATCACCTGGCTCGATAGTCGACATCAACGCAACGTGTCAGTCGACCACCTGATCGAGCATGCTCACCACTTCCTGCTCGTTGAGCAGGCCCTTGCGCACCAGGTTTTCTGCCAGCAACGCCAGGAATTTCGCGCTGCGGTGGCCTTCCAAGTGCTTGAGTTCGGTGAGTGCGCTGTAAACCTTGCTGGACGTGCAGAGGCCAGCGGTGCGGTGCGGGTTTTGTGTGGGCATGGTCAGTCGTCCTTGTTGTTATTGAGTGGACAGGATCGATAGTGGGAGTGCGGCGTGACACAAACATGACAGCGCTGGCCCCTGTCGAGCAAGTAGACTTTGGGCCTTATCCTGTGGGATTGGCGTCGGCACCATTGTCCTTATAGCGACCTTGACGCGATAAATCCGGACTTTGCGCGCAAAAAAAGGCCTCGCACGGGGGCGAGGCCTGTTTCGCACGTGACACCAGGGGTTTACCAGCCGCGACGGTAGTAGCCGTGAGGAGGGCCATAGTAGTAGCCATGTGGCGGGCCGTAATAAACCGGCGCCGGGCGGTAATAGACCTGCTGTTGTACATACACCGGTGGTGGCGGGGCGTAGTACACCGGCGGTGGCGCGGCGTACACCGGCTGCGGTTGTACATACACGGGCTGTTGCACGTACACCTCACGAGGTTGGCTGGCAACCACGGAGCCCACCACGGCGGCGCCGACCAACGCACCCAAGGCGGCCGGACCCGCCCATCCACCGCCGTGGGCGGAGGCTTGGCCTGCCATGGCGAGTGCACCGATAAGCAAGGCGATCTTGGGGATTTTACGATTCATGGTCATTCCTCGATTAGCCCCTGCGCTTGTGGTCTGCAGTCAATAGACTCAAGTAACGTCGCGGGGATACTTTTAAGACAACGTATTTCTGAAAAACAGCACAGCCGCTAAGTAAAGGTTGTGTAAGGTCTGTACCGATTTGCTTACTCAAAGGAGTTTTCCATGCAGATGCACCCCAACAAGGACACCCAACTGTGCATGTCGCTGTCCGCCCGCCCTGGCAATTTCGGCCTGCGATTTCATAACCACCTGTATGAACAGCTGGGTCTGAATTTTTACTATAAGGCCTTCAGCAGCCAGGATTTGCCCGGCGCGATCGGCGGTATCCGGGCTTTGGGGGTTCGGGGTTGCGGGGTGTCCATGCCGTTCAAAGAGGCTGCCATTGCCTTAGTGGACGAACTCGACGCTTCGGTTCAAGCGATTGACTCACTGAACACCATCGTCAACACCAACGGCCACCTCAAGGCCTATAACACGGACTACATTGCGGTCGAGCAACTGCTCAAGACGCATGCGGTGCCCAAGGACTCGACCTTCGCCCTGCGCGGCAGCGGCGGCATGGCCAAGGCCGTGGCCAGTGCCTTGCTTGACGGCGGTTATGCCAACGGTGTGATCGTGGCGCGCAACGAGGCGGCGGGGCGCCGATTGGCGCAGAACCTGGGGTATGAATGGCAGGCCGACCTTGGCGGGTTGCGCCCACGGATGTTGGTCAACGTGACACCGATTGGCATGACCGGTGGGCCTGAGGCCGATGCGTTGGCGTTCGAGGCCGATGCTATCGATAAAGCCGAAACAGTGTTCGATGTGGTGGCAATCCCCGCCGAAACACCGTTGATTGTGCGGGGGCGGGCCAAGGGCAAGCGGGTGATTACCGGGCTGGAAGTGATTGCGATCCAGGCGCTGGAGCAGTTTGTGCTTTACACCGGTGTGCGACCAACCCAGGCACAGTTCGAAAAAGCCGTGGCATTTGCCCGAAGCTGAAGGGCACTGGTGATCAAATGTGGGAGGGGGCTTGCTCCCGATAGCAGAGGGTCAGTCAATGCTCATATGTCTGAAACACCGCTATCGGAGCAATTCGAATCGTCGCACCGCCCATTTTGCCTGTATTACGCCTGTTCCAACTGCGCCAGGCGTTCTTCCAGCGCCGCAATGCGTGCTTCCAGTTCTTCAATCCGGTCCACAGACACTCCAGCCCCGCGCTCCACCGGGCTTGCTCGCGCCGCGATAATCGCCTCGATATCCGCCGGGTCGCCCAGCGCATGGGTGTAGCGGTCTTCCCGCTGCCCCGCCTGGCGCGGTACCAGCAGCGCCAGCCCGCGCGCGATCAGGCGTTCGAGCTGATGAACCACTTGCTCGGCATCTTCGAAATCATGCATGCGCCCGCTGCGGGTCAGCAGCTCGTTGACGGTCTGCGGGCCGCGCAAAAACAGCAGCCCAATCAGGATGACCTGCGCCGGCACCAGCTCCAGTGCCTTGTCCACGCGATGTTCCCAGCGATCGGCGCGGCTGCCCATCACCAGGCGGGTAAAGCCTTGGCCTTCGAGTACACGCAGGCTTTGGCCAACCTGGCCTTGGCTGAGGTTCATCACCGGCTCGCGGCTGGTTTTCTGGTTGCAGGCCAGTACCAGCGCGTTAAGGGTCAGGGGGTAGGTTTCCGGATGGGTCGCCTGTTTTTCGATCAGGCAGCCCAGGACGCGGATTTCCGTGCTGTTCAGGCGCGGCTCAGGGGTGTCGGTGTCGTGCTCGGCGGTCATCGCGCGTTCCCTATGCTGTGAAGCCCACTAGCCTAATCCTGAAAAAATAAAAGACAAGCGGCAGGCATGGCTATAATCGCCGCTGGTTCCTACCCTGCCATTACCGATGAGACTGTCATGACTATTTCCCTGTACGCCGCCTCCGTCCCAGTCTTCAAGCAGATGCTCAACGCCCTGAGCGATGTGCTGAACAAAGCCGAAGCCCACGCGGGCGCCAAAAACATCGAGCCTAATGCCTTGCTGCAGGCGCGCCTGTTCCCCGACATGTTCCCGCTGGTGCGCCAGGTGCAGATCGCCGTCGACTTCGCCAAGGGCGTATCCGCCCGCCTGGCTGAAATCGAAGTGCCGAAATACGAAGACAACGAAGTGACCTTCGCCGAGCTGCAAGCGCTGATCGCCAAGGTCCTGGCATTCGTCGATACCATCACGCCAGCACAGATCGACGGCAAGGAAGGCATCGAGATCATCACCCGCCAGGGCACGCCTAAAGAGAAGCGCTTCAGCGGCCAATCCTACCTGCTGACCTACGGCCTGCCGCAGTTCTTCTTCCATGTCACTACCACCTACGCCTTGCTGCGTCACAATGGCGTGGAAGTGGGCAAGCGTGATTACATGGGCGCTTTCTAAACCCAGGCGCTGAAAAAGCCCGGAACCGCCCTTGAATGGGCGATTCCGGGCTTTTTTGTGTGCGGGTGTTTGACCTGCTGCTGTTCGCAGGGCGTTACACAATTGCGGGCAACCGATGCGTCAGCGGACACACTCAAGGGAGGTACCCACTTCACTCATCTAACGCTTTAGAGGCGAAAGGCTTAATGATAAATACCCTCCAGTCGGCGCCCGCTGCCGCACCTTCGCAAGCTTGTGTCCTACCGCAACCAGCCCCGAATAACCCACTTGAGCCAAAGACGCGCAGCCGGCGCGAGGTGGCGCAAGACGGCTCATCGACGCAGGCGGGCGCCCATCGGTCCTCATTACGCGATCAGGGCAACAGTGAATTGGCGGCCAAATACGCAAAGGCCCTCGAAGAAAGCACACTGCCTCCTTGGCGCGCTGGGGACATCACGGACATTGCGCTTAACTCCAGCTTCGGCCAGTGGCGCGCGCAATTACGTGCGGCGTTAGAAGACAAAGACTTTTTGACATGGTTTAACGCGAACGGACTTCACCTATCCTTGGTGACGCTCCGTCCCTCAATCGGGGGAGCTGCAGGCGTGGAATAAAAACGGCGAGCAATGCAGGTTCTCTCTCGATGACGACTCGGGGTGGGCGCAGGTATCCCAAGCGATTCTGACTGCCGCTCACGCTTTGGCGCCCAACGGGATTACGCGCAAGGCCGTGTATGCCGACAGTGTGCCGGTTTCCATGGTGGCGCAGTTCTATGGCGAAACGTTCCACGACGACCCGCTCAAAGATGGTCAGCGTGCTCAGCAACTGCAACAGCACGGCGGATTTGCGACCGCGGGTGCGGGAGAAGCGAGGTCCGAACAGGCACTCAACGCCCATAAAAGCCTTATTGCCGATAAACGCGACCTGCTCAGGTTCAGGGATGCGTTGGTGGCGGCGATAGTCAAGGCACCGGCCTATCTCGATGAGCAGGCGATTATTCACTCGCGCCGAAGCCGCGCGCCCTACGACCATGCAGAGGGGTTGGCGACTTTTTTGCGAAATCAACCGTTCAAGCTGGACCCGCGTTCCGGGTTTCACGTGGATAACCAGCCGAAGGCGGGGCAGTCCGTGAGCCTTTTACAATTCATGGAGGGGCAAGGTTGGGATCGCCCCGTCGATCTGGCCGAACTTAAAAACATGGGCCAAGTGCTGTTCCGTCGTCAGGTCTCCCGACCGCCGCACGGTGATCTGGGCGGCGGGTTGTCGTGGCCCATTCCGCTTGATCGGGCACAACAGCAGCGAATTTACGACGCGGTTAACTACAACACATTTGAATTGCCCGAGTTCAAGTCGCTGAAGTTGAGCCAAACGGCGTTCGGGTTTCTGAGTCAAACCGTCAACTGGTCCGAGGCGGATCTGCAAAATCCGCGCGATGCGATAACGAAACTGTTGAAAACCCCCGCCGCACAGGCGCTGGGTGAAGCGCTGCGAGCCCAGTTTCAGGGGGCTGGCAGCGCGCGCTCTCCGCTTTGCAGATCGGCTTGAATCCGCAGGCGTTCTGGCACCCGGAAGAAAAGAACAGGCTGGCTGGGTTCGACCTGTCGCAACGTGAGCATTGGGGTAAGCCACTGTCTGTGGTCGCTCATGGTCTGACTGAACATCTGCGTCGGTCTTACGGCAAAAATGCTCCGGTTGCCGCCTACCTGCTGTTGTCACACCATGCGCCCGAATTACTGGTCAAGGATATTCCGGATGACGTGTCTTATGGCTCGCCTGCCTGGGTCAGCCTGAAGTCTATTGTCGCCAAGGCCGAATACCGTGCCCCCGGCTCCACGGCAGGTAAATCCTACGAGCAATTGCTCAAGGACGACCTTGGTCCGATTTCTGCCGAAGAAAAAAACGTCGAGGCATTGGCTGGGCGGGAGGGGTTGATCCATTGGGCGGTGGCGGACGGTGCCATCGAGAAGCGGCCTGACAATAATTACTCGGCCGAAGAGATCGAACGTGCCAGTGCCCTGGCCGGTGAGCGCTTCGATACGTTGAAAAAAGCCTCGCAAGCGTCCCGTAAGCAGTTAGCCACCCGAAAAGAGTTGGCGCTCGCAACTCTAAAGGCGCACTTCAAGGCCTACGGCGACATAGACTTCGAAAAAAAAGTACTGATGCCTGCTGAGAGGGAACGGGATTTGCTCGGACCTTATTCGATGCTGGACCTCTATCTCGACAGGCCCAAACACACACGCTGGTATTCGCAGGACTCAACCGTCCCTTTTGAGCAAATTTCAGAGGCGTTCTACCGTCTTGCGCCGATTAACGAAGTGTTCGAAAAAAACGTCACGGATTACTACGCCGGGCTTAAGGGGGGCGCGGACGTTGCGATCAAACATTTAATGTCGCTACTGCCTGAGGATGATAAGAAAGCCTTGGAATACGGTGAATTGAGTGTCTATGCCGAAGAAGATGTGACGCGTACCAGCCACTTTGCAAACCGGGTCGAACAGTTTTCCTACGAGAGTCGGCAGCCCGACGACAACCGCTCGCTCCTGTTCGTGACAACCTACCAAGGGCGTAAAACCGTGTACGAGGTGAATCCCCAGCAAGGGTTTGTGCGTAAGCGAACGGATCTGTCGCCCGATCTTAAGCCAGGCCGACAAGGTGAGTGGGTGCATTTGGGGCGCAACAAGTCGATACGGGAAATCAAGGCGCAGGGGGCTGAGGCTGAGCAACGCAAAGCGCGGGACGAATCTCCAGCGCTCGTGCAGACCTTCAACTCTGCAAGGACCCAATATATTGCTGATACGGTCCTCAATAACCTCTTCAAACCAGGCGAGCGCAATGAGCTGGTCAAGGCGGCGAGGGGCTTTACCACCTTTGACAGTGAAGTGACGGAGTTTGAAAAAATCCAGGCAGTCACCCGAGCCTTGGTGCCTTTTGCATCGGCCATCGATCGTTTCCAAAAAGGCGACGTCAGCGGCGGGCTCGCATTTTTGGGCTTCGACGTTTTTGGCTTTGCGTTAGGTGGCTATTTCGCCGCCGGTAAAATTGCAGGCCTGGGGGGCCAGGTGAAAAAGGCCGGCGGCATACTGGCACGCGCAGCCGTCAGTGCGGCCAATCCGTTGCGGGAGGCAAGGCAATTGTCAGCAGGGGGTTGCCACTGCATCAGTCATTGCTGGGCAAAGGCACTTTTTCTTGGAAGGCAGTCTCCACCAACCGCGGTGTAAATCGGGCTTATCAGGATAAACAGGAGGGTATTGCGGTAGGCACCTACACCCTCGGCGATACATCAAAAATCACCGCAAAATTTGACGAGGTGCTGGGTAAGTGGTTCGCATACGATCCTAAAAGCAAGAAAAGGTATGGCGTGCCGCTTGAGGGGTTTCGCGTTGAAAGTTCCAGTGCCTGACGGCCCGTAAAACCAAAACGCCCGGTCGTTTCTTGGCGGGAACGTACCGGGCTTTTATCGGGGGATTATTCAGGCCGGTTGTTCTTCCTTGCCCAGGCACGCGGCAGCGGTGAACAGCACGTCGGTGGAGGAGTTGAGTGCGGTTTCCGCAGAATCCTGCAACACACCGATGATGAAACCGACAGCCACGACCTGCATGGCGATTTCACTTGGAATACCGAACAGGCTGCAGGCCAGGGGGATCAGCAGCAGCGAGCCGCCGGCCACGCCCGAGGCGCCGCAGGCACAAACGGCGGCGACCACACTCAGCAGCACGGCGGTGGGCAGGTCAACGTTGATGCCCAGGGTGTGCACGGCCGCCAGCGTCAATACCGTGATGGTGATCGCGGCCCCGGCCATGTTGATGGTGGCCCCCAGTGGAATCGACACTGAATAAGTGTCTTCATGCAGGCCCAGGCGCTTGCTCAAGGCCAGGTTCACCGGGATGTTCGCCGCCGAACTGCGGGTGAAGAACGCGGTAATACCGCTTTCACGCAGGCACATCAGCACCAGTGGGTAGGGATTGCGACGCAGCTTCCAGAACACGATCGCCGGGTTGACCACCAGTGCCACGAACAGCATGCAACCGATCAGTACCACCAGCAGGTGCGCGTAGCCGAGCAGCGCGCCGAAGCCGGAGGTGGCCAGGGTCGACGCGACCAGGCCGAAGATACCCAGCGGCGCAAAGCGGATCACCACACGTACGATCAGGGTCACGCCGTTGGACAAATCGTCCAGCACGGTGCGGGTGGCAGCGCCCGCATGGCGAATGGCGATGCCCATACCGATGGCCCAGGCCAGGATGCCGATGAAGTTGGCGTTCATCAGTGCGCTCACCGGGTTGTCCACCACGCTCAGCAGCAGGCTTTGCAGCACCTCGCCGATGCCGCCCGGCGCGCTGACGGTGACGTCATGGCTGGCGAGTACCAGCGACGACGGAAACCACATGCTGGCAACCACCGCCACGACGGCTGCGGCAAAGGTGCCGAGCAAGTACAGGAACAGAATCGGTTTGATATGGGTTTCCTGGCCGTGCTTATGGTTGGCAATCGACGCCATCACCAACACAAACACCAGGATCGGCGCCACAGCTTTCAACGCCGTAACAAACACCTTGCCAATAAAACCGGTAGCCCTGGCGGCCTCGGGCAGGAGCAGGGCCAGCAGAATCCCGGCGATCAGGCCGATGACGATTTGGGTGACCAGGCTGACGCGCATCAGTCGTTGTAACAGGGTGGGGGCAGCAGTCATAAACAGTTGTCTCTAGTTTTTTTAATAGGACGCAGCAGTACGGGCGGAATGTTCTGTAAGAAACAGGGCGCGGAGTCTAGCATGCCGCTGCTAACGGCCCGACCTGTGCGGCATTCGGTCACCCGCGCCCAGGCCGGGCTGCGTCCATGGTGTTCTGCGGGTTCATGATCGCGGGCATGGTGGCGCTGGTGCCGGCGATTCACTCCAGCGCCGGCCTGGCGGCGGCAATGGCCGTGTGGGGCGTGACCCAGGCCGCGATGTTTCTGGTCAGCCATGTGCGACTGATGAAGGCCGCGCCCCATGCCCCGGCCTTTGCCGCGTCGCTGAGCATTGCCGGGGGCAACCTGGGCATTGGTCTGGGGGCGTTGGTCGGCGGGCATGTGATCGACACTTTTGGCCTGGGCAGCCTGGGGTTTGCCGCATCCGGGTTTATCCTGGTGTCGATCCTGCTGGCGCTATGGTTGATGACTGCCAGACAACCGGTCGCGTCCAGCGCCTGACCGGTCAGGGCAGGGCGGTAAACAACTCGCGCCGTGCGCCCTCGGTAATCGCCACAATGCCGGGATGCTTGACCTTGCGCTCCACCGAGATCGCATAGAACGACTCGGTGACCGCATCGGTCTGGCCAATCAGTGCCACGCCGTACTGGCGCACCACTTCATCGGCAATCACGCTGGGGGCGATAAAAATCCCGCTGCCGGATTGGCCAAACGCTTGCATCAGGGCGCTGTCGTCGAATTCACCGATGATTTTCGGTTGGATCTGCTGCTCGGCGAACCAGCGCTGCAAACGGCTGCGTACCACGGTCTCTGCGCCTGGGATCAGCAACGGCGCGCCTTGCAGGCATTGTGGGAAATCGCCGCGATGGCGGTCAGCCAGTGCCTGGGTGGCGAAAAAACTGATGCCGCATTCGCCCAGCTTCTGGCTGTAGCCCTTGATGTCCAGGTGCGTTGGCATGGGGCTGTCGGAAATCACCAGGTCCAGGCGCTGGATCGCCAGGTCGGCCAATAACCGTTCGAGTTTGTCTTCGCGACAGGTGATACGGATCGGCTCGCTCAACTCCATGGTCGGTGCGATCAGCCGGTAAACGATGGACTTGGGCACCACATCCGCGACGCCGACGCGAAACACAATCTGCTGTTCATTGGGTTGCGCGCGCAGCATGGCTTCCAACTCATTGCCGGTCTGGAACATCTGCTCGGCGTAGGGCAGGGCCTGGCGCCCGGCTTCGGTGAGTTCAAGCTGGCGGCCGACCCGTTGAAACAGCGCGATACCGAAGGTTTGCTCCAGCAGGCTGATTTGCCCGCTGATGGTCTGGGGTGTGAGGTTCAGTTGCTCACAGGCGCGCACGATGCTGCCGGTCTTGGCCACAACCCAGAAGTAATGCAACTGTCGGTAATTGAGCATGGGTGCGGTCACTTCGTAAAAACCGAAGTATAAGCGAAAAAAATACGAATTTTCCTGAAGTGTTCGCCTGCATAGAATGCCTCGCTATCGCGGGGCCACTATTTGGACCCAATGGTTCTAACGAGGAATACAACATGACACTCAATTCCCTGGGCGCGGCGTCGTTGCTTGCGCTTTCATTGGTGATGACCAGCGGTTGCGACCAGGTCGAGAAAAGTGCGCAACAGGTGCTGGGCAAAGCCACTGAGTCGGCCAAGCAAGCCATCGATGACACCCACAAGGCCGCCGAGCAGGCATTGAGTGAAGCGACGCAAGGCTTGATCACGCCGCAAAAAAAGGACGATCAGCAAGAACAAGCGTCTGAATCGAACAGCAAAGAAGCCTAATTTCCCAGCACAACGTCAGGACTGAACCATGGATTACCTTTTACAACTGGCCGCCAGCCCGACCGCCTGGGTTGCACTGGCTACCTTGATCGTCATGGAAATCGTGCTGGGCATCGATAACCTGATCTTTATCTCGATTCTCACCAACAAATTGCCCGAGCAGCACCGGGCCAAGGCACGGCGCATCGGTATCAGCATGGCGTTGATATTGCGCCTGGGTCTGTTGAGCACCATCGCGTTTATCGTGCAACTGACGGCGCCGGTGTTTGAAGTGTTCGGCCAAGCGTTCTCGTGGAAGGACATGATCCTGATCGCCGGCGGCTTGTTCCTGGTATGGAAGGCCACCACCGAAATCCATCACAGCATGGACCCGGAGCCCGAAGAGAAAGCCACAGTGGGTAACACCGTGGCCATCGGTTTCGCGGCGGCCATCGGGCAGATCCTGCTGCTCGACCTGGTGTTCTCCATCGACAGCATCATCACGGCGGTAGGCATGACCGAACACTTGCCGATCATGATCATTGCCGTGGTGACCTCGGTGATCGTGATGCTGGTGGCGGCTGAACCGTTGGCCAAGTTCATCAACGACAACCCGACCGTGGTGATGCTGGCCCTGGGCTTCCTGATCATGATCGGCATGACGCTGATCGCCGAAGGCTTCGGAGCCCATGTGCCTAAAGGCTATGTGTATGCGGCCATGGCCTTCTCGGCGGCCATCGAGTGCTTGAACATTGCACGGCGCAACCGCCACAAGCGTTTGCTCGCTGCCCGCCAGTAACCGCTGAAACAAACAGGCCGGCTGTGCTCACAAGAGCCCAGCCGGCTTTTTGCTGTCTGGTAGAATCGGCGCACTTGATAGCTTGAGGTCCACCATGAACGAGCCGATTCGCCTTACCCAGTACAGCCACGGCGCGGGATGTGGCTGCAAGATTTCGCCACAGGTCCTGGAAGTGATCCTCGCCGGCAGCGGCGCCCAGAACCTTGATCCCAACCTGTGGGTCGGCAACGCTTCGCGCGACGATGCAGCGGTATACGCCATCGACGACGAGCGCGGCGTGGTCTCCACCACCGACTTTTTCATGCCGATTGTCGATGATCCCTTCGATTTCGGCCGTATCGCCGCCACCAACGCCATCAGCGACATCTATGCCATGGGCGGTGACCCCTTGATGGCCATCGCCATTCTTGGCTGGCCAGTGAACGTACTGGCGCCGCAAATCGCCCGGGAAGTGATCCGTGGCGGTCGCGCGGTGTGCGACGCCGCCGGTATCCCCCTGGCGGGCGGGCATTCGATCGACACGCCGGAGCCGATCTTCGGCCTGGCCGTGACCGGCATCGTGCAAAAGCGCCATATGAAGCGCAACGACACCGCCACTGCAGGCTGCAAGCTTTACCTGACCAAGCCCTTGGGCATCGGCATCCTCACCACCGCCGAAAAGAAGGGCAAGTTGCGCGAGGCGGATATCGGCCTGGCGCGTGACTGGATGTGCACCCTCAACACCCCGGGCAGCCGCTTCGGCAAACTGCCTGGCGTGACCGCGATGACCGACGTCACCGGCTTCGGCCTGTTGGGCCACCTGGTAGAAATGGCTGACGGCAGCGGCCTGACTGCGCGTATCGAGTATGAAAGAGTCCCACGCCTGCCAGGGGTCGAGTACTACCTGGAACAAGGCTGCGTACCCGGTGGCACCTTGCGCAACTTCGACAGCTACGCCAGCAAACTGGGGCGTTTGCAGGAGTTGCACAAACGTGTGCTGTGCGACCCTCAGACCAGCGGCGGCCTGTTGATCGCCGTCACCCCGGAGGGCGACGCGCAATTCCAGGCGGTGGCCGCCGAACTGGGCCTGAACCTGGAGCCGATCGGCGTACTGGTTGAGCGACAGAGCAACGCGGTAGAGGTGGCTTGATGGCTGACATCACCGATTACCGCGACATCTTCCTCAACGACCGGCCGATGATGGATACCCGTGCGCCGGTCGAGTTCACCAAGGGCGCGTTCCCCGGCGTGGTCAACCTGCCGCTGATGACCGATGACGAGCGTCGGCGGGTCGGCACCTGCTACAAGCAGCAGGGCCAGCAAGCGGCCATCGTGCTTGGGCATCAGTTGGTATCCGGTGCCACCAAGGCTGAACGTATCGAGCAGTGGGCGCAGTTTGCCCAGGCCAACCCCAACGGGTACCTGTATTGCTTTCGCGGCGGGCTGCGTTCGCAGATCGTGCAGCAATGGCTGAAAACCGAAGCCGGCATCGACTACCCGCGCGTCGGCGGTGGCTACAAGGCCATGCGTACGTTCCTAGTGGAGACCATCGAGCAGGCTACGGCCCAGTGTGACTTCGTATTGCTGGGCGGTATGACCGGCACCGGCAAGACCGAGGTGCTCACCCAGTTGAACAACGCCTTGGACCTGGAAGGCCACGCCAACCATCGCGGTTCCAGCTTCGGCAAGCGTGCCACGACGCAGCCGTCCAACATCGACTTCGAAAACCGCCTGGCAGTGGACCTGCTGAAAAAACGCGCGGCGGGTATCGAACGCTTCGTGGTCGAGGACGAGAGCCGCATGATCGGCAGCTGCGCTCTGCCATTGCCACTGCACAAGGGCATGCAGGGCTTTGCGATGGTATGGCTGGAAGACAGCGTTGAAGGGCGCGTCGAGCGCATCCTGCGCGATTATGTGATCAACCTGTGCGCCGAGTTTATCGCGGTGTTTGGCGAAAACGGCTACGCGTTGTTTGCCGAACGCCTGACCCAGAGCTTGGCCAATATCCACAAGCGTTTGGGCGGCGAACGCTTCCAGCGGTTGCACGCGATCATGCAGGACGCCCTGGCGGAACAGGCGCGCAGCGGCGCCGTGGAGCTGCATCGCGGCTGGATCGAAGGGCTATTGCGCGAGTACTACGACCCGATGTACGCCTTCCAGCGCGAAAGCAAAGGCGCACGTATCGAGTTTGCGGGAGAGCAGGGCGCCGTGATTGCTTACCTGCGCGAGCGCGCCTTGATTAAAGGATAGCGGCGCCGATCAGCCCACATACCACCCCCACCAGCATGGTCAACCCGGCCACCGTCACCAGTACCCGCGCATCGAAATCCTTGCGCAGCATCAGCAGTGACGGCAGGCTCACGCTCGGCAGGGTCATCAGCAAGGCCACGGCCGGGCCGGCGCCCATGCCCAGGGTCATCATGGTTTGTACGATAGGGATCTCGGCTGCTGTAGGAATCACAAACAGCGTGCCGACAATCGCCAGCGGCACCAGCCATACCAGGCTGTTGGCCATGGCCCCGTCCACGTGGGGGAACAACCACACCCGCGCCGCGCCCAGCACCAGCACCGCGAGGATGTAGATAGGGATGGTGCTCCAGAACAGTTGCCACAGCGTGCGCAACCAGCGGGTCAGGAACGGTTTGGACTCTGCGGCGCTGACTTCGGCCACAGCATCCAGCGCCGCTTCCGGCACTTGGTCCGGGCGTGCGATGCGCTGCGCCACCAGCGAAACGCCCACCACCAGCACGATGCCCGCCACCAGCCGCAACGCGGTAAAGCCCCAGCCCAGCACAAAGCCCATGAACACCAGGGTGGCTGGATTGAGCACCGGGTTGGCGATCCAGAACGCCAGCGCCGCACCCACCGAGACCTGTTGGCGCCGCATGCCCGCCGCCACCGGTGCCGCGCAGCAACTGCACATCATGCCCGGCAAGGCGAACAGCCCGCCACGCACGGTCGAGCCCAGCCCGGCACGGCCGAACAGGCGCAGCAGCCAGTCGCGGGGGATCAGCACTTGCAGCAAGGAACCGAGGATTACCGCCAGCACAGCCGCTTTCCAGATCGCCAGGAAGTAAACCTGGGCGTAGGCCAGCGCCGCCGCCAGGGGCGAACTTTGCTGATCATTGAGAATCGAGGCGCCGATGCTGTGGTTATCCGCCGCCACAAACGCTTTGAAGTAGTAGGGCGACCATTTCACGTAGTAGAGGCCGACGCAGGCGACCAGCAGGAACAGCGCGGGTTTGCACCAGAATGACCAGCCCCGGGCGGGCTGGATGGAGGCAGGGTTGGACATGGTGATGATCCGTAGATGAGTCAATAGCGGCGCATCATACGCTCTCAGCTGTCAGCACTCACCTGTGTAGGTTCCGGGCAGGTCTGTTCGCCGTCGTTCAAGCCTTGTTTGTAGTTGCGGCTCAGCAGCGAGGCCTTGCCGTTGTGCCAGGTCAGTGTCAGTACATACAAGGTGTCGTAGTCGCTGCCGGACCAGTCGTCGGTGATGGTGTGTTTTTCACCGGAGGCTTCACTTGCCACTTTGTTGATCAACTCCGGCAGATAGCCGTGTGACCAGGCCGTGTAGATGGTGGCATTGTGATATTTGTCTTCGACCAGTTCATCAGCCAGGTCGCTGGTGTCGTTTGCCGAGAACTTGATATTCACCGGCAGGCCCAACTTGATGGCGCTGGGGCTGATGGTCATCAAGGGGCGAATGTAGCTATAGGAGTTGTCCAGCTCACCTTCCTCGACATTGCGCGTCGGGTTGGCGGCGAAAACGAAATCGGCCTTGCCGAATTTTTCCGGCAATACCGTCGCCAGGTTCATTGCGCGGTTCAGGCCCTGGCAATTGAGCTGGCCCAGGCCGCCGGCGGGTTTTTCACCGTGGCGCAGGAATACCAGGGTTTGCACGCCGTCCACGGGCTGGGCGCGGCTTTCACGGGCGTCGAGGGCGGCGACCATGGCGCCGCTGACCAGCAGCAGCGGCAGCATGATGTAGGCGTAGTGGCTAAGGCGTTGCACAAGGCGCAGAGGCTTGATCTTCATGGTCGGTTCGAGTCTTCGTGCGTCACGTTAAGGCGGACAAGCCTGGCCCCGATGACGCCGGGGGCGTCTTGCGGTGTTCCCTGTCGAAATAGCGAGGTGCCTCCATTCACCGTGAGCGCTCTTAAGAGTGCGCGAGGGCGTATTGGTTCGCCCTCGCGGGATAATAGCCAGCGGATATTGCGTATTGATGACCCATGCAGGACAGCGTCCAGATGACTATGATGGGTACTTTCTGCCCCAGGGACCGCCCGATGAACTCACTCGCTGACTTTCCGATCCACAGCAAATGGCCTGCCCAACACCCTGAGCGCCTGCAGCTGTACTCGCTACCCACGCCCAACGGCGTCAAGGTTTCGATCATGCTTGAAGAATTGGGCCTGCCTTATGAGGCGCACAAGGTCAGCTTCGACACGCAGGACCAGTTGTCCCCCGAGTTTCTGTCCCTGAACCCCAACAACAAAATTCCCGCGATCATCGACCCCAATGGCCCGTCCGGCCGGCCGCTGGCGCTGTTTGAGTCCGGCGCGATCCTGATCTACCTGGCCGAGAAAACCAGCCAGTTGCTCTCCGAAGATCCGGCGACACGTTATGAAACGATTCAGTGGCTGATGTTCCAGATGGGCGGCATCGGTCCGATGTTTGGCCAACTGGGGTTCTTCAACAAATTTGCCGGCAAAGCCTACGAAGACAAACGCCCGCGCGACCGCTACGCCGCCGAATCGCGCCGCCTGCTGCAAGTGCTGGAAAAACGTCTGCTGGGGCGCACCTGGATCATGGGCGATGACTACAGCATCGCCGATATCGCCACTTTCCCCTGGATCCGCAACCTGATCGGCTTCTACGAATCGGGCGATCTGGTGGGCATCGCCGACTTCCCCAATGTACTGCGCGCGCTGGATGGGTTTATCGCTCGACCGGCGGTGATCCGTGGCCTGAATATTCCGAGCTGAAGCATGCCGACCTTCGATTTCAAGCAACTGGATGTCTTCAGCAGCGTACCGCTCAAAGGCAACCCGCTGGCGGTGGTGCTTGGGGCGGACAGCCTCAGCGACCAGCAGATGGCCGACTTCGCCAATTGGACCAACCTCAGCGAAACCACGTTTTTGCTGACACCGCGCGATCCAAGGGCTGACTATCGGGTAAGAATTTTCACCACTGTGCAGGAACTGCCCTTCGCCGGGCATCCGACACTGGGCAGTTGCCACGCGTGGCTGAAAGCGGGCGGCGTGCCCAAAGGCGAAGTCATCATCCAGGAGTGCGAAGTCGGCCTGGTGCATATCCGCCGTCAAGGCGACGAGCTGGCGTTTATTGCGCCGCCCTTGTTGCGCTCAGGCCCGGTGCAAGACGACGTGCTGGAGCGCGTGCGCCAGGGGCTGAACCTTGCGCCGCAGGCAATCGTGCGCAGCCAATGGGTGGACAACGGAGCTGGTTGGCTGGCGGTGATGCTGGCCGATCGCCAGGCGGTACTCGACGTGCAACCTGACTACGCCCGATTGCTTGGCCTCGCGGTAGGCGTGATCGGCCCTTGCAACCCGGCGCACGACGACGTGAACGCGCAATTTGAAGTGCGCGGGTTTATCGCCGGTGACGGCGCCCCGGAAGACCCCGCCACCGGTAGCCTGAATGCCGGCGTTGCGCAATGGCTGCTGGGTGAGGAACTGGCGCCTGAGCACTATGTGGTCAGCCAAGGCACGGTATTGGGGCGCGCGGGGCGTATTCGCATTGAACGCCAAGGCGAAAATATCTGGGTCGGTGGTGCCGTCGCGGTGTGTATTGAAGGGCGTCTACAGCTCTAGATCAATGAATTATTACGGGCCGCGCAATACACTGTTGGCCCCTGGGCGTTTGTGCTACGGGGGGCTGGGGCATAAGCTTTTGCCCACAGTTTTTTGTCTTGCCCAGGAAAACCATGACCAGCCAGTTCCCCCAAGCCCGCCCACGCCGCCTGCGCCGCTCTCCGGAGCTGCGTGGTTTGTTCCAGGAAACCGAGTTCACCCTCAACGACCTGGTGCTGCCGATTTTCGTCGAAGAAGAAATCGACGACTTCGTGCCGATCACCAGCATGCCGGGCGTGCAGCGCATCCCTGAGAAAAAACTGGCCGGCGAGATCGAGCGCTATGCCCGCGCCGGCATCAAGTCGGTGATGACGTTTGGGGTGTCCCACCACCTGGACGCCAGCGGCAGCGACACCTGGAAAGAACGCGGCCTGGTCTCGCGCATGTCCTCAATCATCAAGGACGCTGTGCCGGAAATGATCGTGATGTCCGATACCTGTTTTTGCGAATACACCGACCACGGCCACTGCGGCGTCATGCACGGCGCCCATGTCGACAACGATTTGACCCTGATCAACCTCGGCAAACAAGCCGTGGCCGCCGCCCGTGCCGGTGCCGACGTGATCGCACCGTCTGCCGCCATGGACGGCCAGGTCCAGGCCATCCGCCGCGCCTTGGACGACGCCGGTTTCACCCACATCCCGATCATGGCCTACTCGACCAAATTCGCGTCGGCCCTCTACGGCCCCTTCCGCGAAGCCGGCGGCAGCGCACTCAAGGGCGACCGCAAAAGCTACCAGATGAACCCGATGAACCGCCGCGAAGCCGTGCGCGAATCGCTGCTCGACGAACAGGAAGGCGCGGACGCCCTGATGGTCAAACCGGCCGGTGCCTATCTGGACATCATCCGCGACATCCGCGAAGCCTCACGCCTGCCGGTGGCGGCATATCAGGTAAGCGGTGAATACGCGATGATCAAGTTCGGCGCCCAGGCGGGGGCGATTGATGAGGACCGCGTGGTTCGCGAGACCCTGGGCTCGATCAAACGGGCGGGTGCGGATTTGATTTTTACCTACTTTGCGCTGGATTTGGCGTTGGCGGGGATCTAAAGCCTTTGCGAAACCCTGTGGTTCAGCGAGCGAGCTTTTGTGGTGAGCGAGCTTGCTCGCGTTGGGCTGCGTAGCAGCCCCACTACTGACCGCCGGTCTATCTGAAGAATCGCTTTGCCCTGACTGGCGCCGTGGTTTTATTCGCCGTGGTGTCTGGTGTTGGAGGGAGGTGGGGATAAGTGATTGGCGACCTGTCCCTGGGACAGACCAAGCAGTCAAGGTTGCATGAAGTACAAGTTGGACAGGGATCCAGTAATTTTTTTGGCTTTGCCTTTTTTCAGGTACTCGCTGAACTCAAGTTCTAGAGACTCTTTATGAGTGTATTTCTTATACTTGCTCGGCACTTCGCAAGCGTACATATATAACCTCCAAGAGTCGAAACCATCGATCCGTTCATCTGGGCCGTAATCAAAGTTGACACATATTTCAGATAGATAAACACTGCAACCAATCCCATGCAGCTCGTAAGTTACGTCGTCCGTGACTGAGCCTCGTTGCGGGATCTTCTTTGAGCGCCATAGCCTGAGAATGTTTTTTGTTCCAAATGATTGCTCAAGTAAATCTGTCGCTTTTTTACTTGCGCTAAATACTCGGTTATCAAGTTTTCTAGGGTCTGGGTTTTCATCGTCTTGGTAGGTGGTGGGCTGGGTATATTTTTCTGTCGCTTTGTTTGTTATTTTCAATTCGCACGGTTCTGTTGGAAAGGGCTCTCTTATTGATACTTTGCCTATTAACGGTTTTCATAGAGGTTTCAGTGTTAATTTATTTAATCTGTTTTTGTCTAGCTGTGGAGATAGTCGTACACATCTTTTTTTGATTCTCTCTATATTTAAAGAGTTTTTCGATGATGTTGTTTGCATGTTCGCCATGACATATGAGCTGTGCGATTATGTGGGGAAGTCATCGCCAATTGTGAGTGGCGATTTTTTGTCATCGACGATTGCTTTGGTATTGAAGTGTGGGCCGTGATTGCCTTTTTTATGACCTAAGGAATGTTCGCGAATTTCAACTATTTTACCGTTTGACTAGGGGGTGCTTACCTTATTTGCAAGAATATCTTTATCCGATGTTGACGCTGAATGTTTGGGTGAGGTTAGCTGTGAATGTATTCGTACACCCCTGTATGGGAGATTTCCTCAATGTTTAAGGTGCTGATCGCATGTTCTAGTCTGGGTGCATGTATAGAGTGACATATGACTTGAGCGACGCCATGTGTTTCAGTGTCATAAAACCTGAATGCCAAATTTTCTTCATCTGCCAATATTAATTTCAAGTCGTCAGTAGTGGAGATGTATTTTAAATGACTTAGTCGCTGCCACAATAGCTCTACTTGGTAGTCTTGTTTTGCCATTAAGGTTACATGGCTACGATATGTCTTTAACTTTTTTGGATCTATATGTTCTGGATTGGTGTTTAGATGCTCAACTCCTGAATAAATTGAGGTTTCTTCATTTTTTCTGAATATGTCTTTGAGTGCTGAGCTTTTCGCAAAGCGCTTTAACGCTAGGTACTCCTGTGTCTTGCTGTATTTGGGAGCTCTTGTGGTGTACCAAGTGAGTATTACTGGCCACTCATGTTTCAATACTAGTGCGAGGGCGAGCCAAGTTTTCCATACGCTTTCAAAGTCTTGATTGAGAAATGTGATCGTGACATACCCTTGGTCTTCTGTTGGATGTGGGTAGGCCCAGGGGTGTATACCGGTTTTGTGTATGAAGACTGTGTCCATTGATCACCTTTTAAAATACGTATGAGAGTCAGTGCCGATGTCTAACGGAACTTTTACACCCTCTACGGTTACCTCGGTATTGAAGTGTGGAGCATGATTGCCTTTTTCATGACCTAACGAATGTTCACGAATTTCTACATCTCTATAAAGTAATTTGAATTCGTAAACCCTTCCTTGAATGTAGCGATCTTGGTCAGTGATGATCTCTCGGTAAACACGTTCGGGATGCTGAGTCTTAGGTACACCTCCAATTTTTTTTGCCCTTTTAAGAGCTCCATTTCTAGAAAGATTGGTATCAAAGCCTTTGGGTATCTCAGCGTCACCCTCATTGACTTTAACGTTTTCCGCCGGATTTTCTGAGCGTTTTTTGGGTTTACATCCATCCTCCCCCGGACACCTGCTCAACCCTAGCGGGTCCACCCACCCCGTAGGATTGGGCACGTACTGGTAGGCGTTGATCCCACCCGCCAGCTTCACCGGATCTGGCGTCAGGTAACGACCAATATCCGGATTGTAGTAGCGATGGCGGTTGTAGTGCAGTCCGCTTTCCGGATCGAAGTATTGGCCTTGGAAACGCAGCGGGTTGTCGATTTTTCCTATGTCGAGGCGGCTGATTTGGCCGTAGGCGCGGTAGTGGGCGGACCAGACAATTTCGCCATCAGGAGCTGTGAGTTCCTGCGGCGTGCCGAGGTGGTCGAGTTGGTAGTGGTAGGGCTGGGTTTCGTCTGGGCCGAAGCCTTCCAGCAGCGCCAGCGGCCGAAAGCTGTCCGGTTCATAGATAAAACTGCGATGCCGATCCGCATGGTGTTCGGCGATCAGTTTGTCGCCTTGCCAGAAAAACTCGGTCGTTATGCCATCGACGGTTTTGCTGATGCGCCGCCCAAACGGGTCATAGCGGTAGCTGGCGGTTTGGCCGTTGGGCTGGGTAATGCTGATCAGCCGGTGCTGGCAGTCGTAGCGGTACTCGGTGACTAACGCATGCCCGCGGCCGCGCCGTTCGCGGATGAGGTTGCCGAAGGCGTCATAGTCGTAATGCCGGTCGCCCTGGATCATCAGGCGGTTGCCCGCCACGATGTCCGGGCCGGGACGGTCGTGCATCAGCAGGTTGCCGGCCGGGTTGTGGCCGAAACGTTCCTGCAGGTCCTGCGAGTGGTCGGCGCGGGTGAGGCGGCCTAGTGGGTCGTAGCGGTAGTGGTGTTCGCCTTTGCGGGTGTCGTTCAGGCGAGTGAGGTTGCCGGCTTTGTCGTAGTCGTAGTGGCGTTGGTAGAGGTGGTTTTCCTGCTGCGTGACGCTGTGGGCGTGCAGGCGGTGCTGGTCGTCGTAGTGGTAGTGGCTGAGCAGTTGACCTTGTTGGCGTTGGTGCTCTTGGCCGGCTTTGAAAAGGTGGGAAGTCAGCAGTGTGCCGTTCAACTCAACGGTGGCGAGTTGGCCGCCTTTGGCATGGTTGAAGGTCAGTCGATTGTTGTCCGGCAAGCGCAGGTGTTGCAGTTGACCGCAGACGTCGTAGCCATAACGCAAGGTGCCCCAGCCTTGATGCTCGGCGGTCAGGCGGTTTTGTGTGTCGTACTCGTAGGCCAGCGCCCAGTGGCCGTCGTCGACGCTGAGGAGGTTGCCTTGGCGGTCGTAGGCGTAATCAACGGTATTGCCGTCGGGCAGGGTTTTTCGTACAAGGCGGCCGGCGTGATCGCGCTGGTAAACGGTAACTAGCTGACTGCTATCGTCGCCGTGTTCGGTTTTTTCCTGAAGGTTGCCGTTAAGGTCGTAGACGTAGGCGGTGCGCTGGCCGTCGAAGCCGATTTCCTGCTGGATCAGGCCGTTGGGGTGGTAGTTGAGCCGGTAGGTTTCGCCGACTTCGTTTTCGATTTCGGTGAGCAGCAGTCGGGCGTTGTCGTAGCGGTAGTTGACCTGGCTGCCATCGGCGTTGAGGCGGCGGCTGATCAGGTGCAGGCCATCGGCGTATTCGTAGCGGGTGACGTGGCCGCGTTCGTCGCGTTCGGCGGTGATTTTTCCGTAGGGGTTGTAGCTGTATTCGCGGGTTGCGCCGCCCGGCAGTACAACACGCGTTAACCGACCAACGCTGTCCCATTGATACCCGGTCAGCGCGCCCTGTTCATCCTCGCGGGCAATCTGGCGGCCCAGATCATCGTAGCGATAGCGCTTGGTGTCGCCATTGGGCAGTTGCTCTTCAAGGAGCTGACCGCGTTCATTCCACACCAGGCGATGACAACTGTGGTCGGGATACCAAACCCCCGTCAGTTGCCCGTATTTGTTGTAGCTGTAGTCCGTCACCTCACCATCGGGATCGGTCCTACGCGTTACGTCGCCCTGATCGTTACGCTCGTACTTCCAAACCGCCTCACCACGCCGCACCACCCGTACGAAGCCGTTGTCATGCTCGTAGGACGTCGGCGCGTCATCCCCCGGAAACACCGCCACCAAGCGTCCGGCATCGTCGTACTGATACGCCGTCACCGCCCCGAGCGGATCCTGCTCGACCGTCAGTCGACCCTTGTCATCGTAGGATTTGAAGTGCTGAGCGCCGTCCGGATCAATGCGCTGCACCAGCCGTGCGCGGTCATCGTGGACGTACACTTCCTGACTGCCATCGGCGTTCTGCACGACCACGCGGCCGTCCTCACCCCAGGCATACCGCGTGTCCATCTGCGAAAAACTGGCCCAGTGCCGGACACAGCGTGCCGCCTTGCCGGAGCGTTCCCACTCCCAAAAGAAGCTCGCCCCACCGGCCAGTCCACGCTCCAGAATGACGTGCTGCTCGTCGTACCGATAAACCTCGCTTTCGCCGACGGCGTTGGTCGCCGAAACCAGTCGTCCGGCGTCGTCATAGGCGTAGGAAACAACGCTCTGTTCCGTGATCCATTCGTAAGGCTCGTACCCCTTGGCCCGCTGAACCTGGTAATCCACCGCCACCATGCGGCCCAGTTCATAGCGCAAACACAGCGAGCGCCCCACGCCGTTATCCAACCGTGCAATACGCCCCACCACATCCCGCGAAATCCGCAGGCGGTTGTCATACGCATCGCTGATCGAGACCAGCACCCCGTCACGAAAGTGATAAAACCGCGAGGCCTGGGCCAGCACTAACTCATCCGGCGAAGCCCCCAAATAGATCGCCGCTTCAGCCAGGCTGTTGGTGATCGCCGGTCGCGCCTCGGTCGGCAGTGGAAACTCAGTCGACCGGTTTTCATGGTCGGTCCACACCACCGAATCGCCCGAAACAGAAAGCCGCTGCGCCAGCGAATGACTCCAGCCAAACCCCAGCCCAACATCCACTTCCACCGCGCTGGTGCGGTACAAACGGGTCCACTCAAACGGCAATATCCCGTCCAAAACACCATCGGTGAGGGTGAGCAATTCCTCCCCAGTGACCATCGACACCGGGCAGCCATTGGTCGCTGTTTTGTCCGCCGAAGTCGCCGCGTCACCCTTGGGATTCGTAGCCACGACCGGCACATCATCGACAGACTCCTGCCGAACCAATACCGTCCGCTGGGACTTGTTACGAACCAACGGAACAGGGTTCGAAACCACGTGTTCCCCAGCCTTCAACGGCGCAACCGGAATCGTCTTGATCGGCGTTGGCGCGCTGCCCAGCAGCAATGGCCTGGCCGCTGCGACATGCGGTTCCAACCCTGGCCTCACAAGGTGCCTGGCCAGCAGCTCCAACAACCCCCGCACCCGTGCGGACTTGATGGCCCCCAGCGCCTGAGCACCCAGGCGCAGCGTCACGCCCGTGCCTGCCGTCGCCCACATCAGCAGTAGATTGATCAAGACCTCGCCGGTGATCTCGCCGAGCAATTCGAACATCTGCGGCGGCGGCAGCAGGCGTATCCAGCTGACCATCGCCGAGATAAAAATGAACAACAGCGGCTCATCACTCAGCACCAGCAACGCGTGGGCAATGGCGTCGCTGCCGAGCGTCAGCAGTTCATCGAGGTCGGCCTGAGAGATGTACGCCAACAACTTTTCGCTGTTGGCCTGTAGATCCGATAACAGCTCATACACCTGCGTGATGTTGTCCCACAGGTTGTAGAGCGCCTGAGCCAAACCGCTGGAAAACGCCGCGCCTTGCATTGCGCTGCGTTGCAAAGACGGGGCGTCGGCAAACTCGTCCCACTGGGGCTTGAAGGTCTTCGCCCACTCATCGCGCAGGCCCGTTTCCAGCCCGGCGATCACCGATTGATAGGAGGCATACAGCGCCTTGACGTGATCCGTGGAAACGTCGGGATAAAACGTAATTTGGTATTGTTGGTCGCGGGTACATTCCTGGATTTCAAGCGTGCCGCCGGGGCCGATGGTTCGATGGATGGGCGGTCCCGTCGGGCTGCCATCCCGGGCGATGGCCTGCAGCATTACCGGCGTGTTGCCGATAGGCACGAAGCGCGTGCTTTCAAACAGATGCACCAGGGTCATCGACCCCTGAGCATCACACGTGGCGACCACTGTGCTGGGTTTTCTGGAAGAGACCGGCGCGATCAACGCAACCTCTTCGCCGACTTTGAAAACCTGCTCCACCTCAAGCGCCGAGCCACTCCAGACGCTTTCGGTCCAGTCGTCGAAGGTGTTCAGGCAATTACGCAAGTCACGCAGGACGCGTTCAACATCCGGCGCGTCGGCATCCATGGGCGCCAGAACGAAGCTGGCAATAACCGGAATCAAGAGGCAGCCCTGGTGGGCAGGGCATTAACGGATAGGTACATGGCGGTCCCTCGCACTGAATGATCAGGCGAGAGACTTTGGAGAGGTTTATCAGGTAAAGAAGTCGGCGCTGTTCGCCAGGACGGCTAGGAGGTTTCGCCAAAACTTCGGGTAAATGCGGGGGCCGTCGTAGGAGCTGGATTACAGGTTAAGCAGTCCTACAGCTTCAAGTTACCGGTAGGGTCAATCACAGTATCTGTGCGACCGGAGGAAAAGCGTGTCCGCGCGGGATGGCGCAGGCCGAACGTTCCCGGCAACCTGGCGAACCCACGCCAGACTTACCGGTCCATATCGCAACGCCCGGCCCATCGCCTTCAAGGAAGCCCAATGTCCCTACGCCGCCTGATCCTGTGCCTCACCCCCTGGCTGGTGTTGGCCGGTTGTTCCACTTCACGCGGCCCGCAGCAGCCGGAGCGCAGCGAGGCCGAGGTGAAGGCGCAGATCGTGCGCTTGCTGCCGGCCAAGGTAGCGGATCGCAATGGCTGGGCCCAGGACATCTACACTGCCTTCGATACCCAGAAGATCTACCCCAGCACCGAGAACATCTGCGCCGTGCTGGCGGTAACCGAGCAGGAGTCGACGTTTCAGGTCGACCCACCCGTGCCGAACATGGGCAAGATTGCCCAGGACGAAATCCTGCGCCGGGCCGGCAAGGTGCATGTGCCGGCCTTTGTGGTGCGCAGCGCGCTGCAGCTGAAGTCGCCCAGCGGCAAGTCCTACGCCGACCGTTTGAACGCGGCGCGCACCGAGAAAGATCTCAGCGGTATCTTCGATGATTTCATCAGCATGGTGCCACTGGGCAACACCCTGTTTGGCGGCTTCAACCCGGTGCATACCGCCGGCCCGATGCAGGTCAGCATCGACTTTGCGCAGCGACAGGCGCGGGGTTATCCCTACCCGGTGGAGGGCACGATTCGTCGCGAGGTGTTCACTCGGCGTGGCGGCATGTATTTCGGCATCGCCCACTTGCTCGGTTACCCCGTGAGCTACGATCAGCCGTTGTACCGCTTCGCCGATTTCAACGCCGGGTGGTATGCCAGCCGCAATGCGGCGTTCCAGGCGGCAGTCAGCCGGGCTTCGGGCACTGAGCTGGCGCTGGATGGGGATTTGATTCGTTATGGCTCATTGCTGCCCGGCACCACCGAACTGGCGGTACGTTCCCTGGGCGCCAGGCTGGACGTGCGTAACCCCAGCATTCGCAGCCAACTGGAGCAGGGCGAGCGGTTGGATTTTGAAGACACCACCCTCTACAAACGCGTGTTTGCCCTGGCCGACAAGGCCAACGGCGCGCCGATGCCACGGGCGATCCTGCCGGGCATCGTGCTCAAGAGCCCGAAGATCACCCGCAACCTCACCACGGCCTGGTTTGCCAAGCGCGTCGATGAGCGCTATCAGCGCTGTATGAAGCGCTGACTACGTGCGGCGGCGCACAAACTTGCGCCACAGCCACACCCACAACCAGACCACCGGGAACGCCAGGACCACAAAGGGCAGTATGTAACTGGCGCGTTCCAGCGCGTCAGCCGTGCCTTCGACCATATTCGTGCCCAGGTTGCTGAACATCCGGCTGAAGCGGGAGGCTTGGTTTGCGCCGTCCGAAGAACGGAAGTTCAGGGTCACACGGTTAGTGTCGAGACGACGTTGCTGGCCTGCGGCGACCTGGGCCAGCGCTTGCAGATCGTTTTCGATGCCGGCCTGTTCCTTGCTCAGGGCGATCAGGTCGCTGACGGTGATGTCTTTGCGCTTGGCCAGTTCATCGAGGCGTTGTTGCTGGGTTTGCAGGCGGTCCTGGCGGCGGCGTACATCGTCGACGGCGTCGGCCAGATCCTCGGCGGTCGTGATGCGCTGGCCGAGCTTACCGCCTTCAGCGGCCAGGGCGACCATTGGTTCTACGCCGTTGGGGGCGATGCGCAGGATGATCTCGCCGCCGTTGCTGTCTTCGGTGATGCCCAGGATATTGCAGGCGCCGAACCGCGCCGTTTCGCAGGCCTCACGGGTGGCCTGCATGCGCGGCGCGAGCAGGGCGCCGGGCAGGGCCAAGGTCAGTTCGTGTTCGTAGGCCAGTTGTGCGCCGGCCCGGCCTTGTTCGCCACTGATGGCGGCGGCGCGGGAGTGCTCCTTGGGCGAGCAGCCGCCCAGCGCCAGGCCGGTCAGCAAGATCAATAGCGGGACGCGAAGCGGGTTGCCGTCCAGATGGCGCATTGCGGATCCTTAAGATGTGCGGGGGAAATTGGCGGCGATTAAAGCGGGTCCGGCGGATTAACGCAAAGTATCGCGCAAGATTTGCACGCCTGATGGTGGTGGCCGGGGTTCGGGAGCAGGCGTACATCTTGAGCCTGACATCAAGGAAGAACGCATCATGATCACTCACACTGTGCCCGAAGGGTTTGTTTCGTTGCCCCGCAGCAGCCCACTGCTAGATCTGCTTGGCCCGGCATACTGCCGGGGCGAAGGCCTGGGATTAGAAATCGGCCTGCGCACCGACAATCGCCATGCCAATGGGCGCGGCACCGTGCATGGCGGGGTGTTGGCGACGCTGGCGGATATCGGCATGGGCTACGCCATGGCGTTTTCCAGCGAGCCGCCGTTGCCATTGATTACAGCGAGCATGACCGTGGATTACCTGGGGGCGGTGCAGGTGGGGGAGTGGGTCGTGGTGCGGTTGGAGCATCACAAGCGCGGGCGCCAAATGGCGTTTGCCACGGTGAGCCTGCAGGTAGGGGAGAAGGTGGTGGCACGGGCGAATGCGGTGTTTGCGGTGCCTCAATCTGACAGGTAACGAGGATCTGGTGTGGGAGGGGTTTTTTTCAGGTCTACCGGATAAAGGAAAGGCCCGGTTTTCGTGGAACCGGGCCTTTCCAGTGTTGCTCTTTGAATCAGCTGCGTTCAAGGGCCAGGGCGACGCCTTGGCCGCCACCGATACACAACGTTGCCAAGCCTTTCTTGGCATCGCGCTTGATCATTTCATGCAGCAGGGTCACCAGCACGCGGCAGCCCGAGGCACCGATCGGGTGGCCGATGGCGATGGCGCCGCCATTGACGTTGACCTTGTCGGCATCCCACTCCAGCTCTTTGCCCACCGCCAGGGATTGCGCGGCGAAGGCTTCGTTGGCTTCGATCAGGTCCAATTCACTGAGCGTCCAGCCGGCCTTGTCCAGGCATCGACGGGTGGCCGAAACCGGGCCGATGCCCATGATGGCCGGGTCGACGCCTGCGTTGGCATAGCTGGCGATGCGGGCCAGGACGGGCAGCCCCAGGGACTTGGCTTTGTCGGCGCTCATCAGCAACACGGCGGCCGCGCCGTCATTGAGGCTGGAGGCGTTGCCGGCGGTTACGCTGCCGTCTTTCTTGAATGCCGGCTTGAGCTTGCCCAGCGATTCGGCGGTGGTACCGGCGCGAGGTTGTTCGTCCACCGCGAAAGCTACGGGGTCGCCCTTGCGCTGCGGGATCAGGATCGGCGTGATTTCGTCGACAAAGCGTCCGGCTTCGATTGCCGCTCTGGCCTTTTGCTGAGAAGCGGCGGCAAAGGCATCCTGGGCTTCGCGGCTGATGCCGTATTTGTCCACCAGGTTCTCGGCGGTGATGCCCATGTGGTAATCGTTGAATGCATCCCACAGGCCGTCGGTGATCATGCTGTCGACCATCTTGGCGTGGCCCATGCGCAAACCGGTGCGCGCAGCGGGCAGTACGTACGGTGCCAGGCTCATGTTCTCCATGCCGCCGGCGATGATCACGTCGGCGTCGCCGCAACGGATCGCCTGGGCACCGAGGTGCAGCGCCTTGAGGCCCGAACCGCAGACTTTGTTCAGGGTCAGGCTCGGCACGGCGTGGGGCAGGCCGGCGAGGATCGAGGCCTGGCGCGCCGGGTTCTGGCCGCTGCCTGCGGTGAGCACCTGGCCGAGGATCACTTCGTCGACCTGGGCCGGGTCCAGACCGGTCTGTTCCAGCAGGCGACGGATGACGGCGGCGCCCAGTTCCGGTGCCGGAATATTCGCCAGCGAACCCTGGAAGCTGCCCACGGCGGTGCGGGTGGCAGCAACAATCACGACGTCTTGCATGGAATCTGTCCTCACTGGAAGTGCATTTCCGGAACGTGGTCCGGGACGATCAGTTTACCGGCGGTCTTGCTCACAATCTCTTCAACGCTGACGCCAGGTGCGCGTTCCTTGAGGACAAAAGCGCCATTTTCGATCTCCAGGTACGCAAGGTCCGTCAGTACCCGCTTGATGCAGTTGGCACCGGTCAGCGGCAGGCTGCATTGGCTGAGCAACTTGGATTCACCGTCCTTGGAGGCATGGGTCATGATCACGATGATATTTTCCGCGCCGGCCACCAGGTCCATGGCGCCGCCCATGCCTTTCACCAGCTTGCCGGGGATCATCCACGAGGCGATGTTGCCGTGCACGTCCACTTCAAACGCACCGAGCACGGTGAGGTCGACATGGCCGCCGCGAATCATTGCGAAGGACTCGGCGGAGGAGAAGATCGACGCGCCGATACGCGCGGTCACGGTTTGTTTGCCGGCGTTGATCATGTCCGCATCAATGGTTTCTTCGGTCGGAAACGGACCCATGCCGAGCAGGCCATTTTCCGATTGCAGCATCACTTCCATGCCTTCGGGGATGTAGTTGGCCACCAGGGTCGGAATGCCGATGCCGAGGTTCACGTAAAAGCCGTCCTGCATTTCGCGGGCGACGCGTTGAGCCATTTGTTCGCGGGTAAGAGCCATTTTATGAGTCCTTATTGTTCGGGCTGGGGCAGATTATTTGCGCACGGTGCGCTGTTCGATGCGCTTTTCGAATGTGCCGCAGATGATCCGGTCGACGTAGATGCCAGGGGTATGGATCTGCGCCGGGTCCAGCTCGCCCGGTTCGACGATTTCCTCGACTTCGACCACGGTGATCTTGCCGGCGGTGGCGGCCAGTGGGTTGAAGTTCTGGGCGGTGTGGCGGTAGATGACGTTGCCGAAGTGGTCGGCTTTCCAGCCTTTGACGATGGCGAAGTCGCCCGTAATGGACTCTTCCATCAGGTAGGGGCGGCCGTTGAATTCGCGGGTTTCCTTACCTTCGGCGACGGGGGTGCCGACGCCGGTGGCGGTGAAGAAGGCCGGAATGCCGGCACCGCCTGCGCGCATTTTTTCCGCCAGGGTGCCTTGGGGGGTGAGGACTACTTCGATTTCGCCGCTGAGCAATTGCTTCTCGAACAGGGCGTTTTCACCCACGTAGGAGGCAATCACTTTGCTGATCTGCTTTTGCTCCAGCAGCACGCCCAGGCCAAAACCGTCGACGCCGCAGTTGTTGGAAACCACCGTCAGGTCGCGAGTGCCTTTGCGCTTGATCTCATTGATGAGGTTTTCCGGAATGCCGCATAGGCCAAAACCGCCGGCAAGCACGGTCATGCCGTCTTCCAGGCCTGCCAGTGCTTCCTCGTAGGACGCCACGCGTTTGTCGAAACCTGCCATGTGCATGCACCTCTATTTATTATGTGTGGGCCAGCCAATGAGCCGAGTGTTGCGCCGACGCATTGATTTGTTAAGTTGTTTTTTTAGGTCGATTGATTTAGAAAACAGCATAGTCCATCCCTTTCGGAGCAGCGCCATGACGGTTAAACAAATGCGTGCCTTCCTGGCCGTGGCCCAGAGCCTGAGTTTTGCCGCTGCCTGCGAGCGCCTGCACCTGTCCCAGTCGGCGCTGAGCCTGACCATCAAGGGGCTGGAGGAAGGGCTGGGCGGTCGCCTGTTTAGCCGTAACACCCGCAACGTGGCGCTGACTCCCGAAGGTGAATCCTTGTTGCCGTTGGCGCGTCGATTGATTGCCGACTGGGACAATGCCGAAGATGAGCTGCGCCAGCGCTTTACCTTGCAGCGTGGGCGCGTCACGGTGGCGGCGATGCCGTCGTTCGCAGGCAATTTACTGCCGCCGATCCTGAAGATATTCCGTGCGCGTTACCCTCAGGTGAATGTGACGGTGCATGACCTGATCAACGAGCAGGTGCTGGAGATGGTCCGCGACCGCCAGGTGGAGCTGGGCGTTGCGTTTGAGCCGGCAGAGGGGTCTTCATTAGCGTTTACGCCGCTGTACCTGGACCGTTTCATCGCTGTGGTGCCGGGTGACTCGCCGTTGGCGCAATGTGACGAGATCGCCTGGAAAACCTTGCTGGAACAGCCTTTCATCACCTTGCAGCGGCCGTCCACCGTGCGGGTCATGCTGGAGGAGCACTTGGGTGCCTTGCAGATGAAACTGCCCGTGGCCCTGGAAAGCCATCAATTGGCAACGGTGGGTAAGATGGTTGCCAGCGGCCTGGGCGTAAGTGCCGTGCCGGCGTTATGCGCGCAGCAGATGGAGGAGGCGGGGGCCCATTGCATTACATTGAATGGCCCGGTGATCGAACGACCGATTGGCGTGTTGACCAAGCCGGGGCATGAACTGTCGGCGGCGGCGCAGGTGTTATTCGATATTTTTCGCAGTGAGGCGGAACAAGGCAGGTTTCCAACTTTTTGAAAAGTGCCAACAAACACAAGTGGGAGTTGGCAAGCCAACTCCCACTTGAGGTCGAGATTTAGTTAGTAGTAACGATCGATCACTTTAACTTGCGAGCTGTCTTTGAAAGAGTCCCAAGCATGGTTAAGTGTGTCGAATACCTGCTCGATAAAGTTGCGATCGGCTGCGGCCTTCTTGCCGACATAACCCTGGCCGCGGCGGTACATCTTCAGGCGCGCCGCCAGCTCACGGTGATTGCGGTCAAACTCGGCTTCTTCGGTATGGGGCGCCAGGCAGTCAATTTGCACTTCGCCCGATTTTCCTACCCACAGAATATGATCGTCGAGTGTATCTTTCTGCGCTGCGAACATCTCAGCCAATTCATCGATAGTAGGTTGATTGTTCAGATTCATGTGTAAGCCCCTTGACCAGTTGGCGATCTATCAGTTGATTCCGTTAAAACTGCTTAGTTGTCTCCGGCGTTAAACGCCGGGCGTCAGTGACGGTCTGCCGAATACGGGCAGGGTCTTGAACCTGATGCATGTAGTTTTGCTGATGAACTGCTACGCAATGCATTCATAACGAAGACAAGCAGCCTTTGAGCTTCTTGTACCCGTTCCTTTCGGAACCGGTCAGCTTCATCAATCTGCCTTGTGGGCAGTGCACATCCGGAAAAAACAGCTCGGCGGTCAGACGAGCGCTTTCAAAACATCTGTTACCAACGCTCCCGATGCGGGAGACGTCTAGATCATGCAAGGACAAAAAGGTTACGTCAACGGTTATGTAGTGATTATTTTTGCGCACTACATAAACTTCAGGCGGGGCGGTGGGATGCGTGGAAACGTGACCTTGGCGTCATTTTTTGGAACGGTTGGTCGCTTGAACGAGGGGAAAACTCCACGCAAGCCCCTCATTGCCGTGTGTTGTTTGCCCTATCCGAGTCGCTCTGCAAGCAGCGGCAACAGCGCCTCGCAAGAGGCTTGGATTTTCACCTGCAACAGTTCATCCCCACGGGTCTTGCCCAGGTTGATAGCGATCACCGGCTTGCCTTGCTCGACCATGGCCTTGCACAGGCGAAACGCCGAATAAGCCATCAGCGACGAGCCCACCACCAGCAGTCCTTCTGCACACTCCACTGCAGCCATTGCCTTCGCCGCCGTCGGTGGGGCGACGTTCTCGCCGAAAAACACCACATCCGGCTTCAAGCGTTGGCCGCCGCAGTGGGGGCAGTGTGGGACCTGGAAGCGCTCTTCAAACGCCGGGTCGAGCAGGGTATCGCCATCGGGTGCCTGCACGGCATCGACGCCGGCCAGGTAGGGGTTATCAAGCTCCATCATTCGCTGGATCACATCGCGCTGGCTGCACTGCCCGCAATCCAGGCAAAGCACGCGGTGCAGGCTACCGTGCAACTCGATCACATCATGGCTGCCGGCTTGATCATGCAGGGTGTCGACGTTCTGGGTAACAAGGCCGGTGATGCGCTGGCGCTGTTGCAGGTTCGCGAGCGCCCTATGGGCATTGTTCGGCTGGGCGATGCGTACTCGCGGCCAGCCGAGCATCGCCCGCGCCCAGTAACGGCGTCGTGCTTGCGCGGTGGCCAGGAATTCCTGGTACATCATCGGCGCCTTGCCTCGACGCACCCCTTCGCTGTCGCGGTAGTCGGGGATTCCCGATGATGTGCTGATGCCTGCCCCCGTCAACACCAGAAAGCGTCGATCGGCCATGGCTCGGTACAAGGTATCGAGATGGTCTTCCTGATGTGCCAGGGTATCGAGCATGGTTTCTCCTATTCGCCGCGGATGTACTGCTCCAGTTGCTTGATCAGGTCAGCCTGTTCCGCGATGGCTTCCTTGACCAGGTCACCGATGGAGAGCAGGCCCAGCAGTTTGCCGTCTTCGACCACGGGCAGGTGGCGCAGGTGACTGTCGGTCATGATGTTCATGCACTCTTCGACACTTTTATGGGTATCGACGGTGATCACTGGCGAACTCATCACTTCGTGGACCTTGGTGGTGACCGACGACAGGCCCTTGAGCATGATTTTGCGCGCGTAGTCACGTTCGCTGATGATGCCCACCACCACGTCATCCTTGACCACCGGCAAGGCACCGACGTTTTTCTCCGACATGCGCACCAGCGCTTCAAACACGGTGTGATCCCATTTGATGGTGTGGACGTCCTGGTTTTTTTGGTCCTTGGCTTTGAGCAATTGTGCGACGGTTTTCATGGCAGCCACTCCGGAGTTGTTATTGGGACGTCAGCGGGTCACCTACAGAATCCTAGACCGCCTGCGTCGGGGCAAGATCTAAAGCGGCGTTAAACCCGTCGAAAAACGTCATTTACCGGTTTTTTTGTACGTTTACCCTGCAATAACCGGTTTTTTACCGCGCTTGGGGCTGGCCGCTGCTTTGCGTGATGCGGTTTTGCGCTTGTTTTTCCATGGCGTGGCGCCTTTGCCCGCCGGACTGGCGGGGCCGGTGATGGTCATGCGCATGCCATTGCAGCGCGCTACCTGTTTGCTCATCCAGGCAGCCTGCTTGGCGACGAATTCTTCCAGGCTCATCTCGCCGCTTTGCACCATGTCCAGCGCCTGCTCCCAGATGGCGGTGGTGCCAGGATCTGCGATGGCACGGGGTACCGCGTCGATTAGGCTGAACGCCGCCGGGGTGGCCGATAGCGCCTTGCCGTTTTTGACCAGGTAGCCTCGGTCCAGCAGCCCTTGGATAATCCCGGCACGGGTGGCTTCGGTGCCGATGCCGGTGGTGTCCTTGAGCTTTTGCTTGAGCAGCGGGTCCTCCACCAGTTTGGCGACGTTTTTCATCGCCTTGATCAGGTCGCCTTCGGTGTAGGGCTTGGGCGGTTGGGTCCACAGGTCCTTGAGGTTGACCTTGGCCACGGCATAGTCCTGGCCCTGCATCAGCGCCGGCAGGGCTTGCGGTGCGGGGGCCTCACGGCCCTTGGCTGGCGCCAGGGCTTCTGGCAGGGCGCGCTTCCAGCCCGGTTCGATGATGACTTTGCCCACCGCGCGCAACGCAAACCCGGCACAGTCGAAATCCGCCTGGGTGCGATCGTACTCATGGTTGGGCAGGAACTGCGCCAGGTACCGCGCGCGAATCAGCGTGTATACCGCGCGATGCTTGCCACTGAGTTGCCCCACCTCCTTGCCGGCCCCGGTGGGGATGATGCCGTGGTGGGCGCTGACCTTGGCGTCGTTCCAGGCCCGTGAGCGACGCTGCGGATCGACATGGGGCATCAGCTCGGCCACCGCCGGGTCGGCGCGGCCCAGCGCGGCAAGAATCTTCGGGGCCTCGCTGTGCTGGCTCAATGGCAGGTAGCCGCAGTCACTGCGCGGGTAGGTGATGGCTTTGTGGGTTTCGTAGAGCGACTGGGCGATATCCAGGGTTTCCTGGGCGCCGAGGCCGAGCTTCTTGGAGCAGATCTCCTGCAGCGTGCCGAGATCGAAGGGCAGGGGCGCCACCTCGCGCATGCGCTCGGTGCGCAGTTTCAGCAGCCGGGCGCTGGCGGCATTGCTCATTGCATCGGCGGCTTCGCGGGCCAGTCGCGGGTTGAGGCAGCGACCTTGATCGTCGCAGGCGTCCTCGGCTGCGCGCCATTGCGCGGTGAAGGTCATGCGCGCGTGGCGCAGGTCCACATCGATGGCCCAGTAAGCCACCGGTACGAAATCGGCGATGCTGCGGTCGCGGTCCACCACCAGGCGTAAGGTCGGCGTTTGCACCCGGCCCACCGGCAACACACCTTGATAGCCGGATTGACGTCCAAGCAGGGTAAACAGGCGGCTCATGTTCATGCCGATCAGCCAGTCGGCGCGCGAGCGGCCCAGGGCCGAGTGATACAGGCTGAACGTTTGCGCGCCGGGCTTGAGCGCCGCCAGGGCCTTGCGAATGGAGGCATCGTCCAGCGCCGACAGCCACAGGCGCTGAATCGGCCCGCGATAGCGGCAATGCTCCACCAGCTCGCGGGCGATCATCTCGCCCTCGCGGTCGGCGTCCGTGGCGATCACCAGTTCCTGGGCCTCCCCCAGCAAGCGCTTGACGGCCTTGAACTGGCTGGCGGTCTTGGGCTTGACCTGCATTTTCCATTTTTCCGGGACGATCGGCAGGTCGGCCAGCACCCAGCGTTTGTACTTGGCGTCGTAGGCATCGGGCGGGGCGGTTTCCAGCAGGTGGCCGATGCACCAGGTGACGGTGACCCCATTGCCCAGCCAGCAGCCGTCGCCGCGTCGGCTGGCACCGAGCACGGCCGCGATGTCCTTGGCCTGGGAGGGTTTTTCACAGAGGTACAGCCGCATGGTCGTCACATCAGATCGGGTTGATGCTGTGCAGGATGCGCAGTCAAGGCCGATTCGGCAACTATTATCTGTATGGATGTACAGCAATGTGTGTGGCTGGTTGAACTTTTAATGTGAGAGGGGGCTTGCTCCCCTCCCACAGAGGTCGCGGTGTGTGTCGAATCAGTTCTTATCGATATCCACATGCCGGGTTTCTTTGAGGCAGAACAACCCCACAATCAGGCTCACCCCGGTAATCACCACCGGGTACCACAAGCCGTAGAAGATATCCCCGGTATACACCACCAGCGCAAACGACACGGTCGGCAGGAACCCGCCAAACCAGCCGTTACCGATGTGGTAGGGCAGCGACATCGAGGTGTAGCGGATACGCGTCGGGAACAGCTCCACCATCAACGCCGCGAGCGGGCCGTAGCACATGGCCGCAATCAGGATCAGTGCGACGATCAGCACCACCACCATCACTTTGTTGACCTGCGCCACATCCGCCGAACTCGGGTAGCCGGCCAGGGTCACGGCGCCACGCAGTGCTTGTTCGTCAAAGCCGTCGATGCGCACCTCACCGATGCTCACCTGCACCGGGCTGCCGGCAGGTGCGGCGACGCTGCTGTACGGCAGGCCTTGTTTGACCAGGAAGGTCTTGACCTTGTCGCATGGGCTGTCAAAACGCGCCTTGCCCACCGGGTCGAACTGGAAGGTGCAGGTGGCGGGGTCGGCGAGCACGGTGATCGGTGCCTGGCGGCTGGCCTGGTCCATCGCCGGGTTGGTGTAGTGCGCCAGGCTTTTGAAGATCGGGAAGTACAGCACGGTTGCCAGCAGCAGGCCGAGCATCAGCACCGGCTTGCGCCCGACTTTGTCCGACAGCCAGCCAAACAAGATGAAGAACGGTGCACCAATCACCACGCTGATGATCAGCAGCATGTTGGCCAGCGCCGGGTCCATCTTCAGGAACTGTGTGAGGAAGAACAGCACATAAAACTGCGCCGCGTAGAAGGTCACGGCTTGCCCGCCGTTGATGCTGAACAGCGCGATCAGCACCACCTTGAGGTTTTCCCATTTGCCGAACGACTCACGGATCGGCGCCTTGCTGGCCTTGCCTTCCTCTTTCATTTTCAGGAACGCAGGCGACTCATGCAGGCTCATGCGGATCCAGGTGGAAATGCCCAGCAGCACGATGGAGAACAGGAACGGAATCCGCCAGCCCCACACCTCGAACTGGTCACCGGTGAAGTAACGGCAGGCCAGCACCACCAGCAGCGACAGCAGCAGGCCGATGGTCGCGGTGGATTGAATCCAGCTGGTGTGCAAGCCGCGCTTGCCGGCCGGCGCGTGTTCCGCCACATAGGTGGCCGCGCCGCCGTACTCGCCGCCCAGCGCCAGGCCTTGCAGCATGCGCAGCACGATCAGGATGATCGGGGCTGCGATGCCGATGCTCGCGTAATTGGGCAACAGTCCGACACAGAAGGTCGCCACGCCCATCAGGATGATGGTGACGAGGAAGGTGTACTTGCGCCCGATCATGTCGCCCAGGCGGCCGAACACCAACGCGCCGAATGGGCGCACCACAAAGCCGGCCGCAAAGGCCATCAAGGCAAAGATAAACGCTGTGGTGTCGTTGACCCCGGCGAAGAATTGCTTGCTGATCACCGCCGCCAGGGCGCCGTAGAGGAAAAAGTCATACCACTCGAACACCGTCCCCAGGGACGAGGCGAAGATGACTTTCTTGGAGTCGTTGCTGGTGCTCGCGTCGCGCGTCGAGCCCAGGGTTTGAGCGTGTTCTGACATCGGGTAGCCCTCACAGTGATTATTTATTGTTGTTCCACTGTCGGCGCCGGGTACGGCGCCGCTATTCAGATTGCATGAATCAGTTCTTTCTCCGGGGCGAGGCTCCTTGTAGGCGGCGAAAGGATCAGTTGCGCGGCTTTCTCCGCGATCATCAGCGTCGGTGAACAGGTGTTGCCGGAGGTGATACGCGGCATGATCGAGGCATCGGCGATGCGCAGGCCGGGTACGCCATGCACGCGCAATTGCGCATCGACCACCGCGTCTTTGTCGCTGCCCATGCGGCAGGTGCCCACCGGGTGAAAGATTGTCGTGCCGATACGCGCCGCGGCTTCGTGCAGTTGGGCTTCGGTCTGCAGTGAATCGCCCGGTAGATATTCGACCGGGTTGAACTGGCCCAGGGCCGGGGCGGCGACGATGCGTCGGGTCAGGCGAATCGCATCGGCGGCCACGCGCAGGTCTTCGGGATGGCTGAGGTAGTTGGGCCGGATCAGCGGCGCATCCGCCGGGTTGGCCGAACGGATATCGATACGTCCACGGCTCTGCGGGCGCAGGTCACACACCGAGGCGGTGAACGCCGGGAACCCGTGCAACGGCTCGCCAAAACGCTCCAGGGACAGGGGTTGCACATGGTATTCAAGGTTGGCCGAGGTCTGCTCCGGGCCGGAACGGGCAAATGCACCGAGCTGGCTGGGCGCCATCGACAGCGGGCCGCTGCGGTCATACAGGTAGCGCAGGCCCATGCCCATCTTGCCCCATACGGAGCCGGCGATCTGGTTCAGGGTGCGGGCGTTTTCCAGCTTGTAGATCAGCCGCAGTTGCAGGTGGTCCTGCAGGTTACCGCCGACGCCGGGCAGGTCGTGCAGCACCTCGATGCCCAGCGGCTTGAGCACGCCGGCGGGGCCGATGCCCGAGTGTTGCAGAATGCCTGGCGAACCGACGGCGCCGGCGCAGAGTACGATTTCCTTGCGCGCCTTCCACTGCACCTGCTGGCCGTGCTGGCGCCCGACCACGGCTGAGGCGCGGCCGTTTTCCAGCAGTACGCGGCCTACTTCCACGCCAGTCAGCACGGTGAGGTTGGGCCGTTGGCGGATCGGCTTGAGAAACGCCTTGGCCGCGTTCCAGCGCACCCCGGCTTTCTGGTTGACCTGGAAGTAGCCGCAGCCCTCGTTGTCGCCCTGGTTGAAGTCATTGATAGGCGCGATACCGCTCTGCGCCGCCGCTTCACGGAAGGCATCAAGGATCGGCCACGATAATCGCTGTTGCTCGACCCGCCATTCACCGCCGTCGCTGTGGAACTCCGAGCTGCCGGCAAAGTGGTTTTCGCTTTGCTTGAACAGCGGCAACACGTCTTTCCAGGCCCAGCCGGAGTTGCCTTCGGCCGCCCAGCCGTCGTAGTCCCGGGCCTGGCCGCGCATATAAATCATGCCGTTGATGGACGAGCAGCCGCCCAGCACTTTGCCCCGTGGGTAACTCAGCGCACGCCCTTGCAGGCCTTCCTGGGCTTCGGTCTTGAAGCACCAGTCGGTGCGCGGGTTACCGATGCAGAACAGGTAGCCGACGGGGATATGGATCCAAGGGTAATTGTCGCGACCACCGGCTTCGAGCAGCAGCACGCGGTGGGCGGGGTTGGCGGACAGTCGATTGGCCAGCAGGCAGCCTGCGGGGCCGGCGCCTACTACCACGTAATCATATTCAGCAGCTGCAATGGGCATCTGAGGTCTCGCTTGTTTTTCTTATTGGCCCCATCCTAGTTGTTAGTTTTCGTCTTAAAAATGTTAGTTTTTACCCAGCTGCTGTGCGTTTTTAAACAGCGCTGCCCAGGCTGATGGAATGGAGGCGACATGTTCGACTGGAATGACCTGCGGTTCTTTCTTGAGTTGCAGCGCAGCGGCCGCCTGCTCACCGCCGCGCAACGTTTGAAGACCACCCATGCCACCGTGGCGCGGCATATCGAGGCCATTGAAAAAAGCCTCGGCACGGCGTTGTTCGTGCAGCACGCCCAAGGCTACGAATTGACCCCCTCCGGCGAAGCCCTGCTCAAACACGCCGAAGCCATGGAAAACGTCGCGCTGTTGGCCGAAGACGAACTCACCCATTGCGCCGCGCCCTTGGGCAAGATCCGCCTCGGCGTGGCCGAAGGCCTGGGTGTGATGTTTCTGGCCGGGCGCATGAGTGGGCTGTTCGAACGCTACCCGGGGTTGGAAGTGGAGCTGGTGGCGGTGCCGCGCTTTGTGAGCATCCTCAACCGCGAAGCGGAAATCAGCATCCACCTCGAACGCCCCAGCGTCGATCAACTGGTCACGCGCAAGCTTACCGATTACCGCCTCTCCCTTTACGCCAGCCGTGCCTACCTGGAGCGCAATCCGCCGATTGAAAAGCGCGAAGATCTCGCGGCTCATTCGTGGATTGATTATGTGGACGACCTGCTCTTCAGCCAGGAATTGAAGTTCCTCAGCAGTTTCTGCCGCAACCCCAAAGTGGTGTTCCACAGCACCAGCGTCATCGCCCAGCAACAGGCGGCACGCTCGGGGTTGGGCATCGCGGTGCTGCCCTGCTTCATGGCCGCCGGCGACCCGGACCTGGTGGCATTGCTGCCCGAGGAGGGCATCCAGCGCAGCTACTGGATCAGTTCGCGCCGGGAGCTGCACAAGTCGGTGCGCCTGCGCGTGTTGTGGGATTACGTGGTGGAGTTGTGCGCGCGCGAGCAAAAGCTGTTGCTGGGCGAGGCCTGACCGATAAAACCGGCTGGGAAAGTGGCACGCCGTTAACGACTTCCTTGAGAGCCGGGGCGCTGTGGGCGGTCATGGGAGTGCCATCGTCAGAGAAACCAGCGGTATTCGCGCGCATTGATTTCTTGTTGAAAGGCCAGGTGATCCTGGCGTTTGTTCTCGCAGTACACGTCGACAAATTCGGCGCCAAGCTTATCGCGCAACACAGGTTGATGTTGCATGGCGCGCACGGCGTCGAGCATTTCCACGGGGAAGTCGGCGCCGCTGGTGCGGTCCTCGTTCAGGGGCGCGATGGGTTCCTGCCTGGCTTCAAGGCCATGTTCCAGGCCAACAAGGATCGCCGCCAGCACCAGGTACGGGTTCGCGTCGGCACTGGCCAGGCGATGTTCGATACGCAAGTTACGCGGGTCGGACTCGGGGATGCGAACGCACGCATCACGGTCTTCAAACCCCCAGCAGGCGCGGGTGGCGGCGTTCACGGTGCCGCCCAGGCGGCGGAAGGCGTTGTGGTTGGGCGCGAAGATCGGCATGCAGTGCGGCAGCAATTCCAGGCATCCGGCCACGGCATGGCGCAGCGGTTGCTGTTGGTGGGCCGCCAGCAGGTTATTGCCCGCACCGTCATAGAGACTCACATGCACGTGCATGCCACTGCCCGGAAATTGCAGGTACGGCTTGGCCATGAAACTGGCTCGGTAACCCTGCTTGAGCGCCACGCCACGGGTGCTGCGGCAGAACAGTGCGGCCCAGTCGGCGGCGCGCAGGCTGTCGTCCTGGTGGCCGAAGTTGATCTCGAACTGGCCCGGGCCGAGTTCGGCGGTGATCACCGTGATGTCGATGCCCTGGTCCCTGGCTGTCTGCGCCATGTCATTGAGCACCTCGCTGAAACGCGACAGCCGTTCGATATGCAGGTTGGGCTGGTCATCGGCATCGTCGCTCAGTGGGTCGCGGGCGAACTGCGGCAGGCCGTGGTCGAGTTTTTTGTCGAACAGGTAGAACTCCAGCTCAAACGCGACCACCGGATGAATACCTTTGTGGCGCAGGCGCTCGAGCACCTTGGCCAGCACTTCCCGAGGTTCGAATTCGATAGGCGCTTCGGTGCCGTCGGAGGTGATCAACATTTGCCCCAAGGGTTGCGATTCCCAGCTCACTGGCTTGAGCGTTCCCGGCACCAGGCGGCGGTTGGCGTCGGGGTCACCGTCGTTGAAGCAGTAATCGCCGATGTTGAACAAGCCACCCTGAGCCCCGAGCAGCACTGCGTTCTGCGGCAGTTTCAACGGGCTGCCGGCGGCGACCTTTTCCAGCATCTCGATGGGGTAACGCTTGCCGTAGAAGTGTCCGGGTATATCCAGGGCGATCAGGTCGACATAACGCACGTCGGGATGCTGCTGGCGAAAGGTCCGTACTTCGGCGAGCAACGCGGGGGAATGGCTTTTCACGGGTGTTGCTCCTAGTTGTAGACCCACAGCACGCGGGCGGGCAGGTCGGTCAGGTTGGCATAGCGGCAATGCGCAAAACTGGCCAGGTGAAAACTGTCGCCAGGGCCGAGGGTGACCGCATCGGCCTCATCCTCCACCCACAGCGTCAACTCGCCCTCCAGCACAAAACCGGCTTGCTCGGCGCGGTCGCTCATGGGCTGTTCACCGCTGTTGGCGCCGGGTGCCAGCAGGCTGTCGAGCATGGAAAAGGCACCGTTCATGCTGGGGGAGACCAGGATGTCGGTGATGCCGTTGGCGTAATACAGCGTGCGCCGCTCGTTGGGGCGGGTGATCCAGTCGACCGCCTTGGGTTTGGGCTGGCTGTAGAAATACGTGGTGGGCACATCAAGGGCGTGGCTGATGGCGGTGAGATCGGCCACGGTGGGGCGCGACAGGCCACGTTCGACCTGGGACACAAAGCCCACCGAACGTTCGATTTTTTCGGCAAGTTGGGCCAGGGTCAGCTTCTTGTGCTTGCGCAGATCGTGGATCAAGGCCGCGAGGGTAGCGAGTTCTTCTTGTGGTGTCATGAAATTTACGTCTAAAAATTTCATGAAAAAATACAGGATTAATTTCATGCTGGCAATGGCGAGCCAGGTCGTTGACTCCGGGTGGCGAGGGAGCTTGCTCCCTCACCGCAGCGGTGGTTACTCGCGTTCGTAGCTGTCCACCTGCTCCCCGTCGGCATTGAACACATTCACCCGGTTTTCGTTTTTCGCGTCCCAGATGCTGTAAGTCGCGTCGTTGCTGTTGGTGGGTAGGCTGTAGGTGGTGTACGAGCCAAGCTTTTTCACCAGGGTGTTGTTTTTGTCGATCAGTACCAGGCCCCTGAAACCATCCATTTCCGCCGAGGCGAGGTTTTTCTGGAAGGGGTTGAGTCGGGTGTATTTGAGGGGCACGCGCAGCTTGCCGGTGAGATCGAGCGCGCCGTAGTGTTCACCCTTTTTGACCACGGCCATGCCGTTGGAGAACGGTTCGACTTCGTCATAGGGCAGGCTGATGGGCACGCTTTTGCCTTCTGGGTTGATGAAGCGGTACTTCCCGCTCTTGCGGTCTTGCAGCAGTTGCGGCTGGCCTTGGATAAACGCCCCGATGGCCGTGCTGCCAGGTGGGTTGAGCTTTTGCAGTTGTAGGGTGTAGATGTCTTTCTGGCGACCGTCATCGGAGGTGCTGTAGAGGAAGTCACCGATGACTTCGATGTTGGAGAACCGCGGCGCCAGCAGTTCCTTGCCGGCCAGGTTCCACACGCCATAGGACGAATCGCCCCCGTAGGTCTTCAGCCCGGGCCGGCCAATGAACAGGTCGCCGACTACCTCGACATTGACGTATTTCATCGGCACCACCACCTGCTGTTTCTTCACGTCGTACACGCCATAAGGGCCGTTGGTTTCGCGTTCGACGATCATCAGGTCCGCGTTGATAGGTTTCTCGATAATCTCGAACGGCAATTCCTTCAACGTATGCCCGCCGGGCACGAACGCAAAGTATTTGAACAGCAACTGGCTCCAGCCATCTTTCTGCGGTGTGCGGCCCACCTGCATGTTGAACACACCAGGCATCGGGCTGTACTCGATGCGCTCAAAGCGCGGCTTGACCACCCATTGCCCGTGGTTGTCGATAAAGCCGCTTTTTTGCGTGGCGTTGTCGTAAGCGATATAGCGAGCCTGGGCTGGCACGCTGTTGTGCATCTCCAGCGCCAGGGTTTGCGGTTGTGCGGGGTCCAGCAGGTAGATGACGATGCTCGCCGGGGTGTCTTCGAACTGGTAGGTGGCGTGCACGTTGGTCAGGGCGCCGGCGCTATCCGGCAGGCCTTTGACGAATTGCTCCAGGTGTTCCTGCAGCGCGGCGCTGGTGGTATAGCGCGAGAAATTGTCCTGCATGCGCAGCAGTTCGTCATAGTACGCGCGCAGGTTGGCCTTTTGCTCGGCGGTAGGTGAGGAGTTGCTGCTGTTACCGCCGCTGTAGAGCGTCTTGCCGTCGGCGCTGAGACCCTCGATCACGTAGCTCTTGTTCTTGGGGGTGGCCAGCAGCAGGGACGCGCGATCGTCAGCCAGGGCAGTCAACTGGTAGACCTCACCGTCGTCGCCGGTGACTTTCGGATGTTTCGCGTCCAGCACGATTTTTTTGACGCCGGGGTAGCTCGGGTATGTGAGAGTGACGCTGACGCGCTCCACCGGCTTATTGACCTTGAGTTCGACTTTGGACGTGTCCTGCTCCTCTGCGTTGTCGACCCCAACAGCGGCAAAGTGTTGTTGCGTCCCGTCGCGAAAGTACACGGTTTGTACCGCATAACGTTCTTCCTCGCGCTGGTCGGGCAGGGCGCCACGCTTGAGCACCTCGCGGATCGGCTCCACATCCAGTTTCAGCCCCGACTGGTTGTCGAAGAACAACTGCTCGAACGCAGGCATCTTCTGCGCGAGCGCTTCCAGCGCCGTTTTCAGCTCGGCAGCGGGGAAGGGCACGAAAGGCTCGTCATAGCGCAGCTGTTTTTTCTCGCCGGACGACGCGGCGGTGTCGGCTACCGGCGAAATCTCCAGGCGCATGCTCTCGATCATTGCGATCTGGTTGATGCTGTCGCGTGCATCCATCACCAGGTAGTTCAGGCGTTTTTTCGCTTGCTCCAGTGTCAGGCTATGTAGGTCGTCCACCGCCCCTTCATTGAGCTGTTCTTCACTGTAGTCGGGGCCGCTGACCAAGCCTGTGACAACGTGACGGTCAACCAGGTAATAGGTCGCGCCACCGAGTATGGCGATAACCACCAAGGAACTGGCGAGGAGTTTGGTTCGGGTCAGGGCGGTTTTCATTATTGTCAGACTCGAGAATAGGGCTGGCGCAAGGTTAGCAGGTGAACGGTGGCGGACGTGCCGGGCGCACGCAGTTTGTTCGAGCTGACCTTAATAGAGCCAATTGTTCTATTCGCGCCATGGAGAAACGAGAGGTTATTCGCTAGTTTTCATACACATCCTTCACGCAGTCGGGTCAGCAGTACTGCCCAGTCGCAAAGATAAAGGCATATTGCTATGAACGAGTGTTCTGCTGACCCAACGTCGGTTATTCCGCCCTTTACGGTGCGGGCGCTTCATTGCCCCTCTCCCATCCGCATCGACGAAGCATTGGGGCGGGAGGTGAATGAGCGGCTTATGAAATGGATCGAACATATCGGTATTTTTCCCGGCAAACGGGACAAAATTCGCGCCTCGGATTTTGGTCGCTACGCCATGTTGTGCCATGTGGATACCGATGATCCCGACCGGCTGCTGCTCCAGGGCCAATGCCTGGCGGCATTGTTTGCCGTCGACGACCATTATTGCGACGACCGTTCACTTGGCTGCGATCCCCGCCAAGTCGCGCCGCGCTTATCGTTTGCGATTGCCGCCATGGACCCCGCTTACCTGCCTGCGCCTTTTGATGCTCAACTGGACATTCAGCTCAACTGCGATCCGGTGCTGATTGGCCTGCGCGCGTATATGCGGCGCGTCAGCCAGTTTTGCACACCGTCCCAAGTTGCCAGGGTGCGCCAAATCAGTATTGCAATGTTTGTAGCGATGGCCGCCGAGGGAGCCTGGCGTGTGTATGGCACCCGGCCGACTGTCGCCGAGTACCTTGCCAGTCGGCATATCAACAGCTTCTGGCCGTGCCTGGTCTTGATCGACCCCGTCGGCGGTTATGAAGTCCCGGCCAATCTGTATTCGCAACCGCAGGTGCACCGTGTCACGGCCCTGGCGTCCCTTGCTACTACCTTGGTCAACGATTTGTACTCGGCCTACAAGGAGCACCTGAACGAGGTTGGCACGTTCAAACTGCCGTATCTGCTGGCGGCACAACACCACTGCTCCCTTCAGGAAGCGATCAACAGGATTGCCGATATCCATGACGACGTGATGCATCAATACGAAGCAGTTGAGCGTGCGCTATTGACGGACGCAACCCCGCTGCTGCAACGCTACCTCATGGGGCTTAAGGCATGGGTGGCAGGGAATCTGGAGTGGCACAAACATAGCGCGCGATACCAGGCCGATTTCATTCGGTGAATGATTGCGCGCGCCTGCGGTCGGAACCTGGGTACGCGCCATTCATTGAAGGAGTACCCATGACGTCCAAATCCCTGCTTGCCTGCGTTTTAGTCGCTGCCAGCCTGTCCACCGCCAGCTTTGTGGTGCAGGCCGGCGATACTCCCCAGGAAACCGTGCAGCCTTCCAACATCAACGCCCGTGATTTAAAAGAGGGCGACCGTGCCCCGGATATTCTGATGCGCAAGGAGTCGGCCATCAGCGACTGGAAAAAACGCGGCCTCAAACAGCCGGAAGAAGAAAGCCAGTGGGCCCGCGTGGGCGATAAATACGTGCTGCTCAAAACCACCAACGGCACCATTCTGGAGATCACGCCTGTTAAAAAGTGACCTCCTTTTTGGCTGTTCTTGCGTTAAGGTAACCGGCCTCTATGGTCGCGTTACCTCTGGAAGAATGAGAGCAGGATGCTTGCCACCCTTAGAAATTACCCTCGCACCGTAAACCTGTTGCTGTGTGCCACGTTGCTGCTGACGCTGGCCAAAGCGATCACGTTTCCGTACCTGGTGATCTACCTCACCCGTCACTTTGCCTTGGATATCAGCCAGGTCGGCCTGGTGATCGGCAGTTCGCTGATCGTCGGTTCGTTGTTGAGTGTCTATGGTGGTTTTCTTGTTGACCGCATCAACAACTATCGTTTGCTGCTCGGCATGAGCCTGCTGTTTGTGCTGGGGTTTATCGGCACGCTGCTGGCGCAGACCATCTGGGCGTTTTATAGCTGCCTGATTCTGATCAACCTGGCCTACGCGGTCATCGACATCGCGGTAAAGGCCGGGTTTGCCAGCCTGTTGCCTGAAGACGCACGCAGCGAAGTGTTTTCCATCAAATACACCCTGACCAATATCGGTTATGCGGTAGGGCCGTTTTTCGGGGCGATGGTGGCCAAGCTGGATATCAGCTTGCCATTTATGCTGTCGGCGCTGTTGGGGGCGGGGTTCTTCCTGCTGTACTGGCATTGGGGCGACCGCACGCTGACCCGTGTGGATGTCGCACAAAAACCGGTGTCATTCCTGGCGGTGGGCGGTGTGCTGCTCAAGGACCACCGTCTGGTGTGCTTCACCCTCGGCGGCCTGCTCAGTGCGGTGGTGTTCGGACAGTTCACGGCATACCTGTCGCAATACCTGGTGACCACCACCACCGCCGAATACACCTACACCGTGATCAGTGCCGTGCTCACCACCAACGCCGTGCTGGTGATCGCCCTGCAATACCTGATTGGCAAGCGTATCTCCCATCGTTATCTGAGCCAGTGGCTGATTGTCGGCTTGAGCATGTTCATGCTGGGGTTGATTGGTTTTGCGTTGTCCACCAGCGTGCTGTGGTGGGTGCTGGCGATGGCGGTGTTCACGGTAGGGGAGATTATCGTGTTCCCGGCCGAGTACATGTTTATCGACCGAATCGCCCCGGACCACCTGCGGGGCATGTACTACGGGGCGCAGAATCTGTCCAACCTTGGCGCGGCATTGGGGCCGGTGTTGTGTGGGCTGGTATTGGCCAGCCTGCCGGCGCACTCCATGTTCTACATGCTGGGTGCCTTTATCATCGGCGGTGGGGTGTTCTATTTCATCGGGGCGTCGTTGAAGGCCAATCCTCCAGCGTGAGTTTGCCTACGTTGTTGCTGTGCAGTTCGTAGCGCAACTCTTCAACCATCTTTTCCACTTCCTGCGGCGTCTGCAGCCGGTTGGTGCTGATCCCGGTGACCACCAGGTCCACCCGGCCGGTTTCGGCGTCGTAGACCTTGAGGGTCAAGGACGCATCCCGGCACAGCGTAAATTCGCAGGTCAGGGGCGACAAACCTTCTTCGATGCAATTTCGCAGTTGGGCGAGGGTAAACATGCGGGTTCCTTCAAAGCATAGGTTCATGCTTTAAAGGTTATTGATTGCCCGCAAGCACCATAAGGCGAATTCGCACTAGCCCTACTAGTGCATTTGCACTGTCAACGCTGGTTTTTTAACCGTAATTCCCCCGCAAACAGCCCGCGTTCCCGGGCCCATACGATGGCTGCACTACGGCTGTGCACCCCCAGCTTCGAGTACACCGTGGCCACATGGTTACGCACGGTGTTGGGCGCCAGTTTCAGGCGCGAGGCGATCTCCTTGTCGGCCAGCCCCTCGCAGATCAGGCCCAGCACGTCACGCTCACGGGCAGTGAGGTCGGTGTAGCTGACGTTCGGCGCGTTGGGGCTGTTGACGCTCTTGGCGTTGGCCAGTTTTTCGATCAGGGTCTGGCTGAACCAGGAGGCGTCCTGCATCACTTCCTCGATCGCCGCCACCAGCTCCAGTTCCGAGCGTTTGCGCTCGGTAATATTCATCAGCACCAACAGGTAGCACGGTACGTCCTGGATGATCACCGTGTCGGCCGACACCACGCAGTCGATCACCTCATGGCCCTTCTTACGCACCTTGAGGTCCTGGCCGTCGAGGTTGCCGGCTTTTTCCAGGGTGGCGAACAGCTGCGCACCCACTGCGGCGTTGTCGATAAAGTCGATGTCTTCGATGGATTTGCCGATCAGTTCTTCGCTGATATAGCCGGTGATGCTCATGAACGCTTCGTTGACGTCCACCACCTGGCGGTTGGCGGCGTTGCACACCAGGGTGGGAACCGGCGTGAGGCGGAACGACTTGGCGAAGCGCTCCTCGCTCTGGCGCAGGGCAATCTCTGCCTTGCGGCGCGGCTCCAGGTCCATGAATGAAAACAGCATGCAGTCTTCTTCGTTCATGTCCAACGGCTGGCCGGCCACGATCACCAGTTTGCTGCCGCCTTCGGGCAGTCTGAGTTCCGCCTGCATCTGCGGGATGGTCGAGCCTTCGCCCAGGCGCTGGATGGCCAGGTCCTTGCGCTCGGCCTGTTCCAATACGTCCAGCTCATAGACCGATTTGCCGATGACCTGGTCGCGGTTGTAGCCGGTCATCTCCAAAAAGCCCTGGTTCACCTTGATGTAACGCAGGTCGCTCAAACGGCAGATCACCGCGGGCGCCGGGTTGGCGTTGAAGGTTTTTTCGAAGCGCTGCTCGGCACTGGCCCATTCGGTGGCATCGCTGAGAATCAGCACCAGCAACTCCGGCTCGCCGCGAGAATCATTGATCACCAGGCTGCGCAGGCGGTGTACCCAGGTTTTGTCCGGGTCGGCGGTGGGAGTGACTTCCACCACCACGTCGCTGAATTCGTCACCCGCCGCTGCGCGGGCCAACGGGTAATTGTCCGGTTGCACGGGATGGTTATTGCGGTAGCGCAGGGTGAAGCGTTCGACATACTGCTGCCCGCTGGCGCCCAGCCCCATCACGTCGCCCACCCCATGCATGGCCAGCGCAGCTTCGTTGGCCCAGAGAATGGTCTGGTCGACCTCGGCCAGAATCACCCCGTCGGACAGCCCGGAGATGATCTGCTGCAGTTGGCGACGGTTGGTTTCTTTGGCAAGGACGTCCTGGCTCATGGTGTCTCCCTGGAAAAAGCGCATGCAAACTCCGACAGCCCAGGGGCTGGATAGTGCAAAGAAATGCGCTTGTGGGAAGTATGAAATGCACCCGGTTAGAGGGGGCATTTGAGCCAGGGCCGACCCTCTGTGCCGCCGTGCTGACTGGTATAGACCTGTTAAGTCTGACAGTAGGCAAGGCGTTGTGGGATTCGTAGGCTGTTGCTGTCCGACCGCGATTGAAGAAGGAAGCTGACCGTGAACAAGCCTGAGTTTAACGATTACCTGACAAGAGAAATAACGGCCGCGTTGCAGCGTATCTCGCCAAAGTTGAGCAAGTCCGACAGGGTCGATTGGGGCAGAGTTGCGTTCTTGAAGGCCTTGAAGGCATTGGTCGACGGCGCCGTCAGCCCAGAAGACCTGGGCACTGTGGGCGCCGTCAACGATGTGGTGCAGGCGTTAGGGCTGCTGCAGGGTGGCAAGACCTTGCTGGATGAGCTTGATCCTTAGACCTGCTACTACAAAGCCAGCCATCACTATGTGGCTAACCGGCCCACCAACGGCACGATAATCAGCGTGCTCAGAGCCATCGAAATTACATTGCCGATGTACGGATGGATGTGTGCTGGTAAGCGCCCGGCGAGGGTGCACGCTAACGGTGGTGCGATCAGTGCACCGAGCAATGCGCTTGCGCCTACCACCGCCCAACTCCCGCCGTAGGTCAACACCGCAGCGGGTACGACGGAGACTAGAGGCACATAGGTAGGATACCAGCCACGTTTGATCCATTGTTGTCGCCAGATCACGACGCCTATCGCTGACGTCAGGGCTTGTGCTCCGACGAGAGGCAGGATGAGGCCTGAACCATAGCCTGGGCTCAAGGGATTCAGTACATATGCCAACAACACTCCCGCCAATAAACCTAGACTTGCGAGTTCATTACCGAAGAACGGTGCTTCTGAAAAGTCCGCTAGCACGCGCCGTATGCTCCATAACAGATTGTAGGTAGGTGGTTTAGCGGGTATGGGTTTGGTCGGTGTGATGTAGTCGCAACGCACCAAAACGGGTAAACGCCGGCAAAGCAAAAACGCAATGACACTTCCGATTGCCATGCCCGATACATTGCCGATAACTACCGGCAATCCCAGTGGTACGCATACGTAATTGACGATCAATAAGCAGGTTGGGGTAACAAGCAGTGCTCCTAATACCGCACCATTGAATGCAACCTTCCAACCGCCACCGAACATCAATACCATCGCCGCCGGGAGTGAAACGAACGCCGCGAATGTCGGTTGCCAAGTTTCAGCGGTGACGCTCCAGCCCCACAGCAAGTTGCTCAGTATCAGCCCTAACAGCGAGCTGGTTATAAGCCAAGGCCACAGCCCTGTGCCGTAGGAAATGGGAAAGCCTTGCCAGGCTTTTCCTCGTTTGCTTGCCCACCAAGCCAAATAGGCGCCGGATAGCAGGCCAAGGGAGGCGAGTTCGTGTTTGTAAAAAGCCACTTCGCTGATGTCTCCCAGTACCCAGCGCAGCCAAGCGGCGGGATCGGGGAGGCTCGTCACCATCTCGCTGTACCCCGGCCAAGAACCTCCATAGTTGGTTGAAACCCAAATCACGAGCAAGACGCTTATCAAGCCTGAGATGAGGACTGTGATATCCGCTCGTGAACGGACAGATACTGTTTTGTTGACTGACGTTTCCATTTATTTGCCCTCCGTTCAGCGCGGTAGGGCAGGGTGCCGGGAATATCCAAGCATCTGATCGTAAAGGTCGTTGCGTCGGTCACGTTGTAGGTCGTTCAGGCTGTTCCATATCGGCGCGCTGCGGGCACTGGTGATATCGATATCGGCAAACAGTATCTCCTGGCGATTGGCTGAAGCGATTGCGCCGATCGGCCAACCGTTCGTCCCGGCAATCAAAGAACAACCGAGATAGCGCGCGTCACGTTCCTCACCAATGCGACTGGCAGCGGCAATAAACACATTATTTACATGTGCGGCGGTCATCGTCAGGTACGAGGCCATGCATTTTCCCGCCTCATCGAACAATGGTGGTGGGGTCCACACCCAGTTGTTCAGGCTACAAATAATATCGGCGCCTTGTTGGCTAAGAATGCGCGGCACTTCCGGGAACCAGATGTCCCAGCAGATCAATAAACCGATGCGTCCAATCGGCGTCTCAAACACCGGAAATCCCGTATCACCAGGAGTAAACCAGAGCTTTTCCATATTCCATAAATGGGCTTTTCGGTATTTTCCGATAAACCCTTCTGGTCCTAACAAGACGGCGGTATTGAATAGTTGCTGACCATCGATCTCGTTGAGGCCTGCCGCCAGATACACCTTATGCTTGCAAGCAAAATCCACCCAAGCTCTTACGCTGGCACCCTCCGGAACCGCTTCGGCATGATCGAAGGCCTCTTGTCGGTTACTGAAGAAATAGCCGCAGTTCGCGAGTTCAGGCAACACAATCAGGTTGGCGCCGCCGATTGCGGCTTCGGTCGCAAGCGCAAGGCTTTGATGCAGATTATCGGTCCGGTTGGTCATGCCAACTTGGGGGTCGAGTTGAATGACAGCTACGCGGACGGGACTTATTGATTCGCTCATGGAAGTGACCTCTTATCGTTATTCAGCGCGGTGGTTGAATGTTTATAAGAAGTGACAAAGTGTTTAATGAAAAGTCGGATGCTTCCTATCGTTTTGTAGCCTGCTTCTCTTAGGCGTCAGTCTGATACTCAGGGTAGTCCCGCATCGTAAAGCCGCCGTTGAAAATGGCGCGGGTCTTACTGCATATATTTATCACCGTATCAATGGCCCCTCTGAAGCACGGTTCAGTCCAGCCCGCATCAACGGAGAAAGATTCGCCACAGAGATAGAGTCCTGAAGTGTGAGAGTAGTCTCGGTTGTATTTCATTAGGCTCACCGCGTCGTAATAAGTGCCTGCTCGATAGAGCTTCGCGCAGCCAAGTGAGTTTTTATCATTCATCCATCGCTGAACAATTGCCTGTTTTTGCGCAATATAGGGTGAGATTTTTTCTTTTATATTGGTTGACTTCAAAAGTATTCTATCAAGTTCGTCGACGCATTTCTTAACAAGCTCCGCATCGCTGAATAAAGAAAGTTTGGTGGCGTCATCTTCCCAGGTGTAGCTAAGGAGAATGCAATCATAAGTGGTGTTGTCGTTATAGCGGTAGGTGTATACGTCATGGATCAAACTATCGGTTACAATGGTTTGGGGAATGTTTTTGTTGTCTGACAAAAATGACTTTTTTAGAGGGGCGTAAACTTTGCAGCTCGTTTCCCAGTGGGCTGTCTTGTAGGCTTCTATGATTTTGAATGGGAGGACGTCCTGACTGAAATTCTCAATTGATATTTGGGTTTCTATTAACCAGGAGGGCAGCGTCATTACAACCGAATCGCAGTCTATGAACTCTAGATTTTTTGCGCTTTTTGATGTGGTATTCCACTCATAATAGACGCGAATTTTTCCATTGTTGAGCCTTTCCAGTTTTGTTGCTGCGCTATCAGTCAGTAGACCTGAGCGGCTTTTAACAAGGTGCTCGTACAATGACAGAGGCGTTTCTTCTGCTTTTATAAAGAGCAGCGATTCGGCCAGGGATCCAAGGCCTACGTAGTTAGGTTTGTTGAAGCTAAGTCCTCTTGAATCCAAAACTTTTTTAGCGTTTAAGTACGGTGAGGCCATAGGGTTTCCGTGCGCATCAACGCGTCCGTGAATTAACTGCAAATGACTGCTGAATCCGAATATTGCAGTGCGCAGTGGATACAGAGAGCAAACGTCATAGAAGGCTCCCCAACTGCCATCTCCAATACCGATAGAGTAGAAAACAGCAGATTCCTGCGCAGTCATACCCATTCCGCCAAAATTTCCAGGATCATTTTGGCTCCATCTATCAATGCTTGGCATCTTGACTAAGTCACGGAAGGAGATACGTTCGTATTTTTTTACTATGGAGGCCCACATGTCTTCCCACTGTTCGGAACCGTAATGCTCGGCGACGCTCAGAGTCATACGCTCGGCAAAAGTTTTCCATTTTGCAAAGACTTTACCCAGTGTCTGTCCGGGAGGTGCCGTTTTTCCATCGGTGTTTTTCCACACAAGCATGGTCGGTTCACTGTTATCGTCAATGCTTCCTTCTCGCAGGTATATTCCAGTTGATCGAACTGCGGGACTGCCTGGGTTTGGAAAGTCTGAATGCCTTAATTCAAATTGTGTCGCATAATAGGCCATCAACGATCTACCGTTTTTGGGTGGTTCGTTTGATGTGTTGAAAAATGGCATTCTCATTGCGCCCATTTCAAAAGGAGGCCTGCCTATAGTGTTGGTGTTGTTGTGCCCGAGTGCGGTAAGGTGGCGGCCGCCTACGCGCTTCGATTTTTCAAGTAAAGTAATGTTTGTGAAACCACATCTATAAAGTTCACGTGCGGTTGTCAATCCTGTAATGCCTGCTCCAATAATGCAAATTTTATGATGGGGTGCAGTGGCTTTGGCAACGCCATTTATTTGTTCCACCAGTTCGCGGTAGTCAAAACATAAGTCCGGTGGGTTGGGGAATACGGCTCTCCATTTGTTGGGGGTGGAGCGCTTTTTCCTATGCAGCTGTTGTGCAATATCAGCAGGGTAATTGAAGTTTGAGCCAATGGTCATTTTGATATACCTCGGTAAAGATGATGATCTCTTTATAGATTGAACTTAGGCGATTTGATCGAGAATAAGCAGAGGGTGATTTTTTGTGAGGGCAAGTCGTGTTCTTTCGTAGGTGCGAGGGAAGCGATACGGCTCCAACTGTTCCTACACTTGCCAAACTCCACCGATTCTGGGAAAACCCCAGCCTTTACGCCTTCAACGAGAACCCCATGAGCCACGACGAACTGCAGATCACTGACACCCGCATGGGCACCGGCAAAGCCGTGGTCAAGGGCGCGCTGATCACCACTCAATACACCGGCACGCTGGAAGATGGCACGGTGTTCGATTCGTCCTGGGAAAGGGGTAAGCCGTTCCAGTGTGTGATCGGCACCGGGCGCGTCATTAAAGGCTGGGACCAGGGCTTGATGGGCATGCGGGTGGGCGGGGTACGCAGGTTGTTCGTGCCGGCGCATCTGGCTTATGGCGAGCGGTCGATGGGCGCGCATATTACGCCCCACAGTGACCTGCATTTCGAGATTGAGCTGTTGGAAGTGCTGACGCGGGATGATTGAGAGAGGCGCGAGATATGGATATCACTTGCTCTCTTGAGGGGCTTCGGGTGGATGAGCTGAATGCCGGCGACGCAGCCGAGCTGCAGCGGTTTTTCGAGCAGGCGCCGGATTACTTCATCGCGGTCAACGGTGAGCCTGCCACGCCGACCGAAGCGCGCGACGAGTTGCAGGGGGCGTTGCCGGCCGGGTGGACGTGCAGCCGGATGTACTGGCTGGGCTATCGAGACGCTGATGATCGCTTGGTCGCCGTGGTGAATATTGCGGCGGATTTGCTCGCGCAGGGCGTATGGCATATCGGGTTGTTGCTGGTGGACTCGGGCAGGCATGGCACTGGCTTTGCGCAGCGGCTGCATGCGGAGCTTGAGCGTTGGGCATTAGAGAATGGCGCCCAGTGGCTGCGCTTGACGGTGGTGGTGGGTAACACCAGGGCCGAGCGCTTCTGGCCCAAACTTGGGTATGTGCAGGTGCGTACACGGGATGGGATTGCGATGGGTCGTCAGGTGAACAGGGTATCGATTCAGGTCAAGGCGTTGGCGGGTGGGAGCGTTGAGGACTACCTGGCGTTGGTTGAGCGGGATCGACCAGGCACACCATAGCGGCATAGGAATCTACACAACTCCCAGTGAGCAAAAAATCTATGGCGAATGGACTGTTGTGGTGAGCGGGCTTGCCCCGCGCCGGGCTGCGAAGCGGCCCCAATAAGGTCACCGCTGTGTGTCAGGTTAACCGAGGTGCAGGTTTTAGGGCCGCTGCGCAGCCCAGCGCGGGGCAAGCCCGCTCACCACAGGGAGGTTTTTCAATTTTAAAATTGTGCAGATACCTATGGCTATCGCAGCGGTGCGACGATTCGACAAGCCAGCTCCCACATTTGATCTTCTGCATGTGCAGAAGCCGGTTCCTGAACCCATCCTGAAGAATCTTCTTATTCACCATTCGGACACTTTCCTACGGTTTACTCTCCTGAGGTCGGGGCGTAAGCTTCGCGCGTTTTCATCAATAGCGGAGACCCTCAGTGGGTACTTGTTCGAGTGACAGTAGTCGGCCGGTTTCGGTAACCGGCACAGGCTTGGCAAGGTAACGCGCATTCATCCGATGCCGTTGTCTCGCCAAAAAAGCGAGAAGCGGCATCTCGGCAGCGGCCTGTCCTGGCAGCTGTTTGATTCCCTCTCATCGACGCTGACCAGCACCTGGGTAACCTCGGGATGCGACGGACGCGCCTGCCTTTTAGGGTGGGCGGGCCAAGCCGGCTGTGCCTGTGTAACAGGCGCGGTGCGGAGGGGCGGTACCTGCACGACGGTTTTTTCCTCGCGCAGGAGTTACACCATGAACCTCACCCTGTTGAAAGAGTTCTTTGCCGGTTTTCTGCGGACCCGGCACATCGCCCGGCACTTCCGCCGCCTGGCCATGCTCGACACCGTGGCCGACGCCAGCGTCAGCCGCGAAGTGCCGCCGACCTTGGCGCAAACCCTGGTGGCCGCGGCCAACCACAACACCGTGCAGTTGCTCGGTACGTTGGGCAGCCATGTCGAGGGCCTGAGTGCTCCAGAGGCCGACGCCCTGCGCGTGCAATACGGTCTCAATGAAGTCGAGCACGAGCAGCCGCTGCCATGGTGGGCGCACCTGTGGCATTGCTATAAAAACCCGTTCAACCTGCTGTTGACCTTGTTGGCGGTGATCTCCTGGCTGACCGAAGACATGAAGGCCGCCACCGTGATCTTCTCCATGGTGGTGCTCTCGACGCTGCTGCGTTTCTGGCAGGAAGCCAAGTCCAACAAAGCGGCCGATGCGCTCAAAGCCATGGTCAGCAATACGGCCACCGTGCTACGCCGCGATGGCGCCAAGCGCATAGAGTTGCCGATCAAACAGTTGGTACCGGGCGACCTGATCGTGCTGTCGGCCGGCGACATGATCCCCGCCGATTGCCGCGTGCTCAGCGCCAAGGACCTGTTTGTCAGCCAGGCCGCAATGACGGGCGAATCGATGCCGGTGGAAAAATTTGCCCAGCAGCAGGACGCCAACACCCGTAACCCATTGGACCTGGAAAACATCCTGTTCATGGGCACCAACGTGGTGTCCGGTGCGGCGACGGCGGTGATCCTGACCACCGGCAACAGCACCTATTTCGGCGCACTGGCCCAGCGTGTGACAGCCACCGACCGCGCCACCACGTCGTTCCAGCATGGCGTGAACAAGGTCAGCTGGCTGCTGATTCGCTTTATGTTTGTGATGGCGCCGCTGGTGCTGTTCATCAACGGGTTCACCAAGGGCGACTGGACCGAAGCGCTGTTGTTCGCGCTATCGATCGCCGTGGGCCTGACCCCGGAAATGCTGCCGATGATTGTGACCTCGACGCTGGCCAAGGGCGCGGTGTTTCTGTCGCGCAAAAAGGTCATCGTCAAGCGCCTGGACGCGATCCAGAACTTCGGCGCGATGGACGTGCTGTGCACCGACAAGACCGGCACCCTGACCCAGGACAAGATTTTCCTGGCACGCCATGTGGACGTGTGGGGTGAAGAGTCCGACGACGTATTGGAAATGGCCTACCTGAACAGCTACTACCAGACCGGCCTGAAAAACTTGCTGGACGTGGCGGTGCTGGAGCATGTGGAGGTACATCGGGAGCTGAAGGTCGGTACCGCCTTCCATAAGGTCGATGAGATCCCGTTCGACTTCAATCGCCGGCGCATGTCGGTGGTAGTGGCCGAGCAAGGCCTGCCGCATCTGTTGATCTGCAAGGGCGCCGTGGAAGAAGTCCTGTCGGTGTGCAACACCGTGCGCCATGGCGACACCAGCGAGGCGCTGACCGAGCCATTGCTGGCGCGTATTCGCCAAGTGACCGCGGCGTTCAACGAAGAAGGCCTGCGCGTGGTGGCCGTGGCCGCACAACCGATGCCGCCGGGGCGCGATACCTACAGCCTGGCGGATGAAAACAACCTGACGCTGATCGGCTACGTGGCCTTTCTTGATCCGCCCAAGGAAAGCACCGCGCCGGCGCTCAAAGCCCTCAAAGCCCATGGCGTAGCGGTGAAGGTACTGACCGGCGACAACGAACTGGTGACCGCCAAGATCTGCCGCGAAGTGGGCCTGGAGCAACAGGGCCTGTTGATGGGCAACGACATCGAGGACATGACCGACGCTGAACTGGCCAAGGCCGTCGAGACCACCAATGTGTTCGCCAAGCTGACGCCCAGCCACAAGGAACGCATCGTGCGCCTGCTCAAAGCCAACGGGCATGTGGTGGGCTTTATGGGCGACGGGATCAACGATGCGCCGGCATTGCGCACGGCCGATATCGGTATTTCGGTGGACAGCGCGGTGGACATCGCCAAGGAGGCGGCCGACATCATCCTGCTGGAAAAGAGCCTGATGATCCTGGAAGAGGGCGTGCTGGAAGGCCGGCGCACCTTCGCCAATATGCTCAAGTACATCAAGATGACCGCCAGTTCCAACTTCGGCAACGTGTTCTCGGTGTTGGTGGCCAGTGCGTTTATCCCGTTTTTGCCGATGCTGCCGATGCACCTGCTGGTGCAAAACCTGTTGTATGACATTTCCCAGATCGCGATTCCGTTCGATAACGTCGACGACGAAATGCTGGCCAAGCCGCAACGCTGGCAGCCTGGGGATGTGGGCCGTTTCATGCTGTTTTTCGGGCCGATCAGTTCGATCTTTGACATCACTACGTTCGCACTCATGTGGTACGTGTTCGATGCCAACACACCAGACCATCAGACGCTGTTCCAGTCGGGCTGGTTCGTGGTGGGGCTGCTGACCCAGACGCTGATCGTGCACATGATCCGTACCCCGAAAATCCCGTTCCTGCAAAGCCGTGCGGCGATGCCGTTGATGGTGATGACCGGCGTGATCATGGCCGTAGGGATTTTCCTGCCGATGGGGCCGCTGGCGCATTACTTCAAACTGCAGGCGTTGCCGTCGCTGTACTTCGTGTTCCTGCCGGTGATTTTGCTGGCGTACATGGCGCTTACCCAGGCCGTGAAGGGCTACTACATCCGCACATTCGGCTGGCAGTAACAACCTCAGCTCAAATGCCCCCGGCCCCGCAGGGGTCGGCGGCGGCATACAGGGAAAGTGCTTATGCAAGCAATCAACAACATTAACCTCGACTCCCTCATCGACACCCTGGTCAGCCTGACCGCCGCGTTTATCCTTGGCGGGCTGATCGGGTTCGAACGCCAGTACCGCCAGCGCACGGCGGGCTTGCGCACCAATGTGCTGGTGGCGGTGGGCGCGGCGATTTTTGTCGACATGGCCAGCCGCCTCGGTGGCGCGGAAGGCGCGGTGCGCGTGGTCGCCTACGTGGTGTCGGGCATCGGTTTTCTGGGGGCCGGCGTGATCATGCGTGAAGAAGGCAATGTGCGCGGGCTCAACACCGCCGCCACGCTCTGGGCGTCGGCGGCGGTAGGGGCATGCGCCGGTGCCGATCTGGTGCTTGAAGCGCTGCTGGGCACGCTGTTTGTGCTGGCGGCCAACACCCTGCTGCGGCCCATCGTCAATAACATCAACCGCCAACCGCTGGATGTGGTGTCGGCGGAGGTCACCAACATCCTCTATGTGATTGCGCGACGGACCCAGCAAACCGCAGTGTTGGCATTGCTGGAAGCCGAGTTGGCGCGTTGTAACTACCCGGCCAGCGATGTCGATGTGCGGCCCTTCGGTACCGAGGAAGTGGAGATCGAAGCCACATTGGCGGTGACCTCAGTAGATGGTGACGAGCTGGATGCGCTGGTGGCGCGGATCTCCAGATCAACCTTGGTGGTACAGGCCTTCTGGAGCCCCAGTACCACCGAATAGCTGCCTGGGCGCAGGCTGACTGTGCCGAGGAAAAGTCCTACTACTACGCGAGACTATCCCTTCATCCAAAACGGCATGCCGTTGTTAAGGTTTGCGCGCTTGCGCCTGCTCAGCAGTCAAGGTGCGGCGTTACGTGGTGACTGTGATTTCAAGATGAGGGGCTTTTACTGCCTGAGGCGTTGCGCAGCGTAATCAGTGCCGTTTATCGGAACTGTTACTTTTCACAGGTAGTTGGGCCTCGCGTGATATGTAAGCGTACTGATCTTCCTAGGGGAGTCTTATGAGCAATAAAGCTTTAATTGTGGACGATCATCCTTTTATACGCGCCACCGTGAAGCATCTGTTGAAGCAGGAAGGCTTCGATACGATTTTCGAGGCGGGTAACGGTGCCGACGCCATGCAGGTTGCACGCGAAGAGCGGCCGGATCTGGTCATCCTCGACCTGGCAATGCCCAAGCTTGGCGGGTTGGAGGTGATCAGTCGGATCAAGGCGCTGGAACTGCCCTGTAAGATCCTGGTGCTGACCTCGTACTTGGCGGTGTTTTTTTCCACCCGCTGCATGCGCGCCGGAGCGATGGGGTTTGTCGCCAAGACTGGAGAGCTCGATGAGTTGCAAAAGGCAATCCGGGCGATCCGCTCCGGCTACAGTTGCTTCCCCAGCCTGCCTACCAGTTCGGTGCGCCGCGATGATCTGCAATCTACCGAGCAGGAGTTGGTGGACGCGTTGTCCGACCGCGAATTGACTGTGCTGCAAAAACTGGCTTTGGGCCTGGGTAACAAGGATATCGCCGAGGACATGCTGTTGAGCCACAAGACCATCAGTACCTACAAGACGCGGCTTAAGGAGAAGTTACGCATGTCGTCGGTGGTACACCTGTCCAAGTTTGCCCAGCGTAATCATTTGATCTGAAATGGCCACTTCGCGGCGGCTGAAATGCATGGCCATCGTGCTGCTGGGGCTGTTGCCCGGTGCGGCGGCGGCCCTTGATGAACCACAGAGCCTGCGCCTGCTGGGGCATTCCACCCTGGCAAACCCTTCATTGACGCTGGACGAAGCTGACTGGCGTTGGCTACGCCAGCGCCGCACGCTGTCGATGGGCGTGTCGGCGCCCGATTATGCGCCCTTTGACCTGAGCAACAGCAACGAGCTGGAAGGCATTACCGCCGATTACGCCGCGCTGATCGGGCAGGCGCTGAATGTCACGATTGAGGTGCGCCGATACGATACCCGTGACGAAGTCATCGAAGCCCTCAAGACCGGTGCCGTGGATTTCGTGGGGTCGTCCAACGGTTATGAGGCAGCCGATCCGCAATTGCTGCTGTCGCGCTCCTACGCCAACGATCAGCCCGTCTTAGTGACCCGCGCCGGCGAAAATCACGCGCTGAAAGCTGATCTTTCGGGCAAGCGCGTTGCGATGCTCTACCACTACATGCAGCCCAATACTGTCCAGGCGTTTTATCCCAAAGCGCGGTTGCAGTTGTTTGGCTCGACCTTCGAAGCCATCGGCTCCGTTGCATTCGGCCAGGCGGATGTCTACCTGGGCGACGCCATCAGCACTCGCTACCTGATCAACAAGAACTATTTGAACAACGTGCGCATGGCGGATTTTTCCGCGCTGGAGGTCAACCCCTTCGGTTTCGCGTTCGCCAAGGGCGATGCGCGTCTGTTGAATATTTTCAATGCCGCACTGGCGGTGGTGCCGGTCAACCAACAGATGGAAATCCTGCGTCGCTGGAGCGCCGGCAGCAGTGGTTTCCTGGAGGCCGGGCGGCTGCGCTTGAGTAACAGCGAACAGCGCTGGCTGGAGAAGCACCCCTGGGTGAGGGTGGCTGTGCTCGATAAATTGGTACCGCTGTCGTACTTCAATGAACAAGAGCAATTCGAAGGGCTGAGCGCCGAAGTGCTGTCGCAGATCAGCTTGCGCACCGGGTTGAAGTTCGAGGTGGTACGCGGCAGTTCACTGCCTCGGCAACTGGATGATGTGGACGCCGGCCGGGTAGATATGGTGGCGGCGATCACGCCGAGCGTCGAGCGTGCCGACAAGATGCGCTTTACCCGGCCTTACCTGTCCAACCCCTACGTTCTGGTGGTGCGTGCCGACAATGACCGCCTGATCACCCTGGAAGACATGGCTGGCAAACGGCTTTCGCTCATTCGCAGCAATAGCCTTGCCGCGCAGATCGCCCGGGATTATCCAGACATCGGGTTTGTCGACGTCGAGAATCCTGAGCAGGCCCTGGAGTCGGTTGCCAAAGGGCGGGCCGAGGCCGCGCTGTTGTCGCTGATCAGCGCACGCTACATGATTGCGCGTAACTATCGGGACCGCCTGCGCATCACCAGCACGGTGGGTACGGAGCCTGCGCGGATTGCGTTTGGTGTCAACCGCGGCCAATTGGAGTTGTACTCGATCCTCGACAAAGCACTGTTGAGCATAACGCCCGAAGAGATGGACGAACTGACCAACCATTGGCGCAGCGAGATCCTCATCGAGGACAGCTACTGGACGCGTCACCGCAACGTTATTATCCAGGGCTTTGGCTTGGCCGCACTGTTGCTGCTGATCACCCTGGGCTGGGTGCTTTACCTGCGTAACCTGATCCGCAAGCGCGCCCAGGCCGAACGGGCCTTGAGCGACCAGATGCGCTTTATGAGCGTGCTGATCGACGGCACGCCCCACCCGATTTACGTGCGTGATCGCCTGGGCCGATTGATGGCTTGCAACAACGCTTACCTGGACGTCTTTGGTTTCAAGTTAGAAGACGTCATCGGCAAGACCGTGGTGCAAACCGATACCGGCAACCCGCCCCAGGCCCGGTCGTTCCATGCCGACTACTTGCGTCTGATGGAACAGGGCGAGCCGCAGATTCATGACCGCATTCTCAAAGTGCCCAATGGCGATGTGCTGACTATTTATCAGTGGATGTTGCCGTACCGCGATGGCGACGAGAAAGTGGTGGGCATGATCGCCGGCTGGGTGGACGTGAGTGAGCGCCAGCGCTTGTTGGGCCAGTTGCAGGAGGCCAAGGAGGAGGCCGACGCCGCAAACCGTGCCAAGACGACCTTCCTGGCGACCATGAGCCACGAGATCCGCACGCCCATGAACGCGGTGATCGGCATGATTGAGCTGGCCCTGAAAAATGCCGAGCAAGGGCGCGCAGACCGCGATGCGCTGGAGGTGGCGTCGGTGGCGTCCCGGAGCATGCTGGAGTTGATCGGCGATATTCTCGACATTGCGCGGATCGAATCCGGCCACTTGTCCCTGAGCCTGGAGGCGGCCAATGTGCATGAGCTGCTGGCCTCGGTGGCGCGAGTGTTCGAGGGGCTGGCGCGGGACAAGGGGCTGGTCCTGCAAGTGGAATTGGACCCCTTGATCGACCGCCTGGTGTTGATCGACCCGCTGCGCTTTAAACAAGTGATTTTCAATGTGCTGGGTAATGCGATCAAGTTCACCGCCACCGGCCAGATACGCCTGCGCGCCCAGGGCGTACCGGCATTGTCCGACGACCATCTGAGCCTGCGGGTCTGGGTGGAAGACACCGGGATGGGCATAAGCGCTGAAGATCAGCAGCGTTTGTTCAATCCGTTTATCCAGGGCAGCAACAATGAACAATCGGCGCGCAGCGGCTCAGGCCTTGGTTTGGTGATCAGCCGCAACCTGTGCGAGATGATGGGTGGCCAGTTGCACCTGAGCAGCGTGCTGGGCAAGGGCACGCGGGTGGATCTGATGTTGACATTGGCGCTGACCACGGCAACGCCGGCGGCCCTGACCGTTCCGTCTCTTCCGCCGGCTCGTGCGTTAAGCATCCTGGTGGTCGATGACTACCCCGCCAACCGCCTGTTGCTGGAGCGGCAATTGAGTTTCCTGGGGCATCGCATCGTCACGGCGCAGGACGGCATTCAAGGGCTTGCCCTGTGGCAGGCCGGGCAGTTTGATGGGGTGATCACCGATTGCAATATGCCCCTCAAGGACGGTTATGCGTTGGCGCGTGATATTCGCGCGCAAGAGCGCAAGCGCGGCCTGATTCCTTGCCTGTTGCTGGGCTTTACCGCCAACGCCCAGTCAGAGGAGGCTGAGCGCTGCCGCCAGGCGGGCATGGATGGCTGTCTGTTCAAACCGACCGGGCTTGAGGACTTGCGCTTGGCCTTGGCATCGCGCACGACCGCCACGGCCACCGCTGAATCGGTCATTGATTTAAGCCTGCTGATTGCGCTGACCGGGGAGGACACGGCCGCGCTCGACGAATTGCTGGTGCCCTTGCTCGCCAGCCTGGAAGAGGACGGCGCGTTGTTGCCGACCCTGCAAAACCCGGTGAGCTTTGCCAAGCTGCATGACTTGGCCCATCGGGTAAAAGGCGGCGCGCGCATGGTTAAGGCCGAGGGGCTGGTGGTTTGCTGCGAGGCCTTGGAGGGTGTATGTGAACGGCGGGATGCCGAGGCGTTGGGCGTTTCGGTTGAGGCGTTGGGCGTGGCCATTGCGCAGGTGCATCACAGCCTGCTTCGGCAATGCAATCGGGCTTGACGGCAGTAGATAGCCATTTGGCGATTTTGGGATAAGTCCTACGCGAAGGGGGAACATCGCTGATTTTGTCTGCGGGATATGTCTGGAAAATGATCGCCTCTTACTGACGAGCGCTGCCAGCCCAGGGGTTTGCCATGCCGAACAAAGCACTGTCTATCCTGATTGCCGATGAACAGCACCTGCAACGACTGCACATCGAAAAAATGCTCAACCAGTTGGGGTACCACCGGATTGTCCCGGTACAAACCTTTGAAGAAGTCCAGATACTCACCGCCATCCCCGCTGAGCGTTTTGATGTGCTGATCATCAATGCGGGCTTGGCGGTCAATGCCTGTGAGCCGCAACCCCAGGTCCGCCACGTGCTGGTCTACGACCATCTGGACCTGGGCAAGCCTGCCGGTGCAACGCCGGCGGTGCTGGTACGCCTGCCCGGCGTGCCGGACAACGTCACCCTTGAACACTTCATGGACATCATCGACCCACCCGAGGCCACCAAGGGCCTGCGGGTGTTGCCGTGGCTGCGGGAATTATCCCGCAGGCCCGTGGCCGGGGTTTAGTCCCGCGTCGGTGCGATGGCCTTGGGGCTGAGCCAGCGATGGCCGCGCTCAAGCTCGGTTTCCCTGGCCATCAGCCCTGAGCCCGCAAGCGCTCGGCGGCACTGCGCAACAGCTGCTCGGTACCTGCCCAGCCCAGGCAGCCGTCGGTCACCGACACGCCGTATTTCATCGAGGGGCTCAACGGTTGGCAGCCTTCGAACAGGTGGCTCTCAAGCATCATGCCGATCAGCGAAGTATCGCCTTGCAGGCGTTGTTCGAGCACGTCGTTGAACACCGCCGGTTGGCGCAACGGGTCTTTGCCGCTGTTGGCATGGCTGCAGTCGATCATGATCCGCGGCGTGACCTTGGACGTGGCCAGGTCCTGCTTGATCTGCGCCACGCTCTTTGCATCATAGTTCGGCCCACGGTGACCGCCGCGCAGCACCAGATGTGTGTCGGGGTTGCCCGGGGTCTGGATGATCGCCGGGTGGCCCTGGCTGTCGACGCCGAAGTGGCGGTGCGGGTGCGACGCCGAGCGCATCGCGTCACAGGCGATTGAGACGCCGCCGTCGGTGCCGTTCTTGAAGCCCACGGGCATGCCCAGGCCGCTGGCCATTTCGCGGTGGATTTGCGATTCGGTGGTGCGTGCGCCAATGGCGACCCAACTGAGCAGGTCATCGAAGTAGCCGGCGGCCATGGGCTGCAACAGCTCGGTGGCGACCGGCAGGCCCAGGCGCAGCATTTCGCGCATGAGCTCGCGGGACAGCGTCAAGCCGGCGGCCATGTCGTCACTGCCATCCAGGTGCGGATCGTAGGCCAGGCCTTTCCAGCCGATAGTGGTGCGCGGTTTTTCGACGTAGGCGCGGATCACCAGCAGCATCTGGTCGCTGACGTCGAGTGCCAGTTTCTTCAGGTTGCGAGCGTATTCCATGGCCGATTCCGGGTCGTGGATCGAGCACGGGCCGACAATCACCAGCAAGCGTGAATCTTCACCCTTGAGGATGGCGCGCACGGCCTGGCGATGGGCGTGGATCTGTTCATTGAGGAACGGGCTGAGGGGCAACTGATGCTTGAGCTCAAGAGAGCTGGGCAGGCGCTGGGTCAGGGCTTCATTGGCGCTGATCAGGTTCGAAACGGGCAGAGCGGCGATGGACGAGTTCATATTCAAGGCTTCCTGGGCAAGCGGCGGGTTGTTCCCGCGCGCTTGGCCTACTGGGGTGTTCGACAATTGGCCGTACTGGCCTGGTGTGTTGGCTTGCCACCAATAGGTGACCGATCGGAGGCGGCAGGCTGTCCCGAGCGGAGCTGGCTAAATCGCCATGCAGTGGAGGTGTCGTAGCGGTAATAGGTGGCGTAGTTCATGTCGTGAGTCCTTTTAAGTGTTCTTGATCAAACAAAATGTTCAGGGGCCTGGAAAAACAAAACCCCCGGTCGGGGAGCCGACCGGGGGTTAGATTTCTCTGGCAGGCGACCCCTTGAATGGTGGGCGCCGATTTCAGGTATCAGGCGCGCCAGTGGCTAAACCAATACCCAAAATAAAAGCTGACAGCTGCGCTCGAACCGTTCACACGGCTGGCCGACACCGAGCGCGGGGCGCTGGCGGCAGGGCAAACCTGAGTGTGGGTGAGTTGCAACATGGTGTGTCTCCAAATGATGCGGGGAGCTTACTAGAGGCACGCGGGGAGATTCAATCAGTAATTTCTATTGCGTGAAGGGACTTACGGCTATGGGGTGAGTGTCGATATGCTGGTCATACTTAGTTACCGATTGCTTGGACGCGACCATGACTGCCTTCACTGTTGCTGCAGCTCAATCCATCTCCATTGCGGGCGATGTGCGGGCCAATATCCAACGCCACTTGGCGTGTATGCGGGCGGCGGCGGCCGAGGGTGTGCAACTGCTGGTGTTCCCGGAGTTGTCGTTGACAGGCTATGAGCCGGCGCTGGCCGCTGCACTGGCGATTGCGCCAGAGGACCGGGTGCTGGCGCCCCTGCGCGAAATGGCGCAAGAACTGCGACTGACGGCGGTGGTGGGGATGCCGATTCGACTGGCGCCGGAGGCGGGTGTGTTTATTGCTGCACTGGTACTGGGTGCGGATGGCTCCCTGGCGGTCTACACCAAGCAGCATTTGCACGACGGCGAAGAGGCCGCGTTTGTCCCAGGGCAGGGCGGTGCGGCCCTTGAATTCGAGGGGGAGCAGGTTGCACTGGCAGTGTGTGCAGACTTTTCCCATGCCAGCCATCCGCTTGCTGCAGCGCAAGCGGGCGCTACGGTGTATGCCGCCGGAGTGTTGATCAGTGAGGGAGGGTACGCAACGGACAGTGCGCTGCTCCGAGGCTATGCAGCTGAACATGCCCTGTTGGTGTTGATGGCCAACCATGGCGGCCCGTCGGGCGGTTGGGCGTGTGCCGGTCGCAGTGCGATCTGGGGCACCGATGGCGGTTTGCTTGCCGCTGTGCCAGGGCTGGGTGAGGCGCTGCTGATCGCCCGTCGCGATGGCGAGCGTTGGGCCAGCGAAGTGGTCGCCCTGTAAATGGCATTTTATCTACGCGCTGCGACGGACCAGGACCTGCCCTTTGCGCGAACGCTGACCCACGAGGCCATGACCCGTTACTACGTAGAGTACGGGTTGTGGTGGTCCAACGATGGCTTCGATACCGCCTGGGCCGGTCGGGAAAACTGGCTGATTTGCCGGGGCGACGTCGTTTTGGGATTTGTCAGCCTGAGCCGCGACAGCCGCGCGCTGTATATCCGCGAGTTGCATATGCTCGAAGCGTATCGTGGGGGTGGCGCAGGGAGCTGGGTATTGCAGCAGATGGCGCTCAAGGCGCAGGCGCTTGGCCTGTTGCGCCTGACGGTATTCAAGACGAACCCGGCGAAGCTGCTCTATGAGCGCATGGGGTTCAGTAACGTTGGTGAAGAAGACTACTTCTGGCGAATGGAGCGTGTCTGCCGCTCAAGCTAAACCCTGCGCACAGGCCGAATAAGCGCATACAGCTCTCAGGAGCCGACTTCCTGATCATTGTTTTGGCCATCAGCCTCAGCAAGGATGATCCCTTCTTTCATGCCCAGAAGGACCGGGACCTTATGGGCCTCTCCACGCCGTCCCTTTTTGCGCCCCGCGAGCACTTGATAGGTGGTAGCCGGATCAACGCCATGCTCACGGGCGAACGCTTGAACTGACTTTCCTTGATGTTCCAGCCAGGCCTTGGCTTGTGCGGCAGTACGGATTCCGGGCATAGTTCAAAACCGTTCAAGTTTGTTTAATAAAGAGATGAGTGTGTCACCTCTTGGGGTGTGCCAGACAGGATAATACATCCAAATGAGTGGAATCGGTTCGCGTTTGAGGCAAGAAAGAGAGCGACTTGGCTTGTCGCAAAAAAGTTTCGGCGAGATCGGCGGCGTTGAAGCCAACGCACAAGGGAAATACGAAAGTGGCGGGCGCGCGCCTAAAGCGGACTATTTGTCTCGCGTCGCTGAACGAGGTGTGGATGTGTTGTACGTGTTGACCGGCACGGCCACGCCCATCCAACTGGAAAACCTGAGCCAGATCGAAGAAAAGGTGCTCGGCGATTACCGTGCGATGTTCAAGGAAGACCAGGATGCGATCCGTCGCCTGACGTCGACCTTGGCCAAACATTGCGTTGCTGTGAATGAAAAGGCCAAGCCGAAAGCCCAGGATTCCTGACTCTTCGCCCAACAAATTGAGCCGTCTGCCTCCCGGCGGATGGCTGCCGCTTACCCAAACTCCATATATATGACGCTTGCAGCTAGGTCTGCGCCTTGGTTTTTTGCTAAGGTGTTCAGCAACCTATAAGACCATTTCGCGAGGTGTCTGCTTGATTAGGGTGCTAGTAGTCGATGACCATGATCTCGTTCGTACAGGCATTACACGAATGCTGGCTGACATCGATGGCCTGCAAGTAGTCGGCCAGGCCGAGTCGGGGGAGGAATCCCTGATCAAGGCCCGGGAGTTGAAGCCCGATGTGGTGTTAATGGACGTCAAGATGCCTGGGATCGGCGGTCTTGGTGCCACGACCAAATTGCTGCGCAGCCATCCGGATATCAAAGTCGTGGTGGTGACCGTGTGCGAAGAAGACCCGTTCCCGACCCGTCTTCTACAGGCGGGCGCTGCGGGTTACCTGACCAAGGGTGCAGGCTTGGCGGAGATGGTGCAGGCCATTCGCCTGGTGTTCGCCGGCCAGCGCTATATCAGCCCGCAGATTGCCCAGCAATTGGCCATCAAGTCTTTCCAACCCACCAGCGACTCGCCATTCGACGCGCTGTCGGAGCGGGAAATCCAGATCGCCCTGATGATTGTGGGTTGCCAGAAAGTCCAATCCATCTCCGACAAGCTGTGCCTGTCGCCCAAGACCGTCAACACCTACCGCTATCGCATTTTCGAGAAGCTCGCCATCAGCAGTGATGTTGAATTGACCCTGCTCGCGGTGCGCCACGGCATGGTGGACGCCAGCGCCTGACATGACTACGCCGTTTGATCCGAGTGCCTTCCTCTCAACCTGCAGTGGCCGCCCCGGCGTGTACCGCATGTTCGACAGCGAGGCGCGCCTGCTTTACGTCGGCAAAGCCAAAAACCTGAAAAACCGCCTGGCGAGCTACTTTCGCAAGACCGGTCTCGCGCCCAAAACCGCCGCACTGGTGGCGCGTATCGCTCAGGTTGAAACCACCATCACCGCCAACGAAACCGAAGCGCTACTGCTTGAGCAGACGCTGATCAAGGAGTGGCGGCCGCCCTACAACATCCTGCTGCGTGATGATAAATCCTACCCCTACGTGTTTTTATCCGACGGCAACTTCCCACGGCTGAGTATTCACCGTGGTGCGAAGAAGGCGAAGGGCAAGTACTTTGGCCCTTATCCCAGCGCCGGGGCCATCCGTGAAAGCCTGAGCCTGTTGCAAAAAACCTTTTTTGTGCGCCAGTGTGAAGACAGTTTCTACAAGAACCGCACGCGGCCGTGCCTGCAATACCAGATCAAACGCTGCAAGGCACCTTGCGTGGGCCTGGTGGAGCCGGCGGAATACGCCGAGGATGTGCGCCATTCGGTGATGTTTCTCGAAGGACGCAGCAATGCGCTGACCGATGAGCTCTCCGCGGCCATGGAAGAGGCGGCCGGCACCCTGGATTTCGAGCGGGCCGCTGAGTTGCGCGACCAGATCTCCCTACTGCGTCGTGTGCAGGACCAGCAAAGCATGGAAGGCGGCACCGGCGATGTCGACGTGATCGCCGCCTTCGTCAATCCAGGTGGCGCCTGTGTGCACCTGATCAGCGTGCGCGGCGGGCGAGTGTTGGGCAGCAAGAACTTCTTCCCGCAAACCGGTATCGACGAAGACGTGGCTGAAGTGATGGCCGCGTTCCTCGGCCAGTACTACGTCAGCAGCCCCGAGCGCGACCTGCCGTCGGAGCTGATTGTCAACGTGGTGCATGAAGACTTCCCCACGTTGATCGAAGCGATCCACGAGTTGCGTGGCCGCGAATTGGACATCAGCCACCGCGTGCGTGGCACCCGCGCCCGCTGGCAGCAACTGGCCGTCACTAACGCCGAGCAAGCCCTGAGCGCGCGCCTGGCCAACCGACAGCACGTCGCCGCACGCTTTGATGCCCTTGCCGAAGTGCTCAACCTGGACGAGCCGCCACAGCGCCTGGAGTGCTACGACATCAGCCATTCCAGCGGCGAGGCCACCGTAGCCTCCTGCGTGGTGTTCGGGCCGGAAGGGCCGATCAAGTCCGACTACCGGCGCTACAACATCGAAGGCGTCACCGCCGGCGATGACTACGCCGCCATGCATCAGGCGCTCACGCGGCGCTTCAGCAAATTGAAGGACGGCGAGGGCAAGTTGCCGGATATCCTGCTGGTGGATGGCGGCAAGGGCCAGTTGTCCATGGCCCGTGACGTGCTCAACGAACTGGCGGTGCCCGACCTGATCCTGCTCGGCGTGGCCAAGGGCGCCACGCGCAAGGCTGGTTTCGAGACGTTGTACTTGAATGATGCCGCCCATGAGTTCACTTTGAAGGGCGACTCCCCGGCACTGCATTTGATCCAACAGATTCGTGACGAAGCCCACCGTTTCGCCATTACCGGCCACCGTGCCCGTCGCGGCAAAACCCGGCGAACCTCAACCCTGGAAGGGGTGGCGGGGGTAGGCCCGACACGGCGTCGTGACTTGCTTAAACATTTTGGTGGCTTGCAGGAGCTGTCCCGTGCCAGCATTGACGAGATAGCCAAAGCACCCGGTATCAGTAAAAAACTTGCTGAGTTGATTTATGCGAATCTGCACAGCGAATAGAATGCCTTTCCACCTCGTAGCCAGTTGTGCCGATGAATATCCCTAATCTGATCACCGTTCTACGCGTCCTGCTCATCCCGATCTTTATTTTGCTGTTCTATTTACCGTACGAGTGGAGCTACCTGGCCTCCAGTTCAGTGTTCGCCTTTGCGGCCGCCACCGACTGGCTTGACGGTTACCTGGCCCGCCGCCTGGAGCAAAGCACGCCCTTCGGCGCGTTCCTCGATCCGGTGGCCGATAAACTCATGGTGGCCGTCGCCCTGGTGCTACTGGTACAGGAACACGGCAACCTGTGGCTGACCCTGCCGGCTGCGGTGATTATCGGCCGCGAGATCGTCGTCTCGGCCCTGCGCGAATGGATGGCCGAAATCGGCGCCCGTGCCCACGTCGCCGTCTCCAACATGGGTAAATGGAAAACCGCCGCGCAAATGCTTGCGCTGGTCATCCTGCTGGCCAACCCGTCTGACTTCTCCTTCTGGGTCCTGCTGGGCTACGCCTTGCTGCTCGTCGCTGCGGGCCTGACCCTGTGGTCCATGCTCCAGTACCTGCGCGCCGCCTGGCCGCATCTGCGCACCACTGTTGAAAAGAAATAAAACTTTTTTGAATCAAGAGCTTGACGGGTGCGCTGGATTCTATAGAATGCGCATCACCAAGCGGGAATAGCTCAGTTGGTAGAGCACGACCTTGCCAAGGTCGGGGTCGCGAGTTCGAGTCTCGTTTCCCGCTCCAAATATTGCGCTACAGAGTTCCACTGAATTCTGTAAGTGATTGAAATCAGGGCCTTTAGGCCCTTTTTTCGTTCCAGCGGGAACCACTGAAATCCAGCACTATCCGGTGCGTTTAAGTCCAGAATTGAGTCCAGAATTCTGACGAGCACTGAATCGGTTTGTTGCTGGAGCAGTTTGCGCAACGAGACGAGCATCTGGCCCTGACTCTGTTCAGGAGCTCGCGATGGCACTCTCAGAAATGACAGTTCGGCACGCCCGAATCACCGGTAATGACTACACCCTCGGCGACAGTGATGGTCTCACACTCAATGTGACGGCCAGAGGCGGCAAAGTCTGGCTCTTCCGCTACTACTGGGCGGGCAAGCAGAAGCGCATGTCCCTCGGTAGTTATCCCCAAATTGGGCTTAAAGAAGCCCGTACCCGTCGTGATGAAGCCCGTACCTTGGTTGCCCAAGGCATCAATCCCTATGAGCATCGCAAACAACAGCGGCTTGCTGTTCATGCTGCGAAGGAGCACACCTTCGAGGCTGTGTTCAATCAGTGGGTGGAGTTCCGCAGGCTGAGCCTGAAGGAAGGGCGTCAAAGCACGCTCTCGCAGATATTGAGAATCTTCAATAAAGACGTCCTGCCCAGCCTGGGCGGGCGGTCTATCTACGATATCAATCGTCACGATCTGCTGGATTTACTGAGCAGGATCGAACAGCGCAAGGCCTTAACGACCGCCGAAAAATGCCGGACCTGGTTCAACCAATTGTTCCGCTATGCGCTGGTGAAAATCGAGGGACTGGAACACAACCCGGCTTCAGACCTTGATGTGGTCGCACTTCCCAAACCTCCTGTTACGCACAATCCATTCCTCCGAATGGACGAGCTCCCAGGATTGATGGTTGCTCTTCAAAATTACGGTGGCGCCAGCCAAACGCGGCTTGGCCTTCGGTTGTTGCTGCTGACCGGTGTCCGCACGGGCGAATTGCGGTTGGCGACACCCGACCAGTTCGATCTGGAGAAGCGCTTGTGGGTCATACCGGCGGAAGTGGTGAAACAACTCCAGCTAGCGATGCGCAAGCCAGGTAAGCAGATTCAAAATGTACCACCCTACATTGTCCCGCTGTCGGTCCAGGCGCTGGAGATCGTGCGTCACTTGCTGGACCAGGTTGTCCCCGCACAGCGCTACTTATTTGCGCATCGAAGCGACCTGAGCAAGCGTATCAGTGAGAACACGCTGAATGGCGCGTTGCGCCGGATGGGGTATGCCGATCAACTCACGGGTCATGGGATGAGGGCGACGATCTCGACGGCGCTGAACGAAATCGGATACCCGAAGGTGTGGGTGGATGCCCAGCTTTCTCATGCTGATCCGGACAAGGTGAGTGCGGCCTACAATCACGCGGAATACGTCGAGCAGCGCCGGACCATGATGCAGGATTGGGCGAACCGTCTGGATTTATGGGGACAGGGCCAACTGAAAGCGGCTAGCTCTTCGCTCACCATCCGATTGGAGGGGGCCGCTTCGCTGCCGTCGCTGGAAAACGTGAACACGAATCCCATTCAGTATAACGAAGCCTTTCCAAAGGCAACCGTCTCGGTGCCCAAGGCTTCGGTTAGTGACGAACCAGCTCTTATTATGTTGCACCAGTCGCCTGTCGTACCTCACCCGGTCCCGACTGAAAAGCCGCATCAATCTCACGTGTCTGACATCCAGCGAGAACGTGCCGAGATGCTTGCCATTTATGAGGCCGCTAGTAATTTGCCGTTACTGGTTTTCGCTAAATTGGCCGGCAAATCCCGAGATCAGATCAACCGTGATATCAAGGCTCGCCGTCTGCTGTCCCTGAGCCTGGGGAATCGTGGTCAGCGCATTCCAGATTGGCAGCTTGATCCACTGCGGCACAAGTTGGTACTTGCTGCGTTAGCGCGGTTTCCGGATGTCGATGGGTGGAGCCTTTATCGGACGGTCTGTGAGCCTCATGAGCGACTGAAGGGGCGTTCGCCAATCGATGTGCTCACTTTGGAGAATTTCGACGTGACAGCACGAATCGTTTGCAGTGCCCTGGGCCCAAGCTGAGGAGCTGTTTCGTGCGGTGATAACGGATGTCGCAGCTTCCTTGGGGCTATCTAGCGGGACTACACAAGTCGCCTGATGTTTCGGAGCTGGTCGGCTAGAGGAATCTATTGCGCAGGAAGGCACCATTTGGCAGTATCCCGTTCCCGCACTCTCTTGCCAGCTCTCCATCCCTCTCATTTGGGGGCTGCGTTTCGGAGGGGCAGGTAATCACCCGGCCTCGTGCCGGGTTTTTTATGCGTGCGCCAGGCATGGCGCGTTGCGCGTAAGCGCAACCAGCTTGGCTGTGGTGGCCATGCTGGTGACTTGGAGGTGAAAGTCCTCTACACACCCGGCAAGGGGAAGTGTTAGCCAGAGGCAAGGGTGTCGCGGGTGACTGCGAATCTGAAGGAAGCCCGAGGCAAAATGCTGGCCTGACGAACAGGAAGCGGATTAGGCGGCGTGGCGGGGTAAGACGGCGCATATCGTCAAAGCCCAATACTTGCACGGAACGCCACGACGTACATCCGACAGGCATAAGCAGGAAGGTCGCGCGAATTACCCTGGGAGATCTGCATGCTTGCCATTGTGCTACCGAGCGTCGAGAGGCGACGGGATGAGCATGCAGAAGTCAGCTGAAGCCGTAGTAATCGCCGAAACCTGGGCGATGAAGGGCCGAACAGGTTATGCCGCCAGTAGGCGTCAGAGTCTCGTCGAATGTCCGAAAAGCAGAAATCTCTCGACAAGAGGGCTGTAACCCCAAGTTCTGGACGGAATCCAGGGCTTGCGGCTGGCAGTGCGCAGGCATCGGCGGCGTCTGTGGCGTGGACGAACGCGGAGCCGGACACGCTGATGGAGCGGGTGCTTGCACCCGCCAACCTGCGGCGTGCGTATCAACGTGTGGTCAGTAATAAGGGCGGACCGGGTGCCGATGGCATGACGGTGGAGCAACTGGCGGACTACACGAATCAGTATTGGCCGATCCTCAAGGCTCGGTTGCTGGCCGGCGAATATCACCCGCAAGGTGTGCGCGCCGTCGAAATCCCTAAACCCAAAGGTGGAACGCGGCAGTTGGGCATTCCCAACGTCGTGGATCGTCTGATCCAACAGGCCTTGCTGCAACAGCTCACGCCGATCTTCGATCCTCTGTTCTCGGACTACAGCTACGGCTTTCGTCCGGGCAGAAGCGCTCATCAAGCCATCGAAACAGCCCGCGCCCATGTGGCGGCGGGTCACCGCTGGTGTGTGGAACTCGATTTGGAGAAGTTCTTCGATCGGGTCAACCACGATGTATTGATGGCCTACGTCGAGCGTCAAATCAAAGACAAGCGGGTGCTCAGACTGATCCGTCGCTACCTTGAGGCTGGAGTCATGTCGGGTGGGATCGTCAGCCGACGGCAGGAGGGGACGCCGCAAGGCGGCCCGCTCTCGCCGTTGCTGTCGAACATCCTGCTCAACGAACTCGACCGAGAGTTGGAACGACGGGGCCATCGCTTCGTGCGTTATGCCGATGATGCGAACATTTACGTGCGTAGTCGTCGTGCTGGCGAACGAGTGTTGGCCGGGGTCGAGCGCTTCCTGAATCAGCGTCTGAAACTGGCGCTGAATCGAGAGAAGAGCCGTGTGGCAAGGCCGTGGGTCTGCGATTACCTGGGTTATGGGATGAGCTGGCATAAACAGCCGAGGCTGAAAGTGTCGACGATGAGCCTAAATCGCCTGCGCGACCGGCTCAAAGAGCTGTTGCAAGGCGCACGGGGTTGCAAGATGAGTGCAATCATCGAGCGAATCAACCCGGTGTTGCGCGGTTGGTCAGGCTATTTCAAGTTCAGCCAGAGCAGGAAGCCACTTGAGGAGCTGGACGGCTGGGTACGACGCAGACTTCGATGCGTCCTGTGGCGCCAATGGAAGCAGCCCTCGACGAGGGCGCGCAACCTGATGCGTCTAGGGATCCAGGAAGGACGTGCTCATACATCAGCAGCCAATGGCCGAGGTCCTTGGTGGAACTCGGGAGCGTCGCATGTGAATCAGGCGCTACCGAAAAAAACTGTGGAATCAACTCGGACTGGTCTCGATACTGGATACGATAAACGGCTTATCCGCATAACCTGAACCGCCGTATACGGAACCGTACGTACGGTGGTGTGAGAGGACGGCGGATGTAAATCCGCCTCCTACTCGATGTTCGGCAGGTACGGCTGGCGGATAAACATGGAATTCAGCTATCCCACGTATGGGGTGCTAGGGGTCGAGTGTTCGAATCACTCCGTCCCGACCATTTAATTCAATGACTTAGCCGAACTCTAATCAGTTCGGCTTTTTCATATCTGAAAAATTACTCCCACATTTACTCCCACGGATATCGTGGATTTCGGTATGCCGTCTCAGATGGCGTTCGAGAGTCTGAAGATGCGAAGACATTCATCAGTGGGTTGCCTATCTGGACATTCCGCAAGGCAAGCTTCGGGTTACGGCTGTAGGGAGCGCGGAGCTTTCTATTGCTGGTGAGGTGATCCGGACAGTCGCTCAGACTCCGGTAGAGTCATCGGATAGCACATGCTTCCCACGGCGGAGGTTCTTTTCGATGGGGGCTATCAACTTCCTGGTGATGGACGCTCGGGCCGCGATCACACGCATTAACCTAATTGCTAGAGCTATGGATGCCGTCCTTACGTGATTGAGGTTGATGCTGAGCCCGTCGGAAAGCTTGATGAACACCAAGCCTGTAAATACAGTCAAGGTCGTTATATCCGAAAAACATTTTGACTTGGCTGTAGGAAGGTATTTTCAGGCGGAAAAAATTCAAATGTGTCCCCAGTTTTGCCCCAGTGCATCAGATTCGCGAGTGGCGATTTCCGACAGAGCCAGATGGATTCAGATGGCTTTCAGTAGTTCATAAGTGCGGGGGAGTGGCTCACGCTGCCTACCTCTCAGTCGGGAATGACCAGCGGCGTTGGATGGGGGCTGTCCACAGTGCTGCGTATCTTTCAGTCCGACTCTGATTGACCTACGAAGAATTGGATATTTATACAGCTGTTACGCAAACTCCGACGATTTGCACCAAAAATAGTCTCCGATCTTGTTTACCGGTCCCGTTAATCACGCTAACTTGCGGTGACGCTGGCACAGTGCCGCTATCGGTCATCCCTGACTAGATCTCACTCGCGCGCACGGCTGCTCAGCTGGTGCCTACCCTTATTCAGGGCGGGATCATTGATCGCGCGCAGCAACCGCAAGAGGATTCTGCGGTTTAGTGTTTGTAGGAAGTGTTATGGATGGCGTGAGCTTCAAGCAGGTAGACCAGTATGCGCTGTGTTGTGTCGAGAATTTTTCTGATGAGCTTAAGCTCGCGCTGAGGGAAAACCTCACCCGTATCTGCCATGGTGCTGATCAGGCCAGCAAGGACAGGGCGATCTACAAATACCCTGCGACGATTAAGCACTTCTGGAACGAACGCTATTCCAAGAAAACTTGGGAAACCCGGATTGGTATGCTGGGTGAGCTCCTGTCTCACGTCATCATTCTGAAGCTCTTCCCCAACTTCGATGTGGTCTCCCCGTTCTTCAATATGGAAGAGAAGAGTATCCGGAAGGGCTTCGATCTCCTCCTATACGAGACCTCAACCAACAACGTCTGGATCACCGAGGTCAAGTCGGGCGGCAGAGGGGCGGACAAGACTTCTTGCTCGGCCACAAGTGCGCAATTGCGTTTGGCTCGGGATGACCTCAAGAGGCGTTTGGCTGAGCCGGAGCTCAATCACTGGCTTAACGCGATCAATGCCGCGAAAAATGCGATCCACAACAAAGCTAATTACCGGGACTCGGTTATTGAGATCTTGGAGATGGAAGGTGATTTGGCTGAAGAAGACGGAGCGAGTGCTTCGGACAACAATGTGTTTCTGGTCTCTGCCCTGTTCAGCGAAGTGTCCCAGGCTATCGCCGAAAATACCGTGTCAAATTTCACCACCAAGCTGGTAGCTGAAGCTGTGTTCAAAACGGTGTGGGTGCTGTCCCTCCACAAAGGCACCATGGAAAAGCTGGAAGAGTTTTTGAGGCAGGAGGCGGAGCAGTAGCATGGAAGAGCTGACTATCAGAAAACTGGGCAACACCAAGTTCAAGGATCTGTATTTCCAACTCCTCAAGGGAGACGAACTGGGTAACACAGAGATTGTGAAACTTTTGGCGATCGCCGTGCTGCTCCTTAACCACAAAACCCTCGAAATTCGGCGTCTCGGCTACCGCATTATCCTGTTTTACGGTAACGCTTCGGGTCAGTACCAGGCGCTGTACGATGTAGCACTCAACAGTGGTCTGCACCCTGTCTCAGCAGTAATCAGCAGCTACTTTTCCGAGGATGATCACCGCAGCGAGTCGTTCATCCGAAACATCGTGGGCAGCTACATCGATACCTTCCGTGATCAAGGCATCGTGCTGACTGAGCAACAGGATGCCCTGCGGACATTTGTTCAGTCGGAGTACCGTAAGTCGTCAGTCGTGGTTGCTCCGACCAGTTACGGTAAATCTGAGCTCATCATCCAATCGGTGAGGGAAAATCCAGGGCAGCGGATCCTGATCCTCGTGCCTTCTAAGGCTCTGCTGGCCCAGACGAAAAAACGGTTGATCTACGCGGACATTGAGGGGCTGGGCAAGGTGGTGACCCACCCCGAGATGTATTCAGTTGAACGGAAGAACAGGGCATTTGTCCTGACCCAGGAGCGGCTCAACAGGCTCTTGAACGAGAACGCCGGGCTGAGCTTCGATATGGTCTTCGTCGACGAGGCCCACAACCTGCTGCAGAGCGACCGCAGAAGTGAGTTACTGGCTGCCATGCTGTGCATCCTGGGGGCTCGTAATCCGGAAACATCATTCAAGTTCCTAACTCCCTTCCTATGCGATGAACTCAATGTCCGTGTGCGCTTCTTGGACATGATCCCGAGCGGATTCAAGATCGACGAGTACATCAAGTCTGAGCGCTTCTACATTAAGGATTTTAGGGCAGGGAGGGGCCAGACGAAGCTCAAGCTCTACGATCATTTCCTGAATGACTGGATGGAATTCGATCGGAGGTATGCCAACTGCTTCGAGCTCATCAAAGGCGAAGCACTGTCCAAAAACATCGTTTACGGCAACAGGAAAAAAAGCATTGAGTCATTTGCGGTTGAACTGGCAGCCGTGCTGCCGCTCGTAGATTGTCCGCTGATCCAGACTGCCTGTGCCGAGCTAGAAGAGCTTTTTGACCGACGCTACAAACTGATCGGCTGCCTGCGCAAAGGGGTTATGTACCACCATGGTTCGATCCCTGACACCATCCGTCTTTACTTGGAGAACCTGTTCAGCAGCTCCAAGCAGATGAGGTTTTTGGTCTGCAACTCCACGCTTCTGGAAGGGGTGAACCTGCCGATCGAACGACTCTTCGTCTTTGATTTTTTCAAAGGGAAGCAAAAGCTGACGCCATCTCAATTCAAGAACCTGGTCGGACGCGTTAACCGGTTCAGTGAGGTCTTCGCGCCTGGAGCTAAGGCTGCGTTGAGAAAGCTGGAGTCCAGCATCTACCTGTTGGGCGTAAATGGCTACACCCGCGACAATGCAGCGCTTGAGACTTTCTACGATAAATCCGTCAACGTTTCAAAGGTGGTCAAGGACACTGTCAGCAACGTTCTGCTTGAAGCCACCAAGATCATCGATGGGAAGGTGTCGGTTCTCTACGACGACGCCGTGGCTCGTCTTGAGAATCTGCATCCTGGCGTGGTTAAAGATCGAGAGTGTCGGTACGTTACCACTCAGGTGGGCAAGCTCCTAATCGCGAACAGTGTCAGTGAAATTGACGTGTTCTCAGAGGAGGAGGCTATTGAACGGAAGATCAGGCGAGGCATCGAGGCGAACGGCGTCATCAACACCGTTGACCGGCTGATGCTTGCGATCTCCAAATCGTTCGTCGATCACTTCGACAACAGCCGAGAGTACAGCGACCTGGTGCGTCTCAAGCAAGAGCCTGCCCGGAATTTCTACGCCATGATCCTGGATTGGAAGCTGAAGAAACTCAGCGTCAAGCAGACGATCCGACAGACGCTCGCGTACTGGAAAAAGCTGGTCGAGACTAGCCATAGCGATCACGTGTTCGTGGGTAAATGGGGTGATACCAAATATCGCGACAGCAAGTACGAGAACTGGGTAAGGATCTCCCAGAAGGATGACGGCGAGCGTATCAACCTGGCAATCGTCCGTCTCAAGGACGAGGACGATTTCTTCGACAACAAGATCTTCAAGTTCGTCGAGGTGCTGAATGGGGTAGGCGCCCTGGATCCAGGGTTCTACAAACTCATCAAATACGGCACTGCGGATGACACCAAGATCAAGCTCATCCGCGATGGCTACAGCCATGGCCTGGCGGATCTGATGCTCGAACGGTATCCCGAAACTGTGCGTGCGACGCTCGGCGGCGAGATCGAAGTGAGCCCTCGCCTAGTCAACATGATGATCACCAACGAGGAAAGCGATCTGCTGATTTTTGAAGCCAAGATGAACCTCAAACCCATCTGATTGAAGTTTTGGAAGCGCCTGCGAGTTTGATCAGGATAGCGTAGTGAGTCGGGTACAGCGATGAGTCGAGATTCATCTCGACATTGGTCGAGGCTAGCCGTCCGTGCTCCTTAGTGATCGGCACGGCTGAGTGCACGAGCTTCGTCAATTGAAGCCTTTGGGATCTCTCAGGAACTCTTCGGCGATGTGCAGTGCGCTGATGTGCTGTGCATGGACGATGGGATTGCCGCATGAGCAATCTGTGGTCTGCGCTTCCCGTGTCCACACTCCGCTTGCCTGCCTCCGATATGTCCAGCCCGTGATGAAGCCGGCGCCGCTCAGTCGGAGCCCTGGGTGGTTGACGGTGAGTTCACAAACCTCAAATAGGTCGGGCCCGCGAGGTATGACGCCGACGCCCTTCTGGTAGAGCGTCAGGTGATCTAGGGTTGGATGCTTGATCAACGTGTCTGCTTCGAATGCTACCGTGCCATTCTCGTTGATTAGCTTCTCGATTTCAGGGAAGCGAAGGGGCTTGCTCGGGTCGGCTGAGCCATAGAGCACCATGTCCGGGATTTCGACGAAGATTCCACTGTGAGGGTTACCATCAATCGAATCCTGGGTATCCAGAATCCTTGCACCACGATAGAACGCCGTTTGCGCACCTGCGATTTTCACTAAGCTTGGATGGTACTCCGGAAGCTCCAGTGCTCGCTTGAACGCAGGCAGATTTTTGAGGCTTGCTTCAAACTTGATCTCCTCCCACGGCAATCCCAGCAGTGATCTTAAGATCGGATCGTCTGCGGGAGAGGGAAAGAGCGTGTTCGTGTCGGTTAAGCCACGGGCAGCGGCATACGCCTGCAGAACGTCGCTCGGGACAGTGATTTGTGCGAGATAGCAATTCTGTGGAATCGGATTGTGCAGAGGGCCAAGAAGCCAAGCTGACTGAGCCACGGGGCGCGGCCTGTAGCCCTCAACCGTCAACGTAGCCAAGTTGACTAGGCCTACATGATTAGCGGCCTGCTTACTGAGCACATACAGATGGCCAGTGCCGATCACAGGTGCATAGCGGGCCATGCGCTTTCTGACCATCACCGCCACCTCGTCACAGTCCTCGCACAGCTCCAGCGTGGTTGCTTCACTGTATTTGTGGCTGGCGAACCATGCAGCTACGGCTGCACTTGAAGTGCAATCGACGTAAAACGAACGCCACCCGTAGTGCTGAAGGAGGGCCTGCTGGTAGGCAAAGTCTGATCGGTGCTGGGCGATGTAGGCATCCAACACGCCTTGGGAGTAGCGACACCACTTGAGCATTTCGCTCGGTATGCACCCCTTCCTGTCGAAGGACGTTCCTATGGAGGGGGCTCCCACCTCACCGTAATGGGAGATCTGGCCACGAAACAAAATATTCTCACCGAAGGTCCCAAGGAGCTGGTTTAACTCGTCGACGCTATTCGCTGCATATTGCTTCAAAGCTGCCTCCCTCGCCGATAGCGTATGGCATTGTTTTTTTACCAGTGCTTTGTAGTTTCGTCGCAAAAAGTCGCGTAAGTGCGGACTGTCTCCTGAAACACTTCGACAGTACTCATATCGGCACGATGATTCGGCTGCGGGCAACGCACACGTTGTCTTTCACCGCATAGCATTCCACGTAATGGTCGCCTTGGAAGGTTGAGTGCTCGGTGATTTGATGGTGGCCGCTGTCGATACGGATTTCCCCGCGAATCATGTTCCGCTCGATGGCCTCCGGGCCGAGATTCTTCACCTTCCAGTAGATTTTATAAGGTGGCGGCACATCGATCTCGGCTACCCAAAATGTCAGCTCACGCTGTTTCGGGATCCGGTAGGTCATAACGCGTGACATGAGGTTGCGAAGTCGGTCACCCTCATTTTTGACCGAGCAATCGATACGAAGGGTGTACTGGATGTCGAGGCTGAATTTTCGGCCAATGTACTGTTCGCCATTTTTGACGCGATTTTCCGCTATCGCCTGCTTCTTTTCCTGCTCGACATACTCTGGGAAATGTTCGCCAAAGACAGTGCTCCACCGCTCATGGGCAACCTCAGCATCTTCCAGAGCCTCCTGTAAACGCCTCAGGGCCTTCTTGGCTTTGGGGTGGAAGTTACCTGACTTCGTGACGATCGAGCCGCTTCCAGGCGCACGCCATTGCTCCTTGTCCTCGTCGATATCCACCAGGTATGCGAAGAAATCCCGAGTCATTTCGCCGTAGGCGGAATAGGAGTTGGCGTCGTAGTCTGCGGTGCTCTTGAGGAACTGGTAGCAGAGAGTGTCGATCATCATCCCTTTAAGCGGCACGCCGTGGTCGTTCTTCCAGGCCCGCACCATTTTGCATAGGCGCTTGAGGTTATGGTTTTTGGCCTGGTTCAGCGCGTTAATCTCATCGATTTCAGCGACCGGGTTGCAGGTTTCCCAGTTGCCCCCGTCATTCGCATCCGGATAAGTGTAGCTACCATCCTCATGCTCGAACGCAGGTAGCACCTCGACCACGTAATCCGTGAAGTTGATCGACACTACCTGCTGCTGAGCCCTGACCTCATGATTAGGAAAGCGCTCCTTCAGGGCTAGGCGTATCTCTCCGAGTAACGCCGACTGTTTGTTATTTTCGTAACGCTGGAAGCGATCGTAGACCGACCATGGCAGCACGAACGCCATGTCCAGATCGCTTACGCCGTGGACGGCGGTATGGCGACCGTACGAGCCGACCTGGCGGCAGTGGAGGATGTCTGAGGCACTGTCGTAGTATTTTCCGTTCAGTTTCTCGGTGATCTGCCGGTAGCTTTTGGAGATCTCGTCGGCGTTCTTGACGGCCAGGTTTCTTCGAAATTGCTCAAAAAGCTCTTTACTCATGGGTGCAAGCGTCCTTTAGGGAGAGCAGAAGATCTGGATGCGCGGCAAGCCATGACCCGCCGGCATAAGCGATCAGAACCACCACAATTAGCGCGTAAACGGAAAACGGGATCTTGTCCCTGAAAAACGAAAACTCACGGTGCTCAGCGATCCAGTCGACCTGTTGATCCCAGAAGAATTTCTTGTGAGCAAGCCAGCCTGAGAACAGGATGTGCTTTCTCTGACAGGCTGAGCGGAAATCGGTGGTGATTTGATCCAGTTCGGCTTGATCGGCGGAGTTGAACTGGTGATTGGATTTGCACCGGGCAGACATGCTCTTCAGCTGATCCAGCAACTGCGTCAGCTTGTTCCCAGCCTGGAAATACTGCTCTTTGGTATCGCCGTAATAGGTGATGTAGAGGCTGCAGATGCCGATCACCGTAATGAGCGCCGAGATGTGTTTTGCCGCCAAGAAATCGATGTAGAGCGCTAGCACGCCAATCACCAGGGAGATCAGGCCGATCCAGCCTGGAGCTTTCTCCACAATGTCGTAGGTGGAGAAGTGAAGTTTGGCGGAGTACCCGACGTCATAGGCCTTCTCGGCGATCAACTTCAGCGCAACCTGCTCATCCATATAGCTTACCTGCAGAGAGTCTCATCAGTCGCCTGCTACCGCTGAGAGAGGTATATAGATGGCCCTGACGTTGCATGTTGCGCTGGGCGTGGTAATTCGGCGTTTCAGCGCAAGGCGATCCGTCAGGTGCCGGGGTGGATTTTAGTCATGTTATGCCATGTAATGGCCACTATATTTATCTTCGAGCACCAAATCTGAGAAGGAGCTTGCTTTGGTCGATGCTACGGTTGTTGAGCGCGTTCTCTGTGTAGTAGATAGATGCCTGAAGGCCCAGTTTCCCGATGACTACTACAAACGATGCTTGTATGCATCTTTTGGTGTACACAGTCTCTTGCAGTCGCTGGGACATAGCCCTGAGGTGCTGGGGGGCAGATTTTCAGCCTTTGTGGTTTCGCAGGATCAGCGAAGGGGCTTCGTTCACGGGTATGCATCTGAGTCTGGCGAGCATTCTCATTATTGGGTGGAACTCGATGGCTCGATTATCGACTTGGGTACGTACTACCTACCTGCGGGTGCAGGTTTCTTAGCGTGCGAAATGCCGGCAGTATTTTGGGATACAGCGTACGCTTTTCCGAAAGGACTGACCTATGCACCCGAAGCCAGCTATGCATCGTCGGAGGTAGCCCAGCTCGCACCGCATATCATCGAAAAGATGGAGCCGTTCCTTGCGGCCTGTCACGCCCGAATGGGGAGGCCTTTGGTTAAGCCGAAAATTGGGAAGTGGCTCGTGATCTCGCCTTCATCCATCCGGAGGGCCGCTCGCAAAGGCGATCTATGGGCACGAGGTGTGATTCGGTATGAATCTCTGCCAGAAGAACGCCTATCTATCTGAGACTTGTTTTTTCCACCCAGCTCGGTTGATGGTGAGAGCAAAACAGGAGACTCAATGGATCGCTAAAGGTGAGCTCTTCTGTAGCCATACCGTCATCAAATACAAAGTCATTTGTGTTTGACAATTCCTTCGGTGCGAATGCGCGCTTTTGGCTGTGAGCTTGGCACGAGCCTAGCTCACCAATGATTTTCCGTGGGAAGCCAGCATCGAACCAGGCGTTGCGAGACTTCAGGACTGCGTGGGCAAACATCCTTACTAGTGATCATCTGCGGGTTCAGGGATGAGATAGAAAGGGGGCGAAGAGAGACGGAGCCCCCCTGGCGGACCCTGTGTCAAACCGGGGCACGCTGTCATAATTTCACCGCGTCGGTGTAGGCTGTAGTGTGCGGTCTCTCAAACTGCAACGGCGTCACAGTATTGTGGCTGGCCATGAGTTCGGCAGTCCTAATACTCGCGGTGCAGAATGTCGTAGGATCCAATAGATTTCTATGGGAATCTAAGCATTTACGATTTTAAGAAAAGGATTATCGGCCGGCACAATATTGAACAACAACGCCGGGGTCTCGAGCAAATAACCTTTAAGATTTGCTTTCTTCCGAGGACCTTCGACATGACAGATCCAGATGTTCAAGCCATCGTCTCGTTTCCTGTGGACCTTCAGTTTTTCGAACTGCTTCTGCACCCAACGCCATTCTTCAATCTCTTGATCGAAATCCTGTGAGATACCAGGAAACTCCTGCACATAGCGTTGGAAGAGACCTGGTGTGACCAATAGCACGCTGCCGCTCACCGTGTGGATTTTAGCCTTGCTGTCGTTGATGATCAGCTTGTGGCTCTGGATGCCTTCCTTGACCCATTTCAGGAATGCCCGACCGGGGTTGTCCGAAGGGGAGCTTCGGATTTCAAGAGCTCTTTCGGGTGGTGATTCAGGAGTCTCGGGCTCTGCCAATTCGAACATATTCAGCAACGTTCCGAGGTAATCGGCATCCATCGCTAGTGAATCTTCCAGCGATTGGTTTTGATGTGATCCTGTTCCGCCTGCCTTGGGCACTGGTGGTGATACCGGAGCGTCAGTCGGGTGGTCATCGACTACCATGGTCACTGTTCCGCTGAAAATTTTGGGCCGGTCTTCGTTTCCCCAAATCAGTGCGGGTTGAAGGCGCAGAAAGGTGAAACTCTGCTGCCAATTTCCCTGTGCCACGAGCGCGGTCCAGATGGCTTTGCCTTCTGGCGTGGACTCAACCAATCCATGTGACTGCAGCTCGTCAAACACTGCGAGATTGGACGAGGGAATGCCCTCAATCGATTGCGACAGCAGATAGGCTCGCAGCTTGTCTGTGACCGTCTTGCTGACCAGCCACAGTGCGTCCTGGGTCAGCCATCCCGCGGCACCCGGCTGGTTGAGTTTCAGCTCGTGTTGAATCAGATAACGTAGTCCGCCGATCAGGTGGTGTTGTAGCGAATGAATCGGTGCTTGCAGCGCCTTGCTCGGGTTACCACCGATGTTCTGTGCGGTGGAAACGCGGTCGGCCTGCATCACCAACTCACCGAACACGCCGGCACGTTCGTACTGGCCCGCCAGGACATACAGCAAACTGGCCCACAGTGCTGGAAATCCACTGAGCCAATCGAGGATTGAGCAGTGGAGAATCTGGGTATAGATCAAGCCTGCGGCCGCGCCGTGCAGGTGGTAGTCACGATCCTTGAGGTAGCGAAAACGGTAGGGCTGATCCAGGGATCCCTGCCAAGGATGCCAGACACTACCGTCTTGGCGTTCGACCAGCAGGTCCACGGCAATCTTGCCGATGTCATGCAGCAGGGCGCCGTAGGCGATGCCAGCGGACCAGGCGTCGGTCTGAGCGGCTTGGTCTTCGGGGGCGGCACCTGTGGGCAGCAGATACGACTGACGCAGTTTCAGACTACAGGCGACCAGCTCCAGACCATGGTCGAGCATGCCGCCAAGATAAGCATGGTGGTGCGTCTCGCTGGCTGGAAGCTGCTGGACCAGCTCGGCGTAGCGATGGATCGGATTTAAATAGAGCTGGCTGAATTGCGGATGGGAGAGGGCGGTGTACTGCCAAATGCGATCAAGCAACTGGCGGCGATGCTCGGCTGCTAACAAGCTCTGGGACGATTCGATGGACAGGTACCCATCGGCGACGTTTCCGGTGGGTGGCGGAGGAGGCTTTTGCCTTTTGTGCCGAAACAGACTGAGCATCATGGTCCTCCCGGGAACTGGCAAAGTCAGTGACCTTTTAGCCTTTTCGGATAGGGCTCTTACCCTTGACTCCCCCATTCCCTTCCAACCCTTACCCGTCCTTTTGCCGTGTGTCCCTTTGTGCGGCAATCGGAATATTGATTTGTCCTGGTGCCGTTTTATAGGACGCGCATGCTGGTACGAAAAAGGAAAGTGTCGGTACACTGCGGTGCGAATTTTATTGAGTCTTGCCATGAACCTCACTGACGCCACGCTCATACTGCTGCTCGCGGCACGTATCCATGGAACAGACGAAGCCGTCAGGGCCTCGGCGAAGAGCGTGGTCAAGAAGTTGCCGCGCAGCAAACGCGATCTGATCTACAAGGTGATCGACAGCCGAAGTCCACTCGAGCTGGTGGATTACCTGGCTGAGAATCTGGATACGTAACGGCGTACTGCGGTTACGGGATTACCTCATGTTCTTTGCGTCAGAGCTCCGCAGTGTGGGGAATTTCCTGGGTATAGAAAAAGGGTCCAACTCGTGTTGGACCCTGTGAAGCGCTTGCAGCAGTGAGGTAACGATCAAGCTCCATCGTTCATGCATCGCGAGTCATCCATTCCCGTCTGCTTCCGTTGCTGCTCCAGGTTGAGCACATACTCCGAAGCGCATCGGGCCTGGCCACTGGCGCGGAAAATCGCGCGGTTGTCAGCCTTGAGCAGGCCGAGCCAGGAGTCGATATAGCCCTCGTGCCGAAGCTCTCCCCGTATACCGGCGTAGGCACATAAAAAAGCGGCGCCCATTTCGGCGATCAACTCTTCAAATGCATAGCCTGGCGAGCCAAATGGACCAGGAGAGGTCACGCCTTCGCGCTGCAATCGAGAGTGGTGTCCGGTCCAATGCGTCAGCTCGTGAAGTGCAGTGGCGTAGTATCCACCTTGATCGTGGAATTGCGACTTTGTCGGCAGTTGGATGAGATCCCTGATCGGGTGGTAAAAGGCTTCGTCGGCAGATCGATGAATGATGATTGCGCCCGAACGTAACAACAGATTTTCCGCAGCGCCGTTGGGGAAGAAGGGATCGCTCGGTTCTGTCTCGAGCACGGTTTCGTTGAGCGTTTCGAGCCCTTCCGTTTGCTCGATGTTGAACAGAAAATGCGTCTTGAGAATGCCAAAGTGAGCGACCTTGGGCTGACCGTTTTCATCGAGTACGGGTTGACCTGACTCGGTCTGTTCCTCGCGCTCCATCGGCTTGTAGAGCACTGCCAGGGTGCTGTGCTCACCCTTACGAATATGCCCGCCGGCTTTTTTGGCTTGATTGAAGGTCAGCCAGCGATCTTGAGTGAACCCCTGCAACCTAGCCTCGGCCCAGAGCAACGGTAAATTGATGCCCGAATAGGGACGCTGCGTGACGGCGTTGATGGGATAGGGTTGGTGATGACCGACGTCAGTTGAGCCACTTGAGGACCAGGGCTTGATCCAGGGCGCTACGCCTTGGTCTAACGCGGCAACAATTTTGTCAGTCACGTCTTGATAGATATTACGCATGGCATTTTCCTCGGAGAAAACGGAGGAACGCCTTTCCCGTCGGGGAGGGTTCCCCGGTGGGTGTTGGTTGGAATGGCGCAATACCGCGCACCGTTTGAGTGTGAATCGGCGGCCGGGTATGGCCGTTTGCGTTTAGCGTTGTTGCTCTTCCGCAAGCGCTATCAGCAAGGCGTTAGGTTGGTCTGATGCCTGAAGCAGGCTGAGGCTCAGTCGCAGTAATGGCTCATGATCTGCATCACTCGCTGAGCCGAACTTGGCTACCTCGAACACCACGTAGGGTGTGTTTGGATCGGCCAGGTGAGCTTTGAAGGCTGCGCGTACGACGTTGCTCAGCCTATCGAGCTGCAGCTTTTCAGGATGACTTGAACCATCGAGCAATACTGCGTGTTGCCACGCGTCTGGAGTGAACACAACGGGCAAGCGCAGAGTGTTCAGTGCTTTGCTTGTGAGTGAGTCGGACATGGTGTGCCTCCGTTGATAGCGCGAAGAAACCTGTCCCATAGGGGAAAGAATTTCCCCGCAGTGGGTTGAAGAAAAGCAAGAGGGTTTGGGACGAGCCGAGCTCGAAAGACGCTCGGGAGAGCAGTAGGCGTTCATCACCCGTGAAACGTGATCGTGCGAGCCACCGAACGCTAATCGCACTTGGGCGGAACCATCACCGGAGTGACGTAGCTTTGAAGGCTCTGGCTACCTGGGAAGGTGCTGTCGATAACAGCGATCCGTACCCTCTATGTAGCTGGATGATATGGATGGGTCAACGGCCTTAAAGGCACTGTTGTACGAGGTGCGTCTTCTGTCTTCCAGTGAAGATTTTTCGACCGAACAAGCTGATAAACGGTTAAGCATGGGCGGTTTTCAGTAGTAGGCTGTAATCTCGATTTTCACAGGAATACGCTCAGAAGAGGGCGCAATCATGCCGGCTCAGCAGCCACTTCAAATCTCCCGCGCACACCGCTGGGCATATGCATGCGGTATGTCGGTAAAACGTGTTTATCGCAGGTTGAAAGGATTTGAATCTCGTGTGGCTAAACGTGCGGTGGCGACAGGTATGCCCGCGGGGGGGCTATTGGTTCGTGGAGGCTTTCTGGTTACGAAGCTGGCACTCATTCTTGGGCTGCTCTTTATCGGTTTCTGGTTGGTCGCTTCTGTGGTAACGATGATTGCTGTGATTGGACTTCTGGTGTCCAAGGCTGCCATTGATGGGGATCTTAAAGAGGCGGAAACAGGACCAGATTATCTCGGTGCCGACCTCTACATCGGTGACTTCGATGACAACGGGCACTACATCGGCGATAGCAAGTCATCTAACTGAGCGCTTAGCAGCCCCGATTATTTGATCCGTACCTTTGCTTGCTGAATCACTTGCGGCTTTGCTGCCATTGGCCAACATGCCTTGAATCCCATTTCCTACTGCATATCCCGTCCAGCTCATGGCTCCAAGGAACAACATCGGCAGTACGATGAACATCGCCCCCATCGCATACTCAATCACCTGCGCCGTGACGGTTCCGTCCATAAAGCCGGATGTGGGTAGGGATAACAGCACCTGATTGGACGCCGACACCTGGTTGTACAAGGTATCGAGCATGCTGGAGTCGACCCAACGGGCCAGCTCCCACCAGAAGGTCAGCATGTGCAGCGTGAACAGCGCGAACGTCACCGTCATGACGGTCTTTAGCTGGTAGGTACTGACCAGCAGGATCAGCGGCAAGCTGATTATGACGCCCATGATCAGGAAAGCCTGCACCATCGGCAGAGCGGCGCGTAGCGCGTTCATCGCCGGGAAATTGCTGAAGGAGCCGAGAGCCAGCCCAGTGTTGGTGGCCAGGTTGTTGAGCCCCTGATTGATCGACCCACCGCGAGCACTGGAGCCATAGTCCTGGTACACCTGTCCGGGCGACATGGACATCGATTGTTGGCGCGGGCTGACCAGTTCGCGCAGGGTGGCATCCTCGATTTCGTTGCTTGAGCGGCCAGTCAACCAGCCTTTCAGCTGAGTCAGCAGCGAAGGATCGACTTGCTCGATCAAGCGCTCTCGCAACCCGACACTGCTGTCATTCCACCACTGTTTGCAAGTGGGGTAGCCCGCCCCATTCTCTAGTCGTGGCAAGGAAACATCGCGGGTTTCATCATAGGGCCAACTGACTCGCGGTGTCCGTGAGCGATCAGTGTCGTAGTAGCCCGGAGTGTCGAGAAAATAGCTTGAGCCGATCCAGGACGCATCACGACTTTGTGCCTTGTCCAGCTGCGGACGATTGGTGAACAGCCGAGAGCGGGAATAGCCGTAGCAGTCGCGAGTAAAATCGGCGACTTCCTGTAGCAACACTTGGTTATCAATGCGAGAACTGTCGATCTCCATGCGCATCTGTCGGATGTCCGGTGCGCAGGGAATGGAGGCGGTGGCCGCTGCGGTCACTCCTTTACTCAAGGCGTGCACCAGAAACCACCAGATTGGCACGTTGGCAGAGCGTTCTCCGATGGTGTTGAAAGTGGTACCCCAGGCGGTTTCCGCTGGCTTGGCCACGCTGACACCGCAGCGTTGGCTCGCTGCATCGTCGAACGCCATTGAAGCGAGGTTTAGCGGAAAGACCGGCGCGCAGCCGAACAATACGACAATGTAGGCCAGCCAAAGCCGGTTCTCGATTCGAGGTACCGAGAGCAATCCTTTGTTGCCTTCATCCGCGCCTTGCTGACGGGCCGACAACCATTCTTGCAAGATGATTGCACCAAAGGGGGCGGCGAACAGGCCAGTATCGGACAGGACGTTCCAGATACCGTTGTTGATGATCCAGGCCAGCAGCGAGAGGTAAAACTCCAGGTAGCTGTTGGTGCTCATGAGCATGGTAGTGACCTCACAACCGAGTGAGCTCGACGCAGGTAAAGAGCAAGAGCCCTAATGTCCCGGCGCGCTTCACGCGCAGTCGGTCCTGAGGTCGATGTCGATAGCGCCTCAGCAGGTCCCACCAGAGTGCTAATAGGACGCCGTAGAGCAAGGCTCGCCACCACCGCAGGTAAGGCCGTATCGATTCCAAGGCTTGCTGCCAGACCTCGAAACTGCCCAGCGCAGTGCGGCCGATCCAGGCGATCAGTGCGGCGGTCAGGATCATCCCTGCGGCGATCCCTAGACTTGAAAGCAAAGTGAATAGCAGTGAGCGTTTCATGGCTCACTTGCGCCTGGCGTCAGCGTCGTTGAGTCGGCCAGGTTCGGGGTCGCCTTGCTCGACGGTGCGCGACGCATCGGCACCTCCGGCATGTCGATCGAGCACGAGGCTGGCGGTATTGGTTGTGAGCATCTGCCGGACCTGCAACTCGGTTTGTAGCAGGCGTATCTCGCGCTCCAGTGTGTCGATGTTTTTCGTCAAGGCCATTTGGGCCGGTTCGGCGGAAGCGATGTTAGGTTCGTGGCTGCCTGCCAGCAGCGTGCGCAATAGCAGGAGCGCTTTGTCGAGCACGCTGGATAGAGCCGTCTCACTGGCCAGGCGCCGCGCCAGGATTTCCTGATCAGGATCGTCGCGCAGGGCTTCGATCACCCCCCGGGTCACCGGCAGCATCGGGCTGGAGGCTTTGCTCAGATTGTCAGGGCTAGGCGGAAGAGAACCGGACAGTAATCCTTGCAGGGTCTTGAGGTGTTCACTGTAGGCCTCCTGTATTAGCGGCGTCAGTCCGCTGCCAGCGGTAGCCCGTAGAGTCTCGCAGGTGTCGCAGGTCGCGACTTCGGTCTCGCCCAACACTCGAACAGCCCATTCGGATTCCTCTTGGGGTGAGGTCCATGCCTGGCAAATAGCGCCGCCCAGGCAATCACTGCTACTGATCGAGGCGCTGTCATCCACGGACCGGTTATGTAGCAGGTTGTAGCCCGCGCGCACCACATCGGAGGTTGCCCGGATGGGTGTTTGTCCGCTACCTCCAGCCTTCTGCCCGCCGACCCATGACACCCCATTATTGCCGTTACGGGCCTCGGTGTTTTTCACCGCGGCCACCGCATCACCGCCGGTTTGTTCGAGGTTGCCCTGCATCTCCTGGTTCTTGGCCAATGCGCCCCAGCCGGCTTGGCCGACCTTGTCAGCCATCTTCTCGGCCATGGCCTGGCAGGTCAGTTTGGAACGGTCGAAGTCGATGCGCCCTTGCATCACCCCGTTACTCAACAACTCATAAAGCCCGGGGTTGGCGCGCTGGATGATCAACGCAGGCAGCGACATCACCGCTTGGGTCGCGTTCTGCACAATGCTGCCCATGATCTGCTGGAACCCTTCGGTGACGCCGTTCAACTGGTTTTGCAAGGTGTTGGTGAGGCTCATGTTTCCGCACATCATGTTCGCCTGCCAGGATCCGCCGACTCCGAGACCGTTGGGGCGATAGAGTGAGCTCGGCGAGCCCGCTGCCGAGCCACCACCTATGGTGTACATCACCCTGTCGTCGAGCACTTCACCTTGAGTGCCTAGACGGTAATCGTCCTCGGCGGCGTCGGCATGCGTGGCCAAGGCGAGCAGTCCGCAGAGCAACAAACCCATCGGGCCCAACCAGGGTTTTGCAATATGCCTACTCATGAAGCACCACCTTCGAAGTCGATGCTGAACAAGAAGGTCTGTCCCTCACGCTTGCAGCAGCTATAAGGACGCCAGAGCGACCAGGCGTAGCCGCCATCCGCGCTCTGCACCGGATCGCTGGGGAAGATGGCACATGTGGGTTGAACCAGGGGGGAGAGCAATTGCCATTTATGGGTCGAAGCATCGTTTTCAACGATTGGGCCAGGCGGCCAATAACCGTCGCGTGGTACGGGTATGAGTGGGACATACACGTGCGGTTGCCAGTTGCGGGTAATGACATCGCCCGCCCGCTGCGCCATCACTGCAGCGGCTTTGAAGTCGTCGGGTTGTACCAGAAATCCTTGCCGGGGATAGACGTTGCCCCACATATTCCCCGCGAGCTGACGACCGATCTCACGGACTCCCGGTAAGAGCGACTCGGGATAAAGGCTTTCCGGGATGCCATGACGCCAGGCCAGTGAGTCCAAAGTGCTCAGGTAGTAGGGCATGAACGCAGTGGCACCGCTGGCGCAGGCATAGCCGGATTGCGAGGCAAGTTGTGTGGCGGCCCAACCACCGGGATGGCCGATACCGTCAACGTTTTTGAAACGAGGCAGGTTGTCGCGTTGCGTGTTTGGCGTGATCAGGTTTCCGCCACCTTCCGCACCGCTGGTGGGAGAGGAGAGCGCGGCCATCTCGGTCCAAGGATTGGCACCAGTGGTGGCATAGCTCGAGACCACCAGCTCAGGAATGAAGTGACGAACCTTGGTTGAGGTTTTCACAGTGCAGCCGAAGGGGGTGCAGAGCAACCAAAAGCAGATGCCGACGACCTTGTATTCGAGACAGTCCGGCGTGAGCACGGAGGCGGCAATGCTGCCGGTATCCAACGCTACGCTTGGCCCGGATGCCAGCAGAATGCTCAGCACCAAAGGATGCAACTTCTGGGACGGAATGTGCGGGCAGGCAGCAGACATGATCCTGGCTCTGGGTGTATGGCCTGGACAGGTTCGATAATCGAGAGAGGGGTGTCAGTGAGAAAGCCGAACGTAGGATCGTCGGTTTATCGGCAGAGGGTCATTCAGCGTTCAGCGTACGAGCAAGCGCGTCAGACTCAATGAGCAGTTGGTCCGTTTTGATCTCGAAAATATTGGCGAGCTTGCAGAGGACCAATAACGACGGGTTGCCTACCCCTCGTTCGATTTGACTCACATAGGTACGATCCACCTCGGCCATGAGCGCCAATTGCTCCTGGGTAAGGTTCTTCACACGCCGCATCGAGCGGATGTTTTCCGCCAGTTGCAGACGAAGCTGTTCGTAGTCTTGAGTCATGCGCGCAAACTGCGCCTTGAGGGACTCTCAATCCACGGGATATAGTCTACATTGGCTCTGATTCGGGCTTTTTTGATGCTTAAGCCGAGTGTCAATTTTGTTTCTATGCTGCTTAGAACAGACCGAGCATTAATAAATAATCGAAAGCTAAGGTGTCTATGGACGAAAATTACGTTTCAATTCCGGCGGCGGACGGCTGCCCGAGCCTTTTGACACCGTGGGGCAGCGAATTTGCGCCTATGATCGAACGTGGCGTGCAATGCGCCCAGGCCTGGCTTAATACACCCGGTGACGTACCGCTGTGGTGGGAACTGGCGCAGGCACGGAAGACCTGTCCTGCAGGAGACTGCCAGGATGCCTTCGAAGCCGGTTTTTTATTGAGAATTCAGCAAAGGCTTCGGAGCGTGTCATCGTAACCATACGGCTCCCGGTCCTGGTGATATGGGCTTACGGCACGAAAATCTGTTGGAAGGTATGGTTCCAGGCTCCATTCCTCTAGAATGGAGATCTGACAGAAATGGCGTTGGTCTGTGATAAACAGATTTACATAGCTAGGATTCTGATAAGTGCAGATTCTGCACGCTCTGAGAACGTGGAGCGCGGTATGAAAGCCGACCAAGTGTTGAGTGACGATCTGGTGAGCCGACTGGAGGGTAAAATCCCAGCCATGGCTGAAGGTGCGATCAATACGGCCTATATCAACGCGCTGGCGGCCGGACGCAGCGTGATGGAAGTCATGGACGGCCAGCTCGTTGAGACGACTGCCGACGGTAAGCACAAGGTTATTCGAGTGGCCAAGCCCAAGCATAAAGTGACCTTGGGCGGGATTATCAAGGTGCACCGCTGCTCATGACCGTCCCTCGGCTGAGGGTGTTTGCCGGCCCTAATGGTTCCGGTAAAAGCACAATGAAAAGTGCCGTCCCTTCCCACCTGATCGGGATCTACATCAACCCGGATGAAATCGAAAAGGCTGCCAAAGAGGGCGGACGCCTGGAATTCAGCGATTTTCAACTGGAAGTCGAAGGCGACGAGGTTCTCGGCTTTATCAAGGCGCACCGACTGATTCGGTCGACCCAGCTCGTTGAAGAGGCATCCAATATAGACTTCAGCAATAACGGCCTGAATTTCCAGTCCGTCGCGATGAATTCCTATTTTGCTTCCGTGCTCTCTGATTTCATGCGGCACAAGCTCCTTGAAGCCCAGTTGTCTTTCACCTTCGAAACGGTGATGTCTAGCGAGGACAAAGTCGCTTTTATGCTTAAGGCAAAAGCGTCGGGATATCGAACCTACCTCTACTTTGTCGCCACTGAAGATCCTGACATCAATATCAACAGGGTCAAGAACCGTGTCGCGGCAGGTGGGCACCCAGTCCCCACGGAAAAAATTGTGCAGCGCTACGGTCGTTGCCTGAACCTATTGCCAGCAGCCATCGCAGCCTCGAACCGGGCTTATATCTTTGATAACTCCGGCGCTGATCTGGTGCTGCTCGCTGAAGTAACAGACGGGACTGACCTTGAATTCAGGGCTGATGAGATCCCTGACTGGTTCATGCAAGCCTACGTGGAGAAGGTGTTCAAGGATTTGCTGCCGAGTTGATCGAAACCTAGGATCAGCTCCGTTTCACTTAATTCCTCGCATCCTATCGATCCGTTCAGCTACCCGGTAAGCCGCCTCCAGTTCCGAGCAGACGGTGCTCTGCATCAGTGTCCAGCGCTCGGCTTTTTCCTCGGGCTCCGTCATGGCCAAGGCGAGATAGAGGCTGGGTGGTACGGCTCGAAACAGCGTTTCGAGTTTTTTCGACAGCACGACCCCCTCAGTGTATTTCCCGGGCTCCTTACTGGCGGAGAGCAACAAAGCTTTCTGTGCCGGGGTGAGCTTCTTGAAGCGGGCGATTTCCTCAATCTCCGCTGGCGGCATGTTCAAACAGATCCACCATTCGATCATGTTGAGCATCGTCTGTGCAGCCGTGGGAAAGTCGGCAAGATTTTGTGTGGCCAGCCAGAACCAGGCGCCGAGCTTGCGCCACATCTTCGTGCCCTTGACCACGAACGGCGCCAACAGCGGGTTTTTGGTGATGATATGACCCTCGTCGGTGACCATGATGATCGGCCGTCCCAGGTACTGGTCGCGTTCGGCAAGGTTGTTCACGGCGTTCATCAGGCTGATATAGCTGATGGACATCTGTGCTTCGTAACCCTCACGAGCATAGGTGGCCAGGTCGACGATGGTCACATCGCTTTCGGGCCAAGGTGTGCCCTCGCGATCGAACAGTTCACCCTCGAAACCCTGGCAAAACAGGTCCATGGACTCGCCCATTTCCTGGGCACGTTCACGACGCTTCTCTGGCAAATGCGGGTCAGCGGCGACGCGCAGCAAGGCGTCACGCAGGTCGCGTGTCAGTACCTGGCGACCCGCCGCGACACACGCCTGCGCCGCATCCAGAATGCACTCACGGATCAGGCTGCGATCGGCCCGGCTCAGGCGCGCCTCTTCCTTGGCCTCACCGCCAGTGATCATCAGCCGGGCGGTGATCTCCAATTCGCCAAGAACATCGCGCTGGTCTTCTCGGCTGGTTGCCGTCTCATCGTCCCACTCATCAATGGAAAGACTCGCCACCTGATCTGGCTGCTCGACTAGACGGTAAGCATCAGCGAAAGGCGCGAGGCTGACCGAGGCGCCAGGTTTCAATTGGACCTTGTTGACCGACAGGCCTTGCGTTGCGAAGTAGTCACCTTGTAAACCGAACGAGTTGCCGGCTTCGACGATAAACAGGCGAGGACGGTACACCGCCATGACCTGCATCAGTAAGGTAACCAGAGTGGCCGACTTGCCGGCGCCGGTCGGACCGAACAAGAGCAGATGACCGTTCATGGCCCGGTCCAGGCGTGACAATGGGTCGAAGCTCAATGGCGAGCCACCGCGGTTGAACAGGGTGATGCCCGGGTGGCCGGTGCCGGTGCTGCGACCCCACACCGGAACCAGGTTCGCCAGGTGCTGGGCGAACATCAGGCGTGTGTACCAGTTGCGCATGTCGCGGGCCGGGTTATAGGCCATAGGCAACCAGCGCAGATAGCTGTTGCAGGCGGCTACCTCATCGCCTTCACGTACCGGTTGCAGCCCCGCGCCCAACAGCGCGTTGGCCAGGCTGACCGATCGCTGGTGCAATTGCTGTTCATCGTGACCGCGCACGTAAAATGCCAGGGTGCCCCGGTACAGCTTGTGCTGACGGCCGATGATCGAGCGAGCCTCTTCGACATCCTGACGGGTCTGGGTCGAGGCCAGGTTTTCACCGATGGCTTTGCGCGCCAATCGGTTTAACTGGTCTTCGAGCACATCCTGCGGCTTGACCACCAAGGTCAGACTCATCACCGTGCCTTCGGGTAACTGGTCGAATAGGGCATTGGTTGCATCACCCTTACGGGTTTCTCCGGTGAGTTGCCCAATCGATGGTGCGCGTCGCAGTTTGTCCACCACGATGACCCGATGGGGTTGCCCATCGAAGTACCAAAGTCCCTGTTGCACATCCGAACGCGGTTCGTTGAAAAACAGCCGTTCGGCGAAGTCGTGATCGAAGGGTAATTCCAGCGACTCGCCATCAGCAGGCTCCGGATAGGCAACACGTTGGTAAAAGCCCTCGGGTGCTTCATCGGTGAGCCTGGGTGCCGGATTGAACCAGGGCAATAACCAAGCATACAGACCGTGGCCATCGACTCGCGCCGATTGCACGCCGCACGCCTGCAACGAAGCCGCAATACGTTCGCAAGCCTGCTGCAGGAATTGCACAGGGGTGAGTCCCGTCTCGTCAGCGCCAGACTCAAGCCAGCGATAGACCACCAGGCGCACCCGGCGGTTATTGCCGCGCCAGGGTAGGCGCGTGACGGCCTTGTCCTCGAACAGACCTCCCGGCTTGGCGATGGCCTGCAGATGACGACGACTGAGTTCCAAAAACGTTTCGGTGAAGACCGTGCCTCGCGCGCTGTCTTGAATATAATCGGTGAGCCGCGTCAGGTAGGGGGTGAAATCGTTATCGTCCTGGCAGAAAAACTGCGCCACCCACGGCGCTTGATCCAGCTCGTCAAAGCTATCCTGCAGGGCATCCTCAAGGGCATCGCGGGCCGCCATCAACCAATCGGGTTCGCGTCCTTCAGTGCCGATGGGCAGCAACTCGAACACCGCACCCACCGAACGATTGTCATCGAGCAGAAAACACTGCTCGGTGTCGAGGTATTCGACCCAAGGCAGGTGATCGGTGAAGCTGGGATTGTGTGCATAGAGTGCGGCGTCATCGGCCAGCGTGGCGCGAGGGCGCAATGGGTTGCGCCAGGCTTTCCACGCAGGAGCACAGTTCCGCGAATCGCCGGTACGCACTACAAGTCTTCCTGTCGTTCACCAGGCAGTGCGTATTGCACCCGTTGGTAGAACGGAAAGACGGTTGAGTAACCGGGAATCGGTGCCTGCTCGGTACCACTCACGTGCGGATACACATACAGCACCAGATCGGGATTGGGCAGGCGAGGGAACAGGTTGCGGATCTCGTTCCCCGCTGTGCGCGTGTACGGTTGCTGTAGAGCTGCGGAGACATCTGCCTGAGCCAGCGGGCGGCGCAGCTGCTGCCGAGCATCTAACAGTTGCTGCTGAGTGCCTTGCGAACCGGCGCCATTCCAGATGTCCAGCATGGTTTGCTCGCCATGGGGCAGAAGCGTCTCCTTGTCGGTGGAACACCCCGCCAGGCCCCAGCAGAACAGGCTAATCCAGGTCAGGCAAAGAGGCATGGTCTTTTTCATGGCGAACGCTCCGGCCCTTGGGCTCGTAGTCGATGGTGATCTCATGGTCGAGGTGCAGCGCGACTTGGGCGGCCGGCGGCACGTATACGGCAGCAAAGGCTTCGCCGTAGAGTTTGTTGATCCACTCACGGATGTCGCTGACCCCGCCACTGAGAATTGAATTCAGCGCGCTATTACCACTGCTGCTGGTGATTCCGAGCGTACTGCCGCCCGAACTGATCACGCTGCTGTTGTTCTGCCCATCCCCGAGCAAGGAGGCGACACCGGCGCCAGCTGCCGTGATCAGACTTTGGCTGCCGAGGTACTGCTGAGCGTTTGAGCGGCGCTCACCGGCAATGCAAGGAATGCCATACGGATCGGACAGATAACCGAGTCCGCCACGAATCTTGTCTGTGTTCGAGCTCTGGGCGGTGGAGGCATTGCGGCTGGCGACTGCCTTCGGCTGAGGCACCGTGCGAATACTGCCGTCGGTAAACACAAAGGTAATTGACTCGACCTGTCCGCGTACGCACGACAGGGTCCAGTCGCCGGAGGCTGTACCACTCATCACGGCCCCTGCGACGTCCGGCAGATCGATGCCGTTGGCTGTCAGGTTCTCCGGACCGACCAGCACCTTAAAGGGGTAGGGATCATTCACGGTGCCATCCACCGGGACTCGGCCGATCAGCGCAGTCATCGCGACGGAGCCCATCAGCGTGGCGTTTTCGGGAATGGTGTAGACCGGCTTCGCGCCTTCGGTACGATCAGCGGATCGCGTCAGGTCACGCTCACCCTTGGTGACCTCGCGTAACTGCTTCTGGCTGCGGTCGATGGCATTGTCCTTCAAACCCTCCAATGAGCTGAAGGCAGTAGGCAGACTCAGAGCGGACGCGGTCTTAGTTTTGCCTCGGGCGTCGGTGGACGGAGCATCCGAGGGCTCAGTCCACTGCAGCGCATCATTGGCTGAGTGCTGCCCTTCGAACTGCGCCCCGTCGCCCGGCTCAAGCCCCAATCCAATCGGCATATCCTTGCCTTTGCCGGTCAGCCCCGACAGCTGTTCCTGCAGTTGCGTCAGCAGACCACGAGCCTGGCGACTGTCTTGTTCCGCTTTGAGTCGGGCCTCGTTGGCTTGGCGACGGCCTTCGTCGACCTGCTGGGTCACGCTGCCAAGCGCCGTCTGGATACGCGAATCGACGCTGCTTTCCCGCTCGCGAAGGCGGTTGTTCTCCGTCTGCAGCGAATCGTTGTGTTTCTTCAAACCGAGCAAGTCGCTGCGCATGGCCTTCACCTGGCCGACCAGGGTGGCGACTGTATCGCGAGGGGTATCACCAGCAATACCGAGCGACTTGGCTTGCTCGGCCGATAACTGAAGGTTGCCCTGATCAACTGGGTGCTCTGGGGAGGGCGTGCTGCCACCCGCGACCCAGGTTTTCAGGATGATCAGCACCACGCCCAGCAGCGCAGCCGGTACCAGCCATTTGAGCAAGGCGTTAGCTTTCATCGTTAGCACCCCGCGCAACGGGCGGGAGCAGCACGGCGTGTCCGAGGCCCGCACCGCGGGTGACAAGGTAGGCAATCGTGGTGTCTTCAGCGCTGCCGACAGGCCCGAGGAAAGCATGCTGGAAGGCCGCAGCGAACAGCTTGGCTTGCAGCCGACGCGGATCGAGTTGCACCGTCTCTGAACCACGGTTGCGCAACTTCACCGCCGTGACCCAGTAGTCACCGAGTCGCCAGGCGGCGATGGGTGTGCTGGACACATTTTCGGTCGGCAGCAGGGTCGGCAATTCGGTGCGCAGCTTGAGCGGTACGCGGCGTACGCCGGGTAGGGATTCTACGGTGCGCAGCGGCGCGTACAGGCTCTGTGCGGCATAGCGCGTCAAAGCGACCGGGATCGGCGTGCGTTCTGGAACAGGGACAGTGCTAGATTCAGCCTCGGTAGTTTGCCCCTGAGCATTCTTGAGAATACGTACGGGCTCCAGCGGTTGATCACCAGGCGTGGCCGCGATATCTAGGAGGATGATCTCGCCAGTCGTGACCGATTGCAGCTGCAGTCGGGTCGGTGCAATGGCTTCCGACGCTCGCAGGTACAGCGTGCCGCCAGTTGATTGCACACGCAGTTTGCCTGTCAGGGTTGAGGGCACGCCGACGCGAACAGCCTCATCGATAAAGACCACCCGCTCCTGATTGATCACCAGTGAGACCGCGAGGGGGAGGCGTTCCCAGTGCATCAATTCGACGGCCTGCGAAGCAGCTCCCCATAACATCAGTACGACGGTGAGTCCCAGGGTAGACATCCGCTTCATGGCTCACCTCCAGGCAGCGAGATTTTTTGCGGAGTGCCCTGATAACAATCCAGTGCCAGCCCCCACTTATTGCGTTCGGGGTCCAGATCAAAACGCACCACACGCAATGGATAACGCACCACCACCCGTTTCACCGGTTCGGCGGCGTAATACTCATCGGCGTTGAGGTCGAGTTTGACCAGCCAGCTGTCGCGGTCGAGTTGCTTGACCCTGAGTTCCGGATCTTCGCTATAGCCTCGGCCCAAAATTTCGTAGACGCCACGCACCCGCTGGCGCAGTTCGCCGGCGGCCTTGCGGTACTCGTAGTCGCCGTCGAGGAAGGCCTTGCACGCGGGGGTCAGATAGGGCTGCAAGCCATAGATGGCGCGGCGGTAGTCCTGCTCGCCGTCGGAAGGCCAGCGGTTGAGTTGGCCAAAGATGTACAGGGCAAAGGCATACACATTCTCTGAAGGAATATCCCACCACTTGCGGGTACTGCCGGAGCGCAGATCCGGCGGTACATGCACGGTCAGATCGGTCGGTGCCGAGCGCCAGCCATACCAGAGCCCGGCGCAGACCAGGGCGAGGATCGCTACCGCCATACGCAGGCTGAAGATATGGGCCTGTTGGGCATCCACCTTGTTCCGAAAACGACTCATGGTTGCCACCGGGACAGAGCAGGGCGCAGTCGACGCGCCCGGCGAACCGTCCAGGCGCCGGAGTGAAGGATCAGACTTCCGCGACCCAGGCGCCAACGGCTAGCGAGTATCCATTCGAGCTTGCGGTACAACCAGGTCTCTGGCCGGGCCCGTTTGGCTCGACGCAGTAGCGTGCCCCCGACAAATAGCACCAGCACCATGCTTGCGATCATGCTGGTCGGCGCCACGGCAATAGAGGCGGTGGCGATCGCTAGAGGAACGCCCAGCAGCAGGCCAATGACGGCGCCGGTGCCGAGCGCTACCCACATTTCATCATTGGTCAAACCGCGCAACACGGCGGGATCACGATTGAGTCGCTCGGGCAGAAAAACCAAGGTGCCATCGGCAAGGCGTTCGATAGTGTCGTTCATGTCGACCTCACAGAATTGCGGCAGCCTTCGTCAGGAACCAGATGATGATCACCACCAGCAGGGCTCCGATGCCGACTACGGCGCCGAGGTCTTTCCAGGTCTTGCGCTGGTTTTGCACGTCGGCATAGACGGTCAGGGAATGCCAGGCCACACCAAGAAAAGCGAGCAATGCGATCAGTAGACCGAGCAGGATGCCGCCGTCGTAGGCGTAGTTTTTGATCGTCTCGATCAACCCGGAACCCTCACCACGTGAAGGAGCCTCCATGGTGGGAAGCTCGGCAAAAGCCAGGCTCGGACCGAGCACCAGCAGCAGGCCGATCAAGCGTTGGCTCACACGATCACGCAGATTGTTTTTCAGGGGAATAAGACACTTGAGCATGACGGCGATCTCCTGGTTTAGGAAAGGGTGAAGAACATCAGAACCAGCAAGGTGAGAAGTGCGCGCGCAGCACTACCGCCGAAGGCTCCAAAGCGCACACTGCCAGCGGCCCAACCCCGGTAAGCCGTCCACATCACCCAGGCACACCAAAGCAAAGCCAGGACCAGGGCTAGGGAGATCCACAGCGTCGAACTGCTCTGCGTCGAGAAGCCGGAGGCATTTTGGAAGGAAGCGATCTGAGCGTCAGTCATGCTCATGGCGACGGCTCCGCGGGTAGTGCGTCCAGATCGTAATCGCCGACCAATTCAGTAGCATCGCGGGGTTGAGCGCGAGAGGGGGACATATAGCCCTGCACCCCCTGGCGAATACGTTGGATGTCCTTAGACAGACGGCGATAGTCGAAACGATAGCGCTCGACTGGTTCAGCCGTGCTGGTTGCCTCAGCTCGTGTCGTAAGGCGTTCGATGGTGTCGAGTTGCCGCTGGATAAGGCTGAGTTGATCCTGCTCATGAGCCGAGGCGGCATAGCTGCTGCCGTGAACGATAGCCAGCGAGAGTAGTAAGCAGCGAAAGACGGTAGTCGGCATGATGCTCTCCCATATGGAGCTGGGAGCAGAATCAAGTCAAAGGTCGAATTATTCCGTAAGAAACCTGAGGTCTAATGAATCGCTTTTTCTGGGAAAGGACTGGGGATGTTTACGTTGCAGCTAATGTGGTCCTTCGATCTTGGGTGGAGAGAGTGGTTGAGGCTCTAAGGAACTTCCACTCTCGATGAGCTTCGTTGATGACGATATCGTCCCCCCCATTTTCCGTGAACATTACAGCGGGCGTGCCTGTAAGCTATTCAGGAGGTCCGCTGACCACTCTCTACAGATTCATCGCGATTCCCGCGCAATCCTGACAGAGAGCCCGTATGACTCCCCGCCGTGCCACCTCGCTTCGCCCTGGACAATTCAAACACCTTGTTCGCGTTGCATCCGTGACTGGTCGACTACCAGAGCGCGATGTGATGTTGCTTTGGCTTACTCACACGACCGGTATCCGCGTCACCGAGCTGGCATTGCTGGAGGTGGCCGACGTGCTGTACCCGAGCGGAGCTATCAAGCCCGAGGTGTATTTGCGCGCAGACATCACTAAGGGCTGCCGACCGCGTAACGTGTACCTGACCCATACCAGATGCCTTGCTGCGCTTGATGCTTGGTTTGATGTGCGTACCCGGCGCTGCTGGGGGCTTTCAGGTGCCGATGAGTATCGAGGTCTGCCCCCAGGTTCAAAGCTGGTCATGACGCACAAGGGGCAGGCTTTTGAACTGGCATTCAAGCATCGGGAGCTGGACAGTGGGCCGGAGGTGTACCGGGCTTGTGATGCGCTGCAACAGACCATCACCAGGCTCTACCGGCAGGCAGGTATCAAGCAGGGGTCGTCGCACAGCGGCAGGCGCTCCCTGGCGGCAAAGGTATTGGCGGCAACTGGTGACGTTGAAACGGTGCAGACCATTCTTGGCCATGCCTGCCTTGACCATAGCAAGCCTTATCTAAGCGTGTGCCAGGAAACGATTCGCCGGGCGTTTGAGGTCGCGCTTTGAACGTAGCAATGGTCGCTACCCGCCCAATTTCAAGGGCTCGCAGGTTATGCCAGTGTAGACGCCGCAATGGTGTGAAAAAATAAACGCTCTTATTTGATTCTTATTTTTAAAATAAGATATTGATTGTGGAGAGTTAAAGGTTCAATATGGAAGCTTCCAAAATGTCCAAGAGACCTTGAAATGTCTATAACCATGCGTGACATCGACAATTGTATCGAAACCACTATAAACCGCCTCTCCAGCGATGCCGGGTCGATGAGAAGCACTTTTTACTTTGATTTGAGGACTAGTAACCCTGGTCGCCAACGCATTACCGATAAGTTGGCAGATCAATCTATCGCCTTGTGTCGGACGCGTGGCATTGATGCCGAGCGTGATGGTGATGGCTTGAGAGTCACTATTGATCTGCGCAGCTGCTATTTGAATCCGAGCCAGTCTGAATTGTTCAATGTGGCTCTCGGCTATACGCGCTCGGTGCATGGCAACCACCTTTGAAAGTCCGCTGCAGCCACCAGCCCGCCTTGTGCGGGCTAAGTCAGTAAAGCAGCACCGGGTCGGCGCTCACTTAGCCAAGGATCACGATGATGAGCAGTACGCTAGAGGATAAAAAAGCAGAGCTGGAACGCGCCATCCAGGAGCTGGATCAGTGGGAAGAATATGACTCTCGCCGTGAAGATGGGAGTGGAGCCCAGGATCGCAGGCACGAAGAAAGAGGTGAATCACTGCGCAGACGCGTTGCAGAGTTGAGTGCCGAGGTCGATAGCCTCAGTAAGTGATGGGAGAGTCGCACCAGGTCCACCCAAGCCCAGCTATGCGCTGGGCCGAGGACGTAGAGGAGCACGATGATCGCGCTCAGCCCAGAGAAGTCGATATGGACAATGTTCGCGAGTCAGCGCTTGACGACGAAACGCTAGAGAGCATGGAATCTGCTTTGAAGGAGGCCCTTACCGCGGTCAGTGAAGGGCGGTTGAATGTAGACGATGCATTAGGAGACATCCTCTATTTAATCACCAGCATTGATAACGGCGAACCAAGTGAGATTAAAACCTGGACAGCACCAGGTGCGCTAACTAAAAAAATCACACGCATCGCTTAACGATTTAAAGTCACGGAAAACCGTCATGAAATTTAACGCAGGCTCGCTCAGCGACTACCTGAGTGCAACACTGAAAGTAGCGACTGAACACTCAGACAAGCATCCCCAGTTGATGTTTATGGTTGAACAAATGGACGAAATATTTCAAAAAGAGATATTTGGCCAAGAGTACGAAGCGAACGCCACTGTGGGATTGCTCGTAATGAACGCCTATGTGACGTTGCTAAGTGCTGTTCGACAGGCGCTATCAGGGCACGTCGTATCTACCTTCCCTATCGCTCGGGCAGCCCTTGAGTCCGCCTGCTATGCGCTGTTGGCGCGGGACGAGATCAAAGCCGATATTTGGTCTGATCGACATTTATCCGAGGCTTCGCTGAAAGCATGCCGCCGAACGTTCACGGCACAGAAAGCCGCCGACGAATTGAAGGCAATATCCCCGCCAATGGCTGAATATGTTATGGCGCACTACGAGGCCGCGATTGACTTCGGAGCACATCCGAACCGGAAGTCAGTAATTGATCATCTTGAGGATTCCGGCCCCGCCGGCGAAGGCCTCCATGGGTTTGAGCTTACTGGTGTGTACGGCAGTAATAGTTGGCAGGTAAATCACGCATTGTTGGCATGTGTGGAGGTAGGTCAGGCGATTGCATTCCTTACGGTTGCAGCTGCAAAGAATCATTCTCTGATTAACGACCGAATTGGAGTAATGCAGGACTGGATGGACGCTAAAAGGCAGGTCATCGAAGAACTCAGCGGCGGGCCAATTGACTACTCCGGTCCAATGCATAGATCAGTCGTACCGTCGACATAGGAAAAATCGCTGCACAACCGGCCCATTGCAGTAACAAAGCGCGGCTTTCGCGCCTCACTTTTTGAAGGAATGAAAGGCACCATGGACTACATCGGCCCCATCGACTTGACCCTGATCTACAGCGCCCCTGGCCGTGAAACGCCTATAGCGCATCCCGGCGTCATAGCTACCCTGTTCTATAACGAGCCACATCGTACCTGGTCCGTTATGGTCGACCATCCAACCAATCTCATCCGTGATGGGCTTATTCGTGCTGAAGTGGTCCTGTCCGATGGCCGAAAGCTGGCTGGCACTGCACGTCGCCCGTCTATCTTGGGCAACGCGTTTGAACTGGTTGAAGACGCTTCCCACTAAATAGGAAAAGGCCTAGGTACGACCAAGTCCTTCCTCGCAGCGGTGCGGGTTAGGAGGACGCCCATTTTCGTGTCCGCGAAAACAAAGGAATGACGACATGGAAATCGCAACCAAAATGCCCGCCTTGCTCACTGCCATGGCCTTATTGACGTCCGTTAACATTGCTGTCGCAGAACCGAGTCTCTGGGTAGCTGCCGACCGAGTGGCGCGTCATACCTGTCCATCCGTTAAATGTGGGGTTGCTGGTCAGCTAATGTTCCGCGAAGGCGTCGAGGTTTTGGAGACGAAAGGCGCTTGGGTCCGCGTAACCAAGCCCTACTCAGCTTCTTGCTCGGGTGGCTTCAGTGAATACGTGAAGAGCGGTAACTCCGCGTGCGTCGCCAGCAACGGCATCAATAACGGGATGTTCGCAGAGTGGGTGCCTACAAAGTCGCTTACAAAAGACAGACCTGCAGACCCAGGGGAGGGTGCTTCCGGTGACGACGTACTGGTCAAAAACTCGGATGATTACCCTCTCTACCGCGCCCAGTTCACCAAAGCAACCCGTGAGCTTATAGACAACGGCACCTGCACTGCCGGTGACTTCGAAGAAATCGGTGGGTGGATGGCATCGCCTGTCAAAGGTGAAGGTATGTATTTCATGTACTGCGGCGGCATGACCACAGCCAATCGACTTTACCTCGACGTGCGTTCGGGCAAAGTGAGCCGCTAGCCGGCTCTAAACAGAAACCACTTGCATGCCGAAGTGGATAGGAAAAAGGGAGCAAAGGATATGGATCTGTACACAAAGAATGGCAAGCCTCTCCAGGTTTCGGGAACGACTGTGTATAGCCAGTCAGGGAAGGTAGTGGGGCGAATCAAGGGGGACAGAGTATTCGGTACTGATGGGCGTTACGTCGGCTCGATCGTTGGTGATCGCCTGGTGTACCGCTCTACACAAAGTGCAGCCATCAGCTCACCATTTGCAGTCGCTAATCGGGCCGGATCTGCGAGGGCACAGCGAGCGGCTTCCGCAATATGGGGCAATGAACCGGACATATCGGAATAATGACAATGGATGGTCTTACCTTCATCGTAGAAATAGTTAAAGCTGTGGCATGGCCTGCAGCTGCAGTTTTGCTCGGTTCGCTTTTTCGTAAGCAGTTAGCGGATCTCTCAAAGGCCCTCACTAAAGGGAAGTTCGGCAGCTTGGAATTTGAGTTCGCTCGACGTGTAGCGGATGTGGCGGCATCTGTCCCTGATTTACCATCTTCTTCGGTGTCTCCTACCACTATCGGTCATGCGGCTGTGAACCCACGTGGAGCGATATTAGAGGCATGGCTAGCTGTCGAGGAGCAGGCAATAACGTTAGCGCTGTCGCGCAATCTGGTGCAGCCAACTGCTCGCCGCTACCCACTCGGTGCCATCCAGGGGATCGCTAAATCAGGACTTCTCAGCCCGAACCATGTGCTTGCTCTGAGCGAGCTTCAACAACTGCGCAACCGTGCAACACATGATCCCGATTTTTCACCAGATACTGATGCTGTGGTCAGCTATGTCCAGCTGGCCAATGATCTAACCAATGAGTTGAGAAAGCTCACGCCACCTGGTTCTGATGTGTAGGAAAACCTGATGGAAAACTTCATGGAGATTAGCGATGCCCGGACGATACCTGTAAGTGAGTATCTCGAAAGCGTCACAGATCCTTTGCGGCGTGCAGCTATAGCCTCTGTATTTGAGCAAGCGCGGTCAGCATTGGAACTAATGCGCGTAAGGTTTTCTGTGGACGTACCGGTCCCAGAAATTTTTGTGCTCACAACAGATGAAATCAAGGCTCAGGCCAATCCGCTTGGCCTTATTGTGGTCAGCCAAGGCATGATTAAGCACTGCTTTGATACGGCCATACCATCATCGAAGGTGAAAGCAGGGAATGAGGACTATCTGGATGGCTTGCCAGATTTGTTTCCTCAGATAGGCCTCACATGGGTCTTGGCGCACGAATACGCTCATTTGTTCCGCGCACATCATCAGGTCCAAATCGAACTTGGATCCCATGACCATGTGCTACGTGCTTTCGAACATGATGCTGACCTATGCGCTGCGGCAGCAGTATACCGCGCTGTTCAGCAATGGCTCCCAGGCGTCCAGGACATCGATATTCGTTGCTATGTAATTTACGCGCTGTTCTGGATCATAACAACGTTTCCGAACACGAATGACGGGGCAGGAGTCCATCCATCATTCTCTGAGCGTTTCTTTCAGATCCTGCTCAAGCTGACCACCATGCAGGCCATGCCAGGCGACGTCTTGGATCTAGATGTAAACCTACCAGCTACGGCTAATCGCGGGGATGCGTTACGCAACGTCGCAATAGCTTGCGAGACTGCGTATCTGGCCAAGGCCCCAGGTACTAAAAATGATTTCTTCATGCAGTGGCACGAGTACTTTAAAAGCTATGGCCACATAGCGATCATTAACGAATGGATAATGGTGAGCCCATTTGTTGAAAAGCACTCCCACACCACGGCTGATATGCAGCGCCACGCCTCGGTTGTCCCAATGACTATGAGCGACATAGCTCGCTTGGAAAAAGCTGAGCGTAAACGTCATCGAAGAGCTCAGGCGAGATCACGAACGCAGTAGTCGTTGTGACTCTGCGAAATACCCAAATACCTTCGGTACGACTGTGAGGCTCGCAAGGGCATCGGCAAACGCAGATCGGCATAGGAAAGCGAAGCATGGAGCCCCGTCATACGCTGATAGCTTTGGGTTTGATTATCGCCGCCATAATTGCTGCGAATACTTCAGCCTGCAATCCACCGGCACATACAGCATCCTCGACGCAGCAAGCGAAGCAGATCTGCGATGAAGTTTACGCTGACAGCGAGGACGCTAGCGGATACGGCGATTGCGTCAGCTCAGCAAAGCGAAGCCTCGAAAAATACTAATTGACGGAAAAATCCACATGTCTCGACCTAAACATGCAGAACACCCAGGTGATTGCAAATTTCTTGGCACCAAGGGGAGGTTCGACTTGTATTTTGACCCTCATGGGTATCCTGTTCCAGAAGTGATAGCGCGCCATGGAAGTGGTGTTAATGACTTCCGCTGCTGGCCAGTAGATGGTGGGCCGCGGGCGGATGTGTTGCAGAGTGTATTCAGCGATGCAAAAGAGCTTGCGACCCAGCAAGGTCTATTAGACTGAAATACGAAAGAACGGCTACCGCGCCCATGGGCTTGCTGGCTGCTTTCGTCCAGGGCGACACGTCACCCCGTCCACCACCAGTTGCACAAACCACGGAAAGTCCGCCCGTGACACACCTGAACGAGGCGCTACACGCAACCGCTGCGAAGTTGCGTGCAGGTAACCAGGTGAACCATGGCGTCGTCGTGCTGATGTGGTAGGGGGATGTGTAAGGATGGAAGAATGAACTGCGTAATACGGCAATGAACGTCTGTGCGTTTACGCGGTGTATAAGGCCGGACTGGTCTTCGAGAGCGGCGGCGACTACCACGGCGTTGGTCTGGATGGCTAATCAAGGAGACAAAAATGAGTAACGCGATATTTGATTTCCTGGCACACAGTCTTTTATTCGATCAATCTCTAATTTCGACCAACTACCAAGGCGAATCGGATCAACGGTTAGAGTTGGAGCTTGAAAAATATCGAAAGCATTGCATGGATGAACTGGAAAATATCTCCGTAGAGATAAACAGGCACAATGGAAATCTTAGCTGCGTTGGCAGCTATGAAATGGCAAGTCTTTCTAGTTTGAAACGTGCGGCGTTGTACGTCGAGCAAATGGTTTTACCTGATCCAAGGAGTCGGGTCATCCAGCGCTGCAATACGTAAAGCGGTTCGGCTGTTGAACTGTTTCAATCACGGAAAACGCACCAGATATACCCAAGCCCCGACCTAAAATCGGGGCTGAGCCAGTAGAGAGGCACGATTCCCGTGTCTCAGAGACTGGACCGACCTATGAAGCTTTGGATTGGCGCGTAAGCTGCAAGTCGCCATGGACGCCCAAGGGGTTGTTGGGACTGAAGAAAATCGTGGCCGCATTGGCGAGATCGTGAAAGAGGTTTTTCCAGACTTCCAAGATAAGGAAACCTCAACAGTTGTTCAGATTGTTATCGGGGGGATTGGGAGCGCAGACATCAACCCAAACCAGACGCTGTTCACCGTGGTAGCTGGAGCCCGAACTTCTATAACGATTGATGAGTTTCATAAGTCTGTCGGTGAGTGTCCAACGATCAAGAGCATTGGCGGTCTTGGCGATATTAACATTGGTAAAACTCACTACCATGTGCTGCTGGAAAACGGTTTCGAGCTGGATATCGCTGCTGCGGTGAATGAGAAAGGCCAGCCGTATTTGGTGCTGAAACCCACCAAAGGGCCGCACGTCGCAATCAACTGAATGCTCTCGGTAATTCGGCCCAGGCCGAGAAATGCCCGGGTTGTGGCGGTGCGCTGGAACCCAGTAAGGCACTTTTCTCAATAACCATGACACGACCTAGCGCCGCATGGGAGAAAGAAGGTGTTCTCGTATTACAGTGCGGCCAAAAGTGTCATTCATGCGGCTAGAGCGAAACGTTACAGCCGAAGTAGGAAAACGCACCAGGTACACCCAGGCCCAGCCATGCGCTGGGCTGTGGCAGTAGAAGGGGGCGATTTTCGCGCCCAGGATCGAGCAGGGACAACGACATGACAGATAGCGTAAATCGGAGGCTCACGCCTTCGGATGATGAGTGGGAAGCAGAGTTTGATCCTACCTACTACGAAAAAACAATGAAGGGAGGCGTTTGGGATGGTTTGAGCGATGACGAAATTGTTCTGCTCCAAATCAAAGAGTTCAAAGATGACGAGCATGAGGAAAACCAACGCGAGCAGGACGAACTCGCAGCCAAAAGGCTTGATAACTGCTGAGGCGAAAATCCGCTGATAGCTAGGAAAACGCGGTACCGCCCAAGCCCAGCCCATGCTGGGCTGGGGCCGTAAAGGGGGACGCACACTGTGTACCCCAATTCAAGGAGAGAAATGTGAAGTACAGCATCGACTATCAGCAACTGCACGCAGGCCATCAGCGCCCTTCGGATAACGGAGATGTCGTCGGCGTAGAGTTTGAAAGTGAATCGGGTTTCGCTCTCATACCCAACGTTGGGGATTTCGTGCATGTTCCTGCCATGGAGGGGCATGTCAGCGTGAAAGGTGTCGTTAAGACGCGTCTCTTCAGCTACACCCGCGTTGGAGAACAACTTTTCTGCGGCATCAATATCGTTGTTGAAGAACGTGACGACATAAACTGGGGCGTTCTGATCAAGGAGTGATTCGGCACGCCTTGCTTAGGCGGGGCCTGACGAGAGCCGATTCAGCGAGTCGGCTAGCCGACATTTCTGCGCGATGGGCTCGATGAGCGCACGAAAGTCGTGGCCATCGGCTACGGCAGCGAAGTCTAGGAAAATTCGGTGCCATGCGTAAGGTACTGCGCCACTCTTGATCAAAAGCACGTCATCGCTACCCACTCACACCTCACAACTACCTCTCACTAAGGAACACCATGAAAGAATTTCTCCAAGCTCGTTACCACCTGCTCTCTCCGAAGTCGCTTTTGCTCCTTTTGATCGCCATCGCGTTTGGATATGGCGTTGTCTATCAAATCTATCCAGCTGAGTGGCGTTTTGACGTGCCAGTACCGATGATCAAATGCCTCAAGTTCACGGCCTTTATCTTGGCCTCCTACCCACTCTGGAACGCCATCGGCCGTGACGAACACCGTGTCCGCATGCTGGAACAGTCTGTAAACCCGTGCCTAACCACTGATGAACACCAGTACGCACTGCAACAACTTATCCGACTGGATTCGGATGAACGGATTGGCATTCGCTTGGGGGCGGTCGCCTTTATCGTGCTGGCCCTTCTGGCATGCTTTGGCGAGGTCTGATCTAGGACAAGTTGCTTACGTACAGACAACAACCCCTACACAGGCCCTGATGCTGCCGATTGGGAAAAAGGCCGGAGCCAGGGCTTAGCCGACATTTCCGCGCGATGGGCTCGATGAGCGCACGAAAGTCGTGGCCATCGGCTACGGCAGCGAAGTCTAGGAAAAGACCATGCCATTCCCAAAGATCCACCAGCACAATTCACACGTCACGGCCGATCCGATCATGTCGGACTATGTTCGCGAGCAGTAGCAACGGCTTCATATCGAATGGCTTACTCATGTTCGACCACCAATGTAAGTCGATAACAGGTCGATACGGCCGAGTCCCAACTCGTAGCTGATTTGCACTCAGGCATCCTGATCTCGGCGTCGGTCGAGTTGGTAGCAACGGCCACCGTTGATGGGCGCAAGATGATGAGTGCTCTGTTCATAGCGTTCGCACGCATAGGCAACCCGAAGCTCGTGGAAGCCTTTGAGGTTGTGCGAATGGAGGATCTCTCGTGCGGGGCGGACGATTTGCCGTTGTAAATCGACATAGCTTTCGTTCGGTGCAAGCAGATTGCGGCTACCGTTGGGTGAAACCTGTGCGGCAAATTTCAGCGCGTCACGTATAGAATCATTTACCGTAATCCAACGAAGCGCCGACGCACGTGAGCGGCCACCTTGGATGCCATCTCGGATGTTGATTTTGCCGTAGTGTTCGGTCTCATGTTTTAGGCGCGGTAGGTCGGCCAAAATGGCCTCGCGCAAGCGCATGCCGATGGCTCGCGCCAACTGAACGATGGCCGCCGCGCGCGGCATTTGGTGTTCGCAGAGCACGTCGACGATCCGCTTCACCTGCTCATGGTCTTGGCCTTGCGGCGTCGAGCGACGAACACTGGTACGCCGTATTCCCAAGGCCTTACTCGGGCTTGGCACCGCCACAGACTGATCGCCGCGAAGAGCCGCCATAGTCCGGTTCACGCTGGACAACCGGTTTTGCGCGGTGGCGATGCCGATGGCGCCTTGTTCAACTTGTTGGCGCAGATGCCCTGCGTAGTCCAGCAAGGTCTGCCGATCTATCTGTCGCGCTTCGTTAAACCCCGGCCCATCCTCCGAACGACACCAGCGGACAAACGCCCGCCAGCGATCACTGTGCGCCTTGACCGTGGCGTAATGCCCGCCGCCAAAAAGATCGAGCAAGGCTTGCGGTCCGGCATAACTCAGTTGTCGGCCATAGCCAAAATTGCGTCCATCTCGTCTACCAACCAATGCCATGATCAAACTCCTCTCGAAGCCAAACACCTGTGAGGGTTGTCCACTAACGCGGGACTGGCGGCTCCTTACGACCGGGAGCTTGGGCCTCTCATGAGCTGGCCTCTTGAACACTTCCGCAGATAAGCATTCGTGTCGCACTCAGAGATATTTTTTGAATGTCGCCGTCGTGATGGCCATGGCGACCCCGAGCATCACGGCGCAAGGCAGAAGTACCGCCATTGGGTTGAGCGAAAAGGGTAGGGACAGGTAAAGGATCCAGGGCACGATCAGCAGTGGGATGACCGCTCGCTTGGCCCGATGATAGACAAAGCTGCTTTCGCGCCCAGCGCCGAATTTACGCAGGTCGCGGCGCATCAAACCATCGATAATGCCGGTGAACATGGCCAGCAGAAGCAAGGGGGTCGCCAAGACCAGAATGGTCAGGCGCACCACGAAAGTGAAAGTGACATACACCGCCGCCAGTACAAAATCCTCGATGCTCACATACAGCTGATTGAGCCCGCTCCAGAAACCGTTGTCCTGGCTCGACGCCCGCGCCTGCTGGGCGAAATCCGTAAAACCGGTCTTGACCAGTAACCACTGCTGGAGGAAATCCAGCCACTGGACAATCGTCTGTCCAGGCTGTTGGATAATCAGTGAGGATGTGAAGTGCTCACTGAGCCAGCCCAGTTCGCTGCTCAGCATCGCCTGACTGTGTCGCCAGCCTTGATTACCCCAGAACAGCAGCAGACCGGCCCACTCGATGAGTATCGAGAACAGCAACGAGGCGATCAGCAAACCGATAATGCGTAAGACCAAGCCAATAACCGAGACGATCAATCCCGGGCGCTGGATCGGTTGTGGCGGCGTGTTCTGTACGGAAGTCGCCATCCTTTACTCCATTGCGCACCGTTAAGTTGATGCTGCCACGGCGCCTGCCGAATACGTGTTTGCTGAATCAAAACCTGTAACGGGGCGGGCTACCGCACCTGATCCAGATCGAAGTTGGTTGTTGGGCCGCCACCGCTCGCGCTCCACCATTGGCCCGCCTGTTCGTTATAGGTGGCCCGCATCCGCTGGGTAAGCTCCTGAAGGTCCTTAGGCATGGCATCATCGTTGGAGGGCTTAGGCAAAGGCATGCGGACTTTCCAGAGCAGCCCACCGGCCTGGAAGGAGAACATTTGCCCCTTGGGCAAGCTGACGATGTGAGCGGGCTCGATCAACGGCACGCTAGTGCTGCTGACGCGATCCTGCGAAGACGAAGTGAAGTCTGTGTTGGCGTCGGGATCGGAGGTGTCGGTGGCACCGGACACCAGCGTTTTCGTAAGTACATTCACCATAGGCAACTGCTTGGTGAGTAACTCCGCGGTAGCGGTTTCACGCACGCGTAGTATCTGCACGGTATTGAAATTGCCGATCACCTGGCCGGCCTTGGCGCGGTTGCCGATACGTGCTTCGATATCGCTGAGGGTCTGGGTGTAGGCGGTTACCTGGATGCCAGCGCCACCGCCCTTGTTGATCAGTGGTATGAACTCCTCGCCCATCAACTCGTTGAACTCATCGGCGTGTAGGTTGATCGGTAGCTTGTCATTACTGCTGCTCGATTGCGGCAGGCCATGGTCAATTCCATGTTTGTAGATATGTCCCGCGACCGACACCAAGTCGGCAAACATGGAATTGCCCACCGCGGCGGCCACCTCGGCGTCGGTCAGTGCATCAAGGCCGACATAGACGATGCCGCGTTTTCGGATGATCTGCATCCAGTCGAAGATTGGCCGTGGATCGTCCAGATCGGTGTAGTTGGGGGCCAGTAACTGGGCGGTCTTGCCGGTGGTAAGTTTCTCCAGCAGCGGTAGTAGCGAGGCAACGATTTTGTCGAAGTAAGTACGGTCGTATCGTACCGCCGAACGCAGTCCGTCCATTACCGGATCAAATACCCGCTTCACCGCCAGATACTGCTCGATGGCCACCACACGCTTCTCGCGTCCTATCATATGCCGGGGAATATTCTTTTCGGTCAGCTTGCCTTCAAGCTGGACAATCACTTCCCACGCTTTTGGGTCGGTCTTGGCGAAAAACTGCTGGGCGTATTCTATGAACAGCGCGTCGATGTTGACCACATGTCGCTGGATTTGCAGGTAGTCCGGACGTCGGCCCAACTCGATCAGGGCGCGGGCGATGATGTTGACGAAACGCCAGGCGAACTCGCGAAACGCCGCCGAGTTACCTTCACCACTGAGCTGCCCGGCGATACGCGATGCCACTTCCGAAATGCGTCCGAAACGTCCCACGGCGTTGTAGCGGGCGGAGATCTCCGGCCAACCCAGATGGAACACATAAAACTCTTTCTCCCGACCGGCGCGTTTGGCTTCGACGTACATGCGCTTGAGCAGGTCGGCATCGCCCTTCGGATCGAAGACAATGACCACCTCATGTTCGACGCGATGGATGTCCTGGGTGATGTACACCTCGGCGAGCCGCGTCTTGCCGACACGGGTCGTGCCCAGCACGAGGGTATGTCCGACTCGTTCACCCAGCGGCAGACTGACTTCCGTTTCGTCCGGCTCAACCCCATGCAACAACGGTGAGCCACCGACTGGAGGTAAAGGGCGCAACGGATTAAAGGCGCTGTCCCAGGCCGTGACCCGGGCCAGTGTCGAGAGCGGAAACGGTGCATGTTCCAGGCGACGTTCGAGTCCACGTGCCAGGCGGTAACGGGTCGGTTGGTCGACGTAGTGAGCGACGGCCGGATCCTGGGCCTCGACCAAGCGCTGGGTGTGCAGGCGGGTCCAGCGAAAGCCTCGGCCCATGAACAGACGTTTGCGGCTCACCGGAATCTGCCGGCTGGTCAGCTCGTAGCGAGGCAGCCGGCGGATATTGCGCCGATAGCGCAACACCTCCCAGGCTTGTCGGAGGCGGATCAAACCGAACAGGGCATAGGCCAGGGCCGCAATCAGACCGATCTCGGGCGATAGCGCCACGGCCCAGGGCGAATACACGCATAACACCGCCGCGGCGACGCAGATCGCCACGGTATACAGCTCGACTGCGGGCCGGAGTTTGGACTCCATCGCATGCTCGGCCATGACCCAGACTCACTGTTCCAGTGAGGTGGCTGTGATTAAGACAGGGTAGTGCTCAATTTTCAGGCGAGAGGCGATGTCGTTGCCGTTGACCGGCAGGATGGTGATGCCCGGCGCGGCTGCTCGAATCCGGGCCAGGGCTTGAGTATCGGTCACTACGACGGCGAGGCCGGCCGCCCCCATTTCTTGCAGTTCAGTCGCACGCTGATGCAGCCAAGCCAACGATTGGGGATCCTCCCCGACAAGGAAAAATGGCTGCAAGCCCGGCATGTCCAGGGTGCGAGTTGTGATTTGGCCTGGGCTCAAGTGAGAGCTGCGCACGGGCAGTATCCAGGTTTCATCGGCAAATGCAGATAGGTCTGCATGTATGGCCCGAGCAGGCTGGGTCTTGTTGTTTATTGGCGGCCTGGAAGCTTCAAACTGGGGGCGGGTGAAACCGCCAGGCTGAACTTCTGCAAACGACAGTCCCGGCTGGGCGAACGCTGCCAAGAGCATGGCGAAGTTATACGCACTGGGAATTCGTTTCATGGTGGTGTGCCCTCTTTAGAGGAAACCTGCAATCGTTCGAGTTGTCGGGCAAAGCCGGCGCGGTAACGCGCGGCCAGCGTTCCTCCTGCCGGGCGGTGATATCGGCCAGCAGCTGACACCCAATCACCGGTGACGGCGTGATGCTCTTGCAGCAGCGCGGCAGTTACGGCCAGATTGCGGTAGGGTTCGAGGGCTTCGCAGGGACTGGAAAAATGCTGTCCGTGATAACCCAGGTTGATTTGCCCAAGCCCGGCATCGACCCGCTTGGCGTCATACCGGGCAAGCGCCTGAAGCAAGGCGTGACAGGCGGTCTGACGATTGGCGAAACGGTAAGGGCTACCGGCAATATTCAGCGTCCAGGGCCAGGGCCGCAGCCGACCACGGAGACGGGCACCACTCTCCTGCAGGGCAATCGCGAACAACACCGTGGAAGGGACGTTGGCGTCATGCGCCGCCAGTTGATAAGCCGGAGGCGGAAGTTCGTCTGCCCGGACGGCGTGCACCGTCAGCAGGAGCGCAATAGCAATCAATCGAGACGTTGCCATTGTCCGTTCACCTGCTGAAATGTGACGGGTAACGGTCTCGGGGCTCCCAGGCTGAACCAGTGCCCGCGATCATGGTTCAGGGTGATTTGCCGGTGTTGGACCTTGCTCGCATCAATGCCTGCTTGCCGCGCCCAGCCACGGACATGTTCATCCTCACCTTGGCTGCCCACCAGGTAGATATCGAACGCTGTATCACTGCTTTGCAGACGCTGCGCTTCAGCGGTGCACGCAGGGCAATGGTCTTCGACAAACAGAGCACGGCGCGGCTCTACCGGTGAGCTAGCAGCGGGCGGGGATGCCATACCCTGAATCGGCAACAGTCCAGGAAACAGCTTGGCCCAAGCTGCGGTGTAGGCGTTTTGGTAAGCCAACTCGCGCTCGGCACGTTTGGCTTCCAGCGCTACCTGCAAATCGGCATAGCGCTGACGCTCTTGGTCGTTCTCTGCTTCGACGCCGAGTGCAGTCAGCGGATCGAGATTCGGGCTCCAGTAACCACGCGGGCCGGCTTGGATCTGTTCGAAGCGTGTCCACTCCTGCTCCGTCAGACCCCAGCTTGCCGCCTGTTCAGAGTGCGAACGCTCCAGCGGAGCAGACTGCGTGTCCTGGGTCCGTGACGGTGTCGTGACGGGGTTGCCCAGCGCAGCGCCCGTGCTCAGCAATGAAATGAAACAGACGATGGGGCTCAGCGGAGCTCTGTTCATGATCGCTTCTCAAGGGAGGTGCACGGTCTGGTCTGGCTGAGCGGTCACCGCGAAGACGGCCGCGCTCTGCTCCAGCACCTTCAGCTGCCATGTGCCGAGCTGTTCGCCGTTGTGCAGCAACTGGATATCCTTGAGCGAGCGACTATCAGGAGGAGCTACCGCCAGAAAGCGCTCGCCACCGCGGTACTCGACGCTCAACACTGAAAATGGCGGCAGGAGCGGGGCAGGCTTGGGCTGAGCGGTTTTTTTCGGCTTGGCCGAGGAAGGCGTCGGTGGTGGGAGTGGTGGCTGGCTTTTGAGGTCCAGGAGTTGCTGCTCGACGTGCTCAAGTCGTGCACGTAGCGCGATCATGTCGGCTTCGGTAGCACGGGCTGCCAGACCATCGCGCAGTTCCTGTATCTCCTGCGCCCATTGATCCAACATCGGATCGAGGGTATTGACCTGTTGCTCACCGGAATCGACCATCTGCTTCAGGTCTTTCAGTGCGTACTGCAGCTTCTCCTGTGCGTTCAAGAGGGTGCTTGAATCACGTTGCAGGGCATTTAGGGTCTGTAGGCGTTGGGCGTTCGTATTTTCCAGCTCGGTCACGCGTTGATACTGGTTATACAAGCCACCACTCAGCCCGGAGACCGCCAGACAAAGTGAGCCGACAATGAGGGTTTGAAACGTCGAGGCTTTCATGGGCGTGCCTCCGGCTGATGGGCCGCGCTGGGTGCGACCCGCACGACGGCAGCATCATTTTTTTGCCGTTCGAAGCAGACCGAACGGCTGACCTCATCGCTTGTGAGTTGCCAGGCGGGGCCAGCCAGCACTTGTAGCGCGTTGCGTAGTGAGATCGGGCCGAGCCGGTAATGGGCGGCGGGCAGAGGCCGGGTAAACAGTATTTTTACTGGTTCGGCAGCAGGGCAGAGCGAATAACCTGAGCGCTGCAGCACGTAGTGCATCGCTTCCTGTACCGAAGGATTCAGGTTCGACGGAATGCTCACGTCAACGATTTGAGCGAGAAGATTACGTTGCTCTGCCGTGGGCTCGGTGCTGACCAGCGTATAGCGGCCATAGCGGAGCTCTGTCGGGTGACTCTCTTCGGCTGTACTCCTCGAAAGCTGGGCCCGATTGGAACCACCGGCATTCTCTGGACTAGTCGGCAATGGGGTGGGGATCTGCGCCGTGCAGGCGCTCAATAAACCCAGCAGGCAGACAGGCGTGAAAAAACGCTCCATGGAAAAAACCTCATGTCAGATTCAGTGCAGAACCTGACATGAGGTGAAGGAACGATTCAGTGAGTAAGTTGATTCAAGACGGGTCGTGTTTAAGTTGAACGCGTTGCTATTTCGTCATAAATGGCGAGCCCATCCAAGACGGCAGCGTCGGGGTCGAAAATCAACAACCTCACATCCGCCAATGCCGCCAGATACAGTACGTTGACCAGGGCTTCCGGTGTGCCAGCGTCGAGCTGCTCCTGCCTCAGCGATGTGTAAAGACCGCCCTCAATCTTCATCAGATTTTCGTCGGTCCAGGGCGTGCCGATCAGCTTACACCCGAGGCCATTGCCGTCTGTCAGGGCGAAGGGTTCAAACAGCAGACCGGTTGGTCCGGAGTTGAAATTGCTAGCCCGGCGTTCCAAGTAGCGCAACGCCTCTTCAGTGAGGTGTGCGGTACTGATCTCCCAGGCTCGACTGTAGTGTCCCGTTTCGAACTTCAAGCGATGGACCATGGCTTGGGCTTCTTCCAGGGAGTACAAGTCGCCGACGTGATGTCGCTCGCTGAGCATCTCGCCAGTCACGGAGTAAACCACTTGGCGCACCAGCCCGGTGGACGGACAGCATTCATCCAGCTCATCCGGAATGAATTGGCCTTCGCTGATCAAGGCGAAATCATCGTTGAAAAGGCAGGGGAACAGTTCCAGCGCATCGTCGGGTAGATGAACTTGTGAGTCGTGTATGGAGCGAAAGCAGGGAGGGCAGTCGTTTGCGTAGGTGATCAGTAGCAGCCGTTCGATAGATAGATTGTCATAGCCGCGAACAAATGGTTTTGAGGCCCCCAGCATGGCTGGGGTTTGGGTAGCGGAGTTCATGAGTATTCTCCAGGATGAAATGAACAAGGCGCCCGAAGGCGCCTGTAAGGGTTAAAGCCAACCGTATTCGGCAAGAGAAAGTGGGCGACCTTCACCCACGATGAAGTGATCCAGTACGTGAACCTCGATCAACGCCAAGGCCTCCTTCAACCGTGCGGTCAAGACGCGATCTGCCTGGCTGGGTTCCGTACATCCCGAGGGGTGGTTATGAACAAAAATGGCGGCTGCTGCGTTATGCGCTAGGGAGCGCTTGACGACTTGGCGGGGGTAAACGCTGGCGCCATCGATGCTTCCGTGAAAGAGGATTTCGAACGCCAGAACGCGATGGCGAGCATCGAAAAAAATCACACCGAAAACCTCATGCTCTTGGGGTGCAACATACAGTTTTAGATATGACGCCACGGCGTCAGGTGACGTCAGGCTGGGGCCGCGGGTGAACAGCCGACGATCCAGAATGTGCAGCGCTTCGTCGATCAGCTGGTTTTCCTGGGCGATGCGATCAGCCTCGACATCCGAGGCTTCAATCAGGGTGAGCTGGGTGTTCATGAGGTACCTCCGAAGGGAACAATCCGGGGGTACACCCCGAGGGGAGTGGTGTCCCCGAGGTGGATATAGAGTCACGGGCATTGCCCGATGACGCGCTGTTTACAGCCGAGTGAATCGGTGGCGTTGTCCGTGCAGGTGTGAGTCACAACCGTTGCAGCGCAATGGGGAGAAGGTTCTTATTCCACGGCCAGTTTCGGGGTCGAAGTCGGCACTGATGGGTATTAGCCGAACCAGCCCATGAGGAAGACCGGCGATGCGTTTCTCGATCTCATCTGTCGTGTAGAAGAGCGATAACATGCTGTAGTCCTCGTAAGCCGTAGCGGACAGGCAGTCGTCGCAAAGCCAGAAGGATTCCATGTGGGTTTTCCTGTGCTGGTTGAAGAAAAGGCGCTCGATTGAGCGCCTTGATGTAAAACATCCTGAATCGTTCAGGCGGACTGAACAGCACGTGTAGCGACACGGCGGGCCGTGCGGGGAGTGGGTGCAGATTCAGGTTTGATCCTGGTCTCTGTTGGGTTGTCGGTATCCTCAGCTTCGGCATCAGCCGACGTTGGGGATGGCTCACTGTTTGGCGCTTGCTCAGCAGGTGCTGTTGCCTCCTGCCTGGCAGGTGCTTTGTACTCGAACGTGCCATTGACCTTGATCCAGTCGATGAACAGCAGACGACCTTTCAGACTGGCGCCCGGTTGGCCTTGTTTATTGCCTTTCTCATAGAGAAATGGGTCGATCCACAGATCGCCGATACGGAACGATAGCAAGACCTTTTTCTCGGCTTTGACGGCGTCCATATAGAGACGAATCAAGCGTTCAGCTTCGCCGCCAGCGACCTTGCAGTCGAAGCGGGTGTACTCGACTGCATCGGTGGCGCCGTGCAGAGCCGCGATATCGCAGGCCATGAATGGCTGGCCGCGACGGACTTGTACTTCGCGGACACGGTTTAGGTAGCCGATACCGACGGTGTGCAGATTGAAGTAAGTGCTCGCTTCTTGGGATTGGTTGGCGTGGGCCATGGTGGTTCTCCTGTTTCAAGGGAAAACGGCGACGCACAGCCCCTGACGGGGAAGTGAGCCCCGTCAGGGTGGGTAAGGTGAAGGCGAGCGATGAAAGACACGCCACCGGCAAGCCGATGACCATCAGATCGATGCGCCTGAAGGATAGCGGTGCAGCCGAGGAGAAATCCGCAGCAGGTCTGCGGACCTAGGGTAGTGGGCATTCATCACCGCGGAAGCGGTAAACGTGCGAGCCTCCGAATGCTGATCGCACTTGGGTAAACCACCACAAACGTGGCGTAGCCTTGAAGGTTCAAGCTACCTGGGCTGGGCTGTCAACGACAGCGAACTACGCCCTTTGTATAAGCCTGTCACAGGGGAGCGTCAAGACGCCGCAAGCTGATTTTTTATGGCCGGAATACAGTGGCAGTTACTGGAGTGAAGAAAGTGAAGAGTGGGCCTGGCGGGGTGCCAGGCGAGGAACAGAAAAGCCACCTTAGGCGGTCTGACGTAGTCGACAAGCGCCTCACAAAACTTGATTTAACTGCGCCATGATTCGCCAACCGACCCTTGTCGTGGCCTGGGTCGGAACATGCTGGCACGCATCCGCGCACAAAGGGTGCCCAGTGTTTCCCCGGTGGGCTCCGGGGCTGAATATGATCGCCATGGCGGATGACCGCTGTTGCCTGGCAGAGGCAACAGCGGTCATCCGCCATATTGATCAGGTCAAGCACAAACAGGAATGAAATCCCATTGATAGAGAAGGCCCCGAACTCTACGAGTTCGACCGAGCTACCCGGAGCGCATCGGTCTTGGGTCGCCGTTGGCGATGATCCGAAGGCACTACAGCAGAGAGAGAAGGATGACGTCAAGGCTGAGGGCAACCTTCAATGCCTCGAGATCGACTACGAGTGAATGAGCTTATTTATTGGCAAGATGAGCAGCCAATTGTTCGACGGTAGCCAGGATAAAGGCACGGTCGCTTTCTGTCAGTCCGCGGAGCAGACCCGCGATCATCTGGCCCTGGTCATTGGGACGATTGCTCGACTCCGTCAGCAGTTCATCCATCCGGCAGTCGAAAATATCTGCTAACTGCATCAGCTTGACCACGGAAAGCTCCACCACACCCCGCTCAAGGCGCGAAATGGCTTCGCTGCCGATCCCCAGGCGTTCAGCCACCTCTTCTTGGGTCAGATTACGCTGGGTTCGGTGCTTCGCGATCATGCGCCCGATTTGGGCTTGGGTTGGATGTTTATGTGCCAAGTGATGAGTTCTCCAATTCAACCCGAATGGTTGAGCAAAGACCCATTGACATGAACATCCTTATCGGTTGAGTATCGACTTAGAAGGTTGTTATATTGACTGAAATAGCTGTTTGTCGCGACGTGACATCTATTCCTCCAGGAATCAGAGGCCGAAGTGACCAGCGAGACTGAGCGGTCTGATAGGGCCAAAGGGAGGTAAGGTTGAGCATGGATGAGCCGCGCGAGAACGTCATGGACCTGATCTGGGATCGAACACTGGAGCTGTTCATCAAGATCCATGACTGCCCTGATAGCCCTGAACATCTCGAGAGCCTCGTTCATTGGCTAAACGAAGATCCTGCTCACCTGAAAGCGTTCAATGAACTGGGGCAGATATGGATCGCGACAGGCATCGCCTTGGCCCGTGAAATCGGACAACCGCTAGACGACTTGGAGAAGGATCAAGCGCCGTTGATGATGCACTGACAACACTCCCGAGGTGCATGTGAGCGCCAATGGTGCCTCATGGACGACGTATACCTTTACTGATCGGCACAGTGCCTTTGCAGTCCGGGTAGTGGGAACATGACCAGAATGGTCCTGATTTTCCCTTCCGCCTAAGCATTGAGGCGTTGCAAATGGGGCAGACAGGCCCGGCTTCGACCGGTACTGAAAAGGTGAGTGCTCCGCAGTTTGAGATCAACTGCGTAATCCAGTGCGCCTGCTTGGCAACGAATGCATCCAAGGTCAGACGTCCCGCTTCGATTTCATCCAGAGCTTGCTCCCAGATCGCTGTCATACCCGGATCCGCGACTGCTGCGGGTACCGCTTCGATTAGGGTATGGGCCGCTGCGGAGGCCGTTAATGCACGTTTTTTTTTCAACAAATAACCGCGATCAATCAACCCCTTGATAATGCCGGCTCGCGTGGCTTCGGTGCCGATACCTGTGGTATCCCGAAGTTTCTGTTTCAGGCGCGGGTCGTTGACCAGCTTGGCCACGTTTTTCATCGCCTTGATCAGATCGCCCTCGGTGAGCGGTTTGGGCGCAGCGGTGCGCATGGACTTGAGGTCGACGTCGTCCACTGCGCACTGCATCCCCTGTTGTAAGGCGGGCAACACCTGGGACTTTTGACTGGGTTCATCGTCTTCGGCGTTGTCGGAGAGTAAGCCTTTCCAGCCATGGACGAGGATTTGTTTGCCAACAGCAGTCAAACGCTCGGCGCCGCACTCCAATTCGACCTCGGTTCGATCAAACTCGTGATGCGGCAGAAATTGCGCTAGGTAGTGGCTACGAATCAATTCGTAGACTTGGCGCTCTTGTTCGGACATCCGCGCAAGATTCGCCGGCTCGGTGGTGGGGATGATGGCGTGGTGCGCGGTGACCTTGGCATCGTTCCATACTCGTGAGCGCAATGATCGATCGATGCTTCCGAGCGCTGGGCGTAACGCGGGATCCATTTTGAGCAAGGCATCGAATACCGCGGCGACCTCGTTGAACATGCTCTCTGGCAAATAACGGCAATCGCTGCGCGGATAGCTGGTGGCTTTGTGGGTTTCATACAAGGCTTGGGCGATGTTCAGCGTTTCCTGAGCGCCGAGTCCCAACTTGCGTGAACAGACTTCTTGCAGTGTGCTCAGGTCCAAGGGCAGGGGTGGCGCTTCGCGCAAATGCTCAATCTGCAGCGAGACTACGGTGGAGGTCTTGCTGCCAGAAAGCGCTTGGACGGCTTGACTGGCGAGCGCCTGCTGCAGGCAGCGACCGGCTTCGTCACGTCCTGAGCTTGGCGGTATCCACGACGCGATGAAGGGTTGCCCCGTTGAAGACAGGTGCACATCCACCACCCAGTACGGCACAGAGACAAAGCTGGCAATCGCGCGGTCTCGTTCAACCACCAAGCGCAAAGTGGGTGTTTGGACGCGTCCAACCGACAGCACGCCGTCATAGCCCGCCCGCCGTCCTAAGAGGGTAAACAAACGACTGAGGTTCATACCAATCAGCCAATCGGCGCGGCTGCGGGCGAGGGCTGAGTGATAGAGCGGGAAGGTCTCCTGACTAGACTTCAGCGACGACAGTGCTTTGCGAATCGACGCCTCGTTGAGTGCGGATAACCAGAGGCGCTCAACAGAACCACGGTAGTTGCAGAGCTCCAGTAACTCGCGGGCAATCATTTCACCTTCGCGATCGGCGTCGGTGGCGATGACGACGGTGGTAGCTTCGCTGAGCAGGTGTTTGATGATTTTGAACTGCGCGACAGTCTTGGGTTTGACCTCAACCCTCCACTGCGCGGGAATGATCGGTAGATGATCCAACGACCAGGTTTTGTACTGATCGCCATAGGCTTCAGGTGGGGCCGTTTCCAGCAGGTGACCGATACACCAGGTGACGGTTGTCTCGGGTCCGATCAAGCAACCATCGCCACGTCGGCTGGCTCCGAGAACCTTGGCAATGTCACGACCTTGGGAAGGTTTCTCGCAGAGAAAGAGACGCATAGAACTGCTCCGGGTTGAGTTCGGAACAGCCTCGTTGGCAACAGCAGTGGCGAGCTATGAGAAACCTGAATGGCAGGTTCCTCATATTAGTCGGTGAGGGCGGTCTTGTGGGCGAGGCTGCTACCTAGTAGTCGCGTGGATGACAGTGCTTCACGAGCAACGAGTAATGACAGACCAGGAACTTCGCGTAAAGGCGCAATTTTTATGCCTCAAGCCCATCATGCCGATGGTGGCTGCCCTCTGCGTTTTTTGGACTTCGACGCAGGCGAGCTTGCCTGGTCTGGAGCCTGCCCGACGTGAGCCGCAGATGAGGTTGATTCACTGGAGCGCTCTCGCATGAGCACGTTCTGCACGCGATGAGGCAGGATGCCGACACGACGCGCCTCGATCTTGAAGGTCACCCGCGCATTGTCTTCACTGTCCTCCCACTCATCGCGCACGGTGCGGCCCTCTACCAACACGCGCATGCCTTTCTGGTACAGCGTGCTCCAGTGTTCAGCCTCGTGGTGCCAGAGCTCGACCGGCGCCCAATAGCCGCCTCGATCCTCATAGCTGCCATCGCGTAGCACGGGGTTGTCGAAGTACACATTCAGGCGCAGCAAGCGCCGTGGCTCGTCATTGCCTGACGGGAACTCCTGGAACTCTGGAGCACTACCGATGTTGCCTTCGCCGACGAAAAAGGTACTCATTGTGATATCTCCGCTGCTGGTGTGAACTGGCGCAGCAGCCGTTCGGCGCTCGCCATTTTGATTGCACAGGTTGAAGCCTGACGGTAGAGCGAATGCACCACGCTCATCTGCAAGTTCAGTGCAATGCGCTTGCATTCGAAACGGTGCAATTCCTCGCGTACGGCCTGCGGCAAGCCCTTGTTGGAGACCTGGCGTTCCCAGACCGCAACGCCCATACGGGCGAAGTCGCGGGTGCGCCATCGCAAAAAGGTGCTGCCCGCACTGGTGTTCTGCAGCACCAATCGAATATCCAGCAACGAGTAAGGCGGTTGTCCGGCCTGCTGCGCCACCGCCTCCATCAGGCGACGTAACTGCGCCTCGGTTTCCCTCGCCACCTGCGCCAGGTACTCCAGCTCCCCCTTACCCTTAAAAGGTTTTAAAAGGCCTTTTAGGGAGGCAGCGTGTTCGAGCTGTCGATAGGCATCCGGTGTGAGTGTTTCGAGGGGCATTGGTTGAATTGGGATTAGAGGCTTCATACTTCATCCTCCGGCTCATCGACTGTCGCAGATGGCTCTAACGCTTCCTCCACCAGCGCGTCAGCGTCATCCACTGCCACAGAGCCATGACGAATGATGGGTGGCGCGAACTGGGAGCGGCGATGCCCCTCTAGGATGTCTATAGGGGGTAATCCAAACTTCTCCATGGCCGCCAGAGCACGAGCGTTGTTCGCCGCCATGTCATCACGGGTGACGCCAGCATGCCGATAACGCTGGGCCTGGCCGAACAGGCTACGCAGCAAATGGGCACCGTCGTCGATCCAAGCTTCCATGTCCCGTCGCCCGATCAAAGCGGTGTGATGGGCCAACAGGGTATGGCGCACCAAGGTGTCGTAGTCAGTCAGCAGGTAGACGGCGAGGAAGCCCAGTTGGCTGCCGATGTACAACGGCAAGGTGACGGGATGGATGTTGAGGTTGTCGCCCATGTCGATCTGCGTCGGCAGCTCTTGTCTGATCCGGTCCAACTGCTGGGTCAGTTCCAGCATCCCAGCCTTGGCCTGCATCAATTTTTCTTCGAGCTGCACGATCGCCCAATCGGCATAGGGGTCGTCCTGCGCTGCGGCCTGTTTGATCAGGTTAGTGACGCTGATGTAGCCGGCCATACCCATAATCGAGTGGACGCCTTCGCGTGCGGTTCGACCTTGCCAGATTCGGGCGGCGTGGTGGGTATGCAGTGTCAGGGTGATGCTGCTGCGCAATGAGCCCAGGTTGAGCTGATAGTGATCGGCCACGGTGTCGTCCTCGCATAGGCTTGGACGGGAACGTTGCGACAGATGAAGGTCAAGGACAGCCAAAAAGCTGAATGCGGTCTGTTCGGTTTGGTTCGAAACGGCGAATTCCCGACACGCTCGACAATGATGCCAGTGGCATCAAATCTACTGACGTCCAGGGCGTTTGCTACGTAGCTGGCGTAGTTCATCCAGGCACGCTTGGGCGAGGGCAGAGGCGGGTTCGCCCTTTTTCCTAAGTTGGCGCGGGGGAGCGGGTGGCGGCTCTGTCATGGGTAACGATTCAGCCTTACCTGCCCAAGGGTGGAAATCGCCTTTCAGCGCCCGCTGGATCAGGCCCATCAGATACGCCGCCGGTTTGCGGACGCGTCCTGCCGCACAGCGTGCGCCCGCTTCGTTGAGCACCGCCTGCCGATCTGCTGGTTTTAGCTTGTTCAGCGTCACGGTGACGGCCTGCCGCTCGCTCAGACTCAGGTGCAACGGATCAGGCCAGTGCAGGTTATCCACTGCTGGGGTCGCGCGCGGTACAGTACATATACTTTCTTTTAATACAGTACAGGCGGCATTCGGATTCCGAACGGTGCCGGAAACATGGGCGTTCAGACCCGGTTCGGAATCCGAACGAGGTCCCGCATGATTCCGAACGCGGTGATCGCCACCCCGTTCGGAATCGTGTAACGCTTCATCGGGCGCCTTATCCAATCCTTGTTGTGTCCAATGCTCGCTCAAACTGTCGAGCCGGGTGGGGAGTCGACCCAAATCGATATCAGTGTCCTGACGAATTTCTTCCAAAACATGCTGAGCGACAATTCGCACAGCCTTGGTTGCATGGGTGAGGGCATGTCCGACCAGCTCCAGATAATCCTGATCCAGCTCCATGGCTTCGGCGGGTGTCAACGGCTCATCGTGCAGGACGTACAGAGAACCTTGCAGGCGTCCGCTGAACTGATCGCGGCCACGACTCACCAAGCTAAGCCAGCGCGTCAACCTGAGCATCGTCAAGACGCGAGCGATGGTCTCGCGGGAGGCTGACGCACCGTAGGGCACGCTCGACAGATAAGGCTGCAGATCTTCATAGCGCGGTGTGACGACGCCCTGACCGTGTAGCATGAGTCGAAACACCTGCCAGGCATTCCGTTCCAATGGCGTTAGCCGACTATCCAGCAGCAAGCGACGCGGCACGACTTCGTGAGATTGGCCACTGAACAAAAAGCCCGCCTGCAGGGCCTGGTTGGAAGGAGGTTCAGTGGTGGGGCGTGCGGGCCAACGTTCACTTAGTTGTTGGGTGCATTGCTGCAGAACACGTTGCCAGCGACCGGACGGGGCAGTGTTCATGTTCCGTTGCTGTAATGGTCGATCTGCTGCCAAACGATGGTCAAGCTGATCTGTTGCTCTTCTGCCAACATCATCATGGCGTCGAGCTGATCCTCAACACCGTCCTCAGCGCGTAGTTGGCACCAACGCTGCCAGAGCGCATGTTCCTGCGCTTCGCTCAAGTTCTGGGGGCGGCCCTTACGGGTTTCTATCTTGAGCAGACGTCGGCGCAGGGCGGTTTCCGAATGCGCCAAGCCGAAGCACTGATACATGATGGTACTGCTGGCACCGAGCTTGAGCGCTCTGTTGATCAGCCGCTCGTTCTGTTCGTCGCGTTCGGCCTGGTCGATCAACCGATGCAGCACCGGCGAATCAATCTTGACCTCAACCCAGGGGACGGTGGCATGGGCCAGACGTGACAGTGTGGTGGGCGGTAAGGATTGCAACAGGTAGATGTCGTCTTCACCCAGTCCGAGTGCTTTGCAGCGTTGCAGATTACCCAGACGCAACTCGTGAAGGACCTGGGTCAGCATGGCCTGGTTGAGCACATTGAAGGACAGGTTCATGGCAGCTCCCTTGGTGAATCGTCTTCATGGGTAAGCGTTAAGTCGATCAGGCGCCGGGCTAAGCGAATGAGGCGATACAGTTTGATTAACAGATCGTCGGGCAGTCGCTCCAGTCCTACGTCCATAGTCGGACGATCTATCAGTGGGAGTTGGTAGACCCCCAGTAGCAACTGGCCGAACAGGGCGGAGGGCAGTTGCTTGCGATCCTCCCAACTAACGTCGTCTTGAGCGCGCAATAGGGCCAGGAGCATCAGGTGAACGCCGGCCGCACGAGGCGCAGCAAGATCAAGTTGCTCTATGTTCAGGGCGAAGCCCAAGCCGTGCGTCTGGTCGATGATGCTCTCAGGATGTCCGGCATAGGCCGCCATTTCCCGAGCCAGGCTGGCAATGGATAAACGCAGTTGTTCGGGGGTATCCAGTGTGGGTGCGATGATCCAGATGTCGTCGATCGGGCTGGTTGCGACGGTCTGTGCTGTTTCGGGGGCAGCGGCGCGCTCAATCTGTCCGCGGATCTGCTGGACACGTGACGGAGGGCTGACTGCTGATGCGACATTCGTTTCGGGCAGCGTGAGCTGCTCCTCTCGCTCTGTTTCGGCCGGGGTCTTGGATTCAGCTGATTTGGAATGCGGCTCGGAGGGGGGAAGCTCGGCCGCGGGCTCATTGACGCTCGGCAGAGGGTTGCTCTCCGGGGGCGTGACGACAACGTCGGGCGCCCGGATAACCCGGTGGGTATCGCCCAGCTCCAGGGCCAACATGCGGTAGGACTGTCCGAGTAAGCGACTCATGCGTTCGAGCAACTCATCCTGGATTTGCTCAATGTCGAAGGACTCTGGGTCTGCATCAAATTGTCCTAAGGTGTCGAGCCAAAACTCGGGAAAAGCGATGGCGTCGGTTGAATAACGATTCCAGGTTCTTTCAGCCTGGCTACGCAGACCAATTAGGCGTTCAATTTTTGGTTTCCCCAACCCGGCATACAGGGTTTGTGGAATGGCGGGCAATAAATGTTCAAGGGTGTCCAGCATCCGGCTGATGTGCGACTGTGAAATGGGGTAGCCCCCAGCGGCAAAACGTCGTGCCAGCTCTCGTTGCGAGAGTGTCGCTCCATCTGGTTCGAACATGGTTTTGAGTTTGGCTACCGCCAGAGCACGCTCAATGAAGGTGAGTTGGCCGTGCAGATCGCTTTCAGCCAGATGGCCGAGTAGGGCAGTGATTTCACTGCTCCAGGGTCGGAATAGGCAATGAATACGGAAGAAGCGTTCATCGCGGGTTTCCTGCCACAACTCGCCGAGAATTGCCAAGCGCGTATTACCGCCGTTGCGGATGATGAAATAGATTTCTCCCGGGCGGCGGGTAATCGGCGGCGGTTGATCCAGCCCGCGTTCACGGATCGAGGCTTTTATATCGTCATACAGCGGGTTGCGGATGAAGCGTGGGTTGTGTTCGTAGGGCCGCAACTGCTCCAGCGTGACTAGCATCGGGGTGTCGATGACTGGATCGGACAGTCGCTCCAGTTCTGGACCCCGAGGAAAATGGTCCTGGTGCAGTTTGTCGGTGATCTCCTCCGGACTGAGCTTTTTCATTTGAACAGCCTCAGTTAGCGCCGGTTGCGCAAATGGTCACCGACCTTGAACTTAACGATCTCGGCTGTACCCGAACCTTCGAAATACCGAGACAGTTCCGCGAGAAACCCACCCATGGCCGAGCGCCCACCCTGCAGGCGAAAGACCACGGTGCAGTACTCCTCGCTTGGTGGGTGATCTTGTCGAATGGCTGGCTGAACGATGATGGGAAACTGATCCAACATTAAAAGACTCCTCGCCAACGCTGTTGGCCTCAAGTTTGAACAAACAAAATGGCCTGGGGAGAAATACCGGTTTCGGGATTCGCCTTATCGAACCTCTGCGTATCTGCTCACTTTAGAAATCAGTTCACGCCATTCTGGAAACAATTCGATGGCTAGCGCTTGCATGGTTTTCAGCGCTGGACGTGAGCGTCGTTGACCTGACTGGCGAGTCTCGATTCGGTGGGCTGGTAGACCAAGGGAGGCGGCGTTGAGATAAGCCACTCGGTCTGGAACTACTGTGTCTAGGACTGAGATGTTGGGAGCCCCAGTAAAGGCGTCATGTAAGCCACGGATGATCATTCGCGTGTCTACTCGGATGCTACTAACTTGGTTTAGCAGCAGTCGTAACGGCGGCAGTGTGATACCCAGGTGGCGAAATGGTTCGAGTTCACCGAACAGCCTCAAAGTGCCGCGGCGCAGTTCGCGGGCGGCTAGCATTTCCGGTGTGATGGGAGAGAGGGCTGTATCGCAGGCGAGGATGGCCATCTCCAGCAGCACGCTGCGTGCGCCTTGGGTGTCGATCAAAAGCAGGTCATAACGGGGGCGGAAATCGTCGAGCAGATTGCGCAGCCGTAATCGCCCGTCAGGGGCGTGCATCAGCAAAGTACTCAGTCGGCCTTGGTCGTCGTTCGAGAGGATCAGATCCAGACCGGCAACCACCGTCGTGGAAATTATCTGCGCAGGACCTGTCTGGTTGAGCGCAATGAGTTCGTACGCACCTGCGTCAGCCTTCTGGTTCAAAGCGTAATAGCTGGAGAGAGTGGGTTGGATATCCAGATCGAGCAACAGGACGCGTAGACCAGCATCCGCCAGCAGACCGCCGAGATTGGCAGCCACTGTGGTTTTGCCTACTCCACCTTTAGTGGACACCACCGAGACCACACGCATGGCATCAGGCCTGCTGCGCCAAACGCTCAGTGATCCATCGTTCGATCTCTCGTGAGTCCCAGCCGACGGCGCGCAGTCCAATGCGTTTGGCCTGAGGGAATTTACCTTCCTTCATCAAGTTGTAGATATGCGCACGCTTGAAGCCGGTTTTACGCTCCACTTCCTCACGCCGCATGATGTGACGTTCGACCGATGGTTGATTTGCTTCAGTGATGGGGGCGGGATGGTTGGGCATGATGGTCACTCCTGGCTTCGATTGGCGCGTAGTGGGAAGTGATCTGTATTAAATAGTGGAAAAGACGTGGAGTCATTGCGCCGCAACGGGAGTGATTGCAGTGCAATCAGCCTCATCGATTTATGAGGCTGCGCTTACCAGCAGCAAATTTTTCGTCCAGCGTACGCTTGGTTATGCCCGGTACGTTTTTATAATGAGCGGTTAGCGCGTCAACGATGGCCGCTTGGGATTGGAAAACCGACAATGGTTTTCCAGCTGGGGACTTGTCGAGAAATAGATTGACCATCGCCCCGATAATGTTGAGATAGACGGATTCGCTGCGATCGCTGATTTTACGATTGGTCTTGAGCAAGTGATGTATGTTCTTTCTTTCCAATCCGATGGCTTCAAGGTCGTTAAGCAGCTGCTGATGAGCTGCGTCCAAAATTTTTATTTGCACTTGCAAAGCATCCCGATCACCTTGTAATGCTAAGTATGTTTCAATACTAATGGCTCCTTTTTGATTGGGCCCCTCCCCAAAGAGAAACGCTGGTCGTTGGTCAGGATAATATCGCGACATCCAAAATCTTAGATCAGTGTGGCGGACGGTTATGTGGTCGTAATTAACGGGAGTGCCAATGGCCACTGGTACGCCGAAACACCCATAAGCGAGCTCCCCGTGTTGAATGGCATCGATAATTTTTTCCGTATTTGCATGCAGGCAGGGCCACTGCGGGAAGCTATTTTTGAGCCGGCTTGGGCAGCGCTGAGCCACTTCGAGTATTTCTTTTTCGTAGGTAATCAAGTTGCACCAACGCAAGGCTGCATCAATGGGCCTATAAAAAAGTTTTGCATAGAGGTTGCAGCTTTGAGTCGCATACATAAAGAGTCACTCCATTGAGATGTTTTGCTCCTGATTTTGCAAGTTGGCGTATGATTGTTCGGTGTGGAACCCGCATGAGATGGGGGCTATCGATGAGGTTAGTGCGTAGCTATCGTTTCATAGTGTGGGTGTGAAGTATTATTTTTGTGCGTGGTTTATATAGTGAATTATATGTTTGGTCTGTTGTGAAGAGGGTGAGTTGTTTGTCTTGTGTTTATATGAGTCGGTTTTTATTTGATTTCTTATCGAGAGGGCGCTCTGATTTTATGGTGATAAAAATTTATGATTATTTAGAATAATCTACTGCATTCTTTCGTCGCGAAAATGACAAATTATTGATTAATTCCGCCATATTGGAAGGCGGGCTCACCATTACTATGCCGCTGATGTCTGAGGCGGGCGACGGCGCCAGGTACCCGGACTGTTATCCGGTACTTGGCGGCGTTCGCGCAAACTTCAAATCAGTGAATTTGGCGCAAATGTTGTTAAGCAGAGGGCCGCACCGCACAGCCCCCCCACGCCTCGCAGAACACATAGCTACCTACTGGATGAGCTGCGGATATTAGGATCACCCTAGCCGACCTTTTAGCCTCAAGTTTGAGACGAACCCAGCGCCTGGCGCAAATCGTCGATAAGGTCCTCAATCGCCTCGATTCCTACCGACAGACGAATCATTTCTGGCTTCACGCCAGCCTTCGCTTGTTCCTGCTTGTTCATCTGCCGATGAGTAGTGGAAGCAGGATGGCAGGCAAGGGATTTAGCATCACCGATATTCACCAACCGCTTGAAAATTTGCAGGGCATCGTAAAAGCGCACACCTGCGTCATAGCCGCCTTTCAAACCAAACGATAGGATCGCCGACGGCTTACCTTGCATGTATTTTTGCGCCAATGCGTAGTGAGGATGGTCGGAGAGACCGGCATAGCTCACCCATTCCACCTCTGCATGGCTCTGCAAGAATTGCGCAATCTTCAGGGCGTTTTCAGTATGGCGCTCCATGCGTAACGCGAGCGTTTCTAATCCTTGAAGCAACAGGAACGCGTTCATAGGGGCCAATGCCGCGCCAGTGTTTCGCAATGGCACAGTGCGGGCACGCGCGATGAAGGCGGCGGGGCCGAACTTCTCAGTATAAATCACATCATGGTACGCCGCCTCGGGCTGGTTAAGGCTGGGAAATTTTTCCGGGTATTGGGTCCAAGGGAAGTTGCCGCTGTCAATGATCACACCGCCTAGTGAGTTGCCGTGCCCGCCGACATATTTGGTCACTGAATGCACGACGATATCGGCCCCGAAGTGAATCGGCTTGCAAAGGATTGGCGTAGCTACGGTGTTGTCGACCACCAGCGGCACGCCACGGGTATGAGCAGCATCAGCCAGAGCTTCGAGGTCAATGATGTTGCCAGCGGGGTTGCCGATGCTTTCGCAGTACACCAGCTTGGTATTGTCGTCGATGAGTTCGGCGATAGCCTCGGCAGAGTCATCCCGGGCAAAACGCACATCCACGCCAAAGCTCGGCAACAGGTGCGCAAACAGAGTGTACGTGCCGCCGTAGAGTTGTGGAGTGGTGACGATATTGTCACCTGCGCGGGTTAGAGTTTGGATCGCATAGTGGATCGCCGCGCTGCCGGCCGATACGGCCAGACCTGCTATGCCGCCTTCTAGGGCGGCCATACGTTGTTCCAGCACATCATTGGTGGGGTTCATGATTCTGGTGTAAATGTTGCCTGGCACGTCCAGGTTGAAGAGGTCGGCGCCGTGTTGGGCATTATCGAATTCAAAGGCAACGTTTTGGTAGATAGGTACTGCCACGGCCTTGGTAGTCGGGTCCGACTTGAAACCATGGTGCAGCGCGATGGTGGCGTCTTTCATGATTGGTATTGATCCCTAAAAGTATCCCAGATTTACGGTATGAAGATTCTGCAAAAAATTGATTATGCCAATCTTTGAGCACTTTGACCCAATAAGTCGAATCTACCGAAGGGATCTTCCCCTACGCTGCTCGCAGAAATATATATGAAGGCGTCCCACCATTAGCCTCGTGATCGCGCGTTCGAGGCATGATATTAGACGCAGATACAGACAGCGCCTAATGTCCGAACACGACGCCACTCGAACTAAAGGCCTCACGATGGGAGCCTGATTGCCAAGTTTCAGCGCCATCAAGCCGCCGTCATGACCTTGCCGGTAGGTGCGGACAGCTTCGTTACCCGCCGACCGTTTACGGATTGTCTTAGATTCGCGTGTGAATGCATATCGAACCGGGGTTGGGGTACGAACCGTGGATACGGTGGAAATTCGGGAGAATTTTGGATTTCGGGTCTATGATCGTGTCCTACCAGAGTGGCAAAGCAGTCTCAACCCACAGTACTCAATGTTTCTTCAAAGCAGAGTTTCGAACAGCTCGAAACTAATAACGTGAGAAGGGCCTGCAATGATTCAGAGGAAAAGTGATTGTGCATCGAGGCTGCATCAAACCAGGCGGTTTTTATAATCCAGCCTTCGGAGCTTGTAGCTGGTGTGAGGTTGTAGTCAACGCAGTGTGGCGAAATTCATTTTATATTTTTTAGTAGCGACAAAATCTCCATGTACAGGTTGTCATCCACTTGTGCTTGTAGCTCAATTGTATTGATTGCCAGTTTTTACATATGAAAGCCTCTGACGCAGAGCATGGCGGGAGGTGCTTAGGCAAATTATTTTTACGAGAACTAAATTCTGGATCTCCACATCCTAGCCACTGCTATTTTGTAGCGGTAATAGATTGTTTTTGAGCTGGGAATAATTTATAGAAAAACTGTTGCGAGAAAATGACAAAATATTGATTGTATCCGCCAGATTTAGACGGATTTTGGCCCAGATGAGCAGGCCCTTTGGGTCTTCTCCAGCGGTAGATGAGATTACTTTAAGTTTGGGAAAGGCAACGTTGTATAAAAAAGCACCGCTGCGTTGTAGGTGTGGAATGTTATTGGGTCGATTTGAATCGTGCGCGATGCTCTTTGGGTGTGATGCCAAAATTCTTCACAAACCTTCTAATAAGGGTCGACTCACTACCCAGTCCGCAGTGTTGGGCTATGGTCTTGAGTGGGCTGTTTGAATTTGTCAGCATATCGCGGGCCGCATCTAATCGGAGTAGCTCTACCATTTTGCTTGGCGTTTTCCCCATAGATTCTGAGTACTTACGTATAAATGTTCTTTCACTCATGTTCATGAAATTTGCGAGCACTGGCACTTTTAAATCGGTGCCTAGATTCTCATTAATCCAGGCGTGTAAATCTGAGAACTGGCTGCTCTTCGATTGCAAGATCAAGGATGGGCTGAATTGATTCTGATCTCCCGAGCGTTTGAGAAACATTACCAGATGTCGAGCAACCTCTAGTGCAACGGCGTGTCCCAGGTCTTCTTCTACGATGGATAGTGCTAGGTCAATTCCTGATGTAACACCTGCAGATGTCCATATATATTCATCATTAACAAATATAGGGCCGCGCTTAACTATTATTGATGGAAAAAGTCTCTCCAATTCGTCATACGCGGACCAGTGAGTAGTTGCTTTCCGTCCGTCCAGTTTTCCGGCAAAAGCTAGTGCGAATATGCCAGTGCAAACAGAAATCAACCGCTTGGCTTTTTCTGTGTGGTTTATGAAGTGCGTGGCGAACTTCGGGTCTTTGCAGAAATCATGTATGCCTGGTCCGCCAGGTATAACTAATGTATGCGGTGAAGAGGTTTCTGCTTGCAGAGTTTCAGTGTTTACTGAAAAATTCGAGCATATCTCAGTGGTCTGGTTTAACGCTAAAATAGAAATCGCATATGGTTGGTGATCGGGGCGGGAAAAGCGGTTGGCTGCCATGAACACGTCGAGAGGTCCTGCCAAGTCAAGTAAACTTACTTTCGGGTAGGTTATGAATTGTATGGATTTAGGACGCATAAATAGCTACTCCATAAGAAACAAAATCTGGATTCGTTCATCTGACGGATCGCTGAGTAATTTTGAGTACCCGAGCGGCCCCCCGCAATAGATATCTATAGGCCGTTTGATAGATGTCATGAGCTTCTGGTGAGTGGAGCTGCTCGAGCGCTAAAACAAGGAATTGCCCACCCATGACTGCAGTTTACGAATTTTCTGCCCTACGGCGAGAAGCGTGACATTTAGCTTGGCAGTGGCTGGGGAAAAGCTTCGGTATCGCGCTACGGCTTGGAGAGCTCGCCAGCATAAGATCTCAAGTGCCAGTCGTGGCTGCCTCGCCGGACGTCGCTCCTAGCGGGCCTCGACCGTTAGGTTGACGTGGGCTCAACGAGGCTTTTTGACCCCTACTTAGTTTCAGCGATTTTTTTATCGCTTGCCAGCCATGCGTAATGCCGCCGCCAGCGCGAGGGACTGTCGCCACCATGATCGCCTCAGCTACATCTTGTTTCGACGCACCAGCACTAACAGCTCGCTTCACATGGTCGACCTTTGCGTAGCGACTGCTACCACAACCGCAGTCAATTCCCAGGTGGCTAATTCCAGGCTGCCAATGTCTTTGTTGAAGACAACTTTATCGAAACTGCAAAAGGTCACGACCATCTCGACGGCCACTGAAAAGGCGCCGGTGAGCTCGATACTGCATCTGCCCTAGAGGGTAATGAATGTAGTTGAGTCTGGCTTTCTTCTTGCCATTGGCGTGCACCAAACACCATGGGGCCCAGTCGAGTCGGGGGAATCGAGTGCGATCGATTGTCGCAGACAGGAATGGATGCCCAACTCTCGAATGGCATTAGATGACAACGACTCTGTCATCTGTTGGCAAGCCCCAGTCTCCCGTACTGATTACTTTGTTTGCTAGGCAAGCCCGGTGAATATTGATCGGGGGTTCTGCGATGGTTTTATGCATGCCAGTCGGGCGTTCGCGGCCTGGCTTCAGGGATCCCGGGAGAAGCCGCAGCGAGCGGTCCGCCAAGACACACCGATTATCCATCGTATAAGAAGAAAAATTGGAGACCCTATCATGAAGGTTGAACGCTACGCCCATTGCAGCCATTGGGGAGCCTATTCAATTCTCGTCGAAAATAATGAAATTGTCGGGATTGAGCCATTCGAGCATGACCCAGCGCCTTCGCCGATAATTGATTCCGTTCGTGAATGGGCGCGTTCTGATCGCCGCATCAAGCAGCCCATGGTTCGTGCAGGCTGGCTGAAGAACCGAGGGAAGAGTGATCGCTCCGCGCGCGGTGATGACAAGTTCATACCTATGAGCTGGGAAGACGTCACGACTTTGGTGGCCGAGGAAATCAAGCGAGTATCTTCCGATCACGGAAACGAAGCGATTTTTGCAGGTTCTTATGGCTGGACAAGTTGTGGTCGACTTCACCATGCGCCATCCTTGCTTAAGCGTATGCTAAATCTCGTCGGCGGCTATACCGGACACGTCGATACCTATTCTATCGCTGCCGGCCCCACGATACTTAAACATGTGCTCGGCGAGGCTGGCGCCTGCACGGGGGACGCAAGTACGTTTGATACAATTGTGGAGCACACGCAGACTCTTCTAGTTTTAGGCGGCCTAACACCCAGAACTTCGCAGAATGAAGCCGGAAGCATTGCTAAGCATTCTCTGGAAAATTATCTTAGAGAAATAGTTGCAAAAAAAATAAAAGTTATCCTTGTATCGCCTTTGAAAGATGATTTGCCTGAGTGGGTCAATGCTGAGTGGTGGCCAATCCGCCCGAATACAGATACTGCTCTGATGCTGGGTCTGGCAGGTGAGATTTTACATTCAGAACTGCATGATAAAGAATTTCTGGCGCGGTATACGAGCGGGTCAGAGGAGTTTATTAACTATCTAGATGGAAGTAAGGACGGCACGTATAAAAATGCAGCTTGGGCGTCTTCCATCACTGGTATCGACCTAGTCCGTATTCAGGAACTGGCCAGAGTGCTTGTAAGTACTCGATCAATGCTGACGCTGAGCTGGAGCTTACAGCGTGCTCATCATGGTGAACAACCATATTGGGCAGCCTTAGCGCTTGCTGCAATGATTGGGCAAATAGGATTGCCCGGCGGAGGCGTTGGTTACGGCTATGCTTCGCTTGGTGGAATGGGGGCTCCGGTAAACCTCAGTAAGTCGCCGTCCATTTCTCAGCTTAAAAGACCGATATCTAACTTCATTCCGGTTGCACGCATTAGCGACATGTTGTTGAATCCTGGAATGGCGTTCACTTATGAGGGAAAAGAGCAAACTTATCCAGATGTGCGGCTTGTCTATTGGGCTGGGGGCAACCCATTTCACCATCATCAAGATTTAAACCGATTGGACGCAGCCTGGAAGCGACCGGAAACGATTATTGTACAAGATCCGATGTTCACGCCGACTGCGTTGCGTGCGGACATTTTGCTTCCCGCCAACACGTCCATCGAACGTAATGACATTGCCGCCAGTAAACGATCTGATTATATCCTGGCTATGCATCGGGCCATCGAGACAGTAGGTGACTCTAAATCAGATTTTGATATCTTTGACGCTATTGCGGCGAAGCTCGGAGTGGCTGAAAAATTTAACGAAGGGCGCAATGAAATCGAATGGTTGAAATATATATATAATGAAACAAGACTGGATGCTTTGAGCCGGCATGGCTTTAAGATGCCCGATTTCGAGGCGTTCTGGCAGCAAGGCTACGCGCAATGCCCCACAAGAAGTAATCATACATATTTGAAAGAGTTTCGAAATTCGCCGGAAACGCATCAGCTCAAAACAGAGAGCGGCAAGATTGTTCTCGACAGTCCCGTTTTATCGAAATTAAATTATGATGACTGCTTGTCTCACCCCGCCTGGTTGGAACCTGCAGAATGGCTAGGTAACGCAGCCCCGTCACAACTGCATCTCATATCTAATCAACCTGCGGGTCGATTGCACAGTCAATTAGAAACTGGCAAAGCCAGTCTCGCGTTAAAGCGCAACGGGCGAGAACAAGCACAAATCAACAAAGAAGATGCCCAGCGGCTTAATATCTTAGACGGCGATACAGTAAAAGTTTGGAATGCCCGGGGTGCTTGTTTGGCATGTGCAACGATTACTGACACGGTAAGTCTGGGAGTAGTCGTACTCCCGACCGGTGCCTGGTTAACAACAACAGCGCAAAACAGTTTGGATCTCGCGGGCAATCCAAATATTCTGACACTGGACATTGCTTCATCAAAATTTAGCCAGGGATGTGCCGCTCATACGTGCTTGGTCTATGTGTCGCCTTACAGCGATGAAGCGCCAGCAGCGATGGAATATTATCAGGAACTAATCGACAACGTCTCGACGGTTTAGTTGTCTGGTTGTTGTAGTGATGGTGTTGTAAACATGTTTTGTTAAACAACAATATTGAGGAGAAATCATGTCTGAACATGCTGCTGAGATAAGCTGGGAAAAAAATACCCATGCGGATGACGCTTCCACCTACTCGCGTAATCACGTTGGTCGGTTCGAAGGTCAGCAGAAATTAAACATTTCAGCTGCGATTGAATACAAGGGCGATGCACTATGTGCGGATCCGGAACAACTGTTGGTCACCGCTGCAGCTAGTTGTCATATGCTTTTTTTTCTGGCGATCGCTGAGCAACAGGGATTTCTCCCAGAGTCCTACAGCGACACGCCTGTCGGGTACCTTGAGAAAGCTGACAGTGGCAATCTGGAAATTACCTTGATTGAGCTTTATCCAAAAATAGTATTCTCGGGGGAGAAACAGCCCGATGAAAAAGCCATCGCTCGTATGCATGCAAGCGCACATAAAAGATGCTTTATAGGGAACTCCATTAAAGCTCAAATTACGGTAGGCAGTTACTCCTGAGTGAACAGAAGCATCCTGCGCAAGCTTTTTCGAGCATGCGCAGGTATAAAGGTGATAATCCATGTTTAATGTAGATGATTTAGTCCTGCACGAGCGTCGAAACGACGTTGTGACGTTATGGCTTAACAGGCCGCAACAGTTCAACGCGTTGTCGGAAGAAATGCTAAGTGCGCTGAAAGAACAGTTAGATTTAATCGCATCCGACTCCAGCATTCGCTGTGTCGTGTTGGCCGCGAAAGGAAATGCCTTTTGTGCAGGTCACGATTTGCGCGAGATGCAGCAAAACCAGAATACGGTTTTTTACCAGAACCTATTTCGTTTATGCAGCGATGTAATGCTAAGAATCCAGTCGTTACCTGTGCCCGTAGTCGCTCGTGTGCAAGGCGTTGCAACTGCGGCAGGCTGCCAGCTGGTCGCGAGCTGTGACCTGGCAGTTGCCGCAATAGAGGCCCGCTTTGGGGTTTCAGGTATTAATTTGGGGCTTTTTTGCGCTACGCCCTCTGTTGCGCTGACCCGCAACGTGTCTGCCAAGCGAGCCTTCGAGATGTTGTTTACCGGGAGATTTATCGATGCAAAAACAGCGGTGGAGTGGGGGTTGGTCAACGAGTCAGTCGAACGTGATGATCTCGATATCGCTGTGGACGTTTTAACTTCTGCCATTTCCTCAAAGAGTGCGACAGCCGTTAGATATGGTAAGTCAATGATTTATCGTCAACAATTGATGCCCGTTGAGGATGCATATGCATACGCATCTGAAGTCATGGCGTGTAATGCCATGGAGTCTGACGCCATCGAAGGCATAGGCGCGTTTCTAGACAAGCGCCCAGCTAAAATCAAGAGGTGACCCAAATAGGGCGAATGTATGATGTTGTGTATATGTCACATGGGCGCCCGCAGATAATTTGTCAGGATGTTTTACCTAATGAACTAAGAGAGGCATATGGCTGATGTTCAGTTAGTCGATCCATTTGGTCGACGAATAGATTATCTCAGACTGTCAGTGACCGACCGTTGTGATTTTCGCTGCATTTATTGCATGCCTGAAAACATGCGCTTCAGCGCTCGAGATGAATTGCTGAGTATTGAGGAACTGCATGAGGTGGCAAGTACGTTTATCGCCCTCGGAGTGCGCAAAATCCGTATTACGGGGGGCGAGCCTCTGGTAAGGAAGGATTTGAACCGGCTACTGAGCAAATTAGCTGGTCATACAGAGTTGACAGATTTGGCAATAACAACGAATGGCACGCAGTTAGTTGAGCAAGCAATCGAATTACATCACCTGGGAGTACAAAGACTCAACATAAGTCTTGATTCACTTTCGCGCGAACGGTTTGCTCTACTGACACGAAGGGATAAGTTGGAAAAGGTTCTCGAGGGTATCGAGTCAGCGATAGGGGCAGGCTTCAAGCGGCTAAAAATTAACAGTGTCATTCAAAGAGGGGTAAATTTTGATGAGGTGTATGACCTGGCTATTTTTGCACTGAGTCGAGGTTTGGACATTAGTTTTATTGAGGAAATGCCATTGGGCGTAGTGAATAGTCATGATCGTAATAAAACGCTAGTTACTAGTGATGAAGTGCTTGAGCGTTTGAGTGATAATTTAGATCTGGCACCTATTGTAGAACGTACCGGAGGTCCTTCAAAATATTACAGCGTAAGAGGCTATGACGGCAGAATAGGCTTTATATCGCCCTATAGCCATAATTTTTGCGGTGCGTGTAATAGAGTTCGAGTGACGGCGGACGGAAAGCTTATTCTTTGCCTTGGAGAGGATAACGCAATTGATCTTAAGCGGATATTGCGTGATAGCAGTTATAGTCGCGACGCAATGAAATCAAAAATAATCGATGCAATGAAATTAAAGCCGGCTGCGCATGGTTTTGACCGCGCAGACGAAGTACAGGTGATTCGTTTCATGAGCGCTACCGGGGGCTAAGTCCGGGTCAATAAGTTGCCGACGATGAATTTATTAGTTTTTTCAGTAAAGGTGGGCAGGCAAACCATTGTTTGCCATGATTACCCAACGTGTGTTGATAGTGATCTATTTTATCTAAAATAAACTCTGAGCCTAGTAGTGTTGCACTTTGCATCGGGGTTTTATGCTGTAATGGTAAATTAAACTCTTGAGAAAATACGAGATCAACGTCCTGAAAGGAGATGCCTGGAAGTTCTTGTGTCAATTTTGCACCTTCGATTATTAGAGTTATCAAGAGGCGCTCCATGATTTCCTGCTCGGCAATGTGAGGCCGATAGTTGATGTTTGTTTCGTGGGCAAGCATCGCTGCTATTAATGAGAGCTCTGGGTCTGGTTGTTTTGATGAGTTTTCGTACAGATAAAACCCTCTCCCAGATTTTTTTCCATACCTGCCTAAAATAAATAGTTCTTTTCCAAGTGCAAAGTAATTAGGATTATTCATTTGCAGCTTGCGATTTTTTATGCGCTCCCAAAAAAACACATCTATTCCGTAGTGATCATTCGATGCCAATATTCCCATATTGAATTTCGAAATCCCCACGAGATTATCAACATCCGCAGGTCTTGCGCCCTCCAATACTAAACGATGGGCTTCTCGATTTAAAGATTCAAACAGGCCTTGCATGATATAGGTACGATGACGGATCGGGTTTGGAGTGGCTGAACCCGGTATTTCGATAAAATTGTCTTCAGACTGATCTGGCTTAGAGAGTCTGCTCGATGGCAGTTCGATATTTCTAAGCATAAAATCTACAGGTAGTAGGTCATTCATTATTGGCTGCTTAATGTATTGTGAGTTTTATATTGGCGTGCGAGTACTAGTTCTAATGATGTTAAGCGATGCCAGGACGAGCGCCAAGCTTCTATTGCTTGTTTGGCTCGTTCTGCACAACTGCTGGCCTACTGAGCAAATTTCTATCGCTTTATCACCCTAAGATTGAGCTTCCAATAAAAATTGAGATTTTCCTGGACGCAATCCAGGCAGGTCAATCAGTTAATCAATGCTTGAGTGAGGCATATATGACTTTACATCATTGCCATACCATATACGCCGAAAACTTTTTCACACAGCACGCCGAGTTATTTTCCCCCTATTTGACCGCCGTAGGACTCAGTAGAGAAATTTTGCATTCGCCTGGGTACGAGATCCCTTTATCTCAGTATGTCGCTTTATGGGAAATACTGGGGAAGGAAATCTCACCCAATATCGGGCTTCAAGTTGGCCTGCTTACCAACTGCCATGGGTGGGGGGTTTGGGGGCATGCGGTCCGGAGTGCGCCGACGATGCAACTGGTCCTGCATTGTTTAAGTCATTTCATAGGGGTGCTCACTCAAGGAGTTCGACTAGATATCACCAAGTCCGACAAGTTTATTGGTATCGGTTACCAAGTTGTCGATCCTCTAATAATTCAACGCAGGCAGGATTCTGAGTTTTCGATCGCTTCTGGGCTCAGCCTGATACGTGAGGTTACTGGCTGTCCTGACCTGTTGCCGATTCGTGTAGAGTTTGAGCATAGCGCCTCCGGGGATTTGAACATCTACAGAGAAATATTTAATTGCCCGGTACTTTTCAATCGTCCCGAGAATCGCTTGTTTTTTTCGACCAGCTTGCTGGAAATGCCGGTGCGAACTGCCGATATTCGCCTGTTCCAAGCGTTAGAAGTATTCCTGGAGCAACGGCGGGTAATGAGAACTGGCCCTAACGATTTACTTAATGGCCTCTTGCGCCACGTCGCTGATAGCCTGAGTAGCGGATGCCCAAGCATCGAACAAATCGCCGCCTCCATGAATATGGGGGTGCGGACCCTGCAACGACGTTTGGCTGATCATGATCTGGATTTTAGTCATCTTGTTGAAGCGGTCCGTCGGTCTCTAGCAGAAAATTATGTATCTTGCTCCACCCATAGCATAACCGAAATCGCACTTTTGCTCGGTTACACCGAGGCTAGCTCCTTCAGTCGCGCGTTCCGACGGTGGATGCAGCTAACACCTCAACAATACAGGCAGCAGGTACAGGTGAAGCCTTCACTGATTGGCGCATGATGTCGTCATTTTAGTCATGCGCGGACAAGCCTATCCGTCGTGGTTTCGGTAGCTTTTACCTGAGCTATGTACTACTTCGGAGAGTGAAGATGTTTCTGCAAAGTAAAAATCGTAATAGATTTTTTATCAGCGGTGCGTGGGTTAGTCCACAGGGCCAGCAGCAGTATCACAATGTTATCAACCCTGCCGATGGCCAGGTTTCTGGGTCGGTTTCATTTGGTTCAGCGGCTGATGTGGATTTAGCTATACAGGCAGCCTTTGACGCGTTCCCTGAGTACTCCACTACCACTGTGGAGTTTCGTATAGCGCTCCTGGAGCGAATCTGTGCAGTTTATGAGCGGCGTTCAGATGAGCTAGCCGAGGCGATTACCATTGAGATGGGGGCGCCTTTTCATCAATTGTCCCGCCCGCTCCAGGCCTCGGTTGGGCTCTGGCATTTTCAAGCGGCATTGGCAGCACTTAAAGATTTCAGTTTCGAAACTCAACGTGGGTCGACGCTCATCACCAAAGAACCTATAGGCGTGTGCTCTTTGATTACGCCTTGGAACTGGCCGATGAATCAGACTGTATGCAAAGTCGCACCAGCGCTGGCTGTGGGCTGCACTATGGTGCTGAAGCCAAGTCAGAATGCTCCCTATTCGGCTCTGATATTAGCCGAAATCATGGAGGAGGCGGGCGTTCCCGCCGGTGTGTTCAATTTGGTAAACGGTGAGGGACGAAAACTGGGACAACAATTAGCATCACATCCACTGGTCGATATGGTGTCATTAACAGGATCCACCCAAGCCGGAGCGAGTCTTACCATTGCCGGCGCAGATACCGTAAAAAGAATGTCACTAGAGTTGGGCGGTAAATCTGCAAACATTATTCTGCCTGACGCTGATTTAGAGCAAGCAGTTAGACACGGAGTTCTACACATGATGTCTAACTCCGGTCAGTCGTGTACAGCTCCGTCTCGAATGCTTGTCCCTCATGCTCTACTTGAGAAGGTCGAGGAAATTATCACGACAGTGTGCTCGGAGATCAAAGTGGGTGATCCGATGGACCCTGAAACCACGATGGGTCCAATGGCGAACGAGCGCCAGTACAATTTAGTACGGGAGTTGATCCAGGTGGGTATCGATGAGGGCGCAAAGCTCTTAGTCGGAGGGATCGAAAATCCAGTAAAGGACAATGCGGGCTTTTACATATCTCCAACCGTATTTACTCAGGTGGACAATACAATGCGAATTGCACGGGAGGAAATTTTTGGCCCTGTGTTAGTCGTCATTGGTTATGATAGCGAAGAGGAAGCTATTTCTATCGCTAATGATTCGATATATGGTCTTTCTGGTTATGTTCATTCATCGAGTCCAGCGCGTGCTAAGGCTGTTGCGAAACGCATGCGCACGGGGATGGTTCATCTATGCGGCGCGCCGATTGATATTAATGCTCCTTTTGGTGGTTATAAACAATCGGGGAATGGGCGGGAGTGGGGCGCCTCGGGTTTAGATGAGTTTTTAGAAACAAAGTCGATAATGGGCGCACTATAGTAAATGGGGTGATTGCTTCTTATTTGAGCAATCACCCCTTGTTGTCTGAGGGGCAATTAGATATTTCGATTTCGATAAGCGCCAGGACTAACTTGCATCCAGCCTCGGAACGCACGACAAAAAGCAGCGGTGTTCTCAAAGCCTACAAGGGCGGAAACACCATCTATTGAAATTCTGGATTGTGTGAGTAATTGAACGGCGAGGTCGCGGCGTAAATTGTCTCGGACAATTCTGAATGTAGTTCCTTCAGCATGTAGTCTGCGAGTCAAAGTGCGAACCGAAAGCCCTAATACATTGGAAACCTCTTCAACATCACCTGATGGAATTTCCGAAGTTGCCAGGTATTGCCTCACTTTAGTGCTCAACAAGCCCGTGTTGACAGTATTGAATGCCCAGTCTTCCGGCGCGCGTCGTAGGAACGCCCAAAGCTCAACGCGAGTCCGGCGAAAACTTCGCAGGCCGAGTGTTGAATCAAACCAGATTGCACTGAATTCTGCGCCGAAATTTACAGGTCCTGGATACAAAAAAGCGTAGTCGCTGGAATGATCCGGCTTTGGAAAAGCAAACTGAATATTCTCAATGTCTATGCTTGTGTCTAGCAACCAGCTAATAATTCCGTGAAAAAGTTTTATCATTAGTTCGTGACCCAGGATATTGACTTCGCACGCTCCCGTTCGAGGTTTGAGAACGACGCCGATCCTGGTTTGGTCGCGGACAAGCATTAACTGATAGTCATCTAACAGTAAATTCCAAAAGCGTGTGAATCGGTTGAGCGCTATGGAGATATTGGCTGCATCCAACAAGTTCAACATCATGTATTTTAACGTTCCACTGCGGATCGGACGGGACCATAATCCGAGCATTTCGTCGTCCAACAGAATGACATTCTCTTTGTACGCTGCTATGAATTGAGCGCGGCTGATTCTCAACTCTGGTTGATAGAGACAAGCATCAGGAATGTTAGATTTTCGAATAATATTCAGCACTGCCGCATCGCCGTGAGTCGCTTTGGTTTTCCGTAGCATGGCTTCTAGAAAGTGTCCAGAAATCGTCAGTGCGGTTTCGGAGAGTGTGGAGCGGCTTAAAAAATGTGGATGCATTACTGACATTCCTCTTGGCGGAAAATGAGGCGTATCAAAGACGCTCTAATCTTGGCGTATTCTGCATAATTTCTGGCCTGCAATGCAAAATAAATATGACTCATCACTTTAGACTCGACGTAAGCATGCAGCGCGGCATTTGCGAATGATGGTGAGCTTCGCTTCAGTCGGATTCGTCAATAGATCTGTGCGTTTTTCTTAAGAGTTGAGGGCTAGTTAATGAATTCTGCTATCAAACTTCCCAGTATGCACAGAAAAAGTCGTTCAATACTTCAGCTTTTCAAGCAGTTGGTTGGTAAACGCATCACCAATGCCTCGTGCGACCCGCTCGGGCCTCCTGATTGGGAGTTGCTTGGACTTTTACTGCACGAAACAGCCTCTGAAAATGGAAGTGAAGCCAAGTCCCGCGCCAACGTAGGGCGCATACTGGATTTCTATCGCCGTTGCTCGGTCGAAGATCGAAAGCGTTTTATGTCTTTATTGAACGAATCATTCGATGTGGATGAAAAGGGTGTTCGTAAATCGATAGACGCTTATTTGAATTCTTCTGACAGTCGCTCAAGGTCGGCTACCGTCGGTAGTTTGTTGAAAAGCCTGGAAAGCCCGCGCTGCCGTATCTTGCGCCAGTTCAACCTTCTTCCACAGGGCGTTCAAGAATTAGTGGACATGCGGGCTGAACTGCTCCGCGTGCAGGAAAACGGGGACCTGGCGGGCATGGATCAGGATATGTTACGCCTGTTCACGGGCTGGTTCGATTCCGGATTTCTAGAGCTTAAGAGCATCGGCTGGAATTCACCTGCCTCTTTGCTTGAGAAATTGATCCGATATGAGGCTGTCCACGAGATTACATCTTGGGGAGATTTGCGTAACCGGGTTGATTCCGATCGTAGATGTTATGCCTTTTTTCACGCTCGGATGCCTGACGAGCCATTGATCTTTGTAGAAGTTGCCCTGGTACGAGGTATCGCGGAAAACGTTCAAGCGTTACTTGACGAAAATTCGCCTACGTTGGATCCACATTTAGCCGACACCGCGATTTTTTATTCCATTTCCAATGCGCAGGATGGACTGCGCGGCGTGAGTATGGGTGAGTTTTTGATCAAACGTGTGGTAGAGCAATTACTGCATGAGTTTTCCAATTTAAAAACGTTTTCTACACTATCCCCAGTTCCTGGATTCTCCCGTTGGTTAAATAGAGTACTGGAACTCCCGGATCAGCTGCCGAATAATTTGCGTGAGTTTTTTTTAAATAACAAAGCAGATATCCCAGCAGCAATTCGCGATCAGCTTGGCTCGACAGCAAGCAATACCGCAGCGTTGACCAGTCAATTAAAAGATTGGCTTAAAAGTGAAGTTTCATATTTTCTCACAAAAGAAAAGAAAAATGGAGCGCCTGTCGATCCGGTGGCGAAATTTCATTTTTCCAATGGTGCGAGTTTAGGACAAATAAATTGGTTGGCAGATAATTCAAAAGCGGGTCTTCGGCAATCTTACGGATTGATGGTTAATTATTTTTATAAGCCTGATGAAATCGACTTGAATTGCCAGGTCTATGCCGAAAGCGGTGAACTGCCTGTGAGCTCTGAAGTGGGTAAGTTGGTGACGAGGGCGCAATCGCGGCGTGGTGGTTCCGGTGGCACGAAAAATAAAACGGAGAAATGACCTTGAAGATTGATAGAGCTAAAGTGGCGCTGCTAGTTATAGATATGCAACCCAAGGTGTTGCGACTAGTACCGGATCACCAGAAAATCCTTCAGAACTGTCAGTGGTTGCTAGGGTTGTGTGAAGATCTTGAGATCGCCGTACGATTTTCCGCGCACTATTCCAACGGCTTGGGTCCTATTTCAGATGATCTGTTGGCGTGCTCGCAGAAACCTACGATTATAAATAAAAAGTACTTTTCTTGCGTTGAAGAAGGTGGGGACACCGCTAGAGAATTCGGTTTGCAAGAACAATGGATTCTGTGCGGGATTGAAACACACGCATGCGTGATGCTGACTGCATTGGACCTCGTCGCTGCTGGAAAACAGGTTTTCGTGGTGATCGACGCTGTTGGTTCACGAGCGGAAATCGACAAGTCGGCGGCATTAAGTCGATTACTAACTGCGGGCGTAATTCTGGTTACAAGAGAGATGGTTCTATTTGAATTGCTGCGATGCGCTGGAACTGAAGAGTTCAAAGCATGCAGTAAAAAATATTTGAAGTAAATCTTTAACTTATTGTTGTCTTGAGGAGTTCATATGAATATGCAAAAAATCGGTGTTCTTGGCGCGGGTACCATGGGCAGCGGGATCAGTCAGGTTTTCGCAATCAATGGATACAACGTCACACTCATTGACATCTCGGCTGCCGCGCTTGACCGAGCGATGGATGCCGTAGACAAAAGTCTGTCGCGCCTGCTCAGTAAGGAAAAAATTACCGGTCAACAGAAGTCGGATGCTTTGTCCAGGATTCGAACCGGTGTCAATCTCTCGGACCTGGCTGATTGCGACGTGGTGATTGAGGCCGCGACGGAAAACCTTGAATTGAAGTTGCAACTGATGGCTCAGCTAGACGCCATTGTTCGGCCGGAAGCAATCCTGGCATCTAATACATCATCGATCTCTATTACCCGATTGGCTGCAGCCACTACGCGACCTGAACGAGTGGTGGGATTGCACTTTTTTAATCCCGTTCCTGTCATGGCTCTTGTTGAAGTTATCCGCGGCCTTCAGACAAGCGAATCCGCGTTTGATTCGATGGAGGCATTAGCCAAGGCGGTAGGTAAGACGCCGGTCAAAGTAAAAAATAGCGCCGGCTTTGTTGTAAATCGCTTGCTTTGCCCAATGCTCAACGAAGCTGTGTTCGCCTTGAGCGAAAATCTTGCATCGGCGTCGGAAATTGATGAGGCCATGAAAATGGGTGCTAACCATCCTATTGGCCCGCTGGCACTGTGCGACATGATTGGTCTTGATGTTCAATTAGCCGTGATGCAAGTTCTATTCGAATCCTTCAAAGACTCCAAATATCGCCCAGCCCCACTTCTCGTGGAAATGGTAGAGGCGGGCTATCTCGGACGTAAGACAGGCCGTGGCTTTTACCAATATTAATTGATGTCCGCCTAACCATAAATTCAGCGCGAGCTTCTGGTCACGGTAAGCTGATTAGCCTATTAACGTGTTCACGGGTTTGTGTGACGCGTGGTTGATCAGCAGTCCGTAGTCTCGCGCTGAATGATGACCCAACTGTACATTTCGGGGAATTAAAAATTGAACAGTCATGGCACTGTCGTCGTTGAGGTTCATGGGCGTGTAGGATTGATTAAAATCAATCGGCCTGATGTTCATAATGCGTTGAATGATGAGGTTATGGACGGGATTTCTGATGCGATCGACTTGTTCGAGACCGATGAGGAAATAGGTTGCATCGTTCTCACAGGCAGCGATAAAGCCTTTGCGGCTGGCGCTGACGTCCAAGCGATGAAGTCATTCGATTATATGCGTGCCTATAAGACTGATTTTGTCTCCCGTAATTGGGAACGAGTGGGTAAGTCTCGAAAACCGGTAATAGGCGCAGTGGCGGGTTTTGCCCTCGGGGGCGGGTGTGAGCTTGCAATGATGTGCGACATCATCATTGCTGCCGAGAACGCAAAATTTGGTCAACCCGAAGTTCGGCTTGGAATTTTACCGGGGGCAGGGGGCACGCAACGGTTAACTCGTGCCCTTGGCAAAGCTAAAGCCATGGATTTGTGTCTCACGGCCCGGACGATGGATGCTTTTGAAGCGGAAAAATCCGGTCTTGTAGCACGTGTAGTGCCTGTTGAGCGTCTTCTGGATGAAGCATTAAGCGCGGCCCAGGCTATCGCTGGCTTCTCGCTCCCTGTCACGATGATGATTAAAGAGTCTGTTAATCGTGCATTCGAAAGCAGTCTTGCGGAAGGTCTGTTGTTCGAGCGGCGCCTTTTTCATTCTGCCTTCGCTTTAGAAGACCAAAAAGAAGGGATGGGCGCGTTTCTTGACAAGAGGAAAGCGATATTTAAGCACCGATAATCACAAGTATCGGTTTGCTGAGGCGCCGCCGCTGGTTGTAGCGACGGCGTTTATGTTTAAGAGGAAAACGTATCGACGCTGCCAAAGCTCTCACGTCTAATCTCCAATTCCCCAATCTGCGTCATTGCCGAAAATCTCGGTTCACTCCTACCGTATGAAATCGATTGTCACTTGATGTCAACGACTCTGTCATCGCGTGGCAAGCAGCTGCCTCCAATTGTGAATATTTTGCTTGCTAGGTGAGCAGTAACTTAAACGCATCTGTTGATTGAGTGATTTAAGGGCATACGAGCTACCTGATTCAACGCGATATGAAAAGTGTCGGTGTCGGTGTCGATGTCCCGGAACGGATTTCTGTCGGTTTCTTCGTCAGAACAACGGTGTCGCTTCGTATTCGTGCATCCAGAGCTTGACCGGTTTCCCGTCAGTTCAAAGCCATGCTTCTGGCCAATTACAAAAAAAACTCAGGAGAGCTACATGAAAACCCTCACTTTCTCATTGCTGAGCGGTGCGTTCTGCGCTGCGCTTGGCGCCGTTAGTTTACAAGCGTCTGGGGCCGTTGATGTTGGCAAGCTCGGAGGCGACCTTACCCCGGTTGGTGCGCAGAGGGCAGGCAGTGCCGATGGCACTATTCCAGCGTGGGACGGGGGGCTTACCAAGGCGCCTGCGGGTTGGTCACCAGGTCATGGCGATCCATACGCTGCCGACAAGCCGCTCTATTCGATTGATGCTGGTAACGTGGCGCAGTATCAATCGAAACTACCAGCCGGTCAGGTAGAGTTGATCAAGATGTACCCCGGCTATCGTCTAGATGTGTACCCCACCCGACGCAGTTGTGCTATCCCAGCTGAAGTCGCACAACGTACCAAGGAGTTTTCCGGGCAGGGCAAGATCGGTGCGGACGGTTGGCGCCTGGAGCAGGCAGTTGGCGCTACGGTGCCGTTTCCAGTGCCACAGAGTGGCATCGAGGTGATGTGGAATTACAAACTTCGCTACATGGCAAAAGGGCGTCGCGCTCAGATCTCTTACTTGGCACGGGATACTGCAGGTGCGTTGTCTGAGGTCAAACAATGGGCCTATGAGTATTACCCTTACAATGATCCTTCGGTCAAAGGCCCAGCTGACACCGGCGACATTGAAGCCAAACTACTGTACGACATTCTGACTCCATCGTCTCGCGCGGGTGAGATGTATCTGGTCCATGGCTACCTCGATAAACCACAGGACGCCTGGATTTATTTTCCCGGTCAGCGTCGCGTGCGACGTGCGCCATCCTTCGCCTATGACAACCCGATCGCGGGTGGCGACGGTCTGTATTTTGTCGATCAGATCAACATGTTCACTGGAGCCCTTGATCGTTACGACTTTAAACTTATCGGCAAGAAAGAGATCGTCGTGCCTTACAACTCCTACAAGTTGGTGGATAAGGCCAACAAGTATCAGAATCTGATTGGGCAGGACTACCTTAAACGCGACGCGCAGCGCTACGAGATGCATCGCGTATGGGTAGTCGAAGCGACGGTGAAGGCAGACAAGCGACACTCCTTTTCCAAGCGGGTGTTCTTCATCGACGAGGACAGCTGGACATTGCTGCATGTCGATATGTATGACGCCAAGGGCAATCTCTGGCGTGTGCAGGAAGGCAGTATTTGGGCGGACCCGGGCATTCAGGCCTGCACTAGTTTCGAGTACGTCAGTTACGACCTTGTCGCTCGTCGATATATCGCAGACGGTTTCACCCAGGAAGGCGAGGTACTTGACTTGACCGCCGGTATGGAAGGGCGCGTCACCGACAAGATGTTCAATTCAAACGAACTGCGCCGTCGCGGCGAGCGTTAATTCTCTCGGAGTTCACCCAAATGTATAAAAATAAAAAAAGCGGTGCGATGGTGCCGCAGGGTTTTCCGTACGCCTGCAGCACACTGACTCTTGGGGTTTTGACGGTATCGACGCTGATGTGGGCGCAACCGAGCCACGCGTTCCGCTTCGGTTCTGAAGAGGGCATATCAGGTAGCTTCGACTCCACCCTGAGCTACGGATTTGCCACTCGCATGCAGTCACCGGACTGCAAACTCCTAGGAGGCGATAGTGGTGGTTGCAGTAACGGTACCAGCACCGGGCTCGGTAAGTACTACAACTTGACCAAGGGCAACGGGTACGCCAACGCCGATATCAACTACACCAATTCCGATGACGGTAATCTCAACTACAACAAGCATGATGTTTTTTCTGAGGTGCTGAAGGGAACTCATGAGCTGAGTCTGCAATTTGGCGATGGCTGGAGTGCTCTGGGCCGAGTTGCGTGGGCCAAGGACTTCAAGATGGACAACACTCGGCGCACCCATCTGGACGATGAAGCTGAACGTGATGCCACTGAGCGTCTCGATCTTCTCGACCTGTGGGTGGCCAAGAGCTTCGATCTTGGCGATATGCCCTCCAAGGTCAAGGTGGGTAACCAGGTGATCAGTTGGGGGGAGGAAATCTTTATAACCGGTGGCATCAACCAGATTAACGCCCTCAGCTTGCCCAAATACCACACACCCGGAACGCAATTGAAGGAAGTATTCATCCCGGCTCCGATGGCATCCTTCAACGTGGGGCTTACAGATACCTTGAATCTGGAGGCCTACTATCAGTTCAAATGGAACGCCTATGGTCTGGATCCGGTAGGAACCTATTATTCTGGTGCCGACGTGGTGGGTGAAGGTCGACGACCTATTTACTATTCCACTGACTACGTCGACAGCTTTTCAGGCGCTGGTACCTGTAGTGCGAGCACGCCAACCGGTCGATGTGGTGAGCCGTTGATCAGCGGCCTGAATAACGCAGCGTTGGTCGCCAACGGGCTCGCTGTCCCTTACGGCGGCGAACGCAAGCCTGATAATGGCGGCCAATATGGTGTGGCACTGCGCTGGACGGCGGAGGAGATCGGGACGGAATTCGGCTTCTACTACGAGCGCTATCACGACAAGCTCCCGTTCATTGGCTACACCGCTGTAGCTAACCCTGATGCCTTGCGTACGGATAACTTCTTCGTCAACTATGGAGAAGATAAAGACTTGTTTGGCCTGTCCATGTCCACCATGGTTGGCCCGGTGGCTGTCGCAGGAGAAGTGTCATTCCGACCCAACGACAGTGTCGGCATCGACCCGACGGTTCCATTCGGTCGGGCTTTCACCGGCTCATTTAACAAGTACAGCGTATACGACACCGGTGTACATAATGGTTACGTCGAAGAGAAGAAGTGGCAGGTTGATGTTAACGCCATCTACACCTTCGCCGCTAACGATCCGCTCGGTTTCATTCCCAGCAGTCTTGGTGCATCTGACGGATTTATCCTGGCTGAGGCAGCAGTTACCTACTACCCGGATCTCGACACCTCTGGCGAAACTCCCTACTTTCTGCCGGACTACTCACTTCCAGACAAAACTTCCTGGGGCTATATCGCGGAGATCGGCATCAATTATCCCAATCTCTTTGGGAGCGGCATAACTGTCACGCCACAGCTTGACTTCAGTCATGACGTTAACGGGACTACGCCGAACGCATTGCCCTTTATAGAAGGTCGTAAGTCGCTGACCAGTTCTTTACTGTTCAACTACCGCGATCGCTGGAAGGGGGGCCTCCAATGGGTGCAGTACTGGGGCGGTGGCGGCAACAATCTGATGGCTGATCGCGACTTCCTCAGCGGCAACGTTTCCTACTCGTTCTGAGCCCATGCCCCCTTCATTGGAGGGGGCTACTAACTCCTTCAGGTACTCTCCATGTTGGCTTCTCTGGTGCTCGGACTCGAGCGTTTCTTCTTTCGCCATCGATTGGCGACCCTTGCCGTGTTGGCGGTGATTACGCTTGTCATGGGCCTGTTCGCGTCGCGTCTGGAAATGTCGGCGGGTTTCGACAAGCAACTTCCACAGCAGCATACGTTTATCAAGACGTTCAACCAGTACAGGGATGTGCTCTTCGGTGCCAACCGCATTATTGTGGTACTGCATGCCAAGCACGGCGACATCTGGAACAAGCAAGCGCTGACCCGATTGTATGACCTGACTCAGGCAGTGTTCTTCATGCCGGGTGTTGATCGCCGCAGTGTTACTTCGCTTTGGACACCCAACACGCGAGCTGTTCAGATTACCGAGGAGGGTATGAAAGCCGAAGACGTGGTGGGTGGTGACGTCACCGTCGGTACCCTCGACGACAAGGCCATTTCAGGTATTCGCGAACGAACGCTTATCGGCGGCTTTGTGGGTAGTCTGGTAGCGAACGATCATTCGGGTGCCATGATCGTCGCTGAACTTGCAGATCCAGACCCGCAGACAGGCAAGCGTTTGAACTACCTGGAGTTCAGTCAGCGTCTTGAGAACGATCTGCGCAGTAAATATGCCGACGCCGACTATGATGTGCAAATCATTGGTTTCGCCAAGCAAATGGGCGATATCGGGGCAGGCGCCAAGAGTGTCATAGGTTTCTTTGCACTGGCGTTCGTTCTCACCGCGCTCGCCGTTTATTGGTACACACGTTCGTGGGCACTGACGTTCTTACCGCTGTTTTGCTCTTTGGTTTCGGTAGTCTGGCAGTTTGGCACGATTACCTTACTTGGCTTCGGCCTTGATCCGCTTGCGATTCTGGTACCGTTCCTCGTGTTCGCTATTGGCGTATCTCACGGGGTGCAGCAGGTTAACTTTATCTCCAGGGAGGTTTGTGCCGGTGCTGATGGTATGACAGCCGCGCGCCGAAGTTTTGGGGGGCTTCTAATTCCCGGCACCTTGGCATTGATTACCGCCTTCGTTGGTTTTGCCACTCTGGTATTGGTGCCGATCCCAATGATCCGCGAGTTGGCGATTACCGCGTCGGTAGGCGTAGCCTATAAGATCATTACCAATCTGATCATGCTGCCAGTATTGGCTAGCTATTTCCGCTTCGACGCTGCCTACGTGGCCAGGGTGGAGCGCCTGCGCCAGCGGCGTGACAATGTGATGGTTGGGCTGGGTCGAATCGCTGAGCCACGTAATGCCGCAATTGGCGGCGTCATATGCCTTGCATTAATGGTGCTCGCGGTGTGGCAGAGTCACGGACGTCATGTGGGTCACGTTTTGCCTGGAGCACCCGAGCTCCATTCGGATTCGCGCTATAACCAGGATGTCGAGAGCGTAGTGCGTCACTTCTCACTGGGGCTGGACTTGTTCACCGTCGCAGTGGAAACACCCGAAGGTGGATGCTACCGACACGATGTGATGAGTTACGTGGATCGTTTGACCTGGCACTTGGGTAATGTGCAGGGGGTGCTTTCCGCCCAATCCTTGCCGGCGTTGACAAAGCTGTCAGCTTCTGGCGTGAACGAAGGCAATCCGAAGTGGGCGGCTCTGCCGGTGGACGAACTGTCTCTGGCTGAGGCGGTGCGCCAGGTGCCTGAATCTCTGCGACTGTATAACGCCGATTGTACCTTGTTGCCGATCAACCTTTACCTTGCCGATCACAAGGCCAGTACCTTGAAGCAGGTGGTGCAGGCTGTCGAACTCTACCGCCTGGAGCATACCCTCGAGGGCGTATCGGTTCGGTTGGCCAGTGGCAACGCCGGCGTGCAGGCAGCGACTAATGAGGTGGTGGAAACCTCTGAACTGCCAATGATGCTCTACGTCTATCTGACCATCTTGCTTCTGGTGTTGCTGGTCTATAGGGACTGGCGAGCGATGGTTGCCTGCTGCCTTCCGCTAACTCTCGCGACCTTCCTCGGCTATTGGTTCATGAAGGAACTGGATATCGGACTTACTGTCGCGACTTTACCGGTAATGGTACTTGCCGTGGGTATCGGTGTGGACTACGCGTTCTACATCTATAACCGCCTCCAGATGCATCTTGTCGAGGGCCTGAACATCGTTGAAGCCTTTCAACTTGCTCTGCGTGAGGTTGGAGTGGCCACTGTGTTTACTGCGATCACCTTATCCGTAGGTGTTGCCACGTGGTCGTTCTCTGCACTGAAATTTCAAGCCGACATGGGGCTACTGCTGACGTTTATGTTCATGATCAACATGATCATGGCCATTACCCTTTTGCCAGCAATCGCCGTAATGCTGGATGTCCTCATTCCTCGACGGGGTCCCGTTCGTGCTCCCCTGGTTGCACATTGATAGGAGTACATCTGATGTCCGTGATTCGTTCTCTGCGTCCGATGTTGTTGTCGCTAATTCTGCTGGGAGCCGCCGCTGAAGGCGGGGGTGTAGCCATGCCGCTGGCCCACGCACAAAACGCTCCGTTGCTCGCTGTAACTCAGGCCGGTCAGCGCATGATTGCGCTTGGCGATCACGGTGTGGTGATCCTGTCTGACGATGGTCACACCTGGCGTCAGGCCAAGAGCGTGCCGGTAGATGGACTGCTCACCGCTCTGAGCTTCGTGGATGCCCAGCAAGGCTGGGCAGTCGGCCACGGTGGCGTGCTGCTGAAGACCGATGATGGCGGCGAAACCTGGACCCTGCTGCAACGTATGGAGGGGCAGCCAGTGCTGCTTTCGGTCTGGTTCGAAAATACCCGTCACGGCATCGTTGTTGGCGCTTACGGTTATGCTGCCCAGACCGAGGACGGAGGCCAGAGCTGGACACGTCTGAGTGTCGGCGAAGAGGGGGACGACTATCATCTCAATCATATTTTCCCGGGGCCCGACAACAGCCTTTTCGTTGCTGCAGAGATGGGGAATGCCTACCGCTCTATGGATCGCGGCACTACATGGCAGAAGCTCGATACTGGAGTCAGGGGGTCGCTGTGGGGTGGTCTCGGTCTGAGATCCGGCAGATTGCTTCTTGTTGGAATGAGTGGCCGAGTGTTGGTCAGCGACAACCTGGGTGACAGCTGGCGCGAACTGAGCAGTGGCAGCCAGGAGGCAATCACGGCTGTCGCCCAGCGGTCTGATGGTCGCGTGACACTGGTGGGTAACGGTGGGCTGGTCGCCGAATCGGACGCCAACCTGGAGCGCTTTAACGCCTCGCGCAGGGAGGATCGTCTTAACCTGTCTGCGCTGGCACCCTTAGATGATGGGCGTCTGCTGCTGTTCGGTTCTGTAGGAGTGGTGCAGCAATAACCTGGAGAGAGGCGATTGTCGCATGCACCTTTATACATCTGGGCGTAGTGGCGAAAGTCGACTTCTATTTAATCCACGTTCCTGCGCAGATCCGAGTCACATCGACGCCGTGTTCGCTCTTGACGCATGCCTTTGATAACGAGATGCGCAGGACCCAGATGCATCACATCGGGTTTCATCACAAGGAGTGCCTGCATGCAGATATGGTTCGGTAAGTTGTCGTTGCGACTCAAGCTAATATTACTCAATGCTTTGTTGCTGTCCCTTATTACCATTGTTCTCGTGTCTTTTGGGATGCGCTCGGCGTTAAGGGGGCAGGATGAAGTAACCCAGCGCATCGAACCGTTCGTACTGGGGACCGTGCAAGGACGATTGAGCCAGGCGCTTGCTGTCGAGATCTCGTCCATCAGCAATGCCTTCCAGTCTTCAAAGGCTCAGGGAGAGTTGCTGGCTCGTCAGATGAGCAGTCATATCGAGAAGGCGCGCAGGGACGGGCGGGCTGCCGAAGCGCGAGTTGCACTTGATCGCGACGTGAAAAACGCGTTGCAGGCTAACCACTATAGCTATGCAGCGTATGCGGTGCTCGAACCGGACGTTTTCGATGGTAATGACAGCGCTTTTGCCGGGCGTACTGAAGATGGCGCCAATGACAGCGGCCGCGTTGCGACGTTCTGGTCGCGCAATGTTCATAGCGACGTTAGCCACGCGGTCATTGATGAGGCGCTGCTGGCAGACAAGCAAACCAATCATTGGTATCGATGTGCGATAGACAGTAACAAGCTTTGTGTACTGCAACCCTATAACTATGATTTTACGGAAGGGCCTGCGGTTGTAAGCACCATTGCTCTACCGGTGTCAGTCGATGGCATGACCAAAGGAATGGTGGGATTCGATCTGCGTCTCGACTTTGTTCAGGCGCTTCTAGCGCGAGTCAACTCCGAGCTTTTCGACGGTCAAGGTTCGCTTTATCTAGTCTCGCCGGGCGGAATCATTGCCGGGTACAGTGGAGCGCCGCAGCGTGTTGGGACTTCTTTAAACAGCACCGATTGGTTTGGGCTGGATAGGCTGCGCGAGTTGCCCGGCAACGGGCAGGCGAAGCTCGAGTCGCTGCCCGACGGTTACTTTCATCTAATACTGCCAATACCGCTGGTTGACGGGACGGCCCCCTGGATCGCCGTCTACCGTATTAAACAGGATGTTGCTAGTGCGGATGCAGAGGCGCTACGTGCCGATCTAGCCAGCAGTGCGCGGCGCACTGGTTTGCAGCAAACCGGCATCTCGATCCTGATGGCTTCGTTGGGGTTGCTACTTATGGCTTGGTTATGTGGTCACGCCCTTCGACCGTTAAAGCATATGCGTCATTTGATGGAGAGCCTGGCCAAGGGTAGTGGTGATTTAACGTTAAGTCTGCCAGTCAGGGGGGGGGATGAAGTTGGAGCGCTGGCGCTCAGCGTAAACGGCTTCTTGGCGGGCCTTCGTGGACTTCTGTCGGAGGTACGCAATTCTCAGGAGTTGGTGGAGGAGCGTACTCGCACCAGTTTCGAACTCGGGCGTGCCTCCACTTTGCAAATCGAGCGACAGCACAGCGAGATCGGCGAAGTGGTGACAGCTATCAATCAGATGGCCTCTTCGGTGGAACAGATCGCGTGTAACGCTGCAACTGCAGCGGTCGCGGCTCAGCGTTCGCACGGTGCAGCCCAAGAGAGCGGAGCAATTATGCGCCAAGGATCCAGCGAAGTTCGGCGGTTGCTGGAGGAAGTCGGAGTGGTGCAAGCAATCGTCAGCGAACTGGATGCGGACTCAGTTCGCATTGCCCTGATTATGCAGCTCATTCGTGGCGTGGCCGAGCAAACAAATCTTCTCGCTTTAAACGCTGCTATAGAGGCCGCTCGTGCCGGAGAACATGGGCGAGGTTTTGCCGTGGTAGCCGACGAGGTGCGGGCATTGGCAGCGCGCACTCAAAAATCGAGTGGCGAGATCGAAACCATCGTTAACGGTATCCGGGAGGGCACCCACCGCGCGGTGGTGGCAATCGAGCGTAGCTTGATGCATTTGCATGGCAGTGTCGCGCATGCCGATTCAGCGGAGGGTGCACTGCAAGGGATTATCGGCGCAGCGGGAGAGATTTCCGATCTGGCTTCCCAGATTGCTATTTCGGTTGAACAGCAGAGTGCCGTCACTGAGGAGGTGAGCCGCAACATTGCCGCCGTAGGTCAGATGGCTGAGGAGATCAATCAACTAGCTATTTCAGCAGAGCAGGAACAGGCCGAAGTGGCGAAACAGATGAAGGACCTTGGGCAGCATATTGGGCGTTTCAAGCTTTGATAATTGTTTGTGACACCTGCTGCCAAACGTTTTGTCATGTCGGGTCAAGCCGATCGACGTCAACGAACTTAAGCTGCAAGTACATGAATAATTACCGCAAGTCACTGGATCACACCCTATGCTCAATCGTTCACTCCGATATCTGATGTGCGGTCTGTCATTGATCAACGTGGCGTCGCCAGTAGTAGCGTCTCCGGCACCAATGACATCCGCGACGCAATTCGAGCCGGAGGAAGTTCGAGTCGAAGTACTTGGCGATCACCGTGACCAAAACTGGTTTTGGGCTTGGGGGAGTAATGCTCCAAGCATGGCAAGTGGTCGCGTCTTGCTGTTTGATGACAGTGGTCGCAATCTCGGGCAGCTGAGCACCGGGATGTGGTTCAACAGCCTGGTGCCCTCGCGAAAGCGCGACGAACTCTACGCTGTGGAAACCTACTTCAGTCGAGGTGTTCGCGGTGAGCGCACAGATGTGGTCACCGTCTACGACTCCAAGACGTTGAGCCCCAAACGCGAGATCGCTATTCCAGCCAAGCGCATGACCGCCCTGATTTCCACGGGGCTGAGTGCACTGTCGGACGATGATCGTTTCCTCTTGGTGTTCAACTTCACTCCGGCGCAATCGGTCAGCATCGTTGACCTCGAAAACAATCGGTTTGTGAAAGAGGTCGCCACGCCTGGCTGCGCTGCTATGTATTCTGCCGGCCCACGGGATTTTTACTCCATCTGCGGCAACGGTGCCTTCTTGCACCTCAAGCTTGACGATCAAGGTGAGGTGATCAAGCAAGAGCGCAGTGCTCCACTCTTCGATCCACTGCAGGATCTTTTGCTGACCACCGGTACTCGCAAGGGCAATACCTGGTACTTCGTGTCTCAGAAAAACTTTGCCTATGGGCTCCAGATGAGCGCCAGTGGCATAGCTCAGTCGCAGCGGTGGTCATTAGTCAGCGACCAGGAGCGGGCGGACGGGTGGGGAGTGGCTGGTAATCACGGTACTGCGCTGCACGAAAAGAGCGGTCGCCTGTACGTTCTGATGCATCAAGACAAGCCGGAAAACTACCAGAAGCCCGGTACCGAAGTTTGGGTCTATGACACTAAAACCCAGCAACGAGTGTCTCGCATAAAGCTTAACGAATTAAGCGTTGCCATTGCCGTCAGTAAGGGCGAACAACCACGCCTCTACAGTCTGGACTGGATGGTACCCATGCCTGCGGAGTTCATAACCGCAATCTATACGTCCAAAGGCGAGGCTGGGCTCATGCCGCTCATGCGCCAGAGTATCAATTTGTATGATGCCGACAGTGGAAAGCACTTGCGTAGTATCGATGAGATACCGGTAGGGGCTATGAACGAGGTGATGTCGTGGTGACTGCAACTTATCTCCAGGATCCAGTTGTACATCTCTCCAGCGCGCTCGGCCTCGGTTTGTTACTGGGGGCGGCAGCACTGCACAAGTTGCAGGATGGGCAAAGTTTTGCTCGGGTGTTGGACGACTACCGCACTGCGTTGGGATTGGTGCTGCCTCGTTGGTTGCGTTCGGTACTGGCGCGTCTGCTCCCTTGGCTGGAAATGATAGCCGCCACTGGACTCCTGGTGAGCTTATGGATGCCTTGGGCTGCGCTGGGTGCGGCGATCCTCATTGGGCTCTATGCCGTGGTGCTGGCAATAAGTGTCGCGCGTGGGGCGGTCATTGAAGACTGTGGCTGCAATTTTGGCGGCAATCATCAAGCGCTGAGTGGGGCGCTGGTATGGCGCAATGTGTTGTTGCTTTTGCCAGTGTTGAACCTGATGGCGCCGATGCAGGATCGACCACTGGTGTGGTTCGACGCCGTCACGCTGGGCTTCCTGCTGCCAAGCGTTGCAGCCCTTTACATCCTGACGAATCTGCTGATCTCCAACCGTGTTTCCCTGCGAGCGCTGTGAACATCATGATGAATGCACTGATTATCTCGAGTATTTTTTCCTGGCTCATGACATTGGGGCTGGCCCTGGCCGTATGGGCTCTGGCGCGCCAGATCGGCCTTCTTCACGAGCGAATCAAGCCCGTGGGCGCGTTATCACTTGGCAAGACCATCAAGGCCGGTGAAATCGCGCCGAGCTTTACGTTGCCCAGCTTGAACGGTGGCTCGGTCAGCATCGGCGGGGGCAATGCCCAGGGACAATTGACCCTGCTGTTTTTCCTGTCCGATACATGCCCGGTGTGCAAGACCTTGTTGCCCGTGATCAAGTCGATTATCGAGCACGAACGTGGACGTCTTCGAGTCGTTCTCGCCAGTGACGGTGACATCGCCTCTCACCAGACATTTATTCAGGCGCAACGTTTGGAGGGTTTCCCTTATCTGCTTTCTCGGGAGGTGGGTTTGGCCTACCAAATCAGCAAGTTGCCCTACGGCGTGCTGATCGATGCTACGGGCACCGTGGCCACTCACGGGCTGATCAACACCCGCGAGCATCTTGAAAGCCTCTTCGAAGCTCAGGCGCTGGGCTTTGCATCGATGCAGGCATTTCAAGCTGCCCAGACTGGGACTGAACACTCCCTTTACAAGCAGGTGCATTGAGAATGGCGATCAAATGGTTTGACGAGGCCACCGAAATTTTTGCCCGCACCACGGCTCGCAGTACTTCGCGGCGCGGCTTTCTGGGTGGGTTGGGCACAGTACTGATCGGCGCGGGAGCGGCGACGCTCCTGCCGGTCTACCGCGGTAGTGCTTTTGCTCAGTCGGCTTCCACCTTGGTAGAGGAGGGCGACCCTAACAGTTGTGAATACTGGCGATATTGCGCGATCGATGGATTTCTTTGCGGTTGCTGCGGTGGGTCGGCGACCAGTTGCCCGCCAGGCACCGTACGTTCGGATATTACGTGGATCGGTACATGCCATAACCCGGCCGATGGGAAGGACTATGTGATTTCCTATAACGATTGCTGTGGTAAGGAAAACTGTGGCCGTTGCATATGCCAGCGCGACCAGGGCGATTCACCCATGTACCGTCCGCAGAGCTCCAATGACATCAACTGGTGCGCCGGCAGTCATGCAGATATGCCTTATCACTGCTCGCTGTCCGTGGTAATCGGCGTGAAGGGGTAAGTTGATGTCGGCTCGCACTCTTCCCGCCGCCGCTTTTGCCTGTCTCATGATGATCGGTTCTTCTTCGCTGTTGGCCACGGAACAGCGTCAGTTCGATTACATGCTCAATTGCCAGGGTTGTCATTTGCCGGATGGCAGCGGCAACCCACAGCGGCAGGTGCCGGCATTTCCCGGCCAGTTGGGTAAATTCCTCAGCGTGCCGGGCGGCCGCGCCTTTTTGGTCCAGGTGCCTGGCTCGGCCCTCTCGGGGCTTTCGGATGACGCGCTGGCAGGTGTCCTTAACTGGATGCTGGAGACCTTTAGTGCCGCCGAACTGCCTTCCGGGTTTAAACCCTACACCGGCGCGGAGTTGCACGAATGGCGTCAGGTTGCTGTACCTGACATTGAGGGGGTTCGTAACGAGTTGCTTCAGCGTATCGCCCACCAAGAAGAACAACAACGCAAGGGAACCTGAACCCATGAAAGCAAACATCAGTTTCGGCCTGCTCCTGCTTGTCGCGACGTTGAAAGTCTGGGCTGCCGAGGCGCCCAACGCGACGACGCTCGGGACCTGTGTCGCATGTCATGGTGCGCAGGGGCAGGGCAATGCCGCGCTAGGTGTGCCGAACCTGGCGGGTCAGCATCCCGTTTACCTGGCACAGCAGATGCGCGGTTTCAAAACCGGTTCGCGCGGCTACGACCCCAAGGACACCTACGGCGCACAGATGCGCGCCATAGTGGCCAATATCGACGAGGCTGAAATCGAACGCCTGGCGACTCATTACGCGAGTCTGGAGCCGCCGCGGTCGCAGGTCGTAGTTGGCGAGCAGGCAGCACGGGGCCGGAATATTTACCAGGGTACTTGCGCCAGCTGCCATGGGCCAGAAGGCGAGGGCTTTGCCTACCTTAAGGCACCCAACCTGCGCATTCTCGACGCCAGCTATCTCGATCGTCAGCTCGTTAACTACGTGCAGGGGGTGCGCGGCAGTGGCGGTCACGCCGATCAGCTTGGGCTCTGGATGCGCGGTATTTCTTTGCAGATCAGTGGAGATGCTGATCGCAAGGCGATCATCGATTACATCGTAAGTCTGTCTGCGAACGGCAGCGCCAGCAAAAACTGAGTGAGAGAGTAACTAACTCGACGAGACTTGATTTTCAAGCTGGCCGAAGAGCATGTGCAACTTAATAAAAAAACTGAGTGGGGTTTCCATGTCTACACCTGAAGTGTTTATCGTCAGCGCCACACGAACTGCAATTGGCACCTTCGGTGGCACGCTAAAGGATATACCGCCATCGCAATTGGCGACGACGGCCGTGCAGGCTGCCCTGCAACGCAGCGGTTGCGCACCGGACCGTGTCGGCAATGTTGTGATGGGCACTGTAATCCCAACCGATACGCGTGACGCCTATCTTTCTCGGGTTGCCGCCATCCAGGCTGGCATACCTAAGGAGACTCCAGCGTTCAACGTCAACCGCCTGTGCGGGTCCGGCCTGCAGGCGATTATTTCAGCGGCACAGGGCCTGTTGTTGGGGGAAAACGAGGTTGCAATTGCCGGCGGTGCCGAGAGTATGAGCCGTGGGCCGTACATGCTTCCTGGCGCACGATGGGGTGGGCGTCTGGGCGACATGCAGGCGATTGACTACATGCTGGGTATTTTGCATGACCCCTTTCACCGCATTCACATGGGCATTACCGCCGAGAACATCGCCGAGCGTTATGGTGTCAGCCGCGCCGATCAGGATGCGCTCGCGCTGGAAAGCCAGAAACGCGCGGCTCGCGCCATCTCTGAGGGTCGCTTTGTCGGGCAAATCGTACCGGTTGAAGTGAAAACGCGTAAAGGCATGCAACTGTTCGAGGTTGATGAGCACGTGCGCGGTGATGTCACGCTGGAACAGTTGGCAGCTATGAAAGCGGCGTTCAAACCGGACGGAACAGTTACCGCCGGCAACGCTTCGGGCTTGAACGACGGCGCCGCAGCGCTGCTGTTGGCAACTGATGCGGCGGTCAGGAGCGATAACTTGCGTCCGCTGGCGCGTCTGGTCAGCTACGCGTGTTCCGGCGTTGAGCCGGAGCTGATGGGGCTGGGACCAATTCCTGCTACTCGTCTTGCTCTGAAACGCGCCGGCTTGACGGTCGCAGACCTTGACGTGATCGAGTCCAACGAAGCCTTCGCTTCCCAGGCCTTTGTTGTGGCACGCGAGCTTGAATTTGATCCTGCCAGAGTCAACCCGAATGGGTCAGGCATTTCCATCGGCCATCCAGTGGGTGCTACCGGAGCGATGATCGTGACCAAAGCTGTCCACGAACTCCATCGCATCCAGGGACGCTATGCATTGGCGACCATGTGTATCGGTGGTGGTCAGGGCATCGCAGCGATCTTTGAGCGAGTCTAGAGGTACGTCGGTGAATGAATCAATTGGGTGATAAAGGCACTGAGGAGTCTATCTCTTCGCGATTGGAACCACTGCGCAAAACCGCCTTGCAGCTTTTCGCCCAGCGAGGTTTTGCTCGGGTGAGCTTGCGTGAACTGGCGCAGCAACTGGGGATGGGCCCCGGCTCCTTCTACTGCCATTTTGAGAGCAAAGAACAGCTGCTGTTCGAGTTGATCGAGGAGCTCTTCACCGACTTGATTGCGTTAGCGCGATGCCGCGATAAGGATTGCTCTCTTGCGTGCTTGAAGGCGTTCGTGCATGCGCATATTGGCTTGCACGAGCGACGCGCCATGCACTTTCTAATCGCTGAGCGTGAGTTCCACTGCCTTTCGCTGGAGCATCAGCAACACATTTGCAAGATGCGACAAGAGTACGAACATCGTTTTCTGGTGCTGTTGCGCGAGGCTGGGGCGAACGCACCCTCGCCGGTGCTTGCGGCGACCGTGCACGCGGTAATGGCCTGGTTGAACAACCTGCCAAGCTGGCTTGAACAGTCTGAACTGACAGCGTCGCAGAGGCCCGCAGTATTGAGTGCAATTGTGCTTGGATCGCTTTCCAGCGTTCTGCCGTTGCCGGTGCACTCCGTTCTTTGGAATGTTCCCGCGACCCGCAAGCGTATAGCTCGCAAGTGAAGCTGGCCCTACATCAACCACTACATACCCATGCAAACAATATTAAGAGACTCTGTTATGGCTGATTACAAAGCTCCGTTGCGCGATATGCGCTTTGTCCTCAATGAAGTGCTCGAAGTCTCTAAATTGTGGGCTCAAATGCCTGCCTTGGCCGAGGTGGCAGATGAAGAGACCGCTATGGCCATCTTGGAGGAGGCCGGCAAAATTACTGGTGAAGTGATCGCTCCGCTCAATCGAAGCGGCGACGAAGAGGGATGCTCATGGCGCGACGGCGCGGTGAAGACTCCTGAAGGTTTCCCCCAGGCCTACCGAACCTATGCAGAAGGTGGCTGGGTGGGTGTCGGCGGTGCGCCGGAATTTGGCGGGATGGGCATGCCTAAATTGATCGGCGCCCATGTCGAAGAAATGGTCAACTCGGCAAACATGTCGTTTGCCCTATACCCGATGTTAACTGCCGGGGCCTGCCTGTCGATTTTGAACCACGCCAGTGAAGAGCTTAAGAGCCAATACCTGCCCAATATGTACGAGGGCCGGTGGACTGGATCAATGTGCCTGACTGAACCGCATGCGGGTACCGATCTTGGGATTATCCGTACCAAGGCCGAACCGCAGGCCGATGGCAGCTACACGGTCACCGGCACCAAAATATTCATTACCGGTGGCGAGCAGGACCTGACCGAAAACATCATACATCTGGTACTGGCCAAGCTTCCGGACGCCCCTGCTGGCCCCAAAGGTATTTCGCTTTTTATCGTGCCTAAGTTCCTGGTCAACGCCGATGGCTCGTTGGGTGAACGCAATGCAGCCCACTGCGGTTCGATCGAACACAAGATGGGCATCAAGGGCGCGGCCACTTGTGTAATGAACTTCGACGGCGCCACCGGCTGGATTGTCGATGCACCAAACAAGGGACTGGCGGCGATGTTCACCATGATGAACTACGAGCGCCTGGGCGTCGGTATTCAAGGTCTTGCGTTAGGCGAGCGGTCATACCAGAACGCGGTCGAATACGCCCGGGACCGTATCCAGAGTCGCGCACCGACGGGACCCCAAGCCAAAGACAAGGTTGCTGATCCGATCATCGTGCACCCGGACGTTCGCCGAATGTTGCTGACGATGAAAGCTCTGAACGAAGGGGGGCGTGCTTTCTACAGCTACGTGGCGATGCAACTGGACACTGCCAAGTACAGCGAAGATGCCACCACGCGAGAGCGTGCCGAAGAAATGGTGGCCTTGTTGACCCCCGTCGCAAAGGCGTTCCTCACTGATATGGGGTTAGAGACCACGGTGCATGGCCAACAGATCTTTGGTGGTCATGGTTTCATTCGCGAGTGGGGCCAGGAGCAGTTGATTCGGGACTGCCGTATCACCCAGATATACGAAGGTACCAATGGCATCCAGGCGCTCGACTTGATGGGACGCAAGGTGGTCGGCTGCGGTGGTAGTTACTACAAACATTTCAGTAACGAAGTGAAGGATTTCATCAGCGCTGCCGATGCGAGACTGAGCGAATTCACCGTACCGTTGCAAGCCGCCATCGACATCCTTGATGCGCTCACCGCCTGGGTCATCGTGCAGGCCAGGGCTAATCCAAATGAGATCGGCGCCGCCTCGGTGGAGTACCTCCAGGTATTCGGTTACACCGCATACGCCTACATGTGGGCGCTGATGGCGCGCGCAGCTTTGGACAAGCAGGAACAAGAAGATTTTTATGTGAGCAAACTCGGCACTGCGCGCTTCTACTTCGCTCGTCTATTACCACGCATTCAATCATTGAGCGCGGCAGTAAAGGCCGGCAGTGAGTCGCTTTACGAACTCGACGCCGCGCAGTTCTGACCCCTCGGAGCGCTGGCCCACATCAGTTCAAGCGATGGTGCCAGCGCCAACAAGACCTTATTGAAATTCGATGAAATCCCTCTGGGAGATGTCCTCATGGTTAAAACAAAAATAATTTTCCCTTCGCCAGGCGCGTACGAATACCCATTGCTGATCAAGAGTCTGCTGCTTTCAGGGCAGCGCTATGAAACAGAACAGGAGATTGTCTACGCTGACAAGCTGCGTTACAGCTACCGCACGCTCAATGAGCGTATCCGGCAACTGGCCAACGTGCTGACCGCTGCAGGCGTCAAGGCTGGGGACACCGTGGCGATGCTGGATTGGGACAGTCATCGCTATCTGGAGTGCTTTTTCGCGGTGCCGATGATCGGCGCCGTGCTGCATACGGTAAATATTCGCCTGTCTGCCGAGCAGGTGCTTTATACGATGAACCATGCGCAGGATGATTTAGTCCTTGCCCATGATGATTTTCTGCCGCTGCTGGAACAAATTCATGGCGGACTGACAACTGTCAAAGGTTACATCCAACTGAGCGACGAGACGGCCAAGGCAACGACTTTGCCCGTAGTGGGCGAGTACGAGCAGTTGCTGTCGCAATCCCCTGCGACTTATGACTTCCCCGATTTTGACGAGAACTCGGTTGCCACCGTGTTCTACACAACAGGCACGACCGGTAACCCGAAGGGGGTGTTCTTCAGCCATCGTCAGCTGGTGCTGCACACCCTGTCCATGGTGGGCACTTTTAGTGCCTATCAAGGGTTGCCGCTGCTTCGCTCTGACGATGTCTATATGCCAATCACCCCAATGTTCCATGTACACGCCTGGGGAGTGCCCTATGTGGCGACGTTGATGGGGGTGAAACAGGTTTATCCGGGACGCTACGAACCCAATACGCTGGTTCGCCTCTACAGGCAAGAGAAGGTTACGTTCAGCCACTGCGTGCCAACCATACTGCAGATGATTATGGGGTGCCCTGAGGCAGCCGGGACGGACTTCAGTCGCTGGAAAATGCTCTTGGGCGGGAGTGCCCTGGCACTTGGCACCGCAAGTCAGGCAGCAGCGACTGGCATGCAGGTGTTCAGCGGTTACGGTATGTCCGAAACCTGCCCGGTTCTATGTGCAACTTATCTGCGCGCTTCTGAGCTTGAACAGTCAATGGAGGAGCAGCTACCGCTCAGGATCAAAACCGGAGTACCAGCTGCGATGGTCGACCTGAAGATCGTCGACGCCTGTGGCAAGGACGTTTTGCACGACGGGGAGTCGATGGGGGAGGTGGTGGTACGTGCGCCCTGGTTGACCCAGGGCTACCTGCATGACCCGGAAAAAGGTGCCGAACTCTGGGATGGAGGCTGGCTGCACACCGGCGATATAGGTTCTATCAATGCGCGCGGTGTATTGGAAATCAAGGACCGTATCAAAGATGTCATCAAGACTGGCGGCGAGTGGATCAGCTCTTTGGAATTGGAGAGTCTGATCAGTAAGCATCCTGCCGTCATGTCCGTTGCGGTGGTGGGTATTCCTGATCTTCAGTGGGGCGAACGGCCAATGGCGATGGTTGTATGCACACCATCATTGCAGATTAATCAGGCGAATCTGGAAGATTACCTGATGCAGTTCGTCGACAATGGCAGCATTAATAAGTGGGCCATCCCTAAAAAATTTCTGTTTGTCGATGATATCCCCAAGACAAGCGTTGGCAAAGTTGACAAGAAATTAATACGAAAGACCGAGCTCGCGGCGCGAGGATAATTATTTTGCTTTCAGGAGTTTGAGATCGTTGGTGAGTGATCATCCAGCTTGCATCTGGTCGAGAGCCGCTTACACGAACGTACGTGGTGTACGGAAACAAGTAGTCATCACGACCAGATCAAGCAGGCAAGAAAACTCTGCCTTGCGGTTTGTCAGCTAATGTTTTCAAGGAAGTTGCCATGCCCAATAACAATAATATTTATCCCTCCAAAGCCCGTGCCTGGGGTACGGTCACCATATTGATGATGGCCTACGTGTTGTCATTTGTTGACCGGCAAATCCTCAATCTGCTGGTGGGCCCAATACGTCGCGACCTGATGATCAGCGACACCCAGATGAGTCTGTTGATGGGACTGTCGTTTGCGCTTTTCTACACTGTATGCGGCATTCCTCTCGGGCGCCTGGCCGACACCAGGAGCAGGCGCGGCTTGATCGCCTTTGGCATATTGTTCTGGAGCGCGGCCACCGCAGCCTGTGGTTTGGCCAGGCTTTACTGGCAATTCCTGATCTGCCGGATCGGCGTCGGCGTCGGCGAGGCAGCCTTATCACCCGCGGCCTATTCACTGATAGCGGACAGCTTTCCCGCCGAGCGCCGTGCTACGGCAATCAGTGTTTATTCGATGGGGGTATACCTCGGCTCGGGTTTTGCGTTTCTGTTTGGTGGTTTGGTCATCAAGCTGGTCTCTGCCCAAGGTGATGTACTGCTGCCTGTGCTCGGTGAAGTGCGTCCGTGGCAGCTGATTTTTCTCGCCCTTGGCGCCGCGGGGGTACTTTTCAACCTGCTTCTGTTAGCGATCAGGGAGCCTGCAAGACACGGCGCCGGGGCCGGTATCGCAGTGCCGTTATTGGAGGTCGGCCGGTATCTGCGTGCCAACAAACGGACCGTGCTTTGCCATAATTTCGGCTTTGCCGGCTTGGCCTTCGCCGGTTACGGCAGTGCAGCCTGGGTTCCGACATTCTTCATTCGCACCTATGGCTGGGACGCCGGTCAGGTCGGGATCGTATACGGCGGTATAATGGCAATATTTGGTTGCTTGGGAGTCGTATTCGGCGGGAGGCTCGCCGACTGGATTGCGAGGCGGGGCAGCAGCGACGCCAATATGCGTGTGGGTCTATATGCTGCCTTGGGTGCTTTACCTTTTGTACTGGCCTTTCCTGTGATGGAGAGCGCGCAATGGGCGGCGATTCTGGTCGCGCCCGCCGTGTTCTTTCTGAGCATGCCGTTTGGTGTGGCGCCGGCAGCCATTCAGGAGATCATGCCCAACTCGATGCGCGGCCAGGCATCGGCGATTTACCTGTTTGTGATAACGCTGATCGGCTTGGGCATTGGGCCAACGGCGGTAGCGGTAATGACCGACTACGTCTTTGGCGATGATATGTCACTTCGCTACTCACTGATGATTGTTACCAGCATCGCGGTGTTGTTCTCAGTTCTGTTGCTGAGCTTGAGTCTGAAACCCTATCGCGACAGCGTGGTGCACCTGCAACAGTGGGCGATCAGGGCGACCTGAACATCCATTGCAGCGTAAACGAGACAATGTGCTCCATTGGTGCGGAGAACTATTGCAGATCCGCGGTGATTTGAGACGGTGCACCTTTTGGTGCATCTGCCCCTCACGTTTACTGGCGGGGCTTTGGTGCATAAGTTCAGTGCATGGCGCAGAAGTTGCTTTATTCGTTCACTTCGCTTACCGATTCCGGTTTGCGGTACGGGCAATTGGCAAGCTTGCTACCGATTTGGCCAAAAAAATTGGCAATTCGCTTGTGGGGCACATATGCATCATTTACGAGTACCCAGCGCTTCCCCTGTTATAAGCTTCAAGGGACAGTGTGTCGTCGCTCAACATGCGCTGTTCGATCAGGCGAACGAAACGCGTATGTTTCTTCGGTCCGTACATCCTGGTCAGATACCCGTAACGGCACACGCCATAGCGTTGGTCGTCGATTTCGCCCGGCAACGTGGCCTCAGCGTAGATGCCGTTCTGCGCGACTGCCATTTACAGGCGGATCGCTTGCATTCGCCCTCCACCAGCCTGACCCGAGAGCAAGAGCTGAAAGTGTTCGAGAATCTTCTGATGCTCAGCGGCGATGCGACGGTAGGGCTTGAGATTGGAAGGCGTCTACACGTGTCCTGCTTCGGCCTGCCTGGCTATACGATGTTGGTCAGCGCAACGGTCAAGGATGCCATCCAGTGCTTGAGCAACTTCCCGTTGCTGATGGGCCTGTACTTTAACGTCACCATGCGAGAGGAGGGTGACTGGACAGCGATCGTTGTTGATGATTACTTCTACGCAAAACAGCTCGAACCCATGTGCACAGACATGATGCTCGCCGCGATCATGGCGATAATCGCGGACCTCGCCGGGTGTCCGATACAACCGCTCGACGTTACCCTTCAACACACTCGCCCTTCGTATCATGCCTACTGCACTGATCTGTTTGGTTGCGAAGTCCGTTACGGGGCGGCCGAGAATGCGATTTATTTCCCCACTGTTCTGTTGAATCAGCCTGCTGCGTTGGCCAATGCCGTCAGCGGCGAGGCACTCTATCTGCAATGCCTCGACATGGAACGCGATGGTGCGGCTAAGGTCACCAGTGACCTTATCTCGCAGATTCGCGGTTTGCTCAATCGGGACCTGAATGAATTCAGCTCATTGGGGCGCGTGGCGGAGCATTTTTTCCTTACGGAACGGACGCTGCGGCGTCGTCTGAAGTCGATCGACATTTCCTTCCAGCAATTGCTCGACGAGGCACGTCAGAAGCGGGCTGAGGAATTGCTGCTGGAGGGAGTAAAAATTGCAGTAATTGCGGAATTCCTCGGCTATAGCGACATCGCCAGTTTTCGTCATGCCTTTCGCCGATGGACCGGATTTTCCCCCAGCGAGTATCGCCACCAGACCATTGGCTGATCACGTTCGCGCCGAAATCACCTCCCTTTCCCGGTCGCTACTTACCTATCGAATGGCGACTTCCAAGTGAGCTTTGTTGCTTGCCTGCGTTGTCCTGCCCGCATCGTTCATTAGCAATCAGAGTGCTTGCCGGCGCATTTCGCAAGCCATACCTGTTGTCCGATTTTATCCCCTGTTTTGTCCTTTTCGGCTCTGACTTAGCGAACGCGGTCGCCCAGAGAATAAGCGTGCAAATGGCGACCCTAGAAGCCGCCCGTTCGTTGGATGTCAACCACGTACAGGACTAAAACGCATGAATCAAATAGCCGCAGAGGGCACAGCGCTCCCCAGCTCGCGTACATCCAGTTCCAATACCACGCCGCCGAGACGCATGGCGCGTGTTCTTGGCTTGCCTTCACTGGTTCTGTTTGGTCTGGCCTATATGGTGCCGCTGACCGTCTTCACCACTTACGGGCTCGTCACCCAGACTACGGGTGGGCATCTGCCCGCCGCATACGTTGTTACCCTGATAACCATGGTGTTTACCGCATACAGTTATGGACGGATGGCCGCCTCATTGCCATATGCCGGCTCGGCCTATGCCTATGCCAGTTCAGCATTCGGTGGAAAAGTCGGCTTCATGGTCGGTTGGGCATTGTTGCTCGATTACCTTTTCGTCCCAATGATTTGCTACCTAGTCATCGGTATTTACATGGCCCAGTACTTCCCTGACGTGCCGATGTGGATGTGGATCTGTGGCAGCATCTTTGCCGCATTGGTGCTGAACGTTCTAGGTATCAAAGTCTTGGCCAAGGTTAACTTCGCTCTGATTGGTGTCCAGTTCCTGTTCATTGTTGTATTCATTGCAGTCTCGGTCGTCTCACTATCCAGCTCCCCTCCAGTTTCTTTCTCTGCACCTTTTTATAGCCCTGATATGAACTATCAAGGTTTACTGAGCGGTGCCGCCACGTTGTGCCTGTCCTTTTTGGGCTTTGACGCGGTTTCGACGCTGTCTGAAGAAACCCGCAACCCAACGCGCAACCTGCCGCGCGCCATCATGTTGTGCACTTTGTTCAGCGGCTTTCTGTTCATCACCGTTGCCTATGTCAGCCACTTGGCGTTTCCGGATTGGCGTACATTTGAAAATGTCGACTCGGCAAGTTTTCAAGTGATACAGCACGTAGGCGGACAACTGCTGTCCGCGTTTTTCACGGCTATTTATGTCGCTGGGAGTTTCGCCTGCGCGATCACTTCACAAGCCAGCGTCGCGCGCATTCTCTTTGCCATGGGCCGTAATGGCGTACTGCCCAAGCGTATCTTCGGCCTGACCAGTAAGCGTTTTGGTACCCCTATTTCAACCACTGTACTAGTGAGCCTGTTGTCTCTGATCGCACTGGTCATCAGTCTTGACCTGGCCTCGACAATGATCAGCTTTGGCGCGTTGACTGCGTTCTCTTTCGTCAATCTTGCCGTCATCAAGCACTTCCTCTGGGACAAAGGACTGCGAGGGCCCCAGGCCTCTGTGCGATACGGCGTGGTTCCGTTGGTCGGCCTGTTCCTGACGCTATGGCTTTGGACCAACCTTTCGCACGCCACTTTCGAGGTGGGCATGGTCTGGCTTGGAGGGGGGCTGCTTTACCTGTTCTGTTTGACCAAAGGCTTTCGTAAGCCGACGCCGCAATTGCACCAGCACGATGATGAAAACACCATCAATGACGACACCCTTACCGGGGCGGTTAATTAATCTGCGTAGAGATTTTTACCATGACGATCCTTGAAAATGTGACTGCTCCTTCCAGCAAAAGTGAGGAGCTTCAGGCCTTGGCGAAGAAGCATTTGCTTATGCACTTCACTCACGCCGCCTATTACGACAGTACCCCACTTACAATCATGAGTCGTGGCGAAGGGTGCTGGGTGTGGGATGAGTCCGGCAATCGCTATCTCGACGGTTTGGCCGGTCTGTACTGCGTGAATATTGGCTACAGCCACGGCGCAGAAATTGGTGAAGCGGTAAAACGTCAAATGAGTCAACTGCCTTACTTCACCAACTGGGGTTTTGCGCACGAGCCGTCCATTCGCCTGGCAGCGAAATTGGCCTCACTGGCACCGCCGAAGATGAACCGTGTTTTTTTCACATCAAGCGGCTCAGAGTCCAACGAGTCTGCTATGAAGGTGATTCGGCAGTATCATCTGGCGCGGGGTGACCATGCCAAAACCAAATTTATTGCTCGGCGAGTGTCCTACCACGGCACCAGTTATGGAGCGCTTTCACTCAACGGCATGACCAACATCCGAAACATCTTCGAGCCTTTGCTACCGGGTGTCCGACATGTTTCTAATACCAAGCGCTACAAGCGTCCGGAAGGGGAAAGCGAAGCGCAGTTTACGGCGTTTCTGCTCGATGAAATCGAATCCCTGATAATTCAGGAAGGGCCTGATACCGTTGCGGGGATTTTCATTGAGCCCCTGCAGAATGCTGGCGGTAGTCTGACACCGCCCGCCGGTTATGCTGAGGGTTTACGCGCGCTGTGCGACAAGTACGCCGTGCTCATGGTCGCGGATGAGGTGATCTGCGGCTTTGGCCGCCTTGGTGAGTGGTTCGGCTCGAAACGCTACGGAATCAAGCCGGACATCATCACGTTCGCTAAAGGTATCGCCTCGGGCTATTTTCCCTTGGGGGGAATGATCACTAGCGATGCTGTTATGGACCCCATTCTCAACGGTCCGCACCAGATGTTTCTGCATGGCCTGACGTATGGCGGTCATCCGGCTGCATGCGCTGCTGCACTTGCAAATATCGAAATCATGGAGCGCGAGGACGTACTCGGAAATGTACGGCGCAATCAGGACTACTTCCGTGCCAAGCTCGAAGGACTCAAGGTACATTCTATTGTGGGGGACGTGCGCGGCGATGGTTATCACTACTCACTCGAGCTGGTCACCGATAAGGCCAGCCGCAGTTGGACATCCGCTGTGCCTTCCCAGGAGTTTGTCAGCACTCGCCTCGGGCCTGCCTTGTTCAAGTCCGGGTTGCTGTGTCGCGCCGCTGTTGATCATGAGGGTACCCCGCTTATCCAGGTGTCCCCACCTTTGATCCTTTCGCGCGAAGAAATAGATTGGTTGGTCGCGCAACTGGATACCGTGCTAGGCAAACAGATCGACATCGGTTTCGATTGAAACCCGTTGCAGTGCAGCCCTGCCTTAATTGGTAACCTTCTTCGGTATTGCTCGATCGTGCGCCTGGCCAATACACCTTTCTGACCACAATACCAAAGGTGATGGTGTCCATTTTCAGGTGGACACCATCGCCTTTGGCGCCGGGGTCAGGAAGGTGTGTTGGCCGGACGCATACGGTCCAGAGAAAACTGACGCACCTTCTCGCCTGAACGCTCTGCGCGGTCGAGGCGTGCGGCGGCTTGCTGTATAAGCTGTTGATCGAGTATGACAAGGGTCTCTTAGTGAGGGTTGACGATGGCTGCCTGGGTGCGCAGCACCAGCAGGCCTCCGAGTGCAATGAGCAGCGCCAGGACGTAGAGGGCCACGCTGGCGCTGTGGGTAGTGTCGCGCATCCAGCCGATCAGGTAGGGCGCGAAGAACGAAGCAATGCTGCCGAAGGAGCTGATCAAGGCAATGCCGGCAGCTTGGGTGTGGTTGGACAGGAACGCCGGCGGCAGTTGCCAGAACATCGGCAGCGCCGCGCTGGCGCCCATGCCGGCGATGATCAGGCCGCCCAGCACCAGGGTTGGATTGGCAGGGGCGAGCCCGGCAATGGCAATGCCGCCCGCCGACATCAGCAACGGCACGCACAGGTGCCAGCGGCGTTCACGATGCCGATCGGACGAGCGCCCGCAGCCGATCATGAAAAAGCACCCGGCCAGGTACGGCACTGCACTGAGCAGACCGACCTTGCCGTCGCTGCCGACCCCGGCGCCGTGGATCAGCGTCGGCATCCAGAATGCCAGGGTGTTGACCGCCAGCATCACCGCGAAATACACCGCCACCAGCAACCACACCTGGCGGTTGTGCAGAATTGCGGAAAACGAGGTGATGGATTTTCGCTGTTCTTCGCTGTGCAGTTGCTCTCGCAGGTGTTGTTTTTGCGCAGGTGTCAGCCAGGTGACGCTCTCGAAATTGTCCGGCAGGCATTTGAGCACCACCAGCCCGAGCAGAATCACCGGCGCGCCCTCAATCACGAACATCCACTGCCAGCCGCGCAGGCCGCCCAGGTCATGAAAATGCTCAAGGATGCCGCCCGAGAGCGGCCCGCCGATCACCCCGGCCATTGGCACCGCTATCGCAAACAAGGCAGTGATTTGTGCGCGCCGACCGGCCGGGTACCAGCGGTTCAGGAACACTAGGATGCCCGGAAAGAAACCCGCCTCGGCGACCCCGAGCAAAAAGCGCAGCACATAGAAGCCCGTCGCGCTTTCGACCAGGAACATGCAGGTCGACAGTGCGCCCCACACCACCATCAGCGTGGCGATCCATCGCCGTGGGCCGACGCGGTCCAGGGCCATGTTGCTTGGCACGCCGAACAGCGCGTAGGCGATGAAGAACAGGCCGGCGCCGAACCCGTAGACGGTGTCGCTGAAGTTGAGGTCGGCGCTCATCTGCATCTTGGCGAAGCCGATGTTGATGCGGTCGAGGTGGGCGAACAGGTAGCAGATCAGCAACAGCGGCATCAGCCGCCAGGTGATGGTGCTGTGGGTGCGGTCGCGGGCGACGGTTGCAAGGGTGTCGGCGGTATTGGCTGTGCTCATGGTTTTATACTTTTTGTCTGAGAGGCCGATGGGACGAACGGGCTGGGGCGGGTTAACTCACCTGTGCCTTGAGGAAGGCGTGCACATTGTTCTGCTTGAAATTGAGCTGCTCGCGCAATTCGGCCATTTCAAACGATAAGGCCAGCAGGCGTTGGGCTTGCAGCTCGGCGAAGTGCGCGATGATCACGTCGAAGAGTTTTTCGGCGACGGCCTGCCGTGTCGCCAGGTCGCGGCCATGGCTGACCTTGAGGGTCATGTGCACGAAGGCGTAGTCGTGCCTGCCGTCGGCCATGCGCCAGGTGTCCAGGCGCACGCCGCGGCTGCGGATGCCGCCCTGCGGGAATACGCCGCTGTCGCCCAGGGTGGCGTGGACTGTTTCGAACAGGCCGGGCAGGTCCGCCTGCTGTTCGATGTTGTCGGTGTACTCAGCGATGAAGTGGGGCATGGTGGGCTCCTTCAGGTCGCGCGGGGATGCCGGGCGGCCATGCGGTCAAACAGGGAAAATGGCGTTGATCTGCCCGGTGCCCGAGCTGCCGAAGGGTTCGGTGATGATCTCGGCGGGCTGGGTGTAATCCGGCCCTCCGAGCAACCCCAAAAGCATGGCGGTGTCGTGCATCTTGCCTTCGCCAAAGCAGTGCTCGGCGTAGTCGGGGAGCATGGCGCAGAATTCTTTCCAGCGGCCCTGGCGCCACAGTTCCACCACATGCAGGTCGACCTGTTTGTCGAACTCGCGCGTCCAGCTGTGGATATTGGCTTCGGCATTGCGGTCGTCCGAGAAGCGGTGCGACAGCGACCCCGAGGCCAGCACCACGACTTTGCGGTCGCTCTTTTCGATGGCGCGGCGTACGGCGGCGCCGAAGGTGAAGCTGTCTTGCAGGCGATGCCAGGCGCACCAGGCGGCAATCGACACCACGTTGAGTGTTTGATCCTCCGGTACGCCCATGTGCATGTAGCGCATCGGCACCAGGGTGCCGTATTCCAGCTCCAGGCTCGGAATGTTGTGGGCCAGAGTGCGCACGTCGGCGGCGTTGGCCTCAAGCGCGATCAGCTCGCCCAGTTCCGGGCAGCCGGGGTACTCGTACTCCATGTTCTTGATGAAGTGCGGCAGCTCGTTGCTGGTGTAGATGCCTTTGAAGTGGTCGCCGCTGTTGACGTGGTAGGCGCTGTTGACCAGCCAATGCACGTCGAACACCACGGCGGTGTCGGCGCCCAGTTCACGGGCACGCCGGCCGATTTCCTTGTGGCCGGCAATCGCTGCCTCGCGGCAGCCATGGTGTTTGCCGGGCAGCTCCGACAAATACATCGAGGGGACGTGGCAGATTTTCGCGGCCAGGACGACTTCGCCCATGATGATTCTCCTGAAATTGTTGTTGTCTTAGGGGATTCCGGTGTTGCTCAACCCCCCAGCGTGGAATGTGATGACTGCCCATCGAGATGCACACGTTTTTGATCTAGGCGAACACCTCGAAGCTGTACTGGCTGCCTCCATGACTGGTGTCGGAACCTTGATTATCTGTTCGAGGAGTTGAGCGCAGAGATGGTGAGTTATCGTCCCGGGCGTAGCGCGGCGCTGGATAGTTTGACGCGACTGACCATGGTGAGCTTGTTGTGCCTGTTTTCCAACTCGTTGGAAGCAAGGCCGGCTTTTCCACCGGTTCAATTAATCGATTGAAGCTCATTCCCTGCAACATTGACCCTTTTCGCGTTACGCTGACGGTATCGGGGTGGCGGAAGCATGGTTCAATGACGTGTGTCGGAGTATCGCCGACCTGCCGCCCAAACGGTCTATGATGGAACGTCTGATGCAGGAAGCTAAACGTCTGCTGCTGTTCACAGGCAGTTCCGTCAATGAAATCTGCTATCAGCTTGGGTTCGAGGATCCGGCTTACTTCTGTCGGTTCTTCCAGCGCTACGCGCAGATCATTCCGAGGGAGTATCACCAGCGGTAGCCGGGGTTGCGTTGAGCAGAGCATAGGTGAATTGGCTGTTGTCTTATTAATTTTGTGCTGATGATCATGGCCGCCGATTGGGTACGTAAAAATGGCTTTTACGGTGAATTAATTGCACTTTTCAGAGTGCTTTGGCAGGAATGCATTGATCTTGACCGAGGGAGGGATGGGCAAGCGGGGCGTTGGGCCGGTAGGCTGGCGACACTAAGCTGCCGAATCGCCTATTCCAGTATTTCTATATGGCTCCCCCTAGACTTCCCCTGATGCTGGCGTTATTGCAAGCCCGCGAAGCCGCAATGGCATTTTTTCGACCGGCACTTAACAAGCACAATCAGACGGAACAGCAATGGCGGATCATTCGGATATTGCGTCAGCAGGGGAAGCCTGAGAGCCATCAGCTTGCTCACCATGCTTGCATTCTCGTGCCAAGCATGACCGGGGTTCTCAGTCGGCTGGAGCGCGATGGCCTCGTGCGTCGCCAGAAATCCAGTCATGGTGTGCATTGCAGCCGCAAATCATTGTGCTGTTTCTGCGCAAGCCTTTGCGAAAAACTAACCGAGTTTAAGTTGACGCGCGCGGTTAGTGACGGGCTGAATCAGTGCTTTCATCCAGGGGGGGAGCTGATGTTCAGTTTGCCCATGCATTGCGGCAGTTCGTCCATGATTGGATTGAGCTGGAAGCGATGGACAGAGAAACGCTTGCTCGTAGCGCAGATTTTTCTAGGATTCAGGAATTCGGCTTCGATAATGCCGCTTACAGCCCTGGCCAGTTCGACATCACGCAGGAAGCGTGCGGAGTTTTCGTCCAGTTCAAGCGTGGTCTGGGTCAGTCTGGCCCCCATGGCACTCTCGCCGATAGCGATACCGGTCGGTATCGAGCCGGTGAACGAAACCTTGTCTGTGCCCGGGGGTTCGACCAAACCTCTGCCTACTAGAGCCGCCACCGATCAAAATGTTCAGCGCACCTGCGGGAATATTGGCTTCAATTGCCAATTCGGGGTTCTGCGGAATGGCAAGATTTCCTTAAGCAAGGCCTGGGGCCAGCTGCTCCATGTGCTGATGGACCAGCTTCGCAGGGACGGTCTGGACAGCCAAGACTCCATTGACGAGGGCAAGGCTGTGCAGTAGGCCTTTGTCTGGTTGTTGGCGTTAGTGTTCGACGTCAGTGGCTCAGCGGGAGATGGTCAGGCATCTATTGATCATGGCTATGTTGCGTCGTCGTTAAGTGAAGTCGCAGCGCCAAGAACGTTACTTATCGAAGCTACATATCGTTTGGCGAGAATATTCGACTCACCTAAAAAGGGAGAAAACTGTGTCAATCAGCAGTGCTATAGGAACCATTTCCTAACCGGCTGAAAATCGCAGCGAGATAAGTGCAAGAGCCCTACGCTAGTGAAGTCACGACCGATACCACGATTTTTTGAGACTCTTCGCATTACCAGCCGACTCAATCAGGCCCAGAAATTGCTCGGACGCCCGGGTTAATTACAGAGGCATGCCATGCAAATCAACCAAATGACTATGACGAGTTATGAGCTTGACTTGTTCGCTCAAGTCGTCTGGCGACTCCGCACAGGTGGCGCGGGTGACGACGTGCGTCAGCAGGTGCTTGGTGATGTTACGCTGTTACTGCGGTCGGACTTTGGAGCTTCGTACCTTTGGGATAGCGGACTGAGTCGATCAACCCGTTGCGCGGCGGTCAATATTGATGCGCAAATGCTTAGGGAGTATGACAAGCGAATTCACGTGAACGATATCTTAACACCGGCATTGAGATCCAAGCGCCAAGCTATCTGTGTCGACGACGTGATCAGTCGGCGAAGCTTAGAGCAAAGTGAGCTCTACGCCGAATTCCTCAAGCCGTGCTGGATGCACCATGGAGTGAACATTTTCTTCTTCAACCAAGGTCGGGATGTGGGTGATTTGCGCATATGGCGTAGCGTCGATCAACCTGCGTTTGGAATTAGAGAGCTTTCACTGCTTAACGCGCTCACACCCTATTTTCAGAAAGCACTTGCAGCTGAAATGCCTCCTAAGGGTGCTTTGAGTCCACGAGAACGGGCTGTTGTAGAGCACGTTGCGGCAGGTAGAAGCGATAAAGAGATCGCCCGTATAATGTCCATAGGTTTCACCACGGTTCGAACTCATTTGAAGAACGCGATGATCAAGACAAACTCTGGTAATCGAACCGAGCTTGCCATGCGTATGGGCGCGCACTGACACCTCCTCATTAATGAGGATGTTTGACGGATATTTCCATGTGCGTAAATGAATAATCGAGACCTGCAGTGGGGATCGAATGATTCGCAAGGAATATCCGTGAAGACCAGACTCTCTTGCTTAGCGATCGGCCTTATGGCAGCAAGCGCTGGCGTATCGGCGTCGGACATACCGAAAGACTTCTACTTGATGAGCGCTGAGCAGACGGCACAAGCCATCTGCGCGAAGAAGGTTTCCAGTCAATCGGTTGTCAGCTACTGGCTGGGCCGCATTGACGCGCATCCCGAGCTCAACGCTTTCATTTCTTTAAACCCAAAGAGAGCCTTGAGCGAGGCCCGTGCTGCTGATGCGCGACTCGCTAAGGGTGAGCAGTGCCTTCCCTTGGGTGGCGTCCCTATAGCGATAAAGGACAACATTCAGGTCATTGGTTTTGCGAACACAGCCGGTACTCCAGCTCTCGTTAATTTCTTTCCGAAGGTAAATGCGCCGATTATCGATAAGCTTCAGGCCGCAGGCGCCATTGTGATCGGCAAGACCAATATGCATGAGCTCTCGTTTGGCGCTACCGGTTACAACACTGCCTTTCATCTTCCACGGCTGATCGGTGTACGCAATGCGTTTGATAACTCTCGCATTGCCGGTGGTTCGTCATCGGGGAGTGCCGCCGCCCTGGGGGCTCGGTTGATTCCGATCGCAATGGGAACGGACACAGGTGGCTCAAGCCGTGCGCCCTGCGCGTTGAATGGTTGTGTTGGATTTCGCCCAACGGTTGGGCGATACAGCAGTGTAGGCATCACACCTATTTCGACCAGTCGCGATACGGCAGGCCCAATGGCCAACAGCGTCGGAGATATCATACTGCTGGATTCGATTCTCAGCGGTGCCTCTCTTCTGAAGCCAATACCTGCCCATCATATTCGACTGGGCATTCCAGATTTCTTCTGGGCTGATCTAGAACCGGAAGTCTCGGCACAAGCTAACGCCGCTGTAGAGAAGCTCCGCAGTTCGGGAGTTGAGATCGTCTCAGTCAGCATGCCGGGTATGGGGCAATTGGCATCAGCTGTGGCAACGCCAGTTGCGATAATGGAAGCGCGTAAGGCCCTGACTGACTACCTGAAATCACAATCCACCGGAGTGTCATTCGAAACCCTGGCCACCAAAATTTCGAGTCCCGACGTCCAAGGTATTTTCTCGGCTATGGTGGTGCCTGGTAATGTCGTTGGGTCTGATGGAAAGATGATTCCTGGCGGCCCGGCTTATGCGCAAGCGATCAAGACGGGTATCCCAGCCTTGCTAGCTCTCTATAAAAAGACATTCGAGGAGAACAAGCTCGATGCTCTTCTGTTCCCCACGGTTCCAGAGGTGGCAATCAAGGCCGGCCCTGCCGCCGGAACGCCTCAAAAATTTGGTCGGATTATTCGAAATACCGACCCGAGCAGCAACGTGAAGATGCCTGGTCTTAGTATTCCGGTAGGTGTTGGGAAAGAGTCCGGACTTCCTGTAGGAATGGAGATTGACGGATTGCCTGGAACGGATGCCCAACTTCTGGCAATCGGTCGCACGCTTGAGTCGATCTGGGGGCCTGGTCCACTTTCGCCCATCGCACACTGATCGACTGGTCTTACCTTAAGCGCAACTGCACTGGCTGCGCGACCAAAAACCTTTCTCGGATTAAATGAATGAACGCGATCTCACTCGTCGCAGGTACTTCTGCGCGCCGATTTTGTGTAACCGCTGGTTTGGCTTTGGGTAGTATGGCGAACTCGGCATGGGCCGATTCGTCGACCACAGACAGTAGTCCAGTCAAGGCACACCTGATCGTTATCGATCTGATGCTGGAGAACCTTAACACTGGACCTCGCCCCCATACATTCGCCAACGCTGGTGCAGTTTTCGCTGGCGCCGATTTTGACATGTCAAAAATCATGGGGTTAACAGGCGGCACGTTCCAGTTTGAATACACATTCTTTCCGTGGATGCGCAATGAAGGTCAGCCGACTGCTAACGCTTGGCAAGGAGCCACAGGTAGTGCACTAGGTGGCGCAGCTATGCGTAACGACATCGACAAGGGATATCTGTCGAAGTTTGAATACCAACAAATGCTGTTGGATAACCATCTTGAGATCGACGTTGGTCGTAGCAATCCTAAGCGGCATTTTTACATCATAAATTGCGAAAACTGGGTTACTTGTAATGACCCAATCATTGAAAACACCACCGGAATATTACCTTACCCATACGGTAGCTGGGGCGGTTACTCGCGTTACTCATTCGACAATGGTCAGTACATACATGCTGGCGCTTTCGAGTCCAACCCTACTCATTACATCAAACGCACCAAGGGGTGGAACTGGGACCCGGGCGACGCGAGTGGTATCACTTGGTTGGCAGGCATCGGTGCTCAAAAAAACTTCGCGCAGACTCCCTTGGCCTATCACTACGAGCTTAATAGTTTTTACAATACCTCCGAACAGACCGACATATTGGATGGCTCGACCCGTCGTGGAAGCAGCGGCTTAATTTACCGCTTTATGCAAACGCTATCTCGCGAAGGCGGTTCTTCTGCCGGAAACCCAGACAAAGCGTGGCAAGTATTCGGCGCATGGACTTGGAGTGCTGACGATCTGCAGCCTTTCGAACACTTCGTGGAGGCAGGTATAACCCGTGTTGGCCCATTCGGGCGCCCTCAAGATTCAGTCAGCTTGAAAGCGAGCTATCTACGTTTGGGAGACAAGCAAGTTCAATATCAGCATGACCAGCGACTTCTGGCCACCGGTGTTGACCAAGGAGTGTCGAAAGGAGAGTCGCGAGTAGAGCTCAACATGGTGTGGCAGGCGACACCTTATCTAGCACTCCAGCCAAGCGTGCAGTACGTGTTCAACCCCAGCAACTTCTACAATCCACAGGCCGAGGTTAGCAGCAATGGAGCCGTCGTCGGATTGCAGATAGTTTATAATTTGGGATCTCAAATTGGCCTTTAAATCCCAGTTCTGATCACTGATCACTGATCAGGCCTCAGCCGCTCTGCGTAGAATATCAACATAATCTTTCTCCTGGTTTGTGTTAGGTGGCAGGGATGCCGAAAAGATTACCGGGGCCGCAAGAAAATTATGCCCCAGGCAGTAAAGTTCGTGTACATGATGGTGACATCGCCAGAACAGTTACGGGTATAGCGTAGGTTGACATGGCGGACAACTAATTTGGTGGTGTGGATGCTTTCATCAATAACGCAGGTATCTTCAATTCCAAGTTTTCGTGCTGCTGGTTTTTCCGTAACTCTTTGTCTCAAAATAAAATTTTCTTATTTCCAGGCTTCGAGAAATAAATCGCAGTAGTCGCACCTTGTCCACGCCCAGCAGGCTAACGGAATAATTGAGAGAGGAGAGTTTGGCAATAACGGTGTTAGTCTTCTGGTCAGCGAGCAGATATTGACCATCCGGAGCGGGCTTACAGTTCATCAGCGAGCAAATGCTATTAAGGACATTTGTAGAGTGATAGTCAGAAATTTGCTTTTTGAATGCTGATAACAAAGGCTTGCGTATCCGATACGGATACGCAAGCCTTTGATGGCTAGGAGTAAATTAGACGGATAATGTCCTTTGTGGTCTCGATGTAGCCGTCGACGTCCTCGTCAGTCATCGGAAGTGTGAGTCCTACCTGGCCACGGTGGACAGGATAGTAGCCGCGAGTCGCCATTTCCAATGCGTAGATGCCCATGCTGTTTTCGTCGATTTTATGCCAGTAGTCACGATGCGTGTTGATGGTCTGACCTAGCTCTCTAGTGAATGCATAGGCGAATACCGAAAAGGAGCCGAAAACGGTAAACGGATATTTGGATTCTTTCGCCCAAGTATTCAGCTCGAATTTGATCTTAGCCGCCATTTCGTTGAGTCGTGCATAAGCCTTCTCATCCATGGCCTTAAGGCAGGCAATGCCCGCTGCGCATGCCAATGGGTGGCCATGGTGGGTGCCCGAGATCATGACCTGGTTTTCCTCGATGACTCGAAAAACCTCTTTGCTACCGCCCACCGCCCCGATAGGTAGGCCCCCACCGATCATTTTGCCGAGGACTGTCAAATCTGGCTTGATTTGATACTCGCTTTGCAGACCCTTTATATTCGCTCGAAGTGTGATGGTCTCATCAGCGATTAAGAGGATTCCCAGTTCCTTTGTAAGAGTTCGAAGCTTTTGCACGAAATCTTTATCGAGCTCTACGATACCTCCCGCGCAGGTCTGTAACTCCATGATCAGACACGCGATTTCTTCCGCATTGCCCCGGAGAATTTTTTCGCAAGACTCGAAGTCGTTTTGAGTTAAAACGATGACGTTGTCGCTTTTATACGCAGGGATCCCATCGGAATCTGGAAGTGCCTTAGGATTAGTATCCGGGCCGGGGAAATTGTTCGGGTTAGGGTGAGCCGAGATCGCTAGGTCGTCGGAAAAACCGTGGTAACCACCTTCAAATTTCGCAATTTTTTTACGTGCAGTATAGCCTCGTGCGATCCGCACGGCACTCAAGCATGCCTCACTGGCAGAGCAAAAGAATTTAACCTGCTCAACGGAGTCAATGCGCTCGCAAATCAGTTTGGCAAGATCGAGCTCGTGATTCGTAGGGTTCCCAAATGAGAATCCATTTGGCAGCGTTTCGTGAATTGCCGTTATGATCGCTGGATGATTGTGGCCCAATACATTAGTGGCGAAATTATTATTGAGGTCGAGTAGCTTTTTTCCTTCGATAGTATGAAGATATTGAGCCTCGCCCTTATCGATGAAAATCGCATGTGGGCCATAGCCAAATGTTCGTCTGCTAAAACCTCCTGGAATGTATTCCTTTCCTTTCGAGGTTTCTTTCTTTGAAAGGTGAAAGGCTTCAGAGAAATTATTTAGCGACTGCTGGTAATTAAGCTTCATGGCTATTTCCAAAGTTACTTAAATTATGGTTGTTTTGAAAGTCTCAGACTTGCCAATGGTTTATGCATATTTCTATCTTGGGATTCGACACCGAAATTAAAATTCATGAGGTGCCGGACTGTTCCGGATTATAATCACTAGTACAGCTTCTGTTCCTGTGCACTTGACTAAAGCTTAGGCCATAGTATTTTTCCTGTTAGTATCAGAGCAATGGTCATTTGTAGATCGTTTGATCAGGTTTCGTGATCGCTGGTATTTTCAAGAAGCCTCCATAGACTGAAAGCTATATCGCTGAAAATAATGCGTAGCCTCTTCAATTTCCTGAATCGAAAGGACTCAAACTGAAGGGCTTGAATTGGGAAGTAATGCTGCTTCGGCGCAGCCGAGGCTGGGGCGCCGGTGTGTTACCGTGGGAAAAGGCTTTGTTACCGACTGCTTCCTACCTGCCCATGATGCGTACTGGCTAGTAACGTTTCTGAGGGGGCGCGAAGGTACCACGGGTTCTTGATCGGCATTTTGAACCTAGTGCTCATTGCGCAAGAGTGTCAAACGTCATAGATATGCTACGCGAGTGCTTTTTTTTTGCGATTTGCTCGATTGGGGAGCGGTGTCAGCCTAGGTAAAGGCCCCCGGCTAACCCACAGATCGATAGCCATCGCTATTCACCAGTGAAGTCAAAAATTAGCATGAATCTTGCTAGATGTTAGGTTCATACACGCTCCGTGAGTAGAGGGTACCCCTCAATGGACACTAGACAGCTTCTTTTGGCAACCAGGCTTGCTGAGACCCTTCATTTCGGCAAGGCAGCCGAAATCGAGAACATTGCTCAATCTGGCCTGAGCGCTCAAATTGCCAAACTTGAAAGCGAGCTAGGCTTCAAATTGTTTGAACGCACCAGTCATCGTGTTTCTTTGACGGAGGCAGGCCAGCGATTCGTAGAGCAAGCTCGAACGCTTTTGGGAAACATGAACAATACGATCCTGGAATGCCGTGCCCTTGCTGAAAACAGCCGGGGTGTATTGAAGTTAGGCTTCTTTGGCGATGCAGCGGGCGAACTTACTCACCTTATTTTTACGTTATTCCAGCAGAGTAATCCTGACATTCGGCTAGTGTTTACTGAGCTGTCCATGACAAACCAAGTGCAGGCGCTGATCTCGGGCAAAGTGGATGCCGCCCTCGTTAGGCTACCGATCAGCGACCCGCGTCTTGAACTCGATGTGATGTTTGACGAGCCGCGAGTGGCTGCCGTACCGGCCAGCCACGAAATGGCGCAGGCCTCGATCCTTACAATCTCAGATCTGATCGAGCAACCGTTTGCAGTAGCGGGAGAGGGAGCCCCGACTGAATGGGCCGCTTACTGGAGTTTGGGCTCAGAGCGGCAGGAGGCTAGCCGGATTGGCGCGTATGTCCAATCGATTCCAGAGAGTTTGGCTGCGGTCGCCTATGGTGGCGCGTTTGATACCTTCCCACTTACCGCCACACGCTTGTTCAGTCACCCGGGCGTGCGGTATGTGCCATTGGCTGACGCGCCAAGGAGCTCGTTGGCTTTGGCCACACTTGCTGGCAACAGGTCTCCAGCTGTTAGATCGCTGCGACGCTGTGTGACAGAAACCCTTGAAAACTCTCTTTCATGTATTCCTGAGGCTCGTCGCTTCGAAGTTGCTTAGCCGCTCGCGCCCCCCAGGAGTGTGTTGTTCTGGCCCTCCAGTCAATCAACTGGAGGGGATTCTCAGAAGGGGTAATGGCGTGGTTTCCGCTGGACAGACACCCATTGAGTGGTGGTGAACTCATCGATTGCCCAGTCGCCATTGAATCTTCCGAGGCCTGAGTTCTTTTCCCCACCAAATGGGACGTTAGGGGCATCTGCCACAGGCATGTCGTTCACATGGGCCATGCCAGAATGGATTTGCCTCGCGAAATGGACGCCGCGGTCAATGTCACCTGAGAAGACCGCAGCGGAAAGTCCAAAACGAGTAGCGTTAGCCAGTTCTAATGCGTGATCGGCATCCCTCGCGCGCATTATTCCTGCAATAGGCCCGAAAATTTCTTCGTAGGCCAGCTCCATATCGGATGTCACCTCAGTGAAAACGTGCGGCGCAAATACCAGTCCTGCAGATTCGCCAGCGTAAGCCAACGTTGCGCCTTCTGACTTCGCTTGTTCGATCTTGCGTACCAATCCGTCAAACTGTTTCCGGTTGATGACGGGCCCAACCGAGGTTGCCGAATTTTTAGGATCACCGATTATCAAATGGCTCACGCGCTGGATAAACAGGGAAACGAATGAGTCGTAAATCGGCTCCTCCACGATAATCCTATTGATGGCCATGCAGATTTGACCCTGGTGCAGAAATTTGCCAACAACAGCCGCATGAACTGCTTGCTGGAGATCCGCATCAGCGAGCACCACAAAGGGGTTGTTACCGCCTAGTTCCAGCGCGACATGTTTCAAGTAGTCGCCGCTGCCTGCCTGGCGGGCTATATTCTGGCCAATCGGCGTGGACCCGGTGAAGGATATAAAGCTCGGTATTGGATGTAGCACGAAGTCGTCTCCAATCTCCGAGCCTGCCCCTACCACTACACTGAGCACACCCTCTGGCAACCCGGCCTCTTCAAAGATGCGTGCAAGCAGCAAGCCTCCGGTTACTGGAGTATCGCTGGCAGGTTTCACAACTACGGCGTTACCGAGTGCCAATGCCGGGGCGAGCGATCGCTGGGTGAGATGGAATGGAAAGTTCCATGGGCTAATCACGCCAACTACGCCGAGCGGGCGTCGATATACTCGGCTTTCCTTGTTCGGCACATCGGACTCCACGATGCGACCATGAATCCGGCTTGGAAAGGAAGCAGCTTCCAAAGTGATAGCTTTCGCTGACGCCCATTCAATCTCGGCTTTTATGCGCGTACTTCCTGATTCCGAAATGATCCAATCGACCAATTCGTCGTGGCGCTTATCAAAAATCTGAGCTGCTCTTAGCAGCACTCCGGCTCGCGCGGACGGCCCCATGGCCGCCCAAGCAGGCTGGGCTGTTTTAGCTCTTGCATAAGCTTCGTTCAAGTCTTCCTTATTGGCCAAAGGGATTTCGAGCAGAGTCTGCTGGGTGAAAGGATCGCTAACAGTCATAGATCGTCCTGTCCGACCTTCCCGCCAAACTCCTCCTATCAGCTGCAGATTGAGGTCGCTATAAGGTTGATGATTGTTCACGTTATTCTCCGAATTTATTGGCGACGTGGAATTAATTTTGCGTCGCAGCCTTCACGAGATGACTCCGCGAGTAAGGAGTCATCTGTAACTGTTGTTCAATTTAAATAGTTGGAAGGTTGCCGTTCTACGAAACTACTGGTGTGACAGGAAATTTCTCTTTGGCCCTAAGTCCGTTAATAACTCCTGCCAATGCCGCTATCACAACGAGCCAAGGCAGCAGAGTTGCGATACCTTCCTTCGCGCCAGTCAGCTCGTCAAAATTCGCCACGGCGAGAAAAACAGCAGTTGCCAATCCGCATCCACCTAGCGTTGGGGCGATTATCCCTTGCCACCTGCTGCACTTTTGAGTCTTGAGAGTGAATCCGACGACTGCGGCAGCACCTAGGGTTTGTAGGGCGAGAACGGCGAGGGTGCCAAGCCCAACCATCCACAGATAGAGATGCTGGATTGGGTCTGCATTGGTGACCATGAATAATCCCACTGCAACAAGGGTTGTGATTGAAAGCACAACGCTAGCGACGTGCGGACTTGCGTGTTTGGGATGTACTCGGCTGAGCTGTCGAGGTACGAAATGGTTGCGAGCCAGTGCGAAAAGGTAGCGACTGAGAGCGTTGTGGAAGGAGAGCAAGACCGCAAACACGCTCGTGACTACCAGAATTTTCATGATTTCTGTGGAAAGGGGGCCTACGTACTGTGTGTTGGCATTAAACACAAAATTGATCATGTCTGCGCCGGCAACACTTTGGACGTCACTATTTGCATAAGCCAGGCCGAGGCACCAAGTTGTAAGCGTGTAAAAGATACCGATAATGGCAATGGCTACATACGTAGCAAGGGGAACGGTGCGACTTGGGTTCTTAGCTTCTTCTCCGTAAATGGTTGTGGACTCGAACCCAACAAAGCAACAAAACGCGAACATCAATGCCACCCCGAGACCAGGAGTGAATATCTGAGAGGGCATGAAGCCATTCCAAGTGAAGCTCTCTGCATTCGTTTGGGCTATGACCGCGACGTCAAAGACAAGCAAGATCAGGATCTCGAAGATCATCAGCACGCCTAACACCTTGGCTGACACCTTAACGTCCATGTAGCCGAAGATTCCTACCAGTCCGATGATAAGGAGAGCTACGACGCGCCAGTCCACCTGCAATCCCGCAATCGACATAGCAAGGTCTGCCCCAAAGGCAGCGAATTGTCCGTAAATGCCAGTCAACATGGCGATATACGCAAGCAGCGCAATTCCACCAGCTGCGTTGCCAGCTGCTCGCCCTAATCCGTGAGTCACTAGCTCGGCGAAGCCACCTGCACTGATCACATGGCGACTCATCGCTGCAAATCCAATTGCAAACAGCAGCAATACGAGCGAGGCGATCAGATAGATACCGGGAGCGCCTGTACCTCCCATGGCGAAAACCACAGGGCCAGCACCAAGCGTAGCGCCGAGCGGCGCCGCAGCTGCAATTACAAAAAAGACGATGTCGGAGACACCTAAAGACTTGGGCTTGAGCCCAGGCTGTGTTGGCTCACTTTGCATACAGGCCTCCCCTGAAGACGGGATTTGAATTGTTATTGGTAACCCCGATTTTTCTCCCAGCGGTTCAGGCTGGCAATCCTCAAACGCTGATCGTTCGATCATAGCCGGTGATTGAACCGACGTTTGCTCGATGGCACGTAGTCACGCGCGAATAGGCACAGCTCATGAGATACGTATGCTTGATCTGCATCTGCGCGTGCGCGCGACTTAATCTTAATTGGCGATCATTCGATCAGCAAAACGCCATTGCCAAGAAGACCGCTACGCCCAAAAAATCAGTCTGCCTGAAGGTGAATTTATGGCTGACTGTGTCGAAAAAAGTATCGAGGCGTACTGTGGGAATATTTGTTTGTGAATGTTGCAGTAATTCTCTAGCGTAAAATCCAATAATAAATATAAGATAAGGGGTTCGTTATGTCGTTTAAATATGAAGCTAAGAAATGTGGATATACTTCGGTCGCTTTAGCTGTAGGTGCATTGGCTCTTCCGCTAGAGTCCCGGGCTTACGAACTCTACAATCAGGGCGGCCAGGTACTTAATGCTAAGGTCGAGGCCGTATTTGCCGCGATGCACAGTGACGAAAATTACGCCACGACTGGGACGCGGGATTCTGACTCTTCGAACTGGCAAGAAGGCTTTGTCAAATATGGGCTGAATGGAAGCAGCGAACTTGAGGGCAAAGCAAGTGTGTATGGCGCTTTTAGCCTTCTGAGTTCAGGGACGTGGGGTGACGGCGATGCAGCAGGCTTCACGGAAGGCACTGAGCGGCGGACCGCGGTTGAAGATGCCTATCTTGGTTGGCGTTCAGGGAGCCTTTTTCCTAGCCTTGGCGAAAATGGTATTGAGATTTCCACCGGTCGCCAGGAAGTGATTGTTGGGGACGGATTCTTAATTAAAGGTGATGCACTTAGCCTGGGCGATGTCGATCTCGGTGATAACTATGATCGGGGCGGCGCTTATTATTTAGCTGCTCGTAAGGCGTTTGATAAGACAGCTGTGCTTCGTGTGGGTGGGGAAAAGGGGTGGAGGGGAGACCTCATGTGGCTGGGCTCAAATAATCGAGCCCAAGCAGAAACCAAGTTAGCTGTGGCTACTTTAGAGCATGTGGCCGATGAGGGAGCTTTGGGCCTCACGTACATCAAAGGTCTCGATGTCAATGAGCGTTTTGCGACCCCGTTCCAATCAGAACGTGACGGTATGCAAACCGTCAGTCTACGGGGAGCAGGCTCTTTAGGAGTCCAAAATTTAAATCTTGCGGTCGAATATGCCACTCAATCTCGAGACAGTGGTAGAGAGAACGCTTGGTATCTTGAGGGCAGCTGGACTTTTGCGGCCATCCCATGGTCGCCCATAGTCACCTATCGTTATAGTCGCTTCTCTGAATCATTCGATCCATTGTTCTATGGCAATAGCCGTGGGTATGGCACATGGTTTCAGGGCGAAGTGGCCTCTAATTATGCAGGCCCTTTCAACAGTAATACGCGCGTCCATCACTTCGGTTTGAAGGTCACACCACGTGAAAACCTTACGTTAGGAGCGCTTTACTTCGACTTTGATCCGGTTGATCGTAGCCTAGCGAACCTCGGCGGAAGGGAGTTCGACATATATGCCGAGGTAGCGGTAACTGATCATATTTTTGTCAGTCCGGTGTTGGGCTTGTATAAGCCGGAGAAAGCTGCCAGCCAAGGAGGTTCGCAGTTAGGTGGTGATGACATCAACACTTACGTACAGCTTATTGTAGGAACTTCGTTCTAAATCCCTTCGCCCACAATCGCATGTGTGGGGTAGTAGTTTTGCTTTATGTCAGTTGCGGCATAAAGCATTCGATTTGGCTGAAAATTACAAAGAATCGCCATGGTGGCATTCACCCGTTTAGGACGAAAACGATGAGAACAAAAGTTGCAATTATCGGCGCTGGCCCTTCTGGTCTATTGCTTGGTCAACTGCTCCAAAAGGCTGGTATTGATAATGTCATCATCGAACGGCAGAGCCCTGATTATGTACTGGGGCGCATCCGTGCCGGCGTGCTTGAGCAAGGGACTGTAGATTTGCTGCGACAGGCGGGTGTTGCTGAGCGAATGGATCGCGAAGGGCTTGTTCATGACGGATTTGACTTGGCGTTCGATGGGCGTTGTGAGCATATAGACTTGAAAGGTTTGACCAACGGTAAAACGGTAATGGTTTACGGTCAGACTGAGGTTACTCGCGATCTAATGGAGGCTAGAAGCTCCAGCGGAGGTATTACCTACTACAGCGCCACGAACGTGCAACCGCAAGATATAAAATCACCGGCGCCCTACATTACCTTTGATCATGATGGATCGACTGTTCGCTTGGACTGTGACTACATCGCAGGCTGTGATGGGTTTCATGGGGTTTCGCGCAAGACAATCCCGGAAGGGGTTCTCAAGGAGTTTGAGCGTGTCTACCCATTCGGTTGGTTGGGGGTGTTAGCGGATACACCTCCTGTGAGTGAGGAACTCATCTATGCCAGCCATGAGCGCGGTTTCGCTTTATGCAGCATGCGGTCACCTACGCGGACCCGCTATTACATTCAGGTATCTACCGATGAAAAAGTCGAAGCTTGGTCTGACGATCGTTTCTGGCAGGAACTGAAAAAACGGCTCCCTACAGAAACAGCTGACCGGCTCATAACTGGCCCGTCCATTGAAAAGAGTATTGCTCCACTTCGGAGTTTCGTTGTCGAGCCTATGCAGTACGGAAGCCTTTTTCTACTGGGTGATGCGGCGCATATTGTGCCTCCAACCGGTGCAAAAGGCCTTAACCTTGCGGCCAGCGATGTAAGCACACTCAGCCGAATTCTTGTTAAGGTTTACCAAGAGGGGCGTACGGATCTTCTCGAACGCTATTCTGAAGTTTGTCTGCGCCGAATCTGGAAGGCCGTGCGCTTCTCGTGGTGGATGACTTCAATATTGCATCGTTTCCCTGGTAATGATGATTTTGGGCAGCGAATAAAGCAGGCCGAGCTCGACTACTTTGTCCGTTCTGAGGCTGGACGGCGGACGATTGCAGAAAATTACGTGGGGCTTCCTTACGAACCTATTGAGTAGGTAACGCAGGCCTTGAGGGTTTTCAAGCCACTCAGGGCCTATCCATGTAGCTTTCTAATGTGCTTGACTGAATAAAGTTTAGGAAGATTTAGAGCGTTGAGGACTTCATGATTCGTTGGGAGCAAACTCTTGCTCTCTTGGCTATGAGGTCTTTTCGTATTGCTCACTGAAAAATAATGGAAGCGATCAGCACGGATCGACTTTGCATCTCTTGATGTGGTCTCCGTACTAATTTCGAGGATGTGCGATGATCTTGCTCAGGGATTCAATTAAGTTTCGCATGCTTGTAATGGTGGGTGCGTGTCTCGGCTTGATAGTGCTTTTATTAGTCTCTATATCTATATACAGAACCAATAAAAATACAGATTTGGCCAGTGCTGAGGCTCAGGAACTTCTCAAAGGTTCTGCTAACAAATTGCTCCTGGCCGAAGGCGTGCTGCAAAGTAGCTTAGTGCAAAAATACTTTCAAGCAGGCTACCAGAGTGGGGTTGATCTAGCAGGAAGTGCAGTTCAATTTCGAAGAATGGTACTTGGCGGCGATTTAGAGGCTGTAACAGCTAGGCGAGAGCTTACAAAGTTGGTGGCAGATAGTCTCGCTCTACATTCTGAGTTGCTGAGCCTCTATATCGTGTTTGAGCCTAATTCTCTTGATGGGCGCGATAATGATTTTATCGGTCTTAAAGAGCTAGGTAGTAATGAGGCTGGTCGCTTTTCTATTTACGCTGCACAGCAGGATGGGCGTCTTGTATTGCAACCAACGCCTGAGGCTCTGATAGCTGATACAACGATTATGCTTGATGGTACCCATTTTAATAAATGGTACACCTGTCCGAAGTCCACTGGTAAACCTTGTTTGCTTTCTCCTTATTTTGATGAGTCATCTGGCAGGAAGACACTAATCACGACCTTATCCTTTCCTCTCATAGAGGATGGAAGGGTACTGGGAGTGGTCGGCATGGATGTTAGTTTGGAGTCTGTGCAACAATTAGTAGAGGAAAGTAGCAAAAAACTGTTTGATGGTGAAGGACAGGTCAGCATTTTCAGCCCTACCGGTCTCTTAGCGGGTCATAGCGGAGATGCAAAAAAACTAGGTTTGCAATTAGTTAGAGCAGGTGTTGGTGACGCACTTAAGCTAGAGAGTTCAATTAAAAGTGGTCTGACGTCTCTCGGGGTCATAAACAACAGTCAAAGGGTCACTGTTGCCGTACAACCAATTCCAGGCTCCTCTTATTGGGGCATCGTTCTAGATATTCCTAGCGATGTTGTGATGCAGCCAGCCAATGCTCTTAAAGTAAAATTGGATGGGCGCAATTTTGTTGATGCTGCATGGTCGTCAGTATCTGGATTAGCGGCTTTGGTATTTGGGCTGATTATGGTTAGTTTAATCGCTCGCAGGATAACAGTTCCGATTCACCACATTTCTGAAATGCTTAGGGAGGTCGCGGGTGTTGGCGGTGATCTTACGAAGCGATTGCAGTATCCTCGCAATGATGAGTTGGGAGTGTTGGTGATGTGGTTTAACGCTTTTCTCGATAAGTTACAACCTATGATGTCTGAGCTTAAGCGGTTAGTCTTAGAAGCGCACAGTAATGCTGATCGATCTGCAATCATCTCTAGTAAGATCAACATGGAAATGCAGCAACAGTACCGAGAAATCGACCAAGCGGCGACAGCCTCAAATGAGATGAGCTCCTCAGCTCAGGAAGTGTCATGTAGCGCAACTAGGGCGGCTGACGCTACGGGAGTAGCTAGTATTGCCACTCAGGATGGCTTGCGAGTTATTAGGTCTACTTCCGAGACGATCGAAAGTTTGGCTAAGGATCTTTCTTTGGCAATGTCCAAGATCGAAGGGCTAGCCGGCAGTAGCGAGCGCATCGGCAATGTCCTTGAGGTGATTCAGGCGGTTGCTGAGCAAACCAATCTTCTCGCGCTCAATGCTGCAATCGAGGCTGCAAGGGCGGGAGAGGCGGGGCGGGGTTTTGCAGTAGTGGCTGACGAAGTTCGCAATCTTGCCAGCAACACCAGTGATTCCATCGAGGAAATTCGTGACGTTATCCAGCAACTGCAGAGAAATACCCTTGAGACTGTTAGCGCAATGAAAAAAGGTTCAACTCAGGCCAGTGTCGCTGTTAGGCACGTCTGCCAAGCTTCAGGGGCATTTGACCGAATCAAAGAGTCTGTGGGAATCATTAGCGAAATGAATTTCCAAATCGCCGCTGCGGTCGAGGAGCAGAGCAGGGTCGCGGAGGAGGTTAGCCAAAACGTGGTCACAATTCGGGATGTCACCGAATCGCTTTCAGCGCAGGCGCAAGAGTCTCAGGAAATCAGCAGATCTATTAATTCGTTGGCCATCAAGCAGCAGGCGCTCGCCAACCAGTTTGTGACCTAGGGGTAGCTGTTTTCCCTGGTTTGTGATGGAAGGACGCATTGATTCTTCCCGTCCATGAGAGCCTGGCTTAGTAAAGCCGGGCTCCCTTGGCGTACCTGATACCCTATTCGTCTTGCTTGCGTTGTCCCCAAACGCACTGGAATTGGAGCTGTCCTAGAGTGGGGCAATTAGCGCTTCCTCAACCGAAAAATAAGCGTTTAAGCCCTCAGATATTCGTCTACCGATATGACGCTTGCATAGCCGAATTCAAATGCGGCCATCATGGTTGCATGCGCTTGGGCGGCAGGAACGGTCACGCCGTGGAATGTCAGATCCAAGGTGGCGCAGGCATCATGCAGTACGGTCACGGGATATCCCATGTCTGCTGCAGCGCGTACTACGGCGTCGATGCACATGTGGCTCATCGCGCCTATGACTACGATTTCCTTCACATCAGCGGCTTCCAGTTGCTGCCTCAGATCAGTTTCCCTGAAGGCGTTAATGTGTTTTTTTACGATTACAGGCTCGTTACCTTGCGGAGCTACGTCTGGTTGAGTTTCCGCACCAGTCGATCCTTTTGCAAAGATCGGAGCGTCTTTAGCAGACTCATGCCGTATGTGAAAAACAGGAAAACCCGTATCGCGCGCGTGGCTGATTACCCGGATAGCATTCTCTACAGCAGCGTCAATGCCGGTCAAAGGCAAATTGCCGGTAGGTAGGTATTCGTTTTGCAGATCAACTACTACAAGACCTCGTTTCATGAACGATCTCCGGTCAATTTATCTAAATATGGTGGTTAAGGCCGAGATCGGGGCGTAAAGAATTTGTCTTTACCCCGACCTAGAGAGGTTTAATTCAGAACTCCAGCGAAGCGCCGTCTTCCGGAATATCTACGCGACTCTCGATACCTTGCTTCTTGACGTAAATGCGCAGCGCTTCACGTGTTAGCGAGGTGTGGTTAATAGCATTCATATGCACGGCGACTATCTTCGCGTTTTTTGCCGCTTGGGATGCGTGTAGGACGTCGTCCTCACCCATGATGATTGCGCTATCGAACCCATTCACCTTCGCCTTCCCGGTATTAAGTACGATAACTTCGGGCTGATATTTTTGAATAGTCTGATCTACTTCTTTTCGCCAGATGGTGTCGCCGGCAAGGTAAAGAGTTTTGTAGCCTGGGGCTTGAAACACAACGCCCATTGCCTCGCCCAGAAGTTTCGCGAGGGGAGGCACGGCATACATCTCATCGGTGCCGTGCTGACCACCTGCCTTAGTGATTTTGACTCCGCCAAACTCAGCTTCGCCAGTCAGTACGTGCACATTTTTAAAGCCTTGGGAACGAACCAGTTTCGCATCGTCCTCATCTTGAGTGAATAGAGGGATTTCCTTAGGCAGCGCTTTCTGCGCGGCATCGTCCCAATGGTCAAGATGCGTGTGTGTGAGGATGACAGCATCCACGCCAGTGATTACTTCGGTAGGTGATTCGGTGAGATCGACCATTGGGTTGCGGAGATCGCTTCGGTACGTATTTTCAAATCCAGGATAGGTTCCTTTTTTCGCGAGCATCGGATCGATCAGGAACGTTGTGTCGCCGTAGGTGATTTTCACTGTTGCGTTACGAATTTGCTGAAAATCCACTTTTTGGGTCGTGATCGGTGCGGGCGAGACATCTGTATTGGCGAATGCCCATGTGCTGGCAGTAGCGCAAGCGAAGCTGAGTGCCAGAGGCAGTTTTCTGAAAATCATTGGATTTGATCCTATTAGTCTGTAGAGAACCGCATTCTTGCCGACTGCGTCGCATCACAATAGTGGCCTGAAGGACATATTTCGATATAATCGGGCCAGTCGATCGGCGAAACTGTCAGACAGCACGAGAGAAGCATTCAATCACCGAAAGCGCTCTTGTTTAAGCGGTCGACTGTCAACGCGAGGCTATTTGATGCGATCCATACGTGTTGCTGTTTTGGCTTTTGAAGGTGTCAGCCTGTTCCATCTTTCTGTGCCTGGAATGGTGCTAGGCACTGCTCAATCCGCACCTGGTGAACCTCAGTATGAGGTCAATTATTGCGCAGAAAAGATAGGGATGGTCGCTAGCGACCAATACCTCGACTTAACGGTCGCTCATGGTCTCGAACTGATGGAGGAATCTGATGTAATCGTCATCCCAGCATGGGGCGATCAATTAGTAGGTGCATCTGCCCAGTTGGTGAAAGCGCTCCAACTGGCCAATGCTCAAGGTAAGCTTATAGTTGGGTTATGTTTAGGCTCATTCGTCCTGGGAGATGCTGGATTACTGGATGGCAAGGAAGCAACCACTCACTGGGCCGCCCGAGAAGAGTTTGCGCGACGTTTCCCAGAAGTTCGCTTCAGGCCTGAAGTGCTCTACGTCAGCGATGGCAATATCGTGACTTCTGCGGGAACTGTGGCGGCAATTGACTGTTGCCTTCATCTGATTCGCCAGCGCCTCGGTGCTGATGTCGCGAATCGCACCGCGAAGATGCTGGTGACGCCGCCGCACAGACAGGGAGGCCAAGCTCAGTACGTTGAACACCCTGTGCCGCACCTGTCCAGCGAGACTCATCTGTCTGAAGTTATGGCGTGGGCCCGAGCGAACCTTTCTAACGATCTGTCGCTCGACGTATTGGCCGACATGGCGAAGATGAGTAGGCGCACATTTACTCGGCGATTCAGAGAGGCGACTGGCAGTACCGTCTCAAAGTGGTTGAATGCTCAGCGGGTTGCCAGAGCACAGGAGCTTTTGGAGACCACTGACCTGCCTATCGAATGTGTTGCGGGTGAAGCAGGATTTGGAACGCCTTTATCGTTTAGGCAACAATTCAGCGTTCACCTCGGCACATCGCCTTCTGAATATCGGCGTACGTTTTCTGCGAAATGAGGGCTAAAGCGCATTGCAGTGAGCCTGTAGCCGAGCCTTTGACTCAGTCTTCTGCAGTGGTAATGCTGTTTCGGCGCTTAGGCTGTCGTTTTCCTGACAACAGAGAGCAAGGCTTGTAGTGGATGTAAAACGGTTACTCCGTCCTGTCGTTTTACTTGGCTACGGCAAGAATATCCATCGGCCAATAACCGGCCAGAAGCATTGAATTTTGTCACGAGCGGCGCCCAAGACTGCTTGTAGATCACCTCTGAAGTGTCGACGTTCTTTGCCTCATGTCCATAGGTACCAGACATGCCGCAGCACCCGCTTGGTTGAATCTGTAAATTCAGTCCCATGCGCTCATAGATTTGCTGCCAAAGACCGATACTGCTCGGCTCATTAGTTTTTTCAGTGCAGTGTGGGAGGAAGTAATAGGGCGCGGCATCTTTGGCACTCGGAATTTGTTGAACCGTGCTGGACAGCCACTCCTGAGGCAGTAGAACTGTGGGGGCTTTGCTGCTGCCCAATGTCTTCGCATACTCCTGGCGATACACCAGAGTCATCGCGGGATCGAGCCCTACGAGCGCTATTTCGTAGCCCTGAAGCTGACTCAGAGCGTCACTGTTGAAATGGGCAGCTTTTTCAAAAGTGCTGATGAAACCTTGCACCTGAAGCGGTTTGCCATTGGGCGCAAACGGGGCGAGGTAGATCTGATAGCCAAGCCTTGCAATCAGTTCGATCCAGTCCGAGAGCACGGGGGTTTCGAAGTAGCGGGTAAAGGCATCCTGGACGATGATTACGCTGCGAGCGCGCTGCTGTTTACCCAATGTCGACAGGAGTTCAGGCGTTGCGATCTGAACGTTCCAACGAAGGCATACAGCGTCGAAGTCCGTGATGCTGAGCAATGGGCTATCGACCATCCCGGCGACATGCTCCAGAACGAAGCGTACCGGGCGGGAGCCCATGACAAAGTTATACAGGCGCGGAAAGCGAGCGATGTAGGGAATCGTGTATTCCAGCGAGCCGATCAAGTAATCCTTTAAAGGACGCAGATAACGGCTGTGATACAGCTCTAGGAAACGCGAGCGGAACTCAGGCACGTTTACTTTGACCGGGCATTGTCCAGCGCAGGATTTACACGCGAGGCACCCAGCCATTGCTTCATAAACTTCGTGGGAAAAGTCTTGCTGCCCCATTTTCTGTGCGACCGTGTTGACTGCTCGTTTTGCGAGGCTGGCGACGTTGCTGATTGACCGAATGTGATCACTTGTCGCCAACACATCTATGTCTTGCTGACCCTGCAGTCTCAACCATTCGCGAATAAGGGAAGCACGTCCTTTGGGTGAATGAACGCGGTCACGGGTGCCTTTCCATGAGGGGCACATGGCGTCGTCTGGGTCAAAGTTGTAGCAGGCGCCATTCCCGTTGCAGTGGACAGCGGTGTCGAAGCTTCGCCATACGCGTTCGTCGATTGTGCGGTCTAAGTCGCCTCGTAACTCAATGCCATCTACCTGAGTAAGCCGAGCTTCAGGTACCGTTTTGGGGGTTGCGATTTTTCCAGGATTAAGTTGGTTGTACGGATCGAAAGCAGCCTTTAAATCTTGTAACGCAGGGTAAAGGTCACCGAAGTAATCTGGGACATATTGGGATCTCAATCCCTTCCCATGTTCGCCCCACAATAAGCCGCCATGCTTTTGAGTCAAGGCAGCGACGGCGTCGGAAATGGGGCGGATCAATGCAGCCTGGACCGGGTCTTTCATGTCCAGAATCGGGCGCACATGCAGTACGCCGGCGTCAACATGACCAAACATTCCGTATTGCAATTCATAGCCGTCCAGCAGCGCCCGAAACTCTTGGATGAAGTCAGCAAGGTTCTCTGGAGGCACAGCGGTGTCTTCTACAAAAGGCTGCGGCCTAGCTTCACCCGTGACGTTGCCCAGCAGTCCAACCGCCCGTTTACGCATCGCATAGACACGCTTGACTGCATCGGCGCCTATTGCGAATGTGTGGCCCAAGCGCACCACAGACGTGTCGCTCTGTAGATGCAAGACGAAGTCATGAACGCTTTGCTGGACAGCAGCTTCATCGTCGCCGCTGAACTCGATGAGGTTGATGCCCGAGGTAGGTTTGTCCGGGTCTGCAGGAAAGTATTCGGCAACGCCATGCCAGACGATGTCCTTCATCGCCAGCATCAGGACTTTAGAGTCGACAGTCTCAATCGACAAAGGTTTGAGCAGCATTAATGCCTTCGCATCGCGCAACGCATTCATGAAGCTGGCATAACGTACGTTAACCAGGATGGAATACTTAGGGATCGGCAAGACGTTGAGTTTGGCCTCAATAATGAAACCCAGGGAGCCTTCGGAGCCGCACAGCACACTGTTAAGATTGAACAGATCACCCCGTTCGCGAAGGTGCGCAAGGTCATAGCCCGTGAGGCAGCGGTTGAGTTTAGGAAAGGTATGCTCAATCAGATCTGCCTGATTATCCGCGATGTCGACCGCACACCGGTAAACCTCACCGATCCGATCCGGGCGCGCAGTTTCTTGCTCCAGAGCACCTTGCTCTAGTACCCCGCTGCGGAGTAACTCACCTCCAAGCAATACCGTGGAAAGCTCTAGAACGTGGTCGCGGGTTTTGCCATAAGTACAGCTGCCCTGGCCGCTGGCATCGGTGTTAATCATGCCGCCAATCGTTGCTCGGTTGGACGTGGATAACTCCGGCGCGAAGAAAAGTCCGTAAGGTTTAAGCGCAGCATTCAGTTGATCTTTCACCACACCACTTTGAACGCGCACCCACCGCTCTTCAGCGTTAATTTCAAGAATGGTGTTCATATGGCGTGACAGGTCGACGACGATACCATCAGTCAACGACTGACCATTGGTGCCGGTGCCGCCACCTCGTGGTGTCAGCACGACCGACCTATGCTTAGGATCGGCGGCCAGAGTCGCCAGGATCGCTACGTCCTGAGCGTCAACGGGGAATACGGCTGCTTGAGGCATTCGCTGATAAATAGAGTTATCCGTCGCAAGCGCCATCCGCTGCCCGTAGCTGTGAACAATGTCCCCTCGGAAGCCTGTTTTAGCGAGCTGCTTCAGAAAGTCGTTGTAGCTCACGCTTTGATTTTTGGGCGGTGGCAACCGTGCGATCATGATAGAACTCCAGCCGCTTTGCGGCTTTTTTGGCTAACTAACTTTGGGCCGTCGGAAAGACGGCGATGCCCTTAGGGATGTTTGAGAGATTAGGTATCGAAGTCGTATAGCTTCACCGCATTATCCCGAAGGATGAAGCGCCGATCACATTTTCCGGTGCCAGATCGAGGACTTGGGCACCGATGGGTTATTCGGATTTCATCGTCGGGTGAGATGACTTCTCTACTTCAACCTGTCGGCTCTGGATTTCACGAGCGCTGAAGCAATTTCTCCAAAAGGAATTCAGTGCTCGAACGTTATTCACGGGTGGCTAAATAATACCCCTGTAAGCTCCGGCGGCTCTTAGCGAATGCTCGCGCGGACCTTTTCTCTGAAAGTGTTTTCGATCCCATCCTGGATCTTGAGCTTGTCTGCGAGCGTTGGAACGAGGTGGCGGCTGATGACGACAATCCCGTCTTTGTCGCCCAAAATTGCGTCGCCCGGGTTGCAAACAACATTGCCACAGGCAACCGGAGCACCGACCTGGCCCGGGCCGTACTTTGATGGGCCAGCAGGACTCACGGCGCGCGCATAAGTCGGAAGCCCCATAGCAGTCAGCTCCTCCACATCTCGAACCGCGCCATCTATGACCACCGCTGCGACCTTGCGAGCCAGACACACTTCACCCAGCAAATCACCAAAGACCGCACGGTTGGTTTCACCGTTGCCGTTGATCACTAGAACATCACCTGGTTTGGCATCGTCTAACGCCCGGTGGATGGCCAGGTTGTCACCTTCCCAAGTGAGGATAGGCAGTACCGTTCCGTAGAACGAAGCTTTACCTGCAACGTGGTGGATAGCGGACGCCATCATTCCGAGGCGCTGTAATACGTCACCGATTAGTGCAACCGGGTAATGGGATATCTCTTCAACTTCTTTAAGGGAAGCGCGTTCCCAATCTGCGCTCACGGTAATGCTTTCATCAGATACATTGATAAACATGGTGACCTCGGCGTGAATCTGTTCGGAGTGCTATTAGTTGAACGTCTTGGATACAGGATTGTTGACTGGATGTTGGGGAGCTTCGCCGCGCAAGACAGCGGCAATAGCCTCAACTGCGCTCATGCCAACGCGCAACAATGACTCATTTGTTTGCCCTGCGACGTGAGGCGTCACAAGTAGGTTTGGAAGATCGGCAATGGGGAATTGGTTGCAACTGAACGGGGTGATCATGTCGATGTTTTCAGCAGCCAAAACATCAATTCCCGCGCCACCCAGCTTGCCGCTGCGCAGGGCGTCAGCAACTGCAGCTTCATCGATCACGCCACCGCGGCTGGTGTTAATCAGGATGGCACCGGTCTTCATCTTTTCGATTTCCGCCCCACCAATGAGACTCTCAGTGCTTGTTTGCAGAGGAACATGGAGGCTCACAACGTCTGCCTGAGTTAACAAGGTATCGAGATCGACCATGCGTTTATCGAAGCTCGAATCATAAGCAGGGTCAGTCGCCAGAACCTTCATACCAAAGGCCTCAGCAACTGGCGCAACGTGCCGACCAATGTCGCCAAATCCAATCAAACCTAAGGTGCGACCCTCGAGTTCTATGCCCGTGAGAGACAGCCGATCTGCCGCCCAAATATTATTTCGGGTCTGATCAGTCGCTAGCTGAAGCTTGCGGCTGATACCCAGTAGTAAAGCGAACACATGCTCGACAACACTTCTTCTGTTTGCGCCTGGTGTGTTGGTTACCCAGACACCCAACTCGGCTGCTGCTTTGTAGTCAACGTTGTCGTATCCCGCTCCGTGCCGAGCGACGATCCGCAGTTTAGGGGAGGCGGCGATCATCTCCGCAGAGATGTGGCCACCGCGCAAAAATACGGCACCTACTCGTTGTTGGATATCTGCATAAGACACCGCATCTGGGCCATAGCCGAGTCGAACTTCACCTACCGTAGAAAGGGCTTTCAATACATCTGGATGGATAGGGCTTGTCACATAGATCAAAGACATGATTATCACCTTATGAGAATTGGTGGGTGTTGGCGTCATCGCCAGCCGCCGGTGCATTTTTTCGAACGGTCGAGATAACGATCAGTCCCAAGAGACCTGATGCGCACAGAATGAATGCGGGCGTGGACTGGTTGCCGGTGGCTCCGATCAACCATGTGGCCAGGAATGGGCCTGAGCCTCCGCCGATAACCGCGCCTACGCTGTGGCCAAATGCGACACCGGTGTGGCGGATATGCATCGGGAAGAATTCCGGCATTACCGAGTAGGTGCCCGCCTGGCAGAGGGCGTAAGGGATCATGCCGAGGGCAAGTCCGACCATAGCCAAGCTTACTGAGCCTTGCTGCATCAGCATGAAGGACGGTATCGATAACAAGGCATAGGCCACGTATGCATAGCGCAATATCGATTTTCCGCCGCGATACGAGCCGAGCTGACCAGCGAGGGGAATTAAAAACGCAGCAAGGATCACAGCAACCAACACGATGGTGGACGCTTGGCTTTTGGAGTATCCGAGAATTGAACTGAAGTACGCTGCAATGAATACAGTTCCGATATAGGTGCCGATGTTTTGCACCATCGAGATCATGATCACCTTGGTCAAAGGCTTGCGATAGTCGCGGATCAGCTCAGCGAAAGGCTGGCCTTTCTTGACTTCGGCATCGTTCTTCTTGGAGGCAAACTCAGGGCTGTCCTCAATGCTCAGTCTCATGTAAAGACCAATAATCCCGAGCGGCAGAGCTAGAAGGAATGGGATACGCCAGCCCCAAGCTAGCATTTCAGGATCTGTGAGATAGGCCGCTGCCAAACCGGCAATCGCTGCCGCCAAGCCTTTACCGAACTGTGCAATGGAAGGAAGAAAAGAGATGTACAAGGCGCGGCGTTTAGGTGGTGCCCATTCGCGAATGTAACTCGCCGCTCCACCGATCTCGCCACCGGCAGAGAACCCCTGAAGCATGCGCAACGCAACCAAAAGGATAGGGGCCCATACACCGATTTGCGCGTAGCCTGGCAGTAGACCAATGAGCGTAGCCGCGGCACCCATCAGGGTGATGCTAGCGATCAGACTGAAGCGTCTGCCTACTTTGTCACCTAGCCAGCCGAAAGCGATAGCCCCAAGTGGTCTCACCAAAAACGCGGACCCGAATACAAGGAAAGTGTTAAGCAGGCCGGTTGTCGCATTGTCCGAGGGAAAGAAAACCGCTGCGAGGGTCGCGGCTACATATCCGTAGACGCTGAAATCGTAATACTCGACAAATGTACCAAATACAGCAGCCCGCGTTGCTTTCTTGGCCTTTCTTGTCTGTTCCGTCTCTTCGACGGTCTGCACGACGGGCTCGGCCATAACGTTATTGTTGTTCATGGGCACCTCGGGTTATTGGACATAGGCCTCATTCAAAAAATGGGACAGCGTCCTGTTATTGTTTGTCTAGCTTCTAGAACGCTGGGCCTGTTGTCAACAGCGAGGATGTGATTTGCCGTTGGGCAGCGTTAGACCCCAGAATGGGGGTCCGAACCCTTGATATGACTCGTGATGTCTCAATCAAATCGCTCTATTCCAACGTCATTGGCTGTTGCCCCGGCGTCCAGCCATACCAGGTTGATTCAGATTGTCGATGCACTCGTGAGGCGAACTGGCGGGGAGCCGTGGGGCGTGCGAGAGCTTGCGGCAGAGCTTTCAGAGAGCCGGAGCACCGTTAATCGGATTCTGGTCTCGTTGGTTGAGATCGGCCTAGCGAGTGAGTTAGGAGTTGGTAAGTACAGCGTAGGGCCCAGAATCGACGTCCTGACGAAAGCGCTCAGCGATTCAAGTGTGCTTCTTGGCCGGAACGGTGAATTGCTCAGTGAGCTCGCTGATGCCTCAAAGTGCACAGCTCTTGTCTCTGTCTACTGCCCGCAAAGTAGGGGCTATTTTATAGCTGCATGTAGCGAAGCTAATGCAACACTTACCTTCAGGCCTCAGCTAGGCGTGGTGTACCCACTTACGTTTGGAGATATTGGTAGACAGTTTGCTAAATATCTAGAGACCATTGCTTCACGTTTAAGCCCGCGAGATGAGAAGGGTGATGTAGATTACATCTTTCGGACGAATGATGCCCTAGGGCAGTTATCGGAGCCTGAGTTCCCCAGCGCTTTGTCCATCCGCGTAGGAAGTGCAACGAACGGACTTATCGTATCAGTCTCTCTCCACTCCGCTGGAAATGCATACTCAAAAATGCAACAGCAGTTGGATGCAGATGTGCTACGAGTCATCGGACAGATAATGGCTGACATTGAGTCGAAGAGCCTTCAAAATCTTCAGGCCCATCCCTGCATCTCTACGAAAGATAGTAAGTCTACAGTTAACCGTCTTGAGAGGCTTCTCCTGCTTTCCTGCGCCTTTCCTGACGGCATAATTACGTCATCTCACTTAAATGATCATCTTCTTTGCAATGCGGCCACGGCCAAGCGACTCATACAGTCTGGTGTTGAGGCTGAACTGGTCAGCTTGTTTGGGGGTACTTTATTCCCTGGCCCAAGGCTTTACCAATGGGCGGCAAAGATGAACTCCGCCCATCGCAATCTTGCTGATATTACCAAGAAAATATTGTCTTCATTAGTCCAAGAGACCGGTGAAACAATTGCGCTTCTTTCATTCGATGGTGTGACTGGAAAAGCCGAGTTTCTTGACGTCATACAGGGATGGAGACCAATCCAATACAAGCTTCAAATCAACGTGAATGTCCCTCTCTATGCCGGTGCTGCCGGGAAGGCTGTATTGGCTCACTGCGATCCACACTTAGTTGACTCTCTTGATCTTGTAAAAATTACGGATGCTACCATTACCTGCCGCAAGGCACTTAAGGAGGATCTGTTAACTATTAAAAAACGGGGTTGGGCAACTGGTGAAGGTGAGCGTGTGCTAGGGGCTTTTGGCTTAGCAGTGCCTTTTTTTGTCGATGGTAAAATTCGAGGTTCTATTTCCGCAACTATTCCTCAATACCGCAAAAATGAGCGCGACTTGCCGACGCTCATTAACCTAATGCGTGAATCAACAGGTAGGATTGAGCGTTTGTTGTCTTTAGGCCTCAAAGCTCAGTAATAACCTACGAGCTGCTTGCTTGTGAAAGAATTCTGGGCGCTTCATTTTCTTGTTTCCTCACTAGACTTGAAGCGTGCGCGATACTCACCAGGTGTTACAGCATAGTTTTTCATAAAACAGCGTATCAAGGTTGCTTCATTACCTAGGCCACACTTGTGGGCAATCGTTTTGAGTGGCGTACGTGACGTGACCAGCATATGACGAGCAGCTTCCAAGCGAATTTTCTCTACCATTTTGCTAGGCGTACAGCCATTGGCCTCACGATACTTCCGAGCAAATGTTCGTTCACTCATATTCATGAAATTGGCTAGCGAAAATACCGATAAATCGCCACTAAGATTGGCGTTAAGCCATGCGTGTAGGTCTGAAAATTGACTGCTATTGGATTGTAGAGTCAATGATGAACTGAATTGGTTCTGATCTCCAGGACGCTTCAGAAAAACAACCAAATGTCGTGCAACTTCTAGTGCCGCAGCATGCCCCAAGTCTGCTTCGACTATTGCAAGAGCTAGATCGATGCCTGACGTAACGCCAGCCGAAGTCCATAGATCTCCATCGTTAATAAATATAGGCCCGCGCCTTACTTTTGCGAGAGGGAAGTCAAGTTCCAACTTGTCATAGGCAGACCAGTGAGTCGTCACGTTTCGCCCGTCTAATTTTCCGGCAGTCGCTAGCGCAAATATGCCCGTGCAGACGGAAACTAGACGCTTAGCTTTTTCAGAATGTCTTACAAATTGTGTAAAAAATTTTGGATGGTCACAAAATTTATGAATCCCAGGCCCGCCTGGCACGATCAGCGTGTGCGCTGCCGGTGTTTCAGCTTCCAAAATAGCGGCGTTTAGCGAGAAGTTGGAGAAAATCTCCGTCGTGCGACTCAACGATAGAATGGATAAAGAGTAAGGCGGATTATCGGGATGCGCGAAATGGTTCGCCGCGATAAACACGTCTAAAGGGCCAGCTAAGTCGAGCAGGCTGACTTCAGGGTAGGTAATGATCTGAACAGATTTGCTAGGCATTTTGGATTAAACCCTCCTTAGAGAGCACTTCGTGGACTGGGGGGATCTTGGCAGGAATCATCAACGTTTTGTCATTTTTCTAACCGATTTCCGTCTATTGTTAGGCTTATCTAAAGCTATGCAGGATAGCCAGATGTCACATGTGAGGTTTTTAGTGACACTTACTATCCTTATGTCTTGGTTAACAGTTTGCCCAGCTTCATTAACTTATGTCAGCGTGGAGGTTCATTTTATGTCGGGTCTTATGAAGAGCGCTATGGGATTCGAAGTGAACATGGATGATGATTTTGAGCACAGGATTTCTACTATTCTTGAGTTGTTGATAAGCAATTCGTCGGGTGTCGTCAAATGTGAGTTAAAAAATATTTCCGAACCAAATCGTTGGATAATCGAGTGTTTATGGCACGATCAACAGGCAATGCATGCCCATTTTTTGTCATGTCAACTGCAGAATTTGATAGGTCTGTTAGCTTCTCGATCCCGTAAAATTGTGTTTGAATGCGGGAGTGTATGAGTCTGATGCTCTAGATTTCCTGAGGCGCTTAGTTAGTCTACTTGTCATTTCAGATGATCAAGTATAACAAGTTCGGCACCTCAGGTTTCCGAAATGCTGAGCCAAATAGGCCTCAGCAATCTCCCACATCAGAATTCCACAGTCACTCCGGTATAAAATGCGCGACCATCACCAGGCGAATGCAGTGATGCCTGCGCACCGTCCGGGTCGTACCAGACGTATTCATAATATCGGTTGGTTAGGTTTTTCAGCTGTAGGTCGACGCTCACTGACTGCGTCACTTTGTAGGTTGCACCGAGGTTCATCAACACGTAACCGCCATAAGTACCTTTCTTGTTTTCCCGCTCCAGGTAATAATTAGTCTGGCCGTTCATCCAGGCGGTCAGCTGTAAGGCAGGTGTCGCGTCATAGCTGACGCCAGCGTTGTATAGGTGATGCGGGATGTGATCGATTTCCTGATCTTTGCTGTCAGGCAGCGTGGCACTTGGCTGGAGTATTTTCGAGTACTGCCAAGAGTACCCAATCCATATTTCAGTTCGGTCATTAGGGTGAAGGTTTATCTGCAAGTCATAACCCCACCGCCGGGTTTCACCGACGTTATCTGATTCGCCGCTCGGGTCGTTTAGCCTCCGACTGACCTCACCTGAAGCCTCTTGCTGCCAATGGGCAACACGCCCGTCCACCCAGTCAGCCGGCGTGAACTTGATCCCGGTTTCCCAACCTTCGTTGATCGACGGAGCCAAGTCTGTATCCCTGGGTGGAATCTTGTAAGCCGCAGCTCCAGCGCCCACTTGAAAGGTTCGTCCCCAGTTCGCATAGAAACTGACGATGTCCCACGGGGAATAGACCACGCTGATTTTTGGCTGTTTGATCAGCCCATAATCGTTGATGTTGTAGTTTGCGTTGGTCATTTCATTGGTAAAGTTGCCTTGGATCCTGTCGACGCGGTAGGCCGGTACGATCTTCAACGACTCGACTGGTTTAATCTCGGCCTGGACATATGCGCCGTGAGTATCGAAATCAAACCGCTGGTCGCGCGTGGTCGCCAGGCGCACACGGTCTTTGGTGCGATAGCGCTCACTTTTGTTTTGCTGCTGTTGCACGTCCGCACCGCCTTCGAGGGCGAAATCGTAGAGCCAACTGACATCCGGGCGCCAGGTAAGAGAGGTGAGGAGGCCATATTGCGTCTCGTAGGTGTCGCGCTCTTGCTGCGAGCTTGTGCGCCAATATTCCGTCCAGCGCCTGTCGTCGAAGGTGTTGATGTAGGTCTTCGCTGACCAGGCGAGGGTATCAGCCAAGTCTGTATCGAAATGCATACTGACCTGGTTCATGCGGCGCGTGCCTTTGTCCGTCGCGTTGAACCTGTTGGTCATTTCCGGATGATGTCGGGCATCGCCCTCAGCCAGATAACCTGGCTCTTGAGCCTCGGTTTCGTAGTGACGAGCGATCAGTCCAATGCGATAGCTTTCATCGTCCGGCGTGTAGAACCATTTGCCTGACATTGAAAACTTGTCTGCTTCGGCGTGATTCCGGTAACCATCGGATTTTTGATAGGCGAAGAAATAGTTCTGTGTCCAGTTGCTGCTCTCAACGCCCTTGGCGAGTTGGGCCTCCTGAGTATTGAAGCTGCCATAACGCAGCCGCACCTTGTTGTAATCGCCACCCGTACGAGTGAGCATGTTGACGTTGCCGGCAATGTTGTTCAGGCCATAGCGTGCGTCGCTGGTGCCACGCACCACCTCAATGCTGTCCAGCTCCATGGGGAAAATCATGTCCATGTACGGCATGTTGCCGTCATTGCTGTTACTGGGGATGCCGTCGATCAGCAATTTGACCGCGTTCACTTCGCCTTCGCCGTTGAAACCTCGAAAGGAGATTTTGCCGGAGGTGGTGCCTTGATTGAACTCGGTCAGCATCACACCCGGTGCGCGGCTGAACAGCTCCCAGCTGTAGTTGACGGGCATCTTTTCAAGGATATCCGCGCCCAGGATATCGATTGAGCTCAGTACGCTATTGGTGCTTAACGGGCCGCTGGCCGAGCCCTGGACATTCACCGCACCCAGCGTCAGCGTTGAGTTTTCGAGTTTACTGGCTTCAGCCAATACCAGCGACAGCGGGCTCAGTGCGAGCACGCCGATTGAAAACACGGGCCACATGGAGCGGGACACAGACAAACGCTTCGCATAGCGCAAAGAAAACGGAGCAGGCATAAAGCGCACTTCCTGATCATCAAGAAACTTTAAGGGCGTTCAGCGTCCTTCTCAGGTCGCTAAACAGATTTAAAGCAGGCAACACCGCACGACATCAGCGATGTTTTGATCAGGCGAAGGGAGAGGCGCGAGGACTCAAGCTGGGCCAGCGAATGCGTGGATGCAGCGTCGGCAGGACAGGGTTCTCGAGGGCAGTGTTGGCGGCGTACTGCGGCAGAAAATGCCGGTAGTAATTGGACGGTAATGCCGCGAGTCCGGCATGTCCGCAACAGCAGTCGCCGTGCTGCATGGCAGATTTTGACTGAGGCAGTTGCAGGCCATCAATCGCCTTGCCGAGATCTTTTGGCAAAACACTCAAGTTTCCGCCCGAACAAAAACCACCCCAAAGCATCAGGCGCATGTCCGGCATCTGCATCGCACGACTCATCGGCGTGGTGATCAGGTTGAGCAGGATGGCCAGACAGGCGATCCAGGGACGGATGCGTTTCAACGAACTCATAAATGAAATCGCCGCGAAGGGGGGGCTATTTAGCCCGCTTTAAATAATGAAGTAAATTTTTCCTGGGTGCGCTATTTCGCCACAGGTCTTATCGGACCCGAAGGAAAGGCTTCATCCAAACAACACGCCTGCCCAGCTAGCGAACCAATTTCAGCAATCGCCAATGCCATATTGTCTGCGGCCATGGTCACTGGTTCTGTGTGGAAGTTGCCGCCAGAGACCAGGTCGCTTTCAACGGCAAAGACCAGCGGGTTATCGGATACGGCATTCCTTTCGACGATCAATACTTCCTCGACCTTGCGGAGCTGGGTCAGACACGCGCCCATGATTTGAAGTTAGCGCAGAGAGAAGGAATCTTAGACCTAGCGGCGGTCCTTGTGCGAATCGGCGACCTCACTGCTTTGTCCCAGCAGGTCGCGATAAGCAGTAGCAGTAGCAATCTGGCCGCGAGCAGCATGGATGCCTGCGTCAAGCGGTGAGCGGGAGCCCAAGATTGGGCACTTGGAGACGTGGTGAAGGTCAGTACGATCCGCACCATCAATGACGCGAGTGGTCCCCCCGTGGCGTCGTTGGCGTGGACGTATCGCTCAAGTAACTGACTGGGTTGGTTAAAATGATTCTTATGGCCTGGATGGCGTTTTATTGGCCTAATCAGCGTGACGAGGTGATGGCCGATGCCATGAGTCTGACCTGGTTGATCGCAGCCATCGCAGCCGCATTGGCGGCGTTTTTTGCCATCGTCGGTGCTGGTTTTTCCGGCATGATCGTGCGCCCGATTCGTGGCGTAGCTGATGGCTTGCAAGAGATCGCCGAAAGTGAGGGTGACCTTACACGTCAACACCAAGTACGGGGCAAGGACGAAACCGCCAACCTGGCCAGTTGGTTCAACCAACTCCCAAGTATGATTGCTCAATTGGTGAAGCGCATCGGCAATGCGTCGTTCGATCTGCAAATCGCCGCCGCCAATACCAACGAAGTCGCCAATAACATGAACCTGGCTGCGGGCCGCCAACGTGAGGCCGTGGAACTGGTAAGCACCGCTTTCAATGAAATGCTCGCCACTTCCAATGAGGTCGCGCGTTCTATGGTGCCGCGATGTTGAGTACTGCCGAAGGCTACCGAGATGTGCACGATACTCAGAAGCAAATCAGCGAAACGACCGGCAGCGTGCTCAAGCTCAGTGAGGACCTGGTGATATCGGCCCAGACCATGCAACTCCTCGAACAAGACTGCAAAAACATCAATGCCATTCCCGACATTGGTCGCCCGATTGCCCAGAAGACCAACTTGCTGGCGCTCAACGCCGCCATTGAGTCCGACCGCGCTGGTGATCAAGGGCATGGCTTTGCAATGGTCGCGGATGAAGTCAGCGCCCTGGCTCGTCGCACCTCCTACTCCACCGGCGAAATCGACAGCCTACTGAGTAACCTTGCTCGCCGTACCCAGGAAGTCACCCAGCAGATGCACGGCAGCTTGCAAGCGTCACAGGCTAGCCTGCAGCGGATCCAGCGGGTCCGCGACAGCTTCGACAAGATCCGCGCTTCAGTGGACTCGAGTCGCGGCCAGAATACCCGGATCGCCACGGCGGCAGAGGAGCAGCTTCAGGTGGCGGAGGAAATCAATCGACACATTGCACAGATCCACGCCGATACGCAGACGGTAGAAGAGTATGCGCATTCAGCGCATGCCGGATCGGGGCGAATGACGGATATTTCTGGTCAGCTTCAAGGATTGGTCGGGCGATTCAAATATTAATCTGTACAAAACAATGGGCATTTAATTGCCGGGGTAAGCCCCTTGGGAATGAAACAATGCCATGTGCCAACCGCTCTCATCTAGAGAAAAAACAGTAAAAACCGCCGTCCCTGGCGGTCCCGTTCAACAGGCCAAGCTATCAGGCTAATCGGCGCGGGACAGCCTGTACTCCGAATCATGAACAGACACGTCAGGCCGATCAGCCAGCCAAGTCACGCATGGCATTACCGTTCAGCCTCGTCAGTACTTCCACTGCACAGCGACTTCCAGGCTGCGCGGCTCCCCTACGTAATATTGGGTGTTGCTCTGGTGGATGAAACGGGCGTAGACCTCGTCGGTCAGGTTACGCAGACGCGCGCTGAGCTGCACGTGTTTGTCCAGGTCGTGAGTCATGGACAAACCATAGACGGTGTACGACGGCACCCACGTCGTATTGGCGGTATTGGCGTAGGCCGACGACACGTAACGTGCGTCGGCCCCGAGTTGCCAGTCTGGAGCCACGTCATAGGTCAGCCAGAGATTGGCTACGCGGTCTGGAATGTTCACCGGATTCTTGCCTTTGCGCGAGTAAACGACGCCTGCGATGGTTTCATTAAATTCGTCGTACTCGGCCCTGACCCAGCTGAAGTTACCGGCGGCCACTAGCTTGGGCGTGATCTTGAACGAAGTCGCCAGCTCGATGCCGGTAGAAGTCTGCTGACCCGCTTGTTCGGTGGTGTTGGGTACCGTAGAGGAGGGGACGGAGATGTTCTTGCGCACGATGCGGTAGGCCGCGGCGGTGGCCGAGCCGCGACCGTCAAGAAAATCGAACTTGCTGCCCACCTCGATTTGGCGGCCGGTGCTCAAGTCGAAGTCGCCCACTTGAGAAATGGAGGCGCCGGTAAGCGTCCCTCCCGGTGGCTCGGCTGACGTACTGTATTGGGTATAAAGGCTAATATTCGACGTCAGGTCGTACACCAGGCCCAGGCGACCCGTGACTGCATCCCAACGTTTGTCGAACCTGGCCTGGGCCGCATGATCGACGACCTCGAAGTCGATATGGTCATAGCGCAGCGCAGTAATCAGCGCCAGTCGCTCGGTCAGACGCGTACGGTTCTCGACGAAAGCCGACGTGGTATCAGTCCAGGTGCTGCGACCTTTACTGCGCGGCGCATCCATCCCGGGAATGTCCAGGAAGTGGCCCGGCTCGAAGCCATCTGGATCGATAGTGTCGAAAGCGCCTTTGGACAATGGGTAGTTGGTTTGCTGGTTGGTGTTGTAATCCACGCCCAGGGCCCAATCGCTGGTCCGGCCGAACAGTTGAGCCTGATGAGTCAGCTCGATACGGTCACCGTTGACCTCCTGATCGTGCCTTTGGCGGTAACCGGCGGAGCGGGCGATGGCGCTGTTATCGCTGTTGTAGCGGTAAACCTCAAGGTTGCGGTAATCGCGCTGGCCCTCGTAATGGTAGAAGGTATTGCGCAACTGGGTGTTGTCGTCCAGATGGTAGTCGGTGATCGAGCGTATCCAGCGGGTGCGCTGCTCGTAGCGGCCATCTTTTACGTTGTAGTTGTTGAAGCGGTTGCGCTTGTCGATGTGCAATCTGCCGGTCATTGGTTGCAGTACCGGTGTGCCCCAGTAAGGACTGTCTTCTTTCTCTTCCAGATATTCGATCGCCAGCGTATGGGAGAGTTGGTCGTTGATGTCGCTGAGCAGCGAGAAGGCCAGGTTGCCCGCACCGTTCTCCTGGCGGTCGATGTAGCCGTTGCTGTTGGTGCGGCTGTAGTCGAGGCGCGCATAGTGGCGTGGGCCATCGCCACTGTTGAGCGCTTTATTGAAGCCGACCGCGGTTTCCCAGGTGTCGTAGCGACCGTAGCTCATCCGGCCTTCGAAGGTATCTTCGTCGCGGTTGGCAAGCTTGGTGATCACGTTCAGGCTGCCACCAACGGCACCGCTACCGTTGAGGAACGAGGAGGGGCCGCCTAACAACTCCACCCGGTCATAAATCCAGGCCCCGACCGGACGGGCTGCGCCACCGTATTGCAGGTTGATGCCGTTGAACAGCTGACTGATCTGGGCACCGTTGAAGCCACGGTACGACACATAGCCGCCCCAGCCGGGCGGTGCAGAAGCGTTTATCCCAGGCAGGGCGTTTGCCGCGTCCTGAAAGTTTCGTGCTCCAATGCGTTCCATTGTCTTGCGGTCGGCCACACTCACAGAGGCGGGATTTTCCCGGGCGCTGAGGTTCAGGCGCGAGCCGCTTTCGATGGGGGTGTCCAGGTCGAGGATAGTGGCCGGTTTCGGCTGTTCGGCCGAGGCGTTGATGTAGCTGGTGGGCAAGTTCAGGGTGGCGTCTTGCGCCCACGCGCAGGTGCTGCCTGCGAGCAGCGCTAAAGTAGTCAAGCGAAACATGAAAAGCTTCCTGGCTTAATTCTATGAGCACACACCGGCCGTGCGTCATGCAGCGGCAAGTGGTGATGATGTCAAAGCGCGGGAAGCAGGGCGGGGGAGGCGCGAGGATTGATTAGGGGCCAGCGCTGCCTGGGTGAGCAGCGCGCCGGTTGTGTGGGCAAGGGCTTGGCTGGCTCGCCCCCAAGCATGGCGAGCAGTCCGAAGAACGCAGCCAGCAGAATCGCACCGAACAGGCTGGCAATGACGCAATCGCCATCGACGGACAGCGGAGGGGCGGGCACATCCTGCAGGCCTTCGTATACCGCGCCGCTGTTCGAAGTGCAAAACAGCCCACTGTCCAAACCGCTCAATCGCAAGCCGGCCATTTGTCCATGGCCCATCGCGCACAGCAACGAACCGAACAGGATGCTGAAGTACAGCACCCAGGCAATCATCGATTTTTCGCGGCTGGCCAGCTTCATCAGCAAAGCTCGTTGAGAAGGAACGGTTTATCGGCGAGCGGATTTTACATTTTTTGATCTGTCAGTGAACTTTTAAACAGTTCGACATACAGGCAACAGCCTTGCTGTCCGGTCTGTCATCGGTATAAAAGCCGTCTCGATTCGGCATCATTACATTTGCCAAGGTCGATGCATCCACGGTCGCGTTGGCTTCCAGCAGCTTGTTCATGTGCAGGATGTAGCCGGTCACTGCGTAGACTTGTTCGTTGGACAATGACTGTGGCGCCTGGAAGGGCATGGCTCTGCGGATGTAGTCGAAAAGCGTCGTTGCATACGGCCAATAGCTGCCGACTGTCTTGAGCGGTTTGTCAGTAGTCAGGGTTCCTTCGCCCCCCACCAACGCAGGACCGACGCCGCCTTCGAGCTTCACGCCATGGCAACTAACGCAGCTGTTCATGTAAACCTTTTCCCCGTCCGCCACCGTCGCGCGCCCTTGAGGCAAAGCCTTGCCGTCGGGCGCGACATCGATGTTCCAACTGGCGATCTGCGCTTCGGTAGCCTTAGTGCCCAAACCGTATTGGGATTGTGCTGAGGCATGAGTCAGCGCACAGGCGCAAAGCAAACCTATGAATAACGAACCACCTTTAAGCCCGTCCATTGGTCACCTCCCCACTGCTGGCCACGCGCCAAGGTTGCACCGAGTTGTTGTGATAGAAAGAGACCTTGCCGCGTTCATTGATCAACTGTTCCAGCATCGGCTGAACATATCCGGTCTCATCGATGGCGCGGCTCATGATCATTAACTCTTGGCCGGTCCATTCGAAAGGAGCCCTGAAGGCGGTCAGCGCCCTGGTCAGAATGGGCTCCTGTAATTTGGCTTGCGTCCAGGTATTGCCGCCATCAACGGAAACATCGACACGGGTGATTTTGCCGTGGCCGCTCCAGGCGATGCCACGCATCTCATGCAGGCCCTTGCGCGTCAGTTTCTGGGTGCCGGAAGGGTAGGTCACCAGTGATTTGCATTCCATGACAAAGGAAAATTTCCGAGCTTTGCCGTCGGCCATCAAATCGGTGTATTTGGCGGTTTCTTCCCGGCTGTAGGCGGGCGCATTGGTGACATGAAGTCGGCGTAGCCATTTGATGTGGGTATTGCCCTCGTAGCCGGGGACAAACAGGCGCAGCGGGTAGCCCTGTTCCGGCCTCAGACGCTCGCCGTTCTGGCTGTAGACGACCATCACATCGTCCAGGCATTTCTCGATGGGAATACTGCGCGTCATTGCCGCACCGTCCGCACCTTCGGCGATGATCCACTTGGCTTGCGGCTTCAGCCCGGCTTCATCCAGCAGGGTTTTCAGGGTAACGCCCGTCCACTCAGCGCAACTCACCAGGCCGCTCACTTCGGCTGCGGTTTTACCCCAGGGAGGTAGAAACGATGGATTGCCCGAACACTCCATGAAGTGCACGCGTGACACGGCGGGGAACTGGCGTATCTCGTCCACGGTAAAGATCAAGGCGTTTTCGGTGAGGCCGTGGATCACCAGCCGGTGTTCCGCCGGATCGATTTGCGGGACGCCCGCGTGATGGCGCTCATAGAACAGGCCGTTCGGGGTAATGATGCCGTCCAGCTCTTGAAGTGGGGAGGTGCTGTAGGCGGACATCGTGTCCTTCAGGCCGGGATATAGATTCCTGACGGCTTTGGTTTCGAACGTTGAAGGTTTGCCATAAGGGCTTGCCGTGGGGGCGCCAAGGCTACGGGTCCATTGCGGGACTTCAAGAGGCAGGTTCGGATCAAGAGGGGCGATGTTGGTCGTCTCGGCGCTGACAAGATCGCTATCACCCAGAGCAAAGGCAGCGGTACCGATAACGGCCCCGCTTTTAATCAGGAAATCCCTGCGAGCCAACGATGTTTGAGGCGTGTCTTGCTTGGCGGGGACCATGGATTTTTTTGTCATTGTTGTTCCCTCTGGTTCTTTGTCGGGATGGACCCAACAGCAAGTCTATAGACCGATCGGTCGGTCTGTGGTTAGCCTAGAACGAAAAACGCGCGTGGTCCAGTCGCAAAGACAACCATCGGTGATGGAGCTTGAATGAGGGGGACGAGGGAGGCGGCGCATTGAAGCGCCGCAGATGACAGTCAAGCCGGGCGCGGCTCAACCTTCAGTCCGGGCAGGAGGGTGTCGCAGAAGAACATCGCGATGGATTCCGGAGAGCGCGGGCCACCGGGCTTGATCCACAGGTAGCTGTAGTGGTGTATGCCAAGGATAGCCTTCACGGCTAACGAGTCCGATGTGCAGAAGGTGCCTTCGCTCACACCGGCCTTGAGGATCTGCGACCAGAGCTTTTCATACTGGCGGTGCAGATCGAGCAACTCGGTCTGGCGCTCGCCAATGACCGAATACACTTCCCGGAAACACACCGTCATTTCGGCCAGGTGGGTGACAATCGTGCGCATCACGATGGCCGAAAACTGGCGAAATTTATCTTCCGCGGGCAGATCGCTCTCGCACAGAGGCTTACCTTCGGCGATGAGCACCCGCAAATACCGACTCGTGATTTCGAACAGCAATTCTTCCTTGCTGCCAATGTGGTAATACAGCGCGCCTCGAGCCAGTCCAGTGGCTTTTTCCAACTCAGCCATGCCGGTCGCGTGAAAGCCGCGCGTCGAAAACAACTGCGCAGCAATCTTCAGTATCCGTTCCTTGGTGCTTGTTTCAGCAGGTTCGGCAGCGACGACGGTGTTCTTTCTTCCCATGGGTCAATTCCAACCGGTTGAGCGTCAATCATACCCATGCGTGCGCGCTGAAGGATACAGACGGGAGGAGCTCATCCCATAGTCGCAGGAAGATAGTTGTATTGACCGATCGGTACAGAGGCGTCTATAAGCCCACCGTAGTTGAACGTGTTTCAAAGGGCGCGGTGGCGTCGAGAGTTCTGAGAGCCTACCCAGGCATTGGGATCGACCATGACAATGAGCAAACACTTCACTCGGGCGTTCAAATCGTCAGCATCGACAAGATTGATAGCGATGACCTGTTTCGCCATGTTCGCCTTTGCCGCGAACTCGCTGCTGTGCCGCCTGGCGCTTAAACACACCGACATCGATGCCGCGAGTTTCAGTATTGTCCGGCTGGCCAGCGGGGCCGTGGTGTTATGGCTGATGTGTGCCTTGAGACGGTCCTCAACCACGATCAAAGGCAGTTGGAAGGGGGCCGCAGCTTTGTTCGTTTACGTTTTCGCTTTTTCCTTCGCGTACCGTCATTTGGAGACCGGGACGGGCGCGTTGCTGCTGTTTGGGGCGGTTCAGCTGAGTATGGTTCTGTACGGCATGCTCAAAGGCGAGCGGATGCACACGCAGGCAATCGCTGGATTTGTATTGGCGCTTGCTGGCTTGGTCAGCCTGCTGCTTCCAGGCGCAGCCGCCCCTGACCCCGCTAGCGCGTTCACAATGCTGTTGTCGGGATTGGCATGGGGAGTTTATTCACTGCTTGGTAAAGGTGTCGGTGATCCTCTGGCGGTCACTGCCGGAAACTTCATCCGCTCCATTCCGCTGGTCCTGATGGCAAGCTTGCCGTTTCTGGCGGGGTTGCGTTGGGACCCGCTGGGGGTACTTTATGGTGTTCTTTCCGGAGCGCTGGCGTCAGGCGTCGGCTACGCGGCCTGGTACGTCGCGGTGCGTCATCTTGCCTCGTTTCAAGCAGCGACAGTGCAGTTGAGCGTACCCATCCTGGCTTCGCTGGCTGGTATCGTTTTTCTGGGGGAAAGCCTGAGCATAAGGATGGTATTGGCATCCGTCGCTGTACTGGGTGGTGTTGCGTTGGTGCTGGGCGGCAAACATGGCAGCGCCACAGGCAGCTAGAGGCTCAGATCTCTCAATCAGGTACGCCTGGGCCTGCCTGTATTTGTTCGCTCAGCCGCTCAAGGACTAGACTGGTGCGGTCCAGTCATCAGGCCCGTCAGACTATGCTCCTCGTCCCGCCAGATACCGTCGAACAGACAAAGCTCACCCTCGAGGTGGTGCTGCGCTATCACATGGCCTGGAAGCAGCGCGACCTGGAAGCGATACTAGCGCTCTATCACCCGCAAGTGCAGTACAACGATTTTTTCCAGAACCGCAGCATGGGCCTGAGAGAGCTGCGCGCTTACATCACCGGCACGTTGCCGCGCCATCCCGATGAGTATCTTGAGCACAATGACCGCATCCGCGCGGACGGCTGCACGGCATTCATCCAGTACCAGACTGCTCTGAAGGGCAGTGGCGAGCGGGTGGTTTTTCGTACCAGCGAGGCGATCACGGTATGTGATGGTCTGATCCTGCGTGTAAACGAATATGCGTCACTGGTGCGCGACGGCGAGCCGCACGCCGGGCGTTGCGCCCCCGCCATCAGTAAGCTAGGGCTCTCGGCGCGCCAGTTGAGCTTCATGGCGCGAGACTTGGCCGATTACTTTACCCGCCAGCAGCCATTCCTGGACCCTGATCTGGATCTTGCACGGATCGCCAGCGCCACCGGGTACAGCCGTAATCAGTTGTCTTACCTATTGAATCAAGTGCTGGGGCAAAGCTTCTATCGCTACGTGACTCAGGCTCGCTTGGCCTACCTCCTTGAACGCCTCGCCAGTTACGACGAAAACGCACCCATCGATGCCCTCGCGGTGGCTGCCGGATTTAATTCCACCTCGGCGTTCTACAAGGCTTTCCGCAGTCATACCGGCTGCACACCTAAAGCCTGGTTGAAGGCCAATTGCGCGCGTACCCGCAGATAACACAAGCCCCTTCGCTGCGCATTAAGCTCTGTCGGCAATCAACCGATGGAGCAAATGATGGCTGGCTGGGGTGGTGTGAGTTTGTGGATGGAGCAAGTCGACGAGGCGCTGACGCCGCGTCCGGCGTTGCATCAGGATCTGCAAGCAGATGTGGTAATCATCGGCGCGGGTTACAGCGGCCTTTGGACGGCCTATTACCTGAAACAGCAAGCACCGCACCTAAACATCGTCATAGTTGAGGCACATATTGCCGGTTTCGGCGCCTCCGGCCGCAATGGCGGCTGGTTGATGGGTAATCTGCTAGGCGAAGACCGGCTCCTGGGGCCTTTGCCTGCCGTGCAACGTCATTCGGGGTATCAACTGCTGCATGGGATCCCCGATGAGGTGGCGCGGGTGTGCCACATCGAAAGCATCGATTGCGATCTGCGTAAAGGTGGCGTGCTGTACTGCGCTGCGCGGTATCCCGAGCAAGAACGGCGCATGCGCGAACAACTCGCTGCCGCCCGTGCGCAAGGCCTGGGTGAAGACGACTATCGCTGGTTGAGTCCTCAGGCCCTGCGCGAACAATTAAATGTGGCCCAGGCGTACGGCGCGCTGTATTCACCCCACTGCGCGACCATTCAACCTGCCCGGTTGGTAAGGGGGCTAGCCGAAGTCGTGGGACGCATGGGGGTGCGCATTTTCGAGCAAAGCACTGTGCTCGACTGGAAGGCAGGCCAAGTTCGAACCGAGCACGGTCGCGTGAGCGCCGACTGGGTGGTCCCGGCGGTCGAGGGGTATGCCAGCGCCTTGCCCCCGTTGAACAAATATCAACTGGCCGCGCAGAGCCTGATCGTTGCGACTGAGCCGCTCCCGGCCGATGTATGGGCCGAAATTGGACTCAGTCGTGGTCAGGCTTTCAGCGAAAACAGTCGCCAAGTCACCTACGGTCAGCGCAGCCGCGATGACCGCTTGGTGTTTGGTGCCCGCGGTGGCTATCGCTTTGGAGGTCGCCTGCGCAGTGACTTCAACCTCAGTCTGGCCGAACGTGAGTTGCGTCAGTACCTGTTTAGCGAGCTATTTCCTATTTTGCGCAATGTTCGCCTGACTCATGCCTGGGGCGGGAATCTGGGCGTCGCCCGGAGCTTTCACCCGCACATGCTGGCCGACCGCCGCCAGAAGATCGCACTCGCCGGCGGTTATGGCGGCGAAGGTGTAGGCGCCAGCAACCTGGGTGGCCGCACCGTGGCCGCACTGATTCTTGGTCAGGACAATGAACTGACCCGCCAGCCTTGGGTGTTGGCCGACCGTCCGCTGGCCTCGTTGCCACGCTGGGAGCCAGAGCCCCTGCGCTGGCTGGGTTACAACGCCATTATCCAGAGCTTTGTTCATGAAGATCGGATATTGGCCAACCTCCATGCGCCGCGCTGGCGCCGCCAGATGGCTGAGGGTTTGGCTGGTTGCATGGAACGCCTGATGAAGTCCAAGGAGCCGTTCGCATGAAGATCGATCATTTCCGCGACACCACGCGCTTGTCTCTCGGGGAACCTAGCACTGTCGGTATACCGCTGGGTGAGCCGCTTTCACAGGTTGCCGCGATCAGCGTTAAGCGCGATGACGGCGTCGAGGCCGGCGTGTGGGAATGCACCCCTGGCCGCTGGCGGCGCCAGATTGTGCAGCAGGAGTTCTGCCATTTCATCCAGGGGCGCTGCACCTTCACCCCGGATGGCGGTGAGATCCTTCATATCCAGGCCGGCGACGCATTGATGTTGCCTGCGAACACCACGGGAGTCTGGGATATACAAGAAACCGTTCGCAAAAGCTACGTGCTGATTTTCTGAACTGCCTTCATCCATAACGTAAAGAACAAAGGTTGAGGTCTCGTATGTTGAAGTCGATCGTTCCGCTACTGTTGATCGCGTCCACCGCTCAGGCTGCAGACACCGTCAGGATCTACAACTGGAGCAGTTACATCGCCCCAGATACCCTGCAAAACTTTACCAGCCATACCGGGCACCCGACTCAGTATGACTTGTACGACAGCAATGAGGTCCTCGACGCCAAGCTGATGGCCGGCCATTCCGGGTATGACGTGGTGTTTCCCTCCAATCACTTCATGGCCCGGCAGATCAAGGCCGGCGCACTCAAACCGCTCGACCGCAGCAAACTCCCAAACTGGCAGAACCTCAACCCGACGCTGATGAAAGTTCTGGAGGCCAATGACCCCGGCAACCGATACGGTTTCCCTTACCTGTGGGGCAGCACAGGCATTGGCTACAACGTCGCCAAGGTCAAGGCGGTCCTGGGCGATGTGCCGATAGATTCATGGGACATCGTCTTCAAGCCGGAGAATATGAAGAAACTCGCCCGATGCGGCGTAGCCATGCTCGACAATGGCCCTGAGATCCTTCCCATCGCCTTGAACTACCTGGGGCTTGCACACCACAGCAAGGACAAGGCCGACTACGAGAAGGCCCAGGCCCTGCTGCTCAAAGTGCGGCCCTATGTGAATTACTTCCATAACTCCAAGTACACCAGCGATCTTGCAACGGGCGATGTGTGTCTGGTCGTGGGTTTTTCTGGCGACGTGATGCAGGCGGCAGCAAGAGCCAATGAGGCCGGGAACGGCCAGCAGATTGCTTACGCCATTCCCAAGGAAGGCTCACCGATGTGGTTCGACATGGTCGCCATGCCTGCCGATGCTCCGAATGAAGCGGCCGGTTACGCGTTTCTGAACTACCTGCTGGAACCCAACGTCATGGCTGACATCAGCAACCACGTGCACTATGCCAACGGCAACGCTGCCGCTGAGGGCATGGTCGACCAGGCTATTCTCAACGACCCGATGGTGTACCCGCCTGAAAGCGTGATGAAGAAACTCTTCGTGCTGGAAGCGATGCCGCTAGAGACCGACCGGCTGCGCACGCGTATCTGGAGTCGGGTTAAAAACGGGCAATGAAGTCAATCGCCGGTGATGCGGGTAACCCGGATCATCGGCGGCAGACCCCGTGCCTCATATCGATTTCAACTGGGAATCGGTCTAGTGTTATGCGAACCTCAAAGCGCTTGGATTTAATGGATTGCCGCGACCGTCGCCTACCTCAGTGCTTCTCCATCAGACAGTAAAGCAATGATTGGTGAGTTGAAGTGTTTTCATCGTCCCTCGCTGAGTTGTTCTTCTAGGTTGCGCAGGAGCCTGCCTCGACTTTCATGGTCGAGCGCCGATCGATGCTGTCCGTGCGCAGTACCGCAAGCCAATAGATTAAACAAGAAGCATGCATAGAGCATCCAGGCTATCAGCGAGTGGTCTGTCTGAGTTCGATCCATGGCGATGACGTAAGCATCCGGCTTTCGAGCGTGCCACATACCCGAGTAATGACTTCGTGTTATTCCAGAACCTTTAATGTCTTCAGTACTAAAAATGCGGATCAGCGTATTGGAACTATTTTTTCCAGTCTCTGTTTTCCAAGACGACTGACACTGATAGGTTTCCGAAAGCAGCTTCTTGGATATGGTCGCTCCACCAGGCCATCATTGGGCGTTTGCGCTCGATGCAATCCGCTCGGTTATAGGCGCTGCGCACCTCATCTTTATCGACGTGGGCGAGTGCAACTTCGATCAATTCAGGATCCCTCCTCTGCCAGTTCAGGATGGTGCTCGCCATAGGGCACATTCCATGGCTCAACACGCTGGATGAATGGCCATGTCACTACGCGCACTTCGAACACTTCTTGCCATTGCCCAATACGGTTCTTTCGTCAGGGCAGCAGACGCCGTGCATCTCACCCAGTCCGCAGTCAGTCTTCATGTTCGGTCGTTAGAGGAGGATTTCAATGCACTCCTGTTTGACCGTTCACGGCGCTTGCCGGTTCTTACCTATGCGGGCCATATCGCCGTGGAGCGCGCGAGAGAAATTCTAAGTCTCTACGACGGCATCTCATCTGAAATCGGCGGTGATATCGAGTTACGCGGCAAGCTTCGAATCGGCGCCATCCAAACCGCGCTGGCAGGCCCGTTGCCACTCGCGCTTGCGGCATTACGCGCCGAGCATCCGCACCTGCGAATCACTGTTGCATCAGGAATGTCCGCTGAGTTGGCCACGCGCGTAGAAGCGGGAGAGCTAGACGTGGCGATCACCACGGAACCGGTGAGGCCGCACCCTTACGGTCTGGTGAGCACGGTGCTTTACGAGGAGGGTTTCTGGATCGTTGCGCCAGTGTCGCACGCGCATGAGGACTTGCATCTTCTACTTAAAAGCCAACCTTTCATCCGCTTTGATCTCCGCGCTTGGGCAGGTCGGACAATTGAGCGAGAGCTTCGCAATATGCGACAGCGGGTGCAAACCAGCATGGAGCTTGATAGCCAGAATGCGATTATTCAGATGGTATCAAACGGACTCGGCATATCAATAATTCCGCTCGCGCGGCATCAGGTTGAAAGCCTGACGAAGCTCGCTTGTGAGCCATTCGGCACGCCTCAGAAAACCAGGCGTGTGGTATTGCTGGAGCGCGAAGACCGTCCTCTTGGGCGATTAGCTACAGCGTTGGCACACGCCGTAATCGCGCATTCCCCATCCGATGACCAATGAGAAATACTTGTTGGTTGCTAAACTTTAAATCGTTTTTATTTTAGGGACTGACTTCTTATCGTGGTGCCCACTCCGACGGTTCCTCGAGGCCACGATGAGTAAATCGCGGGCTGTGAACGGTTGGTTCAAAAAAATCGAGACAAGTGCATGACCCTCTCTCTGTTGATTGCCTTATTGCCCATCGCAATACTGATCGTGCTGGGTGCATGGCTTAAGCGTCGTCAGTTTTTAGCAGATATTTTTTGGGCGCAGGCGGAACGCTTGGCGTATTACGTATTGCTGCCTTCACTTTTCTTTCACGGACTGGCGACCGCCAAGCTTGATGGGCTGCCCTTTCAAAGCATGGTCTCTGTGCTCATATTGTCGACTGTGGTGGTGGCGCTAATGCTGCTGGGAGCGCGAGCGCTAATCACTACGGACAATGCGGCGTTCACCTCGGTTTTTCAGGGTGGCATTCGTTTCAATAATTACGTGGGCGTGTCTGCAGCAGCCGGCTTGTTCGGTGCGCAAGGCATCGCCCTGGCAGCCGTCGCGAATGCGGCGATAGTGCCCACAGTGAACATCTTGTGTGTGATGGTTATCGCGAAGTATGGATCGGGTGGCAGGATGCCTTTCAGCAAAGTTCTAAAGCAAATAGCTCTGAACCCGCTGGTACTGGCTTGCTTCGCAGGCGGATTGATACAGGCGTCAGGCTGGGGGTTACCCGTAGGTATCGAAGCGGTGCTCAAAGCCTTGGGGCAAGCGTCATTGCCGCTCGGTTTACTCTGCGTTGGTGCCGCGCTTGAGTTCGTGAGTTTACGACAATGGCTGCGCCCTGTCGGATATTCGTCGTTAGTAAAGTTTTTAATCATGCCGTTAGTCACGCTTTGCGCCTGCCATCTGTTTGGGCTAGACGGAAAGGCCGCAATTGCAGCATTGCTATTCCAGGCACTGCCTACTGCATCATCCTCTTACATCATGGCAAGGCAGTTAGGGGGAGACGCGCCTCTCATGGCTGGAATCATCGCTTGCCAAACCATGTTGGCAGCCATAGCGCTCCCCGCCGTTGTTCTAATAATGTCCCAGTGGGTTTGAGCAAATATCGCAGTGCCGACTAGTCCATGCATCGCTTTTGATCAAAAAATTCTGCGCGCCAAAGGTACCTAAGAAGTCTCTCATTTAGCGGGGGGCGGCGGATTATTTTGTCATTTTTTTCCTCTGGACCTTTTGCCTGGACGGACACATCGATCTATCTATGATCCGAGCGACCGATCGGGCAGTAAGCCTGTGTCAGCAAGGACCAGGGTATCGTCGCGTCGCTGTCTTAAGAGGGGCTGATGGAAAAAACCATGGCGATACATGCCGAGGTTAGGGCAAACAGAAGTGTGCCAGGAGTGACACAAATGCCCCGTAGGTGCGACAACTGTCGCAGGTTGACTCAGTTATCGATTCTGGTTGTAAGCCCGATACGACGTGGCTTACAGCTCTTTAGCGAGGACTGGCATAGGGGTTGCTCTTGTTCCTCTGCGCAGCGCAATGGCTTCGCTACTAATAAGAATCAGGAGTTCCCCCATGACACAGATTGGCCTCGCCGTGCCTACTGCTTCTCGGAGCGCGCCCCTTCGTGTTCCGCTCAAGACGCTATTTGTCGTGCTGGCGCTGACGCTCAATGCCGCGCCGGGCTGGGCAGAGGACATGCCAGCGAATGTCGACGGCAAGCGCATCATCGCCGCCGATCAGGAGCCCGGTAACTGGATGAGCACCGGCCGCACCTACGACGAGCAGCGCTACAGCCCATTGAAGAAAATCAGCGACCAGAACGTCGGCCAGCTGGGGCTCGCCTGGAGCTACAAGCTGGACCTGGATCGGGGCGTCGAAGCCACGCCTATCGTGGTCGACGGCGTGATGTACACCACCGGTCCGTTCTCCGTGGTCTACGCCCTGGACGCACGCGACGGCAAGCTGATCTGGAAGTACGACCCCAAGTCCGACCGCAACCGCGCCGGCGAGGCGTGCTGCGATGCGGTCAACCGTGGCGTCGCGGTGTGGAAGGGCAAGGTCTACGTGGGTGTGCTCGATGGTCGCCTGGAGGCCATCGATGCGAAGACCGGCCAGCGCGTCTGGTCGGTGGACACCCGGGCCGATCACACGCGCAGCTACACCATCACCGGTGCCCCTCGCGTGGTCAACGGCAAAGTGGTGATCGGCAACGGTGGTGCCGAGTTCGGCGTACGCGGTTATGTCACCGCCTACGACGCCGAAACCGGCAAGCAGGCCTGGCGTTTCTTCACGGTGCCGGGTGACCCCAAGCTGCCGCCGGAAGACAAGGCCATGGCCATCGCCGCCAAGACCTGGCACGGCGATGCCTACGTTGCTCAAGGCGGTGGCGGCACGGCCTGGGATTCCTTCGCTTTCGACCCGGATCTGAATCTGCTGTACATCGGCGTTGGCAACGGTTCGCTGTGGGACCCGAAATGGCGCAGCCAGGCCAAGGGCGACAACCTGTTCCTGTCCTCGATTGTCGCCGTCAACGCCGACACGGGCGAGTACGCCTGGCATTACCAGACCACGCCCGGAGACGCCTGGGACTACACCGCCACCCAGCACATGATCCTGGCGGAACTGCCGATCAACGGCAAGCCGCGCAAAGTCCTGATGCAGGCGCCGAAAAACGGCTTCTTCTACGTGATCGACCGCGCCACGGGTGAGCTGCTGTCGGCCAAGGGCATCGTTCCGCAAAGCTGGACCAAGGGCATGGACATGAAGACCGGGAGGCCCATCGTCGATGACGAGAACGCCGCGTACTGGAAGGACGGCAAGCGCAAGTTGGTCACGCCCGCGTTCTGGGGCGCCCACGACTGGCAGCCGATGTCCTACAACCCGAACACCGGCCTGGTGTACATCCCGGCGCACATCATGTCCGCCTATTACGAACACATCCCCGAAGCGCCCAAGCGCAACCCGTTCAAGAGCATGTACCAACTGGGCCTGCGCACCGGGATGATGCCCGAGGACGCCGATGGGTTGCTGGAAATGGCCAAGGGCTGGTCGGGCAAACTCATCGCCTGGGACCCGGTCAAGCAGCAACCGGCCTGGGAAGTGCCCTACGTGACGATCTTCAACGGCGGCACCTTGAGCACCGCCGGCAACCTGGTGTTCGAGGGCAGCGCCGATGGCCGGGTGATCGCCTATGCCGCCGACACCGGCAAGAAACTCTGGGAGCAGCCAGCGGCCAGTGGTGTCATGGCTGCGCCGATTACCTACAGCGTGGATGGTGAGCAATACGTCACCTTCATGGCCGGTTGGGGCGGTGCCTTCTCGACGTTCGCGGGTGCCTTGTCCTTGCGCGCCGGGGTCCGGCCGTTTTCCCAGGTGTTGACCTACAAACTGGGCGGCACCGCCAAGCTCAACGAGCCGGCACCGCTTGCCGACACCCCAAAACCGCCGCCATTGACCGGTGAGACCGCCGCGGTGGACGCCGGCGGCAAACTTTATGACGGCTATTGCTCGCAGTGCCACGGCATCCATGCGGTCAGCGGCGGCGTGCTGCCGGACCTGCGCAAGCTGACGCCGGAAAAACACCAGATGTTCCTCGGCATTCTGTTCGGTGGCCGAGTGCCCGACGGCATGCCGTCCTTTGCCGACGCCTTCACGCCGGCACAGGTGGAGCAGATCCATCAATACCTGATCAAGCGCGCCCACGACCTGCAGCAGGAAGGCGGCGTCTGGAAAACCTTTAGCGCCAAATGAACGCCCGCGATGCAGGGGGGCGGGGCGCCCCTGCATCGTTTTCGACACTGTCCGCGAGAGCAAGCACATGAACGAAATCATCGATTACCAGAACTTCATCGCCAACGCCTTCGTTCCTGGCGACCCCAGCATCGAAGTGCGCAACCCGGCCAACGACCGACTGTTGGCGCGGGTGCCCGAAGCCAGTGGCGAGCACGTTGAAGCGGCTATTGCCGCGGCGCGCAAGGCGCAGAAAAGCTGGGCGGCCCGACCGGCCATCGAACGCGCCGGCTACCTGCGCAAGATCGCCAGCAAAGTGCGCGACAACGCCGAACGACTCGCCCACATCATCACCGCCGAGCAAGGCAAGGTGCTGGGGCTGGCGCGGGTGGAGGTCAACTTCACCGCCGATTACCTGGATTACATGGCCGAATGGGCACGGCGTCTCGAAGGTGAGGTGCTGACCAGCGACCGCGTCGGCGAAAGCATCTTCCTGCTGCGCAAACCCCTGGGTGTGGTGGCCGGCATCTTGCCGTGGAACTTCCCGTTCTTCCTGATCGCTCGCAAAATGGCGCCAGCCTTGGTGACCGGCAACACCATCGTGATCAAGCCCAGTGAAGAAACCCCGATCAATTGCTTCGAGTTCGCCCGCCTGGTGGCCGAGACCGACCTGCCGGCCGGGGTGTTCAACGTGGTCAGCGGCACGGGGGCGACAGTGGGGCATCAGCTGACCAGCCATGCCGGCATTGATCTGATCAGCTTTACCGGCAGCGTCGGCACTGGCTCGCGGATCATGGCCGCGGCGGCGCCGAACATCACCAAGCTCAACCTGGAACTGGGGGGCAAGGCGCCGGCTATCGTGCTCGCGGACGCCGACCTGGAGCTGGCGGTCAAGGCCGTCACCGCGTCGCGGGTGATCAACACCGGGCAAGTCTGCAACTGCGCCGAGCGGGTGTACGTCGAACGCAAGGTCGCCGATCAGTTCATCGAGCAGATTGCCGCGTCGATGGCCGCTACCCGGTACGGCGACCCGCTGGCCGAAGACGATCTGGACATGGGGCCGCTGATCAATCAGGCCGCGCTGGACAAGGTCGCGCAGATGGTCAAGAGCGCCACGGGGCAGGGCGCCGAAGTGGTGACTGGCGGCGCCGTGGCCGACAAGGGCCAGGGTTTCCATTACCAGCCAACCGTTCTGGCCGGCTGTGGCAGCGACATGGCGATCATGCGCCAGGAGATCTTTGGCCCGGTGTTGCCGATCCAGATCGTCGAAGACCTGGACGAAGCCATCGCCCTGGCCAACGACAGCGAATACGGCCTGACTTCATCGATCTACACCCGCAGCCTGAGCGCGGCCATGCGCGCCAGTCATGAACTGGATTTTGGCGAAACCTACATCAATCGCGAGAACTTCGAAGCGATGCAGGGCTTCCATGCGGGGACGCGCAAATCCGGCATTGGCGGCGCGGACGGCAAGCACGGCTTGTATGAATACACCCACACCCACGTGGTCTACATTCAGATCTGATCGCTGGTCCGTGCGCAGAGAAATGCCGACACCCGTGAGGGCGCCGGCATTTTTATTGGTGCGGACGTGGTATCAGGGCTGGTCGTTGGGCGCGACGACGCCGTGCTTTTTCATCTTGCGATACAGCGTCGAGCGCGAGATGCCCAGGTCCGTCGCGGCGGCGCTGATGTTCCAGCGATGCCGGCGCAGAGTGCCCAGCAAGTGGCGGGACTCTTCGCCGCCCAGTTGTTCTTCCAGATTGCCGGCCTGCGGCTTAACGCCGGTAGCCAGTGGCAGCCTCTGCGGTGTCAGCAATTCGCAGGGCAGGCAGTCCAGATCGATCACGCCGCCTTCGGCCAGGGCCACCGCGTAGCGCAGGCTGTTGAGCAGTTGGCGAATGTTGCCGGGCCATGGGTAATCGAACAGGCATCGGCGGGCATCGGCGTCCAGCCGCAACCCGCGGGCGTCGGTCTGGGCTGCGAGCAGCGTGTCGATCAGCTCGGCTCGGTCACTGCGCTCGCGCAACGCCGGCAGCGCGAGGTTCATGCCGGCGAGGCGATAAAACAAGTCTTCGCGAAAGCGCTTCTCGCCGATCATGCTGTGCAGATCCTGATGGGTGGCCGAGATCACTTGGACGTCCAGCATCACCGGCGCCTCGGCCCCCAGTGGCGAAATTTCTCGTTCTGCCAGCACGCGTAGCAAGCGGGTTTGCAGGTGGGCGGGCATGTCGCCGATCTCATCGAGAAAGAGGGTGCCGCCGTTTGCCAGTTCCAGCTTGCCTTTCATGCCCTTTCGGTTGGCGCCGGTGAAGCTGCCGGCGCGATAGCCGAACAGTTCGCTCTCGATCAACGTCTCCGGGATAGCCGCGCAGTTCAGCGCAACGAAAGGTCCGGCGCGACGACTGCTGGCATGGTGAATGGCACGGGCAAAGGCCTCCTTGCCGGTGCCGGTCTCGCCGGTGATCAGGATCGCAATGCCCTTGTCGATCACCTTGCGCACGCGCCGCACGTTCTGTTGCAGCCGGGCATCGCTACCTGCGAGTTGTTGCAGTTCCGGGTGGGCCTGAAGGGCGGGGCGGGCGACGGGCAGCGGGCGGTGCTGTTCGGAGGGGATACGCAGGCCGACGTCCAGCAAGGCCTCATCACGCAGGCCACGCAAGCGCACCCCCTGGGCGCCACCGTTGGTGAGCTGGAGCAGTTCGTCCACCGTGGTTGGGAGCAGGCTATCGATGCGAGCGCCGAGCAATCTGGGATTGTCGGCCAGATCCAAGGCGACAAACGCGGCACGGTTGGCCCCGATGATGCGACCGCTTTCATCCAAAGCGAGCAGTTGCTCGTTGGCCAGGTCGGCGATTTCATCGATGGGTTTGAGGGACAGGGTCAGGCGGTCGCGGTAGCTCTGGCGAAAGTGTGCGTTCTCGATCAGGCGGGCGTACATGATCACCAGTTGCAACGTGAGGTACTGGCTTTCCCGAGGACCCTCGTTGTTCATGCAGGTCGCATTCAGGCAACCGCGCAACAAGCCTTGCGCGTCGAAGATCGGCGCCACCGAGCAGCTCAGGCGGAAGTTGGACGCCAGGAAGTGCTCTTCCCGGTGAATGATCAGCGGTTGCGCCGCCGCCAGGGTCGTGCCGATGCCGTTGGTGCCGACCTCCGACTCATCCCACCGCGCGCCCACCACCAGCCCGGATCGGGTGTAGGCATCGTGCTGGCTGGGCAGCCGGGAATCCAGGGTGATGCCGTGCTCATCGCTCAGCAGTACGGCAAAGCCGGCGGGCACCACGCGCCGGGCCAGGCCGTTCACACCCTGGCTGGCAATGGAAAGATATTGCTGATGCTGTTCCTGGTGACGACGGATGTCCTCGGCGCCAAGGATATTCTTGCGGCTCGCCGCGCCCGGATCCAGCCGGTGCTGCACGACGCTGCGGTACCAGGACTGTGCAATGACCCCATCGGGCCTGAGGCCGCGCCCGGAAAAATGGTCGTTGACGAACGCCGCGAGTTCGCTGGGGATCGTCTGCGTGTCATGCAAGGTCATGAAATGCTCCCATAAGGCGTGAAGGCCACAAAGGACCATCACTGCGATCTTGTTATTAGAGGCTGGCCGCAGCTGCAACTATCTACCATAGACGCTAGTGCGAAAACTTTCAGCCTTGGAGCAACAAGTCTCATCTACCCGGCGCAACACACCAAACCACTCTCTACGGCGGCAGTTTTACCCCTGGGGCGGAAGGAATGGGGGGCCCAGCACTCCATGAAGTGCGCTCGTGATACGGCATGGAATTGACGTATATCATCCATCATAAAGATCAAGGTTATTTCCGTGAGGCAATGGATCAGCAACCGATGTTCCGCCGGTGGCGTCGAGAACTCTGAGAACCGTACCAAGGCGTCATATTGTTCTTCAAGGCTGTTCACACGCACGATACAAAGCATCGGTCCGAAGATCTCTTCTTTACAAATAGTCTGGTCGGTGGTGACGTGGTCGAACAGGCAACCGCCGATGAAGAAGCCCTTTTCGTGGCCAGGCACTTTGAGATCCCAACCATCTACCACCAGGCTCGCTCCGGCCTCGACGCCTGCGTTCACATAGCCGATGACCTTGTCCATGTGCGCGCGTGTGACAAGCGGGCCCTTGTCCAATCCGCGTTCGGTGCCGGCACCGATCTTCAGTGCCTTGATCTGTGGCATCAGCTTGGCGATCCGTCGTCCACTTGATCACCCACACAAACGGCGACGGAGATGGCCATGCAGCGTTCGCCACAGGAGCAGTATGCGGCGCCCATCAACGCGTTGACCGTGTTGTCGAGATCAGCGTCCGGCATAACCACAGCGTGTTTTTTTGCACTGCCCAGCGCCTGCACGCGTTTGCCGCGTCGGGTGCCTTCAGTGTAAATATACTCAGCAATAGGCGTGGAGCCGACAAAGCTTAGCGCCTTGACTTCCGGTACCTCGATTAGCGCGTCGACCGCAATCTTATCGCCAGGCACGACGTTCAGAACGCCCTTGGGTAGGCCGGCATCGTGGAACAGTTGCGCAATTAATAGCGTTGAGCTCGGATCACGTTCCGATGGCTTGAGAATAAAGGTATTGCCGCAGGCGATCGCCAATGGATACATCCACAATGGGACCATGGCTGGGAAATTGAAGGGTGTAATGCCCGCTACCACGCCGATGGGCTGGAAGTCAGACCAGGCATCAATACTCGGCTCTGCGTTGCGGCTGAACTCGCCCTTGAGAATTTCAGGCGCGGCGCAGGCGTACTCGATGTTCTCAATCCCGCGCTTGAGTTCACCCGTTGCGTCCTCCAGCGTCTTGCCATGTTCCTCACTGATCAGTTGGGCAATTTCGGCTTCATTGGATGTGCTGAGTTCAGGCGAACTGAAAATCCGATTTTTTCAACACATTCGGCCAATAGTTGTCGATCGGGCATGCCCGCGTGCAAGAGGATAGACCGCAGGTTGAATCATTCAAAATTGACATGTTCCTTGCAATATAACTTTCGGTAAACGGCAGGCGTCATACCGACCTTGCGTATGAAAAGACGGCGCATGTAGGCGCTATCCTTGAAGCCGCAACGTTGCGCAATGACCGCGATCGATGAGTCGTTTCTCAAAAGCATTCGCTCCGCTGCCGTGATTCGCTGGCGATGAATCGCCTCTGTGATGGTGACGCCGAATGCCTGGCGAAATACCCGTCCAAGGTAGTCGGCATTGCAACGAAGCAATTCAGCGAGCGACGACGCGCCAAGCTCATCCCCGAACCGGATGCCAATCTGTTGTCGGGCACGGTAGGCCAAGGCCATGCCTCGTTCGGCAATGCCCGTTTTCTCCTGATGACGGGACAGCCGCTGCAGCATCAGGAGCACTAGCAGCCCTAAGGTTTCAGGCGGTGCGCCATCTTCCTGTTCACCGAGAAAAAGCCTGAGCAGGGCCACGAATCGCTCAGGCTCTGTCACTGCAGTTCGGCGTCGCACCACAAAGGACCCGCTCTCCGGAGCGGTAGTGGGCGCCAGCTCGAAATGCAACCAGTAGAAACGCAATGCGGGGTCATAATCAGTGATTCCTTCATGCAATTGTCCGGGTTGCAGCAGTAGGGTTTCGCCTGCACCCAACACGAAGTCTTCGTCTTGCTCGCGCAAAGCAAGACTGCCCTTGTCCACGTAAATCAACTCGTAAGAGTCGATGACCCTTCGCGGATGCCGACCCACCCCGCGCGAAATGAAATAGCCGCCGTTCTGCGCCACGATTGGACTTGCGAATTTCAAAGCCAACATAAGAACGCTCTCCAATAGCCAACTGACGTACTTACCGTGTAAACCTTCAAGGAAAGTCGGAATCGTCCCGCTCTTCTACCGTTTAGCTCTCTTGAGGAGAGGCTCGGGCAGGTGCCACCATACTGACCACACGGCCTGCGTTTTCAAGCGCAATACCGTCCAAACGCCTGTTATGCAGCCAGGCGCTAATAATTACAAGAATTGGAGAGCATTGCATGACTACGTCAGCCTTGGCGTCCGCGGTTGCGGCCTCGACGCAATCGCAGCCTACAACATTATCCCGCTCGGAAAAATTTGGGTATGGCTTGGGTGATGCGGGAGGCACGATCATCACCTGCTTGATTGCCAACTTCCTCACGTTCTTCTACACCGACGTCTTTGGACTGACCCCTGCCGTTGTGGGCACGTTATTTCTGTTGTTGCGCGTCGTGGACGCCGTCGCTGACCCCTTAATGGGCGCCATCGCCGACCGCACCAATAGCCGTTTCGGGCGTTTTCGCCCTTGGCAACTCTGGGCTGCCTTGCCTATAGGCTTGGCTGGCATTCTTACCTTCAGCACGCCGGAGTTGAGCGCTACGGCCAAGATCGCCTACGCCTTTATCACCTACCTAATACTGTCGCTGAGCTACAGCGCAATCAACGTACCGTACTGCGCGCTGATCAGCACCATGACCAAGGACCATCAGGACGTCATGTCTTGCCAGACCTGGCGCTTCATGCTCTGTGGCGTCTCCGGTTTCCTGGTGTCGGTGGGCCTGCCGTGGATGGTCGACATGCTTGGGCAGGGCGACATCGCAAAAGGTTACCACTGGGGCGTGACGATACTCTGTGGCGTGGCCGTGGCCATGTTTCTATGGTGCTTCTTCAGCGTGCGCGAACGCATCACGCTGACCGAACTGGGTACCTTCAGCCTACGCCAGCACTTGGCGGGCATGCGCCAGAACGATCAACTGATGTTGATGCTGGCGTTGTCATTTCTATTGATTAACGTGCTCAATATTCGCGGCGGCGGTTATCTGTATTTCATTACCTATGTCCTGTACGGCGATACGGCCTATACGTCGCTGTTTTTCGGCATGGTGGCTGTGGCGACCATTCTGGGAGCCTTTCTAGTGCCGATTTTGTCGCGCGGCATCGATCCATTGAAACTGTACCTAGGGATCAACCTATGGTTGGCGCTCTGGAGCGCCGGGCTCTATTTTGTCCCAGCCTCCGAAAACCAAGCAGGTCTGTGGCTAGCGTTGATATTCATCACGTGCCTCATCCAGGGCATGACATTACCTTTGCATTTTTCCTTCATGGCCTTCGCCGATGATTATGGTCGTTGGAAAACCGGAATTCGCTCGTCGGGCATGAACTTCGCGGCCAATCTGTTCTGCATCAAGTTGGCGTGGGCCTCCGGCGCCTTGGTTATCAGCATTCTCTTCACCCTAGTGGCCTACCAGCCGGGCCAGTCTGCGCAGACCCCCGCCTCCCTGGGTGGCATTACTCTGCTGCAAACCCTGATTCCCGCCGCATTTCATCTGCTGCTGGCCGCAGTGCTGGCTTACTGCAAGTTGGATCGAACTTTACTAAAACGCATATCCGCAGAATTGAAGACTGTTTGATCCCAAAGGAGAATATTTCATGTCTGATTACAACAACAGCATCGGCAACACACGTGCACAAGTCGTGGATGGCTTTTGGACGACCTACCAGAAGTTGGTCAGGGACGTCGTGATTCCCTACCAATGGGACGCGTTGAATGATCGCATTGATGAAGCCGAGCCTAGTCATGCGATCGAGAACTTCCGTATCGCGGCGGGTCGGCAACAAGGAGAACACCATGGCATGGTGTTTCAGGACAGCGATGTCACCAAGTGGATCGAGGCGGTCGCCTATCAATTGAGTGGGGCCGGCGATTCAACTTATGAGGCGATCGTTGACGAGGTGGTCGAACTCATCGGTGCCGCACAGCAGGAAGACGGTTACCTCAATACCTATTTCACAGTCAAGGCGCCGGCAGACCGCTGGTCCAACCTGGCCGAATGTCACGAATTGTACTGTGCCGGGCACTTGATCGAAGCAGCGGTAGCCTATTACCAGGCCACAGGGAAAACTGCGTTGTTGGAAATCGCGAGACGGTTGACCGACCACATCGATCACGTCTTCGGTCCGGCACCGGGCCAATTGCGAGGTTACCCCGGTCATCCTGAGATCGAATTGGCGTTGACGCGTCTCTACGAGGTCACGAACGAGGAGCGTTATTTGCGTCTGTGCCGTTTTTTCGTGGAGGAGCGTGGGCGGACACCTCACTTCTATGATGAGGAATATGCACGCCGAGGACACACCTTCTACTGGCACAGCCACGGGCCCGCGTGGATGATCAAAGACAGGGCCTACAGCCAGGCGCATGAGCCCATCGTCCAGCAGACAAAAGCGGTGGGGCACGCGGTTCGCTTGCTTTACCTTTATACGGGGGTCGCCCATCTGGCGCGACTGAGTAACGATACGCAACAGGCCGCAGCCTGCCATCGCATCTGGGACAACCTGACTCAGCGCCAGATGTACGTGACCGGCGGCGTCGGCGCGCAAAGCCATGGCGAGGCCCTTGCCAGCGATTATGATCTGCCCAGCGACACCGCTTATGCCGAGAGCTGCGCCTCGATTGCCCTGGTAATGTTCGCCCGGCGCATGCTTGAACTGACGCCAGAAGCGCGCTACGCCGACGTCATGGAGCGCGCACTGTACAACACGGTACTCGCCGGCATGGCCCTGGACGGTCGGCACTTTTTCTACGTCAATCCCCTTGAAGTGCACCCGTCGGATTTGGCGGGCAACCATCTCTACGATCACGTCAAAGCGGTACGCCAGCGCTGGTTTGGATGCGCCTGCTGCCCGCCGAATATTGCACGCATCCTGGGCGCGCTGGATCAGTACATCTACCTTCTGCGCCAGGACGTCCTCTATGTGAACCTGTATATAGGCAGCGACTTGCGGTTTGAGGTTGCTGGTAAGACTTGGCATCTGCAACAGCGTGGCAACTATCCTTGGCAGGGAAAAATCAGCTTCACCCTCAGGGGGCATGAAAGCGTAAGCCTAACCCTGGCCCTGCGTATGCCGGACTGGTGTGCTGCTCCGGAGGTTTGGGTAAACGGCGAACGGTTCGAGTCAGAGGCGTCGATGCTTGCGGGCTACTTGCGAGTAGAACGAGAGTGGAGTGAGGGGGATCGAGTCGATGTGATCCTGCCGATGTCACCTGTGCGACTCAGGGCCCATCCCGCCGTACGCAAATTAGCCGGCAAGGTCGCCGTGCAACGCGGTCCGATAGTTTATTGCCTGGAACAGGCTGACAACGGTACGGAGCTGCATCAATTGGCATTGGCGCAAACGGCCGTTTTCACTGAGGTCGATGGCCAGGGCGCGCTGGAGGGGATGGTGCAACTTAAAACTGAAGGGCTACGATTAGCGACGGTTGATCCAGAGCAGCCGCAAAGCTTGTATAGCCAGGCCGCTGCCCCGAGGCCGAGTGCGCAGACGTTGACCTTCACGCCTTATTTCGCTTGGGCCAATCGGGGAGAAGGCGAAATGCGGGTCTGGGTGGACGAGCGATAGCCACGCCAACGCGGATTACTAACAGTGGTCCGGAGTGTGCTGAGCACAGTTAAAAACAAGCCTAAACATCTCCTGCTGCCGAGGCTTTGAGCAATCGGCAAGCAGGAGCGGCATCTGCACGAAAGGCTGTTGTTAAAATAGCGATATCGTTTATGCGTAATGCCGACGTCTGAATGAAAGCAATATGAGTAACTAAGGTTGCTTGAATCTAAATTGCCAGTGTTTTAAAAGTCGTTTTTTTAAAACTTGGTTTTTGCTGCGCGCTTCACCTTAAAATAATAATTAGAGAGCATATCATGAATATAAACACAGGCTTGCTAGCCGCTTTGTTAGTGTCGATAGTCTTTCATCAAGATGCCCAGGCACTCGAAACCGACGGGTACCTGCGTAGCGGGCTGGGTAACTCTTCGGGATCCGGCGCGATGCGCTGTTTCAAGTTGCAGGGCGCTCAATCAAAATATCGCTTGGGCAATGAGTGTGAGCAATATGGCGAACTTGGCCTCAAGCAGGATTTATATACCCTCGGCGACGGTTCGGTGTTCGGCGTGTATGGCATGGTTGGCTTTCTCAATCAATACGATCGAACACCGACCTTCAACGGTGACAACGGGCAAATACGCGCGGTTCAGGCCTACAGTTACTGGAATAATATTGCCGCGCTCAACGGCGGTAATCTATGGGCAGGCCGACGCTACTACAAACGTAATGACGTCAATATTTCAGATTTTTTTTATTGGAACCAGAGTGCGACCGGCGCGGGCCTTGAGAACGTTAATGTCGGTGGCCTGAAGTACAGCCTGGCCTTTTCGCGCAAGGATAACCAAAACCAGAAAGAAGTGCAGAGTCGCATTGATTTTAACGTGGCGGGGTTTGAAACCAACCCCAAGGGCGCGCTCGAGATTGGTTTGAGTTATCTCGAAAAACCCAGCCGACAGGCCAATGCCCACAGTGGTGTGGCTGTGACGTTGCAGCACAAACAGAGCGATTTCATGGGGTGGGGCGGGGTGAACACTTTTGCTGTGCAAGGAGGCCAGGGCCCGGGCACGGCGCTAGGCAGCACCGGCGATTCGACCCTGAGCAACGCTGACGTTTCCTATCGCGTGCTGGATTACTTCGACTGGCAGTTGACCCGCAACTGGGGTGGCCAGCTCGCCGCGGTATATCAACGTGACAAGCGTCCGAACGGCAGCGATCTGCACTGGACCTCACTGGGCGGTCGCCTGGTTTACGGTTTTTCCGAGCGGTTCAAGGTCTCTACCGAAATGGGGCATGATAGTGTTCAGGCCTCGGGCGGTACCCGCAAGCTGAGCAAGTTCACCGTGGCCCCCACCTGGTCGCCAAAGGGGCCGCAGTTCAAGTCGCGACCGGAGTTCAGGTTGTTCTACTCCTATGCAGTCTGGAACAAGGCGGCTCAAGCCGCGGCGGACCAGTTTGATCCAGGCTCGACACTGTCCAGTACCGGTACCTTTGACAGTGACTTACATGGTTCGAATATCGGTCTTCAAATCGAGCAGTGGTGGTAAGCCACCGCATGCTGGTGATTGAGGAAAACCTCTGGCCAACTGAGATCGATGGGAGGCGGTTGCCCCGGCTGAGCCCCTGCAGGCGCGCCCCGCAATACTGTCTGCATATATCAAGCCCTCCAGCCATGTTTGCCGCCCATTGGCGAAGCGAATAGACAGAGATGCAGCAATCCGGCGTCGGTATTGGTTGCCTCAAGATCCAGCTGCGCGCGCTGCTTTCCCTGCTTCTCCTAGTAGCTACGGGCAGGGAGAGGGATACCAGCTTTGCGGCAAGCCTTGGCGACGGCGACGTCAGACACACCGACGTCCTGAGCCAACTTGACCATCGGCGTTTCCCATACTTTTTCGAACAGTTCCGCAATGGAGAAGGTCACTAATGTGTACATGCAGTCTGCCATCCCAATCTATCGCGAGTTTAGGTCAACTCGGTCGGAGCGGATGTTAAATTTCAGAGAGTTTTTGGGCACAAGCAGTCCACATGGCGGGCGTGTTCCGCTGGTGCTGAAAAGGCATCATTGACTCGGTCGGCGCGTGCTCGCTCGTGACGAGATGAGCCTGCCGTCCTTCACGGACCGACGCGTCATCGTCATCTCGTAAACCACCGCCTAACTGTCCAGACCGGACGCTTCCCGTCCGGTTGGCTATGGATAGAAGGAAATGGCACAGCCCGGAGTCACCCCTTCTTGGCCCTTGATACTCCCCAAAAACGAGTCCAGAATTAAGTCTTTTCCTGCTTCGGCAAGAAAAGAAACCCCTTAGATTTCAACGAGTCGGACACCTGATGCGAGTCTCGTTTCCCGCTCCAAGATTCAGAAAAAAGCCACTCAGATGAGTGGCTTTTTTTTGTGCCTGAAAATTGCTTTCGCCCATGCCTACAGGTCTTTCCGGCCCATGCTGTGTAAAAACGCAGTTCCAGAATGCATGGCACGCCAGCACCGACCCCCAAAATCCGCCGGGTCTGCGCGCAGTGGGCATGTTAAGACTATGCTAATCGCCACTGCAGGCCATGTACTGGTTTGAGTTGTCGTCCGCCAAGGAAAGGAGTCTGTACGTGTCTGGTTCTTCATACCCGGTTCTATTATCGCAATGGCCTCATGAGCCGTCCGGCCCGCCGAAGAAGCGTTGGTCGGCAACGCCGCAGTGGCCTCACCCACAGGCAGTCAATCCCAGGCACGATGGAGATCGGTATGAAGGCTGACCCGATCTACGCAGTCCTCTGGCGCTTCGCCGCCTGCATGGGCGGGTTGCTGATGATTGCCGCCAGTCCGGCCCACGCTGCCGACAGCGGTATCGCCGGCGGCCCGACCGCAAGCCATAGCATTGCCTTCAGCAATTCATACGCGGGCAGCGATTTTCGTAAGGTGATGGTGCGCAATTGGCAGGAGATAGCAGCGCAAGCGCAAAAGGAGGGTTTGATCCGTGAGGCGCCGGTGGTCAGTGCCAATAATTCGGCGTCGGAACAAGCGGCCCATATCCAGGACTTGATCGTCAAGGGCGTCGACGCCATCGTCATCCTGGCCGCGTCCGACACGGCGCTCGATGGGGTGATCCGCGATGCGTGTAACGCCGGCATCGTGGTGGTGGTCATGGCCAGCCTGGTCACCGAAGGCTGCGTCTATACCGTGGACTACAACTGGTCCGCCATGGGCCGCATAGAAATTGATTACATTGCCAAGCGCCTCAAGGGTAACGGCACGCTGCTGGAGATCCGCGGCATTGCTGGTGATGCCACCGATAAAAATATCAGCGACGGCATTCGTCAGGCCGCCAGTGAATATCCGGGCCTGAAGTTCGCCAAGACCGTGTACGGGAACTGGACAGGCGCTGTGGCGCGCAAGGAGGTGGCGCTGGCGCTGCCGTCGCTGCCCGGCATTGATGCCGTCGCGACCCAGGGGGGCGACGGGTATGGCGCGGCGATGGCGTTCAAGGCGGCGGGCCGACCATTGCCGATCATCGTGATGGGTAACCGTCAGGATGAACTTGCCCTGTGGAAACAGGAACGCGATGCCAATGGCTACGAGACCGTCTCTGTTTCGGCTTCCCCCAGTGTCTCCCAAGTGGGGTTCTGGGTCGCCCAGCAGGTTCTGGCGGGCAAGCAGGTGCCCAAATTCGTCGAGGTGCCGCTGGTGCGTATCGATGCGAAAGACTTGGACGCCTGGCTTGCCGACATGCCGGTGGGGGGGGCCGCCAATCCGTTCTACAGCCAGGCTTCCGTTGCGGCAATGATCGACGCGGCCATCAACCATACGGCGCCGCCGGCGCCTTTGCCGGAGGTGATGAAGCAGTAATGGCGGGCAGGGAGCGAGGATGCGGGGCGCCATGTTGACATTCAAACCGGTCGTGGACCGGCCCATTGCCGTCAAAATTGGCCTGGCGGTCGCCGCATTGGTGTTCCTGATGCTGGCGGTTTCGCTAGTGAACCTCTACGGGCTGCGAGGCATGGTGCGCGCGGTGGATTCTGCCAGCCATTCCGCAGAAATTCTGGCGTCGGTCAACGCGGCCACCGGTCGCGTGGAAAACTTCATCGCCACCCGCGACCAGCAAAGCCTGGCCCAGGCCGAAAGCATGGTTGCGACGGCTATCGCCGGGCTCACCGCTATTCCGGTGGCCGAAGCGCAGTCGCTCAACGGCAGCCTGGAGCGGCTCGCCGCAGCGATCACGGCCTTGCGCGTGGCGAGCCTGACCATGGATGGCGAAACCGAGAACATGACCGCCCATTACGGCCGGATGCGAGAGGCAACGACCCTGGTCGAACAGGGCATCGCCGATGGGTTGAAGGGGCTCGACGCTCGCGCCGTTGAGCACAAGGCGCGGGTGAGCGACATCGACAGTGCCCACCGCATCCTCAATGTCCTGCGCAACGGCGAACGGATCATTACCGCCAATGTCGCCAGGGTGCTGGTGACCGGGGATGCGGCAGCCGCCGCTGCGGCGCATAGCGCTAGCGTCGCGCTCCAGCCCGTGGTCGAACAATTGCGCGAGGTGATGGGGGCGCCGCAGCAGAGCGAGGCCCTCGACCAGTTGGCCGCAGCGCTCGCGGCGGCTGGCGTGGCGGTTGAGCGCCTTGGCGAGGCGCCCAGACTGCGAGGGGGCGAAGCCTTGCGGCATCTGGCCGCCGTCGCAGATGGGGCGGGACGCCTCGAGACGATGTTGGATGATGTGGATGGCGACGTCGCCCACGACGCCAGCGATATTCAGGCGGCCACCGGCTTGCTGCACAATGCCGCCGCGCTATCCAAGCGTTTCGCCGAGCGCGTGGCGACCTTGGAGGCGCAGACCTTGTCGTTTCGTCTGTCACCGTCGGCCGAGGTCGCCAAATCCGTCGTCACCCTCCTGGACGAGCTATCCCGTCTCTCTCGGGTGCTTCCATCCTCCGTGGGGCTGCAAGCCACGGCGACGCCGCTGACGGTCAGCGAACAGATTGCCGGCTATCGGGCGGCATTCGCCAGGTTCCATCAAGCGAGCAACGCCTTGAGCGACGCGCGCGACCAGGTTCGCAATGAAGCACGCAGCGCGGGCCTGTTGGTTGCTCGTTTTGCGGGCCAAGCGCGCTCCGACGCCTTGGTCCACAATGATCGCGGCATGCTGGCGACGATCATTGCGGTCACCGTCGCTATCCTGCTGGCCGGCGCCATTGCCTGGAGCACCTCACGATTTATCGCGCAGCCCATTGTGGCCCTGGCCTCGGTCATGCGCCGGCTTGCGGCGGGCGACCTGCACGCCGAAATCGCCAGCGCCGGGCGCGGTGATGAGATTGGCATCATGACCCGCGCCGTTCGGGTGTTCCAGGAAACTGCCCTGCGCATCCGCGTGCTGGAGGCCGAGGCCGAAGCCGAACGACAGCAAGTCCAGGCCTCTTTGGAGCGCATGGTCGCCGAGCGCACCGACACCCTGCATCACCAGACCGAGGTGCTGGAGGCGCAGGCCGTCGAGCTTATTGAGGCGCGCAACCAGGCCGATACGGCCAACCAGGCGAAAAGCGATTTCGTGGCCACCGTCAGCCACGAATTGCGCACCCCCTTGACGCTCATTCTCGCGCCTCTGGAGCAGCTTTCGGCGGCGGCCACCCCGCCCGCAGACTGGCGAGTACAGATCGAGCGCGCCCAGCGCAATGCGCTGCGCTTGATGAACCGGGTGAACGACATCCTCGATTTCTCCAAGGCCGAAGCGGGCAAGTTCGAGGTGTGCCCAGCGCCCGTCGACTTGAACAAAGCAGTGGGCGTGTTGGCCGAGGATGCCGCCCTGGTGGCCGAGAGCAAAGGCTGCACCTTGACGTGCAGCATCGATCCCTCGCTGGGCACGGTGTTCCTGGACCCCCGGCACTTCGAGAAGATCCTGCTCAACCTGGTGAGCAATGCCATCAAGTTCACCCCCGCTGGCGGCACGGTGCACGTGGCAGTCACGCCGATCGATGGCGAGCGATTTGAGCTGGCGGTGCACGACTCGGGGATTGGCATTGCTGCCGACAAACTGCCGCTGCTGTTCCAGCGCTTTTCCCAGATCGATAATTCCGCCACGCGCCACTACAGCGGCACAGGCATCGGCCTGGCGCTGGTCAAGGATCTGGTCGAATTGATGGGGGGCGAAGTCGGCGTCAACAGCGAACCCGGACGCGGCTCGTGTTTCTTCGTTCGACTGGCGCTGGGGGTTGAGAAAAACACCGTGCCGACCGACGCCGGCACGCTGCGCGAGCAGTCTTCACCGAGCGCGACAGGCTCGGCCGAGCAGCGCCAGCTGCGTTTCGACGACGGCCGCCAGGACGGTTCGACGCATGACGCAGACGACGAGCAGCTGCCGGAACACGCCTCGCGATCCAGAGTGCTGGTGGTCGACGACAGCCCGGAAATGCTCAGCTATCTGCGCGAGCTGTTGCACGACGACTACCTCGTCGCCACCGCCACGGATGGCGAACAGGCGTGGGCACTCCTGCAGCGTCGACCCATCGATGTCGTCGTTTCGGATGTGATGATGCCGCTGCTCGACGGCTTCGGCCTGACCGCCAGGATCAAAGCCAGCGCGGGTTTTGCCCATTTGCCCGTGATCCTGGTGACCGCCCGCGGCGGTAGTGATGCCTGCGTAACCGGGTTGGAAAGTGGCGCCGATGACTACCTCGCCAAACCCTTCTCGCCGCTGGAACTCAAGGCTCGCGTCCGCGCGGCGCTACGCATGAGCCAGGTACAAACCGAACTGCACGCAAAGTCCCGCCAGGCGGGCATGGCCGAAATCGCCACGGCGGTGCTGCATAACGTCGGCAACGTTCTTAACAGCGTGAACGTCTCGGCAGACCTGGTCAGCAACCAGTTGCGCGCTTCGAAAGCCCAGGGCTTGAGCAGGGTGGCTCAGTTGATGAGCGAGCACGCCAACGACCTGGGCGACTTTCTCACCCAAGACCCCAAAGGCAAGATGCTGCCCGATTACCTGGTCAAGCTGGCGCAGGCGGTGACGGCAGAGCAGCAAGGCATTGTCCAAGAGCTCGGGCAACTCACCAAGGGCATCGACCACATCAAAACCATAGTTGCGGCCCAGCAGTCCTACGCCGTTGCTGTCAGTGTCGTGGAGGCAGTCTCGGTCACGGCGCTAATCGATGATGCCTTGCGCATGAGTGCCGGCTCACTGGAGCGCCAGGGGGTAGCGGTGGTCAAGGCGATTGCCGAGTTGCCCCTGCTCTCGCTGGACCGGCACCGGGTGCTGCTGATTTTGGTGAACCTGATCGGCAATGCCAAGCACGCGTTGGAGGGCGTGGTCGATCGTAGCCCGAGCGTCACGCTCCAAGCGTGCCTGGATGACGCATCAGCACTGCGCATTTCAGTGGCCGACAACGGCAGCGGAATTACCCCAGAGCACCTGGCGCGGATTTTTTCGCATGGCTTCACCACTCGCAAAGACGGTCACGGCTTTGGTCTGCACAGCTGCGCACTCGCGGCACAGGAAATGGGGGGGCGCTTGACTGTACACAGCGACGGCGCCGGGCAGGGCGCGACGTTTACCCTGGTTATTCCCCTGGATGCTTCGCTGAGTCAGGGATAAAAACCGACTCACTCGCGGCGTTGTATCTGCTCCAGTATCAGGCTGTCGGTGATGTTCATGTCGTCCAGTAACAGAAACATCTTGCTCAGCACCTCGGCCATTTTCTGATCGGTGTCGGCAAACGGCAGGTAGAACTCCTTGACGCCGCTGCCGACGGGCACGATGCACAGGTAATTGCCGGGCTCGATATGGATGGCTGCGCTGCCCAGATGAATGCGATAGTTCGCGCGCTGCCCGGTGATGTACAGAAAATGCCCTGCGCATTTAACGTTTCTCAACCCTAGCCCCTGAATCAATTCGCCGACCAGTTCGGCGCGGCGTTGCAGGGTTTCGTTGCTGCTGCTGTAGTCGTCTGCGGCGTGGGCCACGGAGACCAGCAGGTCGGCGTCACGCATGACTTCCGAGAACAACAGCGGCGGCACTTGCTCAAGGGGGATAGCTTTATGGTCGCGGTAGAACGCGATCGTGTCGAAGGTGACGTGCTCGGTTTCCGAGAGGTAATGGCCCGTGTCCAAAAAGTTGAACAGGGCGTAAATGCCGTGCTCCTTGCTCTCGTAATAGATGTCTTCGACGCTTGAGGTCGACCAGTTACGGACCTGCAGCAGCCGGGCGGCGACTTTGCTTTTGAGGCGATGGCCGGCAAAACGGTGGGTCCACAGGCCGCTGTCTCGCTCGGCAGGCGTCAACAAGTACAACTCGCGAAAGGCCTGTTTGAACGGCTGCACGCGGCGATGGGTGATCACTTCTTTTTGCCAGGCCGAGAGTTGGCCTGCGGTGAACAGATGGAAAGGGTGAGCAATACGCAGGTTCTTTTTCGCGAGATGTTGGCGGCCCTCAAGGTCAGTCACCGTCAGCGTTGTGCTATCGAGCCAGCCCAGCACAGTGTCGTCGGCCTGCACGATCAGTTGTTCCATCAGCAGGCGAACCGCCGGCATGTTCAACAGGGGTTTGAGGTCTTCGAGCGCCAGGGTTTCGCCGCTGCTCATCATCGCTTCGAGGGTGCGGCACAAGCGCGCGATCTGCTCCTTGAGCCCGGTTTGCTGCATCTTGAGCGCGATGAAGGCGGTGTGTTTGCGAATCGCAGGCGGTGCGGTTTTCAGCGTTTTTCCGGCTTTGCCGATGTGCAGCGTGGGCGACAAACCGTCAATAAGCAGGGTGATGTCGTAGCCATCGATGTGGGCGGCCGTTACGGCGGCTTCGGCGATCTGCGCTTCCATGGCCCATTCCAGGCGGATTGCCGAGGGGTAACCGGCGACGCGTGCGAGGTTTTCCAGGCCAGCCTGTATCGCCGCATGGGAGTTGGCCTGCCGTTCGGCGCCGTATTTACGCACGTCTTTATGCAGTTTCTTGAATGTCAGATAGCGTTGGCGTACATCGTCCGCCTCCGTGACGGGCAGCACGCCGTAGATGCGCATTGCCGCCTGTGCGTGGCGGGTCAACTTCTTTTCCAGCGCCGCTCGGCCGATGCCCTGGTAGGCGTCGAGCAGTATTCGCGTCTCGGGAAACGCCCAGGGCGAGGGGGCGAGTGCCGCGAGGTACTCGCGCAGGTGGTTTGGGTCGGCTTCGGCCAGCGCCTTGTCCAGCAGGTAACGGTCCACCACGCCCACGGTTTCATCTAGCGTATTGGGCAGGTCGGTGCCCCAGTCGGACTGAGGTGCCAGGGCAATGCTCAGGTATTCACGCTGGAAGGCTTGCAGGTCACTCCAGCCGAGAGCGTCGAGTACCACTCGGCTGGCTTGCCCGGCATAGGGCAGGGCGGTCAGCAGGCTGTTTCTTGAAAACCCGCCGAGTGCCGCGAGCAGCTCCGCCGACGAGGGCTTGGGCAATGCCTGAAGCAACAGGAAGCGCTCGAGCACTGCGGCGGTATCGGCCCAACGCTCGAAAAAATCCTCCGGCGTCATGCGCAGTCGTTCGACGACCGCCAGGGCCTGCAGCAGCCAGCGGGCCTGATACACCTCAACCGAACGGAACGTGTCGGCCAGCTTCTGGGCGTTATCGGGCAACCCAGCCAAGGCGTCCTCGATATAGCGAACGGTGAAGCGTGCCAGCTCAGGATGGCTGGCTGCGGGTGCTCGCGTAGTGGGGGCATCGCTGTGGGATGATTCGTCATCGTCGAGCACGTCATCGGCGTACCGATCCATGTCCACATCATCGCTGTCCAGCCCGGTGTCGTCTGTGTAGAACATCATGGCGCGCCCCCAGGTAGTGGCCGCCCGCACGAAGCGCGGGTAATCGAGGCGGCCGGCTTCGAGCAGGCCCAGCGCGATGCGCTCGATTTCCTGGTGCACGTAGGGATACGCGTCGGCGACTTTCGTAGGCTCCTCGTCTGGCGTTGAAGGGGGCTGCTCGCGGTTCCAGTCGCCGTCCAGCAACCATTCGGCGAACGCCTGCCAGGCTGCGGTTGGCGGGTAGTTGCTCAGGCGGTTGATGCAAGCTTGAACGTCAGGAAAGGCCCAGGCCTGGTCCGGGCGCCTGCGGTAATAGGCGGGGCCGTCTTCGTCAGTGGGCAGTGGGTAGTCGCTGTCTTCGAAGGCAAATTGCAGCATGTGCCGCAGTCGCGCGCAGATCTGCTCCAGCGCGTAGGCGTCCGGATGCGCCGTGACCCACGCATCACAGACTCGATATTGCAGGCCATAGCGCTGTTGATCGCGGCGATCCTCCAGGTCGTCCCAGACGGTAGGGAACACAAAACCATCAGCCAGGGCTTTGGGCCCATCCTTGGGCTGGTGCCTGACCCAGTCATCGGCGATGCGCAGGAAGTCGATGCCGTCCCAGAAGTCCAGTTCGAATTCGTCATATCGGCTGAGTTCGGGATAGTCATCCAGCGCTCTGTCACAAAATGCTCGCAGCGCAGCGAGGCGGGTGGCTTGGTCGGGCGCAGGGCGGCGTGAGTGCATGATGGGTATCCGAGAAAGTGAGCGACGAGGATCAACCGCCAATCAGCGGCACCAGACGGATAAATGCGAGGGTGGAAGGTGGGCCCAATTGGATCGACTCATCAAGCCGTTGCAGCATGACGCCGTTATGCAGAACGCGAAACGCACGGGTTTCAAACCCTTTCAAGGCGCGCTCGACCTCAACACCGACATCCAACTGCGCAGGCGCGCTGGCCTGAGGCATCGCAATCGCGCCGGCACCGGCTTGCTGGCGAATGTCGTGCTCGCTCAGGTATTGGCGGTCGAGCACTTCGCGCACCGACAGGTGTTCCAGCCAGTGCTGCACCGACAGCGCGGCAATCTGTTCGGTAACGGTCAGGCGAATAAGCTCGGCGACGGTCAAGGTCAGGGAGGCCGGTATCAGGGTGATAGGCGGCAGCAAAAGCTCCTGGCGTGCGCCTTTCAGGCAATAGCTATGAACCACGAACTCCATGACGCATTCCTTGCAAGCCAGGCCAGCCGGGCGGATGGCGCATCAGCATAGCCCGGTCGGCAATAAACGTCATCGCGCGGCGCGATCGGGAGCAGCGATAGAAACCTGCCAGGTCAACGATGATCGGTTTGACCATATCCCCCCAGGGGGGATAGGATGCCGGCGCAATTCACTGATTCCCGAGGGTCAAGTCATGAGTGAGCACGAACACAGCCACCCACATACCCATCAAAGTCATGAGGCGATCATCAAGCGCCTGAAGCGCGCGGACGGCCATCTACGCAGCATCATCACCATGATCGAAGAAGGTCGTGAATGCGTGGACATCGCCCAGCAGCTGCACGCGGTGGAAAAAGCGGTATGCCAGGCCAAGCGCACGTTGATCCAGGACCACATCGATCATTGCCTGGAAGATACCGTTTCGGCGCTGGGCACCGGCGAGCGCGGTCCGTTGGAAGCGTTCAAACAAATCACTAAGTACCTTTGAGCCGACATGCCTAATTTTGCTGAACTGCTGCAACAAGGCGGGGCTAACGCCTGGTTGTATTTCCCCAGCGCTATTTTGCTGGGGGCGCTGCACGGCCTGGAGCCGGGCCATTCGAAAACCATGATGGCCGCGTTCATCGTGGCCATCCGTGGCTCGGTCAAACAGGCGGTTTTACTGGGGCTGGCCGCGACGTTGTCGCACACGGCCGTGGTCTGGTTGGTCGCCATCGGTGGCATGTACCTGGGCAAGGGGCTGGACGCGCAAACCACCGAACCTTACTTCCAGCTTGCGTCTGCGGCACTGATCATCGGGATTGCGCTTTGGATGCTGTGGCGCACCTGGCGTGGTGAGCGGATGTTTATGTCCGAGCAGGGCGCTGGTCATTCCCATGACCCTCATGATGAGACCCACCGGATCGATACTGGCCATGGCCGTGTTGAATTGGCGATCTTCGAAGACGGCGTTCCGCCGCGCTGGCGCCTGACAACGTTGACCGGCCATGCGTGGGGCGCCGCCGATGTTCGCCTGATGACAACCCGTCCGGACGGCGCCAGGCAATCGTTCTCTTTCGTAGAGCGCGACGGCTACCTGGAGTCTGCCATCGATGTCCCGGAGCCTCATGAGTTCAGCGCACGCTTGAGTCTTGGGCATGCGGGCCACTCCCACGACTACGATTTGGAATACCAGGAGCATGACCATGCGCATGCCGGACTGGAGCTGTCGACTGATGGCTATCAGGATGCGCATGAACGTGCCCATGCCAACGATATCCGCAAGCGCTTCACCCGCCGCGAAGTCACGACCGGCCAGATCGTCATGTTCGGCCTGACGGGCGGCCTGATTCCTTGCCCGGCAGCCATCACCGTGCTGTTGCTGTGTCTGCAGGTTAAAGAGGTTGCCCTGGGGGGCATGCTGGTCCTGTGTTTCAGCATCGGATTGGCGCTCACCTTGGTTACGGTCGGCGCTGCGGCGGCGGTGGGTGCCAGGCAGGCTTCCAGCCGTTGGCCATGGTTGGGTACCGTGGCTCGCCGGGCGCCATACTTGTCCAGTGCGTTGATCATCGGTGTTGGCCTGTACGTGGGCTTTCATGGCTGGATCGGGTTGAATGCTTGATGCGGCGCGCAGGTGATGAGAGGCCGGCGCGGACCGCGCCGGCGCCCCATTGCGGCGTGCGTCTACTCTCATCGCACAAACACCGGAAACCATGCGCAACTTATTTGATCGGGCGGTGTCTGCATAAAGTATTTCCTCGTATTACAGCGGCTTAGGCTGCGAGAAGAGCGGCGTTTGACATGGGACGCTGCTTTGGAGCGGGTGGGAAAGTGCGCGGTTGCCTGACCGTATATGTAAAGGTAAGCTCATGCGCCTTTTCGTATTGGGGGGTAAGTGTTGGACTTTGATGGGTTTAAAGGGCCACGGAAGGTGCATTGTCGGTATGAAATCAAGCGGCTAAGGCGGATAAATGGATGCTTCAGTTTAATTTGGCAGATCAATTGAACTGCGACTCAAACCCTTCAGGTGAGCAACCTAATTCCGACTTGGATTCCAGGACGGGTGCGCGCACAGCTTTGCCCACAGTTGCTATTTTGCTCTGTACCTACCAGGGGCAACGCTATCTGGCTGAGCAATTGGCTTCTTTCGAGACCCAATCTCACTCCAATTGGAGCGTTTGGGCCTCCGATGACGGTTCAAAGGATGACACGCGAGGGATTCTTGCGGCGTACCAGCAAAAGTGGCCTGAAGGTTCGTTGCATGTGTTCTCTGGGCCGGCGGAGGGCTTTGCCGCCAACTTTGTCTCGCTGACGTGTAATGACACCATCCAAGCGGATTTTTACGCCTATTCCGATCAGGACGATATTTGGGAGGCGGATAAGCTGGCCCGCTCAGTGCAGTGGTTGCAAACCTTACCCGCAGATGTACCTGGCTTATATTGCTCCCGCACCCGGTTGGTTGATGCCGACAACCATGAAATCGGCTTTTCGCCACTCTTTTCCAAACCTCCCAGTTTCGCCAATGCGCTGATGCAAAACATCGGTGGTGGTAACACCATGGTGTTCAATAACTGTGCCAGGCAGCTCCTGCGTGAGGCCGGGGAACACAGACCGGTCGTCACCCATGACTGGTGGGCATATATGTTAGTGACGGGCTGTGGTGGCCAGGTTTTTTACGACCCCGAGCCGACTCTGCGTTACCGTCAACATGGTTGTAACCTGGTGGGCACCAACTCTGGCTGGATGTCTCGCTTCAAGCGTATTCGCATGTTGTTTCAGGGGCGTTTTAAACAGTGGGGCGATAGCAATATTGTCATCTTGAGCGCACTCGAGCATCGACTCACTCCCGAAAACCGGAAAATACTTCACCGCTTTATGGCAGCCCGCAAAATGAGTTTGATCCCACGTTTGATTTGTCTGAAACGCACGGGTATTTACCGTCAAACGTTGCTCGGAAATATCGGGCTTATCACGGCAGCCGTCTTCGGGAAAATTTAATCAATGGCAATCATGAGTAGTGTCTTCACGGAAAGCCATTTGCTGCTCGATTAACCTGCGGCAGCGCTTTGCGTGGGCATGCCAGCCAGGCTCGTGGTGAGACCTCTGCCAGATGCATCATTGGCGAAAACCTTACTCCTGAAATCGAGCGGCACTGTGCCGCGGCAAAGTATTCCCATTTTCTGCAACAAGCCGGCATGGCGTCCAACAGCTTTGTGTTTGCTGCTGGTAAGCTCTGCGGCGAGCTTCGCTGGGAACGCCATAGCCCTGAATGATGCAAGATTATTAGGTTAAGGATCAGCATGAAACACAACGGCAGCATCTTTTTAAGCGGTCAAAAAAGCCCCGCGATTTTTTTTACCGAGATGTCGGGTGATGGCAATGTGCCTGTAGCGATCAGGGAGTACATAGCCTGATGCAAGTGCATTCTGCGGGTCCTACGGCAATGCTGGTCAACTTATGGCGCTACCGACAACTTATCTGGGCTTCAGCCAAGCGAGAAGTGCTCGGGCGGTACCGCGGGTCGGCCTTGGGGTTGCTCTGGTCGTTCTTCAATCCCGTGTTCATGCTAGTTGTGTACACCTTTGTTTTCAGCGTGGTGTTCAAGGCCCGATGGAGCAGCGGCAGTGATTCAAAAGCTGAATTTGCCTTGGTGTTGTTTGCCGGATTGATGGTCTTCAACCTGTTCTCCGAGTGCATAAATCGCGCGCCGGGCCTTATTCTTTCCAACGTCAACTACGTCAAGAAAGTGGTGTTTCCGCTGGAAATCCTGCCCTTCGTCACGCTGCTGTCGGCGCTGTTTCACATGGGCGTCAGCTTGGTGGTGTGGTTGCTGGCCTATGTGATCCTGATCGGGCCGCCTCACCTGACCGTGCTTTATCTGCCGCTCATCCTGCTACCGCTGGCGTTGTTGATCATGGGGCTGAGTTGGGCGCTGGCATCGCTTGGCGTGTATCTGCGGGATGTCTCGCAGCTCATTGGCGTGGTCACGATGTCGCTGATGTTTTTAAGTCCGATTTTTTATCCAGTCACGGCACTGCCGCAAACCTATCGCTATCTGCTCTACCTCAATCCGCTCACTACCGTCATCGAGCAGGCCAGGGCGGTACTTTACTTCGGAGCGTCGCCGGACTTTGCCCTCTTGGCGGCCTATTTGGCGGCTACCTGCCTTGTTGCCTGGTTGGGCTTTGCCTGGTTCCAGAAAACACGCAAGGGGTTTGCTGATGTCCTCTGAAGTTGCCATTAAGGTCGAGAACCTTAGCAAGTGCTACCACATCTACGACCAGCCTCGCGACCGGCTCAGGCAGTTTGTGCTCCCTCCCGTACAGCGCACGCTCGGTATGCGTTCGCGCCAGTATTATCGAGAGTTCTGGGCGCTCAGAGGGGTGAATTTTGAGGTAAAAAAAGGAGAAACCGTCGGAATAGTCGGCCGTAATGGCAGTGGCAAGTCGACGCTCCTGCAAATGATCTGCGGCACGCTCAACCCGACTGACGGCAGCATTCAAACCCAGGGGCGAGTTGCCGCGTTACTGGAGTTGGGGGCGGGTTTCAATCCGGAGTTTACCGGGCGTGAGAACGTCTATCTGAACGCGGCGATATTGGGCCTCAGCAAAGAGGAAACCGATCAGCGCTTTGACGATATCGCGGCTTTTGCCGAAATCGGGACGTTTATCGAGCAACCGATCAGAAGCTATTCAAGCGGAATGATCGTACGGTTGGCGTTTGCGGTAGCCATCAACGTTGACCCGGACATTCTTATCGTTGACGAGGCGCTGTCGGTTGGCGACGAGTTGTTTCAGCGCAAATGTTTCTCACGCATAGAAACCATACGAAGCTCGGGGGCGACGATTCTATTCGTTTCTCACTCCGCATCAACAGTCGTGGGCTTATGTGACCGCGCTATCCTGTTGGACTCTGGGGAGCTGCTCGCGGTCGGAGAGCCGAAACGTATTGTCGGTAGCTACCAAAAACTCCTTTATGCGCCGGCGGCTACGCGAGAAGAGCTTCGTGAGGCAATGCGTGCCAATCGCCATGATCCGATCGGCGCCGAGCAGGAAGGTGACGCGCCGGTCGTGACGGGCAGCGCTTGCGTCAGCGAGAGCGCCGACGCCGATCAAGAGTCCTTTGATCCTGAGTTCGTACCCCAGAGTACGATCGTGTTCGAATCCCGTGGGGCGACGATCGGCGATACGCGGATCTTTACCCCTGAAGGCGTCCAGGTAAATGGGCTGGTGCGGGGGCGCACCTACCTTTTCCGTTACGACGTATCCTTCGACCAGCTTGTGACCAATGTCCGTTTTGGGATGTCGATCAGGTCATCCAGCGGAATGCCCTTGGGCGGTGGATTATCTGCCTCGAGGCCCACCGACGCGATTTTAGTGGTCGAGCCGGGCACCCGGATATCGGTCGAGTACTCCTTTAAATGTCATTTGAACCCCGGCGTGTTTTTCCTGAATGCGGGTGTGTTCGGTTGCGATGATTCGAAAGAAGAAATGGTGCTGCATCGCAAGGTTGATGTGGTCGCCTTCCGTGTATTGCCTGTCGTCGATAATCGAGCAACGGAACTGATCGATTTTGGCTTTGAATGTTCGGTGGAAATGAATGCATAGCTTGTTTGATGGTTTGCTGGTTTCGTGCCCGAATGACGGTGGACTTTTCTTGGTTCATGGGGGGAAGGCAAACCGTCTGGACTCTGCGGGTTGCACCGGCCTTGATGTCAGCGGGGCTTCCGTTCTGCTGGGGCTTCAGCCCGCCGGGTTGTCGTTGACAGGCCATCGCAATTGGTCGCTGACAGGTGACGCGAAGTTGGTCGATGACGTGCATGACGTCCTGTTTGATGGCGAGCTGTGCTACGTCGTTGGCACCACCGGAAACGAAGTTGTCTGCTTCAACGAGGCAGGCATCGAGACGCAGCGCTGGACGTTTTCTGAGCAGCCCGACTCCTGGCACCTGAACTGCTTGGCCCGCTGGAAAGACACCATCGTCTTTTCCGCCTTCGGAATGTCTGAAACAACCCGTGGATATAAAGGCAACACCCAGGGCGCCGGGTTTGTTCAGGATTTGTTCTCTGGGCAAAAATATATCGAGGGCCTGTCGCAACCCCACAGCCTGGTTCCTTACGGCAACAACCTGTTGCTTGCGAACTCCGAGACCAAGGAAATCCGTGAGTACTCGTCGGACGGCAAGCTTGTACGCGCCGCAGTCCTGGACGGGTATACGCGGGGTATCTGCGTAGTGGGTGAGCTGCTCTATGTCGGCTTGAGTTGCTCGCGCAATATCGACGAAGCTCACCTTTCGTCCGCCACGGTAGTGGCGCTGGACGTTACGACGTGGGTGGAGAAGGGGCGCATCAGTTTGGATGCCCTCGAAATCTATTCGATCGTCTCGGTACTTGATACAGAAGTGCTGCTGAATGCCTTGGGGCCGTTGAGCCAGAGTATTGTCGACCGACTGACCTCGTCGCTGCGCGACAGCAAGGGGCTGGCCGTAAGGCTGGAGCGGCGTGTCGCCGAATGTGATGAACAGTTGCAGGAGAAGGACCGTATCTGGGCGGCCCGGGTCGAGCAGGTGGTGGCTGATCATGCCGCGCTGGCCCAGCAAATTGTGATCGCCAAGGATGAGACGCTAGCGGAGCGTGTCGAGCAGATAGAAATTGATCATGTCGCGCAGATTCAGCGGTTGGCGCACGAGCGCGATGTAATGCTGACGGAAAAGGATCGGATATGGTCCGAGCGCCTCGGGCAGGTAGCAACGGAACATGTCGCAGAGGTTCAGCGAATTTCACATGAGCGGGATCTGATCCTTCAGGACAAGGATAAAGTCTGGTCGGCGCGACAAGAACATTTTGCCTACGTCGAGGCGCGGCGTACCGAAATGATGAAGCGGATTTCGCCCAACGTCAGCGTGGTAACGGTCAACTACAACGGTAAAGCGTTCTTGCGCGAGCTGATCGCGAGCCTCCTGCGCCAGACCTATCTGCCTGCAGAAATTATTGTGGTCGACAACGCCTCTCATGACGGCTCTGTAGAGTTTCTGCGTGAGGAGTTTCCCTCGGTCAAGGTCGTGCGTAGCGAAGTCAACCTCGGGTTTGCAGGCGGTAACAATCTGGGCGTGAGTGCCGCCACTTCTCCGTTGTTGGCGTTGATCAACAACGATACGGTGGTTTCCGACACGTGGCTTGAAGGGCTCGTGGCTACTTGGACGCAAGGCACCGCAGCGGGAGAGAAGGTGGGTGCCGTATCTCCTAAAATTGTTTATTTCAAACGGTTCCTGAAGATCAAGCTGCGTGCGCCGACTCAATCGCCAGGCGGTGACGATGGGCGGATGCTCGGGGTGGCGGTCGATCTATCGGAAACTGCATTTGTGGGCGTTGCCTACATAAAGCCTATCGTCGGCCAGGGTTTTTATCACGAGGAGCGCTGGCCCGAGGGCCGGGTCGTGCGTTGGACCGGCGAGACGGCCGAGTTGATGCTACCTGTAGGAGAGGCGCAACTGGGCGGGCCACTGACGCTGAGTGTCGTAGCGACTGCCATTGGGCGGCCTGAAGGCGTTTGCCTGGAAGTTGAATGCGACGGGCATTCGCTCGGCACTTGTCTCGTGCATGAAGGGTTCGCGCAGTTCCAGTTCGATGTCCCCGCCGATGTGGCAAATAACGCCGAGTGGGTTGTCAACAATGCGGGCAGCGCCCTTGATGGCCGAGGGAATGCTGCGGATATCGGGATCAATCAGCCCGATGCCGGGCAATTTGATCAGCCTCGGGAGCTGGAGGCTTTTTGCGGTTGCAGTGTGCTGATACCCCGCAAGCTGTTTATCGACCATGGCGGATTCGACGAGCGCTTCTTCATGTATTACGAAGATGCCGACCTTTCCTGGCGCATTCGCAAGGCGGGCTGGAAGCTTCTGTATGAGCCCCGTTCGGTGGTTCGTCACATTCATGCGGGAAGCAGTGGTGAATGGTCGCCGGTTTTTCGCTACCACGTGACGCGTAATTACTGGCTTAACGTTTTTAAAAATGCCGGGGCGAGCCACTTGGTGGTACAAACCGCTCGGTTTATCCGTGTGCTTGTGCGGGCAGTTCGAGTTAATAGACGTCTCGGCTTATTGTCGTGGCGCGGAAGGTCATTGAATGAGATGACGCCTCAGCAAATCGAGTTCAAGGCACTTCTGAAAGCGACGTTGATGCTTCCCGCTATTTTAGGGAAGCGTCTGCGGGTACTAATGCGAAAGGATCGCTAATGAAAATCGGCATTTACAATCGATACTGGAATACGTTTGGTGGCGGCGAAAACTACACGGGTTCGGTAGCTGAAATATTGTCCAGAGACCACGAAGTTGAGTTGATATCGATTGAACCTGTGGACTGGAGCCGTCTGGAGTCAAGGCTTCACTTGGATCTGTCCCGATGCACCATGCGGGAATGGCCGAACGAGCCATGCGAGCGATTGTCGCCCCGTTCTTCGCATTACGATTTATTCGTCAACAGCACTTACTCATCATCGCTGATGCCGCGCGCGAAGAAGTCGGCATTGATTTGTTATTTTCCACATCGTGTCGATGCCTTGTCGTCGATGCGTGGGCGAGCCGTGCAATGGGTTCGCGAACTTGTGCGCGGCAGCAAGAGAGACTTACTGCGTATCGGCCGTCGGCGAGGTGACGTCATTACGCCAGTTGCCGGGGTGTATGACGTTGAGCCTGATGGGCGTGCCTGGATCAGTGCCGAGGCTATTTTGATGGTGGCTGGCGCACAGTCCCGCCCTGTGAGGATTCCTCTGTGGCCAGAGGCCTACAACGGTATTGAAATGATTCGACTGGATGGCGAAGAGCTGCCTTGGCACATGGAAGGCAATATCCTGCACGTGCCCTGCAAGCCGAATGATAAGCGCCATAGCCGTCTTCTTTCGATTTTTTGCAAGCCGGTCGTGATGAGCGAACTGGCGCTTTCATCCGACTCTCGACAGTTGGGCGCTTGTATCGACACGCGCTCGCTCAAATGGGGAAGTGAAGGGGCTCTTAAACGACACAGTCCGCGTGATGCGCTGCGAGCTTATGACCGGATCATATCCATATCGAATTTCACGTCGGAGTGGATTGATCGGCGCTGGCAATTGCCCTCCACCGAATTGCAGCCGCCGATCGACACTAAACTCTTTGGCCTCGACGGTCCGCCTGCAAAAGAAAAAATCATTCTTACCGTCGGGCGTTTTTTTGCCGGGGGCCATAACAAGAAGCACCACGAGATCGCGAGCGCATTTATTCGCCTGCGGCAGGAAGGCGTCATTCCAGACGGCTGGCGCCTGGTATTTGTTGGCTCTCGGCATCGTGAGCACCAGATGCATCTTGATTACTTTGATCGCCTCACGGAACTGTGCGCGGGCCACCCCATTGATATTCTTCCCGACCTGCCTTTTGCTGATCTGCTGACCTACTATCGCAAGGCGTCGATATATTGGCACGGTGCTGGCTGGGGAGAGCGCGTCGAACAATTTCCGGAGCGCTTCGAGCACTTTGGCATGACCACCTGCGAGGCTATGGCTTGTGCCTGTGTTCCGGTAGTATTCGACGCGGCCGGCCAGCGGGAAATCGTCGCCAGTGAGGATCTTGGGTTTCGTTATTCGACTTACGAAATGCTGGCGACTCAAATGGGGATGTTGGTTAACGCTTCGCCTGAAATGCTGGCGCAAATCGGTGAACGAGCGCAAAAGTCCATCGAGCGCTTCGCGCGTGCCAATTTCCAGGCAAGAGTCAGGGAAGCATTTCGTGGGCTTGCGTATTAGCCACGTCGCTCGCTGATTGGCTTGTTGAACCGTTGAATGATCTGGTCGGCGCCCGGTTTATCCCAAGCGGCAAGGGTCGCAGAAGTGGGTGCGCGGTACCGTCCTGTCAGCCGATATCGTCAATGGATGCTTTGGCGTGGACGTTACCCAATGTCCCGTGAATATAAAGGAATGCGAGTACGTGAGTTCTATCCGAAATAAGCTGAGTGCCAAGGCTCCCTGGTGGCGCGCAAACGGGACTTTTCCGCTGGGGCTCCAGGTCCTGCTGGCCTGTTTAATGTGCGTAGTTCTCATCGTGTTCCTTACCGGTAAGCCTGCGAGCGCTCTGACCGCGCTTTGGGGCAATATCTATGAGGTACGCAACGCCGCAACCATCGTAGTGGTGCTCACCCTCGTTGCATTTGTCGCTACCTTTCGGCCTCATCCGGTCAATGGCGTAGTGGCGGTACTTGCAGCGTTTGTCCTCATGGCGGGGCCGGTCGCAACGTTATGGGCATTGGCCGCAAGCTTCGTTGCCGCCGCGTTGGGGTATCAGCTTATTGGGCTGAAGGCACGCGCGCAGCTTGCCCGCTCGGACCTGGCGCGTATAGCGCTGGCATTCTGGGTGGGAAAAGCGATGTTTTTGCTCATCCTCGCCGCACTCAGTTTTTTCCCGATCAATACACGTTTCATGGAAGGCGCGCTGATGGGCGCGCTGTTGCTGCTTTCTCCGATTGGGCGTGGCGAGGTCGTGCGTGTGCTGCGCGAGCTTCTCGTTTCTCGTCCAAGGCAATTGAGAGCGGTGGGGGGCTGGAAAGTTCCGCGGTTCTTCCTGCTTCTGTCCATCATGCTGTTAATTGTGGCGTCCGTGCATCCCGGGTTTGACGGGGACGCGATGACGATGCATATGCGCATCGCCCGTGAGATGCAAAGCAAGGGCATGTGGGGTTACGACGTCCGTGAGTACGTATTTGCGGTCATGCCACTCGCGCCTCAGCTTAATTTCAGCGCAATGTTCATTGCCGGGAACGTCGAGGCGGTCAAGGTTGAGCTTGTACTGCAATTTCTCGTCATGCTGGCGCTCGTCGCTACGGGCGGCGGTTTCCGTTTGCGCCCCACCGGCGTGGCCATGGCGGCGGTGTTGGCCTTTGTGCCGATGTTCGTGCGTGAGGTTTCGGGGTTGTTCATCGAGGTGACCCTGTGTGGTTTCATCCTCGCATCGGCGGTCCTGTTAACGTCTTCGCTGCGTCACAAATCCATCGAGTTGGCGTTGTTGGCGGCTCTGTGCGCGGCAGGCGCCAGTGCGACCAAGACGTTCGGCTTGCTGCTGGCGCCAGTGATCCTGGCGGTGCTGGTGGTCAATTGGCGCGAGATCGGCAAGACCACCGATCGGCTTCGTTTGTCGCTGATCCTTTTGGCTGCATTGGCGCTGGCACTGTTTTTTTACGTGGTGGCGTGGCTGAAGACCGGCAACCCACTCTTTCCGTTCTTTAACGGCGTGTTCAAATCACCCTACTGGGATCCTATCAACTTCCTGGATGGTCGTTGGGCTGGTCACCTCAGCTGGGACTTGCCCTGGAAAATGACCTTTGAATCGTCCCGCTACGAGGAATCCAGTGATGGTTCCATGGGGCTGATAATCTTGTTTTTGTTGGCCTGTGCGGGAAGTTTGGTTGCGGTGTGCCGGCGCAACCTGCTGGCGTTGGTGCCATTGGGTATCGGGGTGATCTACCTGGTTGCGGTTGGTGCCCAGATCCAGTATCTGCGTTACTTTTTACCGGGTATGGCCCTGCTGGCGATGAGCATCGCCTACTACCTGCATATCGTTATCAAGCGGCCACAAAACGTATTGTGGATGATCATCCTCGGTTGCCTGTTTGCCGCGAATCTGTTCGGGTTGCCGGCGAGCCGCTTTGTTAACGGGATGATGCATATTCCAGCGATGAACATGCTATCGCCGAGCCCTTATCGTGGAGTGACATCGGCAAATTACGCCGAAGAAATGCTCAACGCCCACCAATACATGGGCAATATCCTCGCTGCTTCGCTGCGCAAAACCCCCACGGTATTGCTGCTGGGTTGCCCTTATGGCGCCTATTTCAAAGGTCGAACCATTTACACGACGTGGCACAACTACAGCTGGGCGAGCCGGCAATCACAGTTGCTCGATACTGCGCAATTCGCACGTTACCTGGCGGAAAACCAAGTAAGCCACATCGTTATGGATGGCTGTACGACGCCAGAAGTACGTGCGGCGCTTGGCCCCTACATCCAACAGCATTTCCCGCGAATGGCGGAGTTGTGGGGTGTGGAAATGTATGAAGTCACCCAATGATGTGCAAGGGCGGATGCACCTTGCGGAGCACGCTGCCCGCACGCTTGGCTAACGGTCAGTCTCGTACTTGCAAACGGAAAAATTATGACCATGACGAATAGTTCTCCACCCAAAGTAGCCGTGGTGATTCCTTGCTATAAGGTCAAGAACCATATTCTTGGCGTGATTGGCGGAATCGGTCCTGAAGTGGTGCGTATCTATGCTATCGACGATTGCTGCCCTGATGGTTCGGGTGATTTCATCGAGGCCAACTGCACCGATGAACGGGTGACTGTTCTACGACATTCCGAGAATCAGGGCGTTGGTGGTGCGGTGATGACGGGCTATCGAGCCGCCATTGACGAGAATATGGAAATCATTGTGAAGGTCGATGGTGATGGTCAGATGGACCCGAGCCTGATCCCTGATTTCATTGCGCCGATCCTCGCCGGTGAAGCCGATTACACCAAGGGCAATCGTTTTTTCGATTTGGAAGAAATTCGGGCAATGCCACGTATGCGCTTGTTCGGCAATGCAATGTTGTCGTTCATGACCAAGCTGTCGTCAGGTTATTGGGATCTGTTCGATCCCACCAATGGCTATACCGCTATTCATGTGACAGTGGCCAGGCACTTGCCTTTCAAAAAAATAAGCCATCGTTACTTTTTCGAAACGGACATGCTGTTTCGGCTGAACACCATCCGCGCGGTGGTGGTGGATGTGCCGATGAATGCCAAGTATGTCGACGAAGTCAGCAATCTGAAAATCTCCAAGATTGTCGGCGAGTTTCTGGTCAAGCACGTGCGCAACTTCAACAAGCGAATCTTTTACAGCTATTACCTGCGAGACATGTCTGTCGCTTCCCTGGAGTTGCCGCTGGGCCTGCTCTTTCTGGGTTTCGGGCTTTTGTACGGTGGCTACCATTGGGTGAGTTCCGCCCAGATGGGCGTGCCCACACCGGCTGGAACGGTAATGATGTCGGCGCTGCCGATTATCGCCGGCATACAGTTTCTGCTGGGGTTTATCAGTTACGACGTAGCTTCGGTTCCCGTGCGCCCCCTTCACCGGAGTATTCGCAGACCCGGCGTCAATAATGTGGGGCCGCGCGTATAAGCTGCCTTGCGATTTGCAGGGCAGGGGGCAAGTCAGGTCGGGCAGTCGGAAGACGTGCCCGCCCTGGAACTGATTACCCGGCGCCTGGCCGGCAGGTTGGCTTCATCGATTATTGAGCAGCAGTGCCATTAAGTGTTTGACCGTCATCTCGATGTCCAGATCCGACGTGTCAAGCTTGAGGGCTGGCTGTTCGGGCGCTTCGTAGGGGCTGTTGATACCCGTCATGTTCGGCAACAGACCGCTTCGCGCTTTTTTGTAGAGCCCCTTGGGGTCACGTCGCTCACAGATGTCCAGTGGCGTGTCCACAAACACCTCGATGAAGTTGTCCTCTCCGATCAATTGCCGCGCCATCTCGCGCTCGGCCCTGAAGGGGCTGATGAAGGCTGTCATTACGATCAGGCCGGCATCCATCATCAGTTTGGCGACTTCGGCCACTCTACGAATGTTCTCTACCCGATCAGCGTCGGTAAACCCCAAGTCCTTGTTCAGGCCTTGGCGAACGTTGTCACCATCCAATATGTAGGTGCGCTTGCCTTGAGCGTGGAGTTCTTTTTCCAGCGCGTTGGCAAGGGCTGACTTACCGGAGCCGGAAAGGCCGGTAAACCAGATAACTTTCGCGGTATGCCCGTTGAGCCGCTCGCGGTCTATACGGCTGATGCTCAACGCTTGGCGATGTACATTCTGGGCCCGGCGCAGGTTGTGCCGGATCATGCCGGCGGCCACGGTGGCTTGGGTAAAAGGGTCGACCAGGATGAAGCCACCCAGCGTCTGCGATTGTGCATAGGGCGCAAATACCAGCGGCTTACTGAGGGCCAGGTTCGCCACGACAATGTCATTGAGCCTGAGTTGTCGGCACGCTTCGTGTGCTTGAGTGTTTACATTCACCCGGAACTTCAAGGTGGTGATGCTGGCAGCGGCCCACTGGGTGGCGAGCTTCAGATCATAAGTCCGGCTGATCAGCCCTGCTTCGTCGGCCATCCATACCAGCGTGGCTTCGAATTGATCCGTCATTTCCAACGGCTGATCTGCCCGCGCGATCACATCCCCACGAGAGACGTCCACGTCCTGATCCAGCACCAGCGTTATCGCATCCCCAGCACTGGCTTTGGGCTGGTCGCCATCAACGGTTAAAAGCCGCGCGATTTTTGCGGTTTGCCCTGAGGCGGTAATGCGTACCTGGTCACCCAGGGCCAGTTCACCGGATGCAAGTGTGCCGCTGAAACCCCGGAAATCGGCATTGGGGCGGTTGACCCATTGCACTGGAAACACCGTTTTATCGCCGCTGGAGCGCGGGGCCTCGATGGTTTCCAGGTGGCTGATCAAGGTTGGGCCCGTGTACCAGGGCGTGTTGGCTGACCGAGTGGTGATGTTGTCGCCCTTGAGCGCCGATAACGGAATGGCCGTCAGGGTTTGAAAGCCCAGTGATTCGGCCACCGTTTGGAAGGTCGCCCGGATTGTGTCAAAGACCTGCCGGTCGTAAGCCACGAGATCCATCTTGTTAATGGCCAAAATGATGTGGCGGATACCTAGCAGCGACGCCAGGTAGGCATGCCGTCGAGTCTGGGTGAGCACGCCTCGTTGAGCATCGACCAACAACACCGCAACATCGGCGGTTGAGGCGCCTGTGACCATGTTACGGGTGTACTGCTCATGCCCCGGGGTGTCGGCGACGATGAACTTGCGCCGAGGCGTCGAGAAAAAGCGATAGGCCACATCGATGGTAATACCTTGTTCACGCTCGGCAGTCAGCCCGTCGACGAGGAGTGCGAAGTCCAGCTCATTGCCCTGCGTACCATGGCGTTTGGAGTCGATCTGCAGGTCACGTAGCTGGTCGTCGAAGACGTGCCGGGATTCCCAGAGCAGGCGGCCAATCAGCGTACTCTTGCCGTCGTCCACGTTGCCGCAGGTAATGAAGCGCAGCAAGTCTTGATGGCGCTGCTGCTCGAAGAGGTCAGCCAGGCTCAGTGTGTGTGGCGCGGGTTGAGGCTTGCGCAGGCGCGATTTGATAGTAGGCATATTCAGACTGACTCGGGTTGAGCAGGCAGCGCGGAACATGCAGCCAATTGCTTGGCCAGTTCCTGTGCAAGCTGCTGTGCGTGTACGCGCAATTCAGGTACGGCGATGGCTTCCCAGTGGCGCGCCTTGAGCATCGGGCCCACGTACCACAACCCCTTTACTGCATGCCCCTGCGCACCGATGAGTTGATATCGGTCATTGATCTGGAGGCCCAAGCCGCAAGGGGAAGGGGTCAGCAGTTGGTCTGCGACCAGTTGTTGAAACAAGCGCTGCGATCTCGGGCCAATCGCCATACTCGGGCCGGTGCAATTGACGATCGCTGTCACCGCAAGTGTTTGCGCGGCCTGTTGGCCCCGTGGCCTGAGTTCAATGCTCAGCTCACCAGCGGCGCAAACGTGCATGGCCAATAGTCGTGCCGGCAGCACCTGCACCTTCTGTGTCTGGAGCAGAGCGTTCAGGCGGTCGGCGGCCTGCGGCGCCAGGCGATGGCGATGCACGTCCCAGAAGGCCACCGCATGGCGTAGGAACCGCCGCCGTTCGACCAGCGATAGTGCTTGCCAGAGCCGTGGCGTGTGGGGGCGAAGCTGGTTGAGTACATCACGCCAGTCCCCCCCTGAGTCGGCGTGGCGCGCGACCTCTTGCCGCAGTCGGCGCAGCAGCGTGCGCATACGCAATGGCGCCTCACCCAGGTATTCCGGGTACTGGCCAACGGGGGGCGGGTTGGGGTTCAGTCGATGAGGTTGAGGCAAAAGCCCATGCCGTGAAAGCATCGTGATCATGCGCGGTTGAGCTTGCTGCGTCAGATGAAAGAGCGCGTCCACTGCGGTGTGGCCGGTTCCGATAATCAGAACGGATGCGTCGGGCGCAAGCCGGTTCATGCTGTCGAAGTCCCAGGCGTCTATCACGAAAGCACGCGTCTTCTCGTCCAATGCCAGTGGGAAGCGTGGCAACTGATGCCCCATGGCCAGGACCACATGCGCGGCAATAAAGCAGTGTCCCGACGCGAGATTGACCGTGAACCCGTCTTTGGCCGGGAGCGCGTGAACCTCGTCGACTTCCCCCTCCACCGCATGAAAGCGCTCGGGGTGTGCTGAAACCGCTGTGTGCAGGCATTGCTCCAGGTAGCGTCCGTAGAGGCGGCGCGATACAAAGCTGCCTGGGTTGATCGACGGGTCAATGCCCTGGCAGAACTCGACGAAGTGCGAGGGTGTCTCGGCAAACGCGCTCATATTGCCGGCAGGCACATTCAGAATCTGATTGTCGTCGTTGCTGCGATAGGCAAGGCCACGACCCAGTGCCGATGCGGGGTTGACCAGCGTGATCGAGAGGCTTTGACCGGCGGTGGCGTGCAATAGATGAATCGCAGTGAGCGTGCCACTGAATCCCCCGCCGACGATGAGTATTGAAGTCGAATGTGTGGGCATCAAAAGTATCCCTCCTTTTTTTTCTTCTCCATGGAGCCGGCGCTGTCGGCATCAATCACGCGGCCCTGGCGCTCGGACTGTCGGGTGTTGGCAACTTCCAGCAGGATGTCTTCCAGGGTTTGCGCATCAGACTCTATCGCGCCGGTGAGGGGGTAGCAGCCCAGCGTTCGAAAGCGCACTTTCTTGATCTGAATGTCCTCGCCCGGTAACAGCCGACACCGGTCATCGTCTACCATCATGGTCATTTCGGGCCGCACCACCACTGGCCGAGGCTGTGCAAAATAGAGCGGTACAACCGGGATTTTTTCCTGGTAGATGTATTGCCAGATGTCGAGTTCGGTCCAGTTGGAAAGCGGGAAAACCCGGATACTCTCACCCTGTTTTTTACGGGTGTTGTACAGGTTCCAGAGCTCCGGGCGCTGATTCTTCGGGTCCCAGCAGTGAGTGGCGCTGCGGAAGGAAAAAAACCGCTCCTTGGCGCGGGACTTTTCTTCATCGCGACGGGCACCACCAAAAACCACATCGAATTTGTAATGGTCCAGCGCTTGTTTGAGGCCCTCTGTCTTCCAGATATCGGTATGCAGGGCCGAGCCGTGGTCGAAGGGGTTGATGTTCTTCTCGATCGCCTGCGCGTTGGTGTGCACCAGCATCTCCATACCGGTTTCGCGCGCCATGAAATCGCGAAACAGGTACATCTCCTGGAATTTCCAGCGCGTGTCGATGTGCAGCAAAGGGAAGGGCGGCGCAGAAGGAAGGAAAGCCTTGCGCGCCAAATGCAGCAGGACGCCGCTGTCTTTGCCGATGGAGTACAGCATGGCCGGGTTTTGCGCCTCTGCGACGGCCTCGCGAATAACGTGGATGCTTTCGGCTTCCAGGCGTTTGAGGTGCGCAAAACGCTGCACCTCGGCGTGAGGGCTGGGGAGGTGCAAGTGCGCGGGGAGCACGGGTTTGAAGGTTTGTGGGCAGAAATGGATGTTGGCGTTCGGATGCATTGAACGTGTTACGCCGACCAACTGACCATGCGCAAAGAGCGCAATGGGTTTGCCCAGGTGCTGCTGAAGTGCGCCCAAGGCTTTTTGAATGACTTCATCTTCGGCGCTGGCGAGCGGTACCCAGAAGCGTGCGCCCCTGGCATCGTTGGCATGCAGTGCCGGCTTGCCGCTGGGCAGAGGGTAGAGTTGGGCAAAGAGCACACGGTCGCGCCGTTTGCGCGCCTGTTCGAGAGCCCAATGCAGAATGAGTTGGTTCGCAGGGCGATCCAGTTCGTCCCGCAGGTCGTGCTCTGACAGTTCGTTAGGAAGCAGGCCCAGCGTGTGAAGGCGTCGTTCTGCGGTGCGCTTGGTATCCGCCTCGCCCAACGCCTTGAGGTGCGCAAAGGCCCGCTCGGTATCCCAGACGTCTTCACTGTCCAAGCCGAGCAACGCGGCGTCAGCGGGTGTCGCAAAATGTGCCATTTCTAAATTGACCTGCTTTCTCTGCATGTAAAAAGCAATCTACGCTTTTTTTTGAAGCAGTAAAGCAAAGTGCGACATTTTGTGCTTTTACTGATGCAGGCATGCGGTGCCGGCAAGGAGGCCCATTGAAGGCGAATGCCCGCTGCCGAGAGGGTGGATGCGACCCCCCGGCTCAATGGGGGGCGATCATTTACGGTGGGTTCAAACCCGACAATTTTTGCTGCAACTCAGCAATAGCTTTTTGCATCGTAGGCCAATCGAGAAAGCCGCGTCGTTCGTAATAAAGAGGTTGCTGGTGCGGAGGCTGGTCCAGTCGCTGGCGATTGACATCTTGTAAGCGCTGGACGCCATGACACAGATAATGCCCGCCCACGAATGGAAATAAGCCCAGCCAAGTTTTCCATTGAGAAGGGTATGACAGGCAAAGCCTTATGTATCGAAGCCGATCTCGCCAGGCAATAGGTTGTTGTTCAACGGGCCCATTTTCTGGAAGTGGTGATAAGACGCGGAAGAATGGCCCCTTGCAATTTCGAGCATTGTAAAGGGAGTACTGCCTGACGGTGACCGAGGTCGCACGAGTCGTCAGTAACTCCACCGCAATAGCGTGCAACAAATCATGATCAGGGTGGCCGCCTTCCCAGGCAGGCACAAAACACGACTGAAGCGTTGAATGATCATTAAAGAAACCATCCAGCCAGTCTGCAAATACGCCAACATGTTGATGTAACTGACCATCACCAATTGACAATTGTCGGCCAACAAAAAGGATGTCGGTTGTTGCAACCCCTAATGTTTGGAGGACGGCTCGCGATTCCAGATCTCGACGGTCGGAATCAGCAGTGGCAGCCCCATCGGTGACATATACACAACGGACCCAACGGCCAGCTTTCAACTCGTGCTCGATTTGATGGAATACCCCGAACTCGTCGTCCTGGTGGGCCATCAAAAATATAGAACTTGGCTTCATGTCGGTACCCGCTATCAAGGTATATCAATGGTGTCGATATTGAGGTACTTGATTTTTTCCAAGAAGGCATTGTTTTTTTCTGTCTGCTCGGTAAGACATTTGTAGCCAAAACTTCTCGGTTCGAAAAGAAAACCTGGAACTTTGATAAAAAAGACGCCAGGCCGGTAGGCAGACAAGGTAATGACAAGTCCGGGATTGGAGGAGTACAACCCATCACTGCCGAGCAGATTGACCAAGGGTGGTTTTTTTCTAGTGAACCAACCACCGGCGGGTCTTGCCAGTTTCCATAAAGCATTCTGGTTCATCGGTTTTTTGAAAAAACGCCAAAGAAAGGGAATGCCCATGTACAAGTACAAGTTTCCATTCAGCGTCCAACCCAGGCCTTTCTCGCGTATTCTTCTGATGTTCTTATTAGGGTAGCCACAAACGATATCAATACCTTCCTCAACGAAGGATTTATACAGCCGTTTCCCAAGAATCACCGACGACCCTTTTTGGGTGCCGTCGGACATCGTGTCTGTCGAAAGAAAAACGGCGCCGTCTTCGTGGCTTAGTCGTAACCCACAGTACGCAGCCACCATGGTGCCTTCTTTGACCGAATAACAAATTCTCGAGTCGTTGAGCAAGTACTTCTGAAACACGCGGGTCGCATTGTCCTCGGAGCCTCCGAAGCATCTCTGGAATAAACGAGTCCATTGCGCAATCAGATCATTGCTATAGCTGTTACGCCTGACAATATGAATGCCATCATCCAATAAGTCACTCATGAGAAATTTCGTTCCTTTTGAAAACTATAAATTTCGATTGTGCATAACTAATGAGCACAAGAAGTACGTCGGACAGAATTTTGGCGACGACTTCCAGCGATGTGATCCATAGCATGGCAGACAGAATCAAGGCTGAAATTGGAATGTTCAGCGCCAGGAGCGTGAAATAACGTACCGCTTGCCTCGTCCGGCCCTTGGCGTCGATCACGCCAAAAGTGAAGGCTCGGTGTGCCGCGAACGAGAATAGCCCGGCTAAAACCTTGCTGATCATATTGGCAAGGAGTAAGTCCATACCGAAAATATTAAATAGCAGAAGGAATACGCTAAGGTCTGCGCCATAAGTTAGGCCCCCTACGAGCAGGTAGCGAGCGAACTGAATTAGACTTCGTTGCATTGAATTCCTGCGGATGCAGATCCGCTTGACAGTGGTGCTATCACAGGGTGCGCTTGGCGTGAGGGTTCCTTAATACATCAGTGAACCAACGCACATGGGGCTCACCTCTCTGTCAGCGGCTGGTTTTGGGCGAGTTGTCCAGAGTATCGCAGACACGTCGTAATCAATAAAGGGAAGGAGCTGAACGCATGCAGGATACGCGTATCCGCTTCACGAACCCGCGTTCAACGCACTTGGCTGCAACCGGATGCTGTGTTCCTGCTTCCCTCCTGGGCCAGTAAATCAGATGCGTCCCCACGCAAACGTCGAAAAAATCTATCTCTATCTCAGGCCTGCGGACTTCTGAAAAGTCCGTCGATGGCCTCGCCGCGCTGGCCGAGTTGGGCATTAAGGTGGCGGTGATAGCTTGTATTTTTCGTCTTCCTCAACAAGAGCAGGCATGCGTTCGGAACTAGGCCTGTTTGAGACCGCCAAGCAGCTCAACGGCCAAGAGCCTATATGTCACTGCGGGACGTACTGGAGCAGTTGCCGTATGCAATGCAGGATGGGCCGGCATCATGCCGCCCTCCCTCGCGGCCAGACCAAGTCAGAACTTGAAGTAGATAAACGGATTGAAGCCGCGCTCAACCACTGAAATGCAAGAGAGCACATACAGCACGAATACGTAGGCTCCCACAGTGACAGGCATCTTGAAGCTTCGCCTTCTCAAGCGATAGAACAGTTTGTCGCCAACAAGACAAATCAGAAAAGCAAGCGCAAGCAGGAAGATCACCTTGATATCGGCCAGGCCCATGTCGGCCGCCGTCCAAAAGGGGATAGTGGAATCCAGGCCTGTCATTGCTCGCCAGAATGAATTCATCTGAGACACGTTTTCCGCTCGGAACGGTACCCACAGCAGGGTAGCGAAAACAAACACAGGAAAACTTGCCATTCTCCACTTGTGAATTTTCAATACGCCTGCACGTTCCAGCGCTATCAGGCACCCATGCCCGAAACCCCATATTAGAAACGTATAAGCGGCACCATGCCAAAGCGCACACAGGCCAAACACAACGAACAAGTTACGGTATATCTTGAATGAAGTAGTACGGTTTCCACCAAGTGGAATATATACATAGTCGCGAAACCACCGTGACAGCGTCATATGCCAGCGCTGCCAGAACTCGGTGATGCTTTGGGCCGCGTAAGGTCGATTGAAGTTTCGAGGAAACCTGAACCCCATCATCCGCGCCATGCCTATGGCCATGTCTGTGTAACCGGAAAAGTCGAAGTAAATTTGAAAGGAATAGCAGACTGCGCCCAGCCATGCTGAATAGGTAGTAAGCACATGCCCCGGTACATGCACAGCATCGACAACAGAGCCCAATGGATCGGCTATCAGGATTTTTTTCGCAAGGCCGATTACGAAAATAACCATTCCCCAGAAAATATCACGGCTAACCAATACTCGACGTTTCACATCCAGTTGTTGCTTGACCTCAGAAAATCTAACCACGGGGCCAGCGATAAGGTGAGGGAACAGAAATATATAAATTGCGAATTTCTGAAGGCTTCTCTCGGGCAAAATTTGACGACGATAAACATCGGTCAGATAAGAAATAAAGTGAAACGTGTAAAAAGATATCCCAAGCGGTAGTGCAATCTCCCATCCACCCACTACAGACTGCGCAGGCATGCCGGTTACATCGCTGACCATCTGTGCGAAGAACAATAGATATTTAAAAAATATGAGGGGCGCAAGATTCGTAATGATGGAAATGATGAATACAATCTTTGCAAGTGCGGCTTTTTCGCTGCGCTCAAGCAATCGAGATATTACACCTGCGATAATCCAGTTAATCAGTAACAATAGCAGCGCTACTAGCGTTAAAGCTCCTGCGCCAAGCGCATAAAACGCGAAACTAGCAATCAATACAAAGCCATTCCTAAGCGACTTGGGCGCTAGGAAATATATCCCGTAAAACAAAGGGAAAAAGATAAACAGAAATGCCGGGGATGAGAAGACCATAATGCAAAGGCTCTTTTGTGATTTCTTGTATGGGCACAGACGCTATTTTTTAAACGACATCCAGTGCCCAGTAGATATATCCAATATCTGGACAATCAAATACTTGCACTTGCCACTCACCAGTTTAGGGATGTCCGAGAGTGGTCGCTCTCGATCAATTTTGGTAAATCTCTGAAAGTATTCAGAAATGCCTGACTGGACCATCCCATCACTAAAGCTATTCCCATACATGCAGGTGGCTGGCAGCAGCCCCTTGTCACTTAAATCATCAGTCTCAAATTCAAAGCCTGTAACCTTCGGATTGAGCTGTATTTTTTGATGAGTTACGGGCCAGTCGGGGACGATAAATGGTTCTGTAGCCGTGCGCGAAGAGTCTAGACGAGCAGAAAACCTGGCATCAGAGCCGACGTACGGTTTCTCTTCTATCTTTATGTCGTGATTCCATCGGTTATGGGTGCCTTCAAGCGCAGCGATTCGATTGACCACGTCTTTAGACACTGAGAGCGCAGCTGCCTCAGTCCAGTGAAAATCTTGCGTGTAGAATATTTGGTAATCATCCTTGATCGAGTTAAGGATTCCGTAGACATCTACCATGTGCAGCTGGGAGTCGACGCTAAGATCCTTATACAGCGCCATAAAATTAGTTTTTTCTGGGAGCTCCGGAGCAAAAAAAGGAAGCCTTGCACTATAGAAATAGGGCTTCTGCATCGGCATTACGACTATCACTGTAACCCCTTGCGCTTTCATTTCATCGGAAAAATATACAATACCTCGATGAATGATGTCTCTATTCGCCTGGGTTCTTAACATTGCTTCCATTGCTGGAATTCGCCGATCAACGAGGTTTCTTCCGTAGATTTCATTATCCTTTCCGAAGTACACCCTGGACGATGATCGAAAAAGCTGGTAGTCCAGTTCGTTCTTTCCCCGAATCATTAGATTGCGCAGACCTAAGTTGTCAGAAAACCACTTCTCAAAATTCGCGTAGTTTTTGTCAAGGTCAACGGGGCCGCCCACCCAAGTACTAGGAAAAGTCTGCAGTTTTCTCAGCTCTTGGACAGGCTCAACTTTAGCTGAATACCAGTCCGAAAATTTATTGAGATAATTACTACTAACTGTCGAAGTGACCCGATTGCCCTCTGTAAGCGACGGCAAGATCGCCAGCAGCGTAGGGATAAAACTAACGATAAAAACTGCACAAACTATAACCATCGACACTCTGTACCGCCAACGATTAAGCCTCGCTGTAGCTGTCTTCCGATGACTCATATCCCCAAGCGCCTTCGATTTTTGAAAGAACAATTTTTCGAGAAGGGCCGAAATCTACAGTATTTGCTTGCAACATTCCATGCCTGTCTTGCCAAGGCAACACCTGGCAGTACAGATGTGCTAACTGATCGCGCTTGGGGGCGTCGGGCTGCCGTAGCCATCACGCTAGCCTGAACGAAATGCCCCCAAGAGAAACACAGACGTTGCTATCTGTCGGTGTACTTAAGCCCGCGCTTGCGAAACGCTCACAACCCCGCTGTCTTGTGCGACATACATTGAAATAAGCAGCATTGACGGATCTTAACTTAGCGTGAAGCACAAACGCATGCGGGTAGTGCTTCAGAATTGGTCACACATACAGAGCGCACAATGCCCTATGTTCTCGTAATAGGAGACCTAAGCGAAGGTGCTCCGTCGTGAGTAAGCTACGCCCAGACCCGCCGACGCTATCGTAAAGTGTTTTGCTACCTTCAATGCGTCGCTCGAGGTGTACACAGTGTCTTGATAGAGTGGTAAAGAGCCGTATTACTTATGTTGATAAATCAAGGCGTAATGGAATAGCCGAACGCTTCGAAATCTTCCAGGTACAGATCGGAGATTAGCGCCACGGATTCATTGCAAAGGTAATCTTGGTAGTCATACGTTTTCGTATAGGTATTTGTCTTCGGGACGCGCTCTATATTAATTGATGTGTTTTCTCTCAAGAGCTCGGGAAGGCCACTTATTTGCTCCAAGGGAATAACCAGGTCAACCAGAAGGTTGCCTTTATAGTCATACAGGAACGAAACCTGCTGCTGCCATTGGACGTGGCTTCTTCTTTGGATTTTATGCAGGTACGTCAAGAAACTATCGCCTGCCTCCATGCCTATGTAGTCTCGCAAGTCAGCCCTGGAGGACATGTATAGATATTGCGAAACACTTCGAGCGAATGGATTTCGGACGATTGAGAATTTGAATAGATTGTCGAATTTTTCGCGGCCAATCTGCTGCCTGATTTGCATCGCTTTCAGGTGTTGCAAACCTCCGGTCTGGAACTTGTTGTGGTACTGATCAAGAAATCCCATCCAAAGGTTTTCTTCAGTCTTCTCATGTTCTTCCCAGATGGCCGACTCGACTGATGTTCCGCCGCACTTGGGTATGTGAATGAACAGTGTGTTGTGTTTTTCCGACAGCATGGTGTCCCTTATTAATTATATGTTTGCATCCGCTGCAGTTCTTTTGTGTGCCAAACCTGCGAAAGCCCCCAGCGGGGTCAGGAATTCCGATTGCTTTTGATATCGGCTGAAATCCGCGGTTCTGAATAGCGTTGGCTGGCGCATCTTAATGCAATGTAGCTGACCTCTGAAGCCCGGCGACTGCAAAGTGGCCGCGGTATCGATGCACACCGGCTCACTGCCGTAGCCGGGTATTGCGCACATAACGCGCCGGCGACGTGCCCAGTGTCTTTCTAAACATGCTGATGAACGAGCTGACAGACTCGTAGCCCAGCGTTTCAGCGGTGCTCTGCACCGACAGCCCCTCGGCCAGGCTTTGCAACGCGACAATGATCTGCCATTGCTTGCGCCATTGGCCGAAGGTCAGGCCGGTCTCGCTTTTTACCAGGCGGGCCAGTGAGCGTTCACTCATGGCCACTTGCTGTGCCCAACTCGCCATGGTGGCGCGGTCGGAGGGGGCTTGCGCCAGCGCCCGGGCGATGGTGCGCAGCGGGGTAGAGGCGGGCAACGGCAGGTAGAGCTGTTCAGTGGGGGCCAGTTCAAGTTCTTCGAGCAACACGCTGGCCAAGCGTGCGGTGCGAGAGTGGGGCGGGTAGTCCTGGGCCTGGCCGCTCAAGTGGCGGATGAGCTCCAGTAGCAGCGGTGACAGCGCCAGCGTGCGGCAGCGATCCGGCAGTGACGCGGCGCCGGGTTCCACGAACAAAAAACAGACTTGGCCGTTGGCCGTGACACGGTTGCTATGAGCGACGCCCCCCGGTATCCACACGCCGAACCCTGACGGAACCATCCACACGCCATCTTCTCCCGTACACACAATGCCGCCGCCATAGGCGACTACCAGTTGCCCCTTGCGGTGCGTATGTACGGCGGACTCGCTGTCGTTGCGCTGGGTTTCGAGCGTCAGCGCTACGACAGGTTGCGCAAGGTTGTCGTACTCGAGCTGATCGGTGGGTAAGGGCTGGATCTGGGCCATGGCGTGCAATCGAAGCGTGTCTGGATTTGATTATATTTTGGCAGTCTACTCAATATCGGCAGCGATGCTAATCACTTAGCATCCCCGGCAAGCCCCTTCTGGATGCGGGCGAATGTCAGAAGCCTGCGAATCCGGTGCTTGCCATGCTCAGCGAAATCTCCATTGCCAACCTCTATTTTCCGCCCTTGTTGATCTACCTGGGCGTATCGGTGCTGGTCTACACGCTTATCGACCGCCTGAGCCGTCGCTGGCTGGACGCGGCGTGGCACCCGGCGCTGGCGCGTTTTTTTATTTCACTCATCGTCGTGTCGGCGATGGTCGTCAACTGCTGAGCGAGGTCGGCCATGGTTATCGTCAAAATTCTCAAACCTGCCGCCACGCTGGCGCTTGGCTTGCTGGCTGTGGTGTTCTGCCTGCAACTCTGGCGGGCGTATGTGTTGGCGCCCTGGACGCGGGACGGGCGGGTGAGCGCGCAGGTTATCCGTATTGCGCCGCAGGTTTCCGGCCAGATCGATCGGTTGTCGGCCAGTGACAACCAATGGGTGGCAAAGGGCGATTTACTCTATCGCATCGATGCGCGCGCCTATCGGCTGGCGGTGCAGTTGCGCACGGCGGAGTTCGCAGAGGCGCGCAGTGTGTTCGAGCAGCGCAGTGCGCAATTCAAGCGCCGAGCCCAGTTGGCCGACGCCATCGCCCGGGAAGAAATTGACAATGCGGCGCGTGACTTGGCGGTGGCCCAGGCGCGCCTGGACGCTGCGGCAAGCCAGTTAGCCCAGGCGCAGCTCGACCTGGACCACACGACGGTGCGTTCGCCGGTAGACGGCTACGTCACTCAACTGCGGCTGCAGCCTGGTGACTATGCGCAGGCCGGCACTACCAACCTGTTCGTGGTCGATGGCCATAGTTTCTGGGTCACCGGATATTTTGAGGAGACCAAGCTGCCGGGCGTGCGCATCGGCGCGCCGGTGTCAATCAAACTCATGGGGTTTGCCGCACTGTTGCAAGGGCATGTGGCAAGCATGGGCCGGGGGATCGCCGACGCCAATGAACTGCGCAACGACAGCGGTTTGCCCACGGTGAGCCCTACCTTCAGTTGGATTCGGTTGGCACAGCGTGTACCCGTGCGCATCGAGTTGGAAAACGTACCGGACGGCGTTGAGTTGGCGGCCGGCATGACTGCCAGTGTCGAAGTGACACAGCCCAACGCCGCGCCGCGCTGGCGGCTCACGCAATGGTTACAGGCCTTCATGTGATGACGCGTATGGCGACACGCCTTTTCGCGGCGATCCCCCCGGCCCTGGACGCCCGCCACCTTTTTTTACGTGCTGCGCAGTATCGTGGCGGCGGGTCTGTCGCTGTGGCTCGGCTTCCAGCTGCATCTGGACTCGCCGTTCTCGGGCGCATCCACCGTGCTGCTGCTGGTACAGCCGATCCAGGGGGCGGTTCGTGGCAAGGGCGTCCACCGGATGCTCGGCACCCTGATCGGCCTGGTCGCGGCCTTGCTGCTGACAGGGTTGTTCGCGCAACAGATGTTGTTGTTCATCCTCGGCATCGGCCTGTGGCTGGGCCTGTGTGTGGGGGCAATGACCGTCTTGCGCCATTACCAGGCCACGGCGGCCGTGGTGGCGGGCTATACGGTGTGCCTGGCGTTGGGCCCGGCCATCGTCGCGCCTGAGCAGGGGTTCGACCACATCATCACCCGTGGCACGGCGGTGGCGTTAGGGGTGCTGAGCCTGAGCCTGGTCGTCACGCTGTTCAGCGCCAAAACGATGGAGCATGCAGTTCGACGCTCGCTGGTCGACGTCTGTGCCCGCAGTGCCCGGCTGATTGCCGCGAGACTGTCTGGCGAGCAGCCTGCGGAACGGGCAAAGCAAGGTCGCTCGCTCGCGATGCAGATTGGCAAGGTGGACGACCAACTGGGGCTCGCACGGGGCGAGTCGTCGCTGATTCGCTCCCGGCAGTTGGCGATTCAGGCAGGCCTGGCGCATCTGCGCTCCGCTGTGCTCGACGTGCAGGCGGGCGACCCATACCCCGGCATCGACCTCACGTCGCGGGCTCAAATAAGCACCGCGCTACAACAGTTGAGTGAGCGGATGCTCGACCCCCGCTGCGACTTTCTGGCCGCGGCCGATACGGTGGGGCAACTGCGTGGCTTGGCGCAGGCTCTGGCTGACTCAAACCCTGATTCACGCTTGCCCGGTGAACGCCTGTACGAGCAATTGACGGACCTGAGCGAGGCCCTGCTGAATTTCTCCAGCCTCGATCACGCGCGCCCACAGCGGGTGCGCGCCGTGGGCTATCACCGCAACTACGCCGATGCGGCGCGAAACGGCATCCGGGCGCTGCTCGCCACGCTGGCCGCCGGTGGGGTCTGGTATATCAGCGGCTGGGATCAAGGGCCCACACTGCTGGCGGTCCTTGGCCCGTGCTGCACGCTGTTGGCAACGGCGCCCGCACCCGCCCAAGGCATTGCCAGCTTTATACGCGGCACGCTCTATGCGGTTTTGGCGGCAGCGCTGTGCAAGTTCCTGCTGATGCCGCAGATCAACGGGTTCCCGCTGTTATTTTTGCTATTGGCGATGTTCTGGTCGTTCGGGATTCACGCGACGAGCCAACCACGCAGCGCCCTGCAAGGCGTTGCCTACCTGATCGGGTTTAACACCTTGGTGAGTACCGGTGATACCGCCCTCTATGATTTCGCCGGTTTCGCGAACCAGTCGCTGGCCTGGTTCGCGGCCATGCTTATCTGCCTGTTGGCGTTCCAGATATTGCCCAAGGACCCGGCTAAACATATTCAGGCATTGAGGCGTTCGCTCCATCAGGACACCCGTCGGCTACTTCGCCAGGCGGGTGCTGTCGATCACTCTAGATGGCAAGCCACACAACACCACCGGATCGTCGCGCTCACAACAGTGCTGGGCGCCGATCACCAGCACGATGACCAGGCGGGCTACCTGTCGCTGCAACTGAGTAAGCAATTGAGCCGGCTACAGCGTGAAGCGAGCGGCATTGCCCCTGGATCGCCGGTGGCCCAATGCGCGCAAACCGGCGCTCGGCGGATGGCTCGATATGCTTACGACCCGGCGATCAGCGCCGCGCAGGCGCGCCGCACAGCAAGGTCGATGAGAAGGCTTGGGGCGCCTGATTTGGCGATCTGTTACCAGGACTTGGCCTGGCTGCTGGAGCAATACGCCAACGCTGCTCATCCCCGTGTCCCCTAAAACAAACCGGTGCCTGCCGGCGGTGCGCGTCTCTCGCCAACGGCGATAGGTGACGGATCTGCTCTACTATGAGCCAATGCTCATGTGTGCAATTGCCCTTACCACTCGCCGGATGCCCTACCCATGAAAGACCTGCCGCCGACCGCGACACTGCGCGCCTTTGAAGTCGCCACCCGGCACCCGACCTTTACGGCTGCCGCCCAGGAGCTGCATGTGACCCAGAGCGCGGTCAGCCACCAGCTCAAGCACCTTGAGGCGCTGTGGGGGTTGCAGTTGTTTGAACGGGGCAAGGCGTTACGCCTCACGGCAGCGGGGGCCACGCTGGCGCCTATCGTGCGCGAGTTTTTCATGAGCCTGGAAGCGACGTTGGCTGACCTGCGCGAGCAAAAAGGCCGGGTGCGGCTGAGCGTCAGCACCACCTATTCGTTCGCCTTGAAATGGCTGCTGCCTCGCTTGCCGAGTCTCTCTCGCCAACACCCCGAACTGTTGGTCTCGCTGGACACCACCGACAAAATCATCCACTTCTCCGATGCCCAGGCAGATGTCGCGATCCGGCTCGGCAAGGGCAATTACCCTGGCCTGCATGCGCAGTTTCTGTTCGGCGAGCAGGTATTTCCCGTGGCCAGTCCCGAACTGCTGCAGCGCCTCGGCACACCCTGCAGCCCCGCCGAACTGTTGCAGTTTCCGCTGCTGACCCGGGATGGCGCCGAGCTGGTGCCGAAATGGGAGGTGTGGTTTCAAGCGGTCGGGCTGGTGTTTTCGCCGCTCAAGGAGAGCGTCAGGTTCGGCGATACCAACATGACGGTCGAGGCCGCCTTGCTCGGCCAGGGCGTCGCGTTGGTGCGCAGCGGGCATGTCGAGAACGAAATCAGCGATGGCCGTCTGGTGCGACTGTTCGATGTGCCGTTCCCATCGCCGCTTGCCTACTATTTTGTGTGCCCCAAGGGCCTGGAGTCGCAGCCGCACGTGGTCAGCTTTCGCCAATGGTTGATCGGCGAGGCGCTGAAAGTGCGGCGGGCGGATGAATGATGCATGAGCATCTATTCATGCTGCGATGAGGAGACTTCTCTGTTGTCCGGGGGCTGGGTTGCCTAAGATGGCGCATGCCTATCCATCTCGTTGTCCTCGTTCTGTTTGCCGCGCTCCTGCATGCCAGCTGGAATGCGTTGCTGCGCGGCGGTGCCGATCGGCTTTGGTCGATGACGGTGATGTGCATCGCCATCGCCATTGCCTGTGTGGTCGCCGCCGCATTCATGGCGCCCCCCGCGCCTGAAAGCTGGGGCTATGCGCTGCTTTCGGGGTTGTTGCATGTGGGCTACAACCTGTTCCTGGTGCGCAGTTACCGGGTCGGCGATTTGGGGCAGGTCTATCCGATTTCGCGTGGGTCCTCGCCAGTGCTGGTCACTCTGGGGGCGGCGGCCTTTGCCGGGGAAAGCATCGCTCCCGGCCAGTTGCTCGGGATTGCCCTGGTGTCAGGCGGGATTATTTCGCTGGCCTTCAGGGGGCGCAGCCTGTCGGTGCCCAGTTTGCCGTATGCGCTGGGCACGGGCTGCTTTATCGCGGCCTACAGCGTCGTCGATGGCATGGGGGCCAGGCTTTCCGGCGCGCCGCTGGCGTACACGGTGTGGATGTGCGCGTTGTGGGGCGTGCTGATGCCATTGGTGTACATCGGCCTGCGCGACGCCCGCAGCCTGTTTTCCGTACGGCCCGGCACCGTGACCGCCGTGGTCGGCGGGCTGGTCTCGCTGCTCGCCTATGGCGTGGTGATCTACGCCATGAACGAGGCGCCGTTGGGCGCGGTATCGGCATTGCGCGAAACCAGCGTGCTGTTTGCGCTACTGATCGGTTACCTGTTTCTCGGCGAGACGCTCACCGTTCGCCGGATCCTGGCGTGCGTCGTGATCGTCAGCGGCGCCATCATCATCGGCTGATGCAGCCCACTGCTCTGGGGGATTTTCCATGGTTAACGTCTTGCAGGCTCCGCTGATGCTTATCACCGGGGGAGGGCGCGGAGTGGGGGCGGCGACCGCCCGGCTGGCCGCCGCAAAGGGCTATGACGTGGCGATCAGCTATGTTGCCAACGAGCCGGCGGCGTTGGCGGTGGCGGCGCAGGTCGAAGCAATGGGGCGCAGGGCATTGGCCGTCCGCGCGACAGTGCGGACCCTCGACAGGTGGCCGATTTGTTTGCCGCCATCGACCGCTCGTTCGGGCGCATCGACGTACTGGTCAACAACGCCGGGATGCTGGAGAAGCAGTCACGCCTGGAGGACCTGGGCTTCGAGCGGATGCAGCGCATATTCGCGGTCAACTCCATTGGGCCGATACTCTGTGCCCAGCAGGCGGTGAAGCGCATGTCTTACCGCCACAACGGCCCGGGCGGCGTGGTGATCAATGTGTCTTCGGCCTCGGCGCGCCTCGGCAGCCCCAATGAATACATCGACTATGCGGCATCAAAGGGCGCCTTGGAGACATTTACCATAGGCTTGGCCAAGGAGGTGGCCCGGGAGGGGATACGCGTCAACGGTGTTCGCCCTGGGCACATCTATACCGACATGCATGCCAGCGGCGGCGAGCCGGGGCGGGTCGATCGCGTCAAGGACTCGATCCCCATGGGGCGGGGTGGCCAACCGGAGGAAGTGGCACAGGCCATTTTATGGCTGGCCGGCGCCGAGGCGTCATTCGTCACCGGGACGTTCCTGGATGTGACGGGGGGTAAATGAGCCGGTGATACCGGCCTGGATGCGCTGCCACTCAAACAGGGCAGCGCACGCGACCGGCGGAGGTGAAAATGGGCGAGCCCGTCAGCGGGTCACTGGGCGAGCCAATAGCCGATGGTTGGCACGATCAACACCGTGCTGATCGCCATCGACAGTACATTCCCAATATACGGATGCAGATAACTCGGCAGCCGTCCGGCAATCGAGCACGCCAGCGGCGGAGCAACCAGCGCCCCCAGCAGCGCACTGCTCACAATCACCGTCATGCTGCCGCCATAGGCCAATACCACCGCAGGTACCACCGACACCAAGGGCACATAGGTCGGGTACCAGCCCCGTTTGCGCCATTGCTGACGCCACACCAGCACCCCCAGCAACGAGGACAGGTAACCGGTATTGGCCAGCTCCGGCAGCACAATCAGATTGGCGCCGTTATTCACCGCTTCCAGGGCCAGGCTCAGGCTGGTGTTCAGGTTGGCGGGGCGGTTTTGCGTACCGACTTGCGGATCGAATTGCACAACGGCGACGCGCACGGGACTCGTGGATACGTTCATGGCACAGACCTCTTTTTATTGTTATCGGCCCACCTGTTGGGGTGGTGGGCGTTTAGTAAGAAGTCTTTTTTTGTACGCGTTCCAGTCGGCCGTTTCCGTTTGGTTTGTAGTCCTTTGCTGCAATGCCTGCGCCTGCGGCCTTGATAGCTTAAGTGGACAGCGCTAATGCCCTTCCGTAGCATCACGCGTTCGCTTTAGCGCCTCAAGGATGAAACCCATGCCGTTTTTTTCGCTTCGGCTCACCGCCGCCATTGGCGTCGCCGCGTTGTTTTCCACGTTGCTGGCTGGGTGTGCAGCCAGGAACACGTACGTTGACGCCGTAGAGCCCGACGCGGCGAAACTGCGATTCGTTGCCAATACCTCTAACGCAAAACTCTATTACCTTGACGACCAGCGCTGCGAGGGTGCGACGGGCGAGCTCAACACCCTATACGTGCCTGACACCCCACGCCGTGCAGACATGATCATTGCGCCACCGGCCAAAGCCCGAGGCTTTCTGGAAATCAAGGTCAGGCCGCGCATCCCGGGTTATATCTTTCTCAGCACCGACGGATACAACTGGTCGTGCGGTCTGCAACTCGATTTAACCCCACAAGCCTACGCTGAATACGAAGTCACCTTGGACGTGCGCGGTAATCGATGCAGCGCTCAGCTGAGTCGCTTGATGCGCGTCGATGATCAAGACGTGCGGGTGCCAATGCCGGCGATTCAAAGCGGTACACCGGCATGCTTGCGTCCGGCTCCCTCGAGTTCGCGAACGCAATAGGCGTGCCGATCAGAGCATGCGGCGCAGCACATCGTTGCGAGGGTCTGGGTCGTAAAAGCGGTGCTTGAGGGCGCCCACCACATGCAGCGTGATCAGCCCTAGCAGGGTGTAGGCGAGCACTTTGTGCAGCCATTGGAAGACGACAAACCAATCGTCGTTCTTGGCCAGCAGCTCCGGCAGGTTCACGCCGAAAAAGAACACCCCGTCACTCATGGTGTATGTACTCGACATGGAGTAGCCCATCAGCGGCACGATCACCAACAGCGCATACATCACACGTTGTGTGAGCCTGGACAACACCCGTTCGTACGGGGCCAGTGTTTCCAGTGGTTGGGGAATGCTCGGCGCCCGCCAGCGCAGGACGATCTGGGTGAGTATCAGCAAAAGCGTGAGCACGCCGAAGGACTTGTGCCAGGGGTAATAGAACTCGTATTTGCTCGCCACTTCATCATTCAGGCCGGTCATGTGCCAGCCTGCCCAGAGCAGGCCCAGGACGAGCACGGCACGTACCCAGTGCAATGCGCGCAGGGAGGTCGGATACCGATCTATTGTCGGTTGATCTATTGGGTTCATCGTGGGCTCTCCATTGATCCTCAACGGCGTGAGGAATGCACGGTTGGGTGGCCACCCCGCGGGCACAGGGCCGCAGAGTGGCTGGGGCGGTATAGGGTCAGTCGGGCAGCAGCACGGTAATGACTTTTTCCTCGGTATAGGCCAGCGCGCCGCTCAACCCGCCTTCACGACCAAGACCACTGGCCTTGACGCCGCCCCATGGCAGGTTGGCGTCCAGCGGGCTCCAGCAGTTGACGCCGATGGCGCCGGCCTTGACCTGCGCGGCCACGCGGTGCGCGCGCGCCAGGTCGGTGGTCCAGACCGTGGCCGCCAGGCCGTAGGCGGAGTCGTTGGCCAGTGCCACGGCCTCTTCTTCGCTGTCGAACGTGATCACCGTACCGACGGGCCCGAAGATTTCGTCCTGGGCGATGGCCATGTCGTTGCGCGCGTCGGCGAAGATCGTCGGTCGCACGAACCAGCCTTGCCCAGGAGGGGAGACCCCGCCGGCCAACAGCGTCGCGCCTTGATCGATGCCCAACTGAATGTAGCGGTTGACGCGGTCGAACTGCGCTTTCTTGGCCACCGGCCCCATCTGCACCTCGGGTTCGCGTGGGTCACCCACCTTGACCGCGCGCGCGGCATCGGCCAGCGCGGCAGCGAAGCGTTCGGCCAGGCTGCGCTGCACCAGGATGCGCGAACCGGAGGCGCAGATCTGCCCCTGGTTGACGAACAGGCCCAGGGTGCAGCCGAACAGCGCGTCATCGAATGGCGCGTCGTCGAACACGATCTGCGGGCTCTTGCCGCCCAGCTCCAGCGCCACTCGCTTGAACAGCACACCGGCGGTGCGCTGGATCTCGCGCCCGGCCTCGGGGCTGCCAGTGAAGCTGATCTTGGCGACGTGTGGGTGCTCGCATAAGGCGCGGCCCACTTGCGCGCCGTAGCCGGTGACCACGTTGATCACCCCGTCCGGAAAGCCCGCTTGCTGCGCCAGCACCGCCAGGTGCAGAGCCGACTGCGGGGTCTCTTCCGAGGGTTTGACCACCACCGTGCAGCCCGCCGCCAGCAAGGCGGCGAGCTTCCACACCGTGATCATCAGCGGTGAGTTCCACGGCACGATGGCGCCGACCACGCCCACCGGTTCGCGCACGGTGTACGAGAGGGTCTTGCTGCCGAAGTAGCCGCCGGTGGGAATGGTGCGGCCCTCCAACTGGTTGGCCCAGCCGGCGGCGGCGCGCAGGTTGGCGATGGCGTTGGGCAGGTCCATCCGGCGTGGTTCGAGTGGCGAACGGCCGATGGCGTCGGCGTCCATGTCGGCCAGCAATTGGCTGTCACGTTCCACCAGGTCCGCCAGTTTCGACAGCAGCCGACCGCGCTGGGCGCCGTCAAGCCGGCTCCAATCACCGCCTTCAAGCTGGACGCGTGCCGCAGCCACGGCGCGGGCCACGTCGTCGACGGTGCCGCTGGCGCAGCTGCCGTAGATCTGTTCGGTCACGGGGTTGATGAGCGGGATGCGACCACTGTCGCTGGCTTCGCACGACGCGCCTTGGATGAAGTGGTTCAGGTGCTGATTCATGTGAGTGTCCGGGGGTGATGAGCAGGGGGCATATACCTCATGCCTCAAGGGAGGCCAGGGCGTCGCCGAATACGTCCAGCGCCTTGAAGAACATTGCGCGCGGGATCGTCAGCGAGGGCATCACACGCATGACGTTGCCGTAGCGGCCGCACGGGATCATCAGCACGCCGTGATTCATCAGGTAGCCCATGAGCCGGCCGATCTTTTCGCCCGCCAGCGGGGTCTTGGTGGCGGCGTCTTCGACCAGCTCGATACCAATCATCAGGCCGCGACCGCGCACTTCACCCACCAGCGGGCTGTTGAACGCGCGGATGTGTGCCTGCGCTTCCAGCCCCAGGGTGTGGGCGCGCTCCAGCAGGCCGAGTTCCGGGTCTTGCAGGATGCTGATGTTGGTCAGCGCCACGGCTGCCGACAACGAGTTGGCGGCGAAGGTATTGGGCATCGACCCGTCGGGAATCGCAGCCGCCAGGTCCGAGCGCATGATCAGTCCGGCCATCGGCAGGTCACTGCCGATACCCTTGCCGAAGGTGAGCATGTCGGGCTTCACGCCGGAATGCTCCACCGCCCACATCTTGCCGGTACGCCCCGCGCCGGATTGCACTTCATCGACAATCAGCAGCGCGCCGGCGCGGTCGCAGGCTTTGCGCAGCAGTTGCAGGAACTGCGGCGAGGGCGGCACGTAGCCGCCTTCGCCCTGTACCGGTTCGACGATCACGGCGGCCACATCATCGGCGGCGGTGTAGGGGCTGTTGAGCAGGTAATCCACGTAGTCGCCGGCGATCTGCTCGGCGCTTGCGTGCGAGGTGTCGAAGGGAAAGCGATAGGCGTAGGGGTAGGGCGCATGGATCACGCCACCCATCATCGGGCCGTAGCCCTTGCGGTAGGCCGTGCCGGTGGTGAGCGCGCCGGAGGCATTCCACACACCATGGTAGCCGCCGTGGAAGGCCAGGATCTGGTGACGCCCGGTGATGCGTTTGGCGAACTTGACCGCCGCCTCCAGCGCGTCGCTGCCGCTTTGTGTGAAGAACGTGATGCAGTCACCGCGCAGGCCCTCGGGCGCGATCTCCGAAAGCTTGGCCGCCAGTGCGGTGCGGCGGGTGCTGTTGATTTCCAGGGCGTGCATCAGCACTTCGGATTGGTCGCGGATGGCCTGCACCACCTTGGGGTGGCAGCGCCCGACGCTGCTGACGCCCACGCCCGCCGACAGGTCGATGTAGGTATTGCCGTCGGGGTCCTTGAAGGTCGCGCCGAACGCGCGGTCCATGGCGATCGGCATGCGCCCGCCGCCGCGCGCCATCGACTCGGTGCGTGCCGACAATGCCAGCGCCTCGCGGGTCATGGGGCCGGGCAGGGTTGTGGAAATCATTCGCGGCGCATCCGCAAAATGCAGGGCTTCTAATTTGGACTCACTCATGACGAACTCTCTGGCTGACGGTTTTCAGTGAGCCGATCATTCTCATGACAGGGCCTTGACCGTTAGCCCGAATCGGCAAATCGACGCGCATGAGCTGCGCCGTTGCCGATGCATGGCGGCAGATACAAAGAATTTGCAATGCGTGACCTATGTGGGACTATCGCAAAACACGGCAGGCTGGAAACAACACTATCGGCAGAGGTTTTCACCCATCATGCAAAACCATCATGTGAGCCACTTTCGCGATATCCATGTGCATGCCGCCACTGTCCAGGAATGGAGCCAGGACTACAGCCAGTTAACCGCCGGCCAGGCCGAAAGTTCTTTGATGCAACTGACGACGGCGCGTTGCCACGTGTTCCGCGAGCAGATCAACCAACGCGTGGTGCAGCACGGCGTGGCGCCGCGCGGCAAGATGTGCTTCGCCGTGCCGATCAGCGTGCCGGGCTCGACGCGCATGCAGGGCCGCGAGGTGGACGACAGCAGCCTGTTTTTCCTGCACGGCGGCGAGGAGTTCATGTTCCATATGCCGATGGGCATGGAGCTGTTGTCCGTCACGTTCGAGCGCGAATGGTTCGAGCAGGCGTTGACGCACACGGCGTCGGCCGGGGAGATCGGTCGGTTGTTGCGTCAGCCGGTGATCCGGGTCTGCGCGCAGCGCTTTGCCCAGGCCCGAGGGCGATTGCTGGCGATGCTGTCCCTGGCGGTGACCGACCAGGCGCCCGACAGCGCGTGTGAGCCCAGGCTTGAGCAGGCCCTGCTCGATGAACTGATGCAGCTGCTCACCGACCCGGCCTGTGACAAACAGCAGCGCAGCCCGAGCTCCACGCGCAGCTTCATTGTCGAGAAATGCCACCGGCTGACCACGGCCGAGATGCTCAACGTGCCCAGCGTGAACGAACTGTGCGAGCGCCTCCAGGTGAGTCGCCGCACCGTGCAGAACAGCTTTCGCGCGGTGGCCGAGACGACGCCGCTGAACTACCTGCGCTCGGTGCGGCTCAACGGTGTGCGCCGCGCCTTGATGTCGACCGCGGCGTCCCGTCTCTCGGTCGGCGATGCCGCCGCCCAATGGGGCTTCTATCACCTCAGCCATTTTGCCGAGGAGTACCACGCCCTGTTCGCCGAGTTGCCCTCGCAAACCGCGCGTGCCGCCATCCCTGCCTGCGCGCGCGCCTGAACACCCGCCCGCCATGGCGCATCAATGGCCTGGCGCCGCTGTAGCGATACCGGCCGCCGCCTAGGCGCGGAACTGGTCCATCAACTGCATTTGATGATTGGCCCGCGCATTGAGCTGGCTGCTGACCTGCGCCGATTCGGCCGCCTGTTCGGTCAGCGTTTCGGTCACCCCGCGAATAGTCGAGACATTGCGATTGACCTCCTCGGCCACCGCACTTTGTTCCTCCGCCGCGCTGGCGATCTGCAGGTTCATATCGCTGATGACCGTCACCGCCTCGCTGATTTTGCCAAGCGCTTGCACGGCCTGGTGAATCTGCCTGGCATTGCTCTGGGCCTGTGCATGGCTTGAATGCATGGTGGCCACCACGCCACGCGTGCCGGTCTGGATGCGTTCGATCACCAGGCGGATTTCCTCCACCGAATCCTGGGTGCGCTTGGCCAGGTTGCGCACTTCATCGGCCACCACCGCAAAACCGCGCCCGCTTTCTCCGGCGCGTGCGGCCTCGATTGCTGCGTTGAGTGCCAGCAGGTTGGTTTGTTCGGCAATGCTGCGGATCACCTCCAGCACCGAGCCGATCTGCTCGCTGTTGACCGCCAGCGCCTCGACTTCGGTCACGGCCTTGCTGACTTCATTGGCCAGGGCGTTGATGTCGTGGGTACTGCGTTCGATCAGGGTAATGCCGTCTTTGGACGCCTGGTCGGCACCCCGGGCCGCCTGGGCGGCGTTCGACGCGCTGCTGGCGACTTCATGCGCCGTGGCGCTCATTTCGTTGGAGGCGGTTGCCAACTGGTCGATCTCGCGAAACTGCACCTGCATGCCTTCACTGGTCTGCCGTGCGATTTCCGAAGACTGGTCGGCGGTGCCGCGTGCATCGGTGATGCTCTGCTTGATCTGCGCAATGGTGGGTTGCAGCTTGTCGAGAAAGCGGTTGAACCACTGCACCAGTTCGCCCAGTTCGTCCTTTTTGCGGTAATTGAGCCGTTGAGTCAGGTCGCCGTCGCCGCTGGCAATCGCCTTGAGCATCTGCGCGACGCTGTTGATCGGGCGCGTCACGCCGGAGGCGGTGAACCCGATCAACAGCAGGCCCAGCAGCCCGGCGCCGATGGCCACCAGCAGCGACTCCAGGGTGTCGCGGGTCTGGGTCTGGTCAAGCAAGGCTTGCAGTTTCACCGAGTCGGCCAGCAAGACCTCCCTGGGCAGGTCAATGACCACGCCCCAGGGCGCCGCCTGCGGGATCGGCGCGACAGGGTAGACCGCGCGAATCGATTGATCCTGGGCCAGCACGACCGGCTTTTTTTGCGCCAGGGCGCTGAGCACCGCCTGGCCTTCCTGCGCCAACGGCGCGCTGATGGGTTTGCCGATCTGGCTGGCGTCGCTGCTGTAGGCGGCAAGCACCCCGCTGTCGGACACAATCAGCATGCGCCCCGAACCGTTGAACAGTGCGCGCTGGGCATCGCTCGCGGCCGCTTGCAGGGCGCCGAGCGCAAGGTCCACGCCGAGCGTGCCGACCACCTTGCCATCCACGATCAAGGGCATGGACAAGGTGGTCATCAGTTGCACCTGCCCGGCCTGCGTGTCGGCGTAGGGCGCCATCAGGCAGGTACGCCCGGTGTCTCGCGGGCAGGTGTACCAACTGTTGTAAGGCGTGCCGCTGATGCTCAGTTCGGTTTTCTGCAAATCGGCTTCGGGTATCAGGATATTCATCGGTTGGCCGGCGCCCCGGTTCCAGGCGCTGGCAAAGCGTCCGTTTTCGTTGGAGGCACGTGCGGCGTCGTTGGCGAATTCGGCGTCCCTGCCGTCCAGCGCATTCGGTTCGTAGACCAGCCAAAGCCCCAGTACCTGCGGGTTGTGGTCGAACGTGGTCTTGAGCGCCTGGTTGAGTTCTTCACGCAAGGTCGTGGCGGCCAACCCGCGCTGGGCGGCCATGTCGCGCAGGTGGCTCGCCTGGTCGGCAAAGGCGCTGATGGTCTGCAGGCTGCTGCCGAACACCCGTTGCAGGTTGCTGGCCTGCTCGGCGGCCTTGGCCTGCAGCAGGTTCTCGCCACTGTCCGTGAGCATCCGGCTGCTTGAGGTGCTGATCAACCGGTTGTTCTGGCTACTCTGGTAGAGGTTCATGCCGACGATCAGGCTGATCACGCCCAGCAGGCACAAGCCCGAGAGCAGCACGATTTTCAAGCGAATGGAGAGGGTGTCGAACATTGGGCTATCTCACGGGTGAACAGCGTGTTGAACGATCATCGGTTGGCCTGGGCCACCGATTTCTTATTGGTTTGTCAGTGCATCGGCCGGCGCCGCGTTTTGCGCACAGGCGTTTGCCACGGGCCGACTGGCGGTTGGTGCCACTGGCCGACAGCCGGGCAGAGGGGGCCTGAACCTAGCATGCAGGCCAGCAGCTGCGCGCGACTATCCCAAATCGGCGTGGAGTGTCGCGGCGGGTGACCTGTTTTGGGGCGCTGGCGGCGATGTTACCGATTTGGGATAGCGAGGGTTCCGTAGGCGGGCATAGGATCGAATCCAGCGTGCAACCTCAAGAATAAAAGCGCTACCCGGCACCGATAGAGCCTGAGTCGGCGCCACCCCACAGCGACTGCCTCATACAATAAGGTCAATAACATGAGTGTAACTATGCCGGTCAATGGCTCTACGGAGCTCAAGCGTGGCGCCCTGGGTGTCGGCTTCATCATCTTTTTTGTGATTTCGGCGGCGAGTCCGCTCAGTGTGATTGCCGGCGGATTCCCGATCGGCATCATGCTGGGGAACGGCGCCGGCACCCCGGCGTTGCTGTTGCTGGCCCTGGCGGTGCTGATGGCGTTTTCGGTGGGTTACACCACCATGGCGCGGCACGTCACCAACGCCGGTGGTTTCTACGCCTTCACCTCGCGTGGCCTGGGCGGCCTGGCCGGCGGCTCGGCGGCGGTGCTGGCGATGTTCGCCTACAACATTTTGCAGATCGCCCTGTACGGCATGTTCGGCGGTGTGGTCAGCGGCACCATGGAGAGTGTCTTCGGCCTGGTGTTGCCCTGGTGGTCCTATTCGCTGCTGGCGATGGTCAGCATTGCGATTCTCGGCTATCGCAAGATCGACCTGTCGGCGCGGGTGTTGTCGGTGGTGGTGATCGCTGAATACCTGGCGATCCTCACCCTGGATTTCGCCATTCTCAAGACCGGTGGCGACAGCGGGGTCAACCTTGATTCCTTCAGCAGCCAGCACGTGTTCAGCGGTACGCCGTCAATCGGCCTGCTGTTCTGCTTTGCCGCCTTCATCGGCTTTGAGGCCACCACCATTTATGGTGAAGAGGCGAAAGACCCGCAGCGCACGATTCCAATCGCAACCTACAGCTCGGTGCTGCTGATCGGCGGGTTCTATGCGCTGTCGGTGTGGGCGATGGTGGTGGGCGTGGGCGCGGACAAGATCGTGCCGATGCTGCAAGCCCTGCAGGACCCGACCACGTTTATCTACGGCATGTCCGACCACTTTGTCGGGCCGCACCTGACCCAGGTTATCCGCGTGCTGTTCATGGTCAGCATCTACGCCGGGCTGCTCGCGTTTCATAACGCCGCGGCGCGTTACTTCTACGCCATCGGGCGTGACGGCTTGCTGCACAGCCTGCTGGGCACCACCCACCGTGTGCACCAGAGCCCACACATGGGCTCGGCGTTGCAAAGCCTGATCGCCGCGGTGGTCGTGCTGATTTTCGCGGCGATGGACGCCGACCCGATCCTGCAACTGTTCGCCTGGTTCTCCAACCTGGCCACCCTGTGCGTGATCCTGCTGATGGCGATGACCTCGGTCGCGGTGTGCGTGTACTTCCATCGGCATCCCGAGCTCAAAGTCGGGATCTGGCGTGGACGCATCCTGCCGATTTTCTCCTGCCTGGCCTTGCTGATGGTGCTGGTGTTGGCGGTGGTGCATTTCGATGTGCTGACCGGTGCCAGCCAACTGTTGTCCTACAGCCTGTGTGCGGTCATTCCGGCGGCCTTGTTGGCCGGCATCTACCTGGCCGCGCGCCTGCGCAAGGTTGCGCCGCAGCGGTTCCTGGCCCTGGGTAGCCACAAGCTCTAAAGCACGTTCCGACACACCCACTGCGACTTATTTTGCGTCGCACGCCAAAGCTCGTCTGCGTTAAAGGAAGCGTCCACATGCAGCACTACACAATGCTTATCAACGGGGTTCAGGTTGCCGGTGAAAACGGGCAGTTTGATGTGATCAATCCAGCCACCGGCACAGCCTTCGCGCAGTGCCCGGCCGGTTCGCTGGCGCAACTGGACGCGGCGGTAGACGCCGCCCAGGCCGCGTTCAAAACCTGGCGCCTGAGTACCCATGCGCTGCGTTGCGAGCGCCTCATGGCGATTGCCGATGATATTGAGCAAAATGCCGACGCATTGGCCCGGCTGATCGTGCTTGAGCAAGGTAAACCGCTGGAGCTGGCATTTTCCGAAGTCATGGGGGGCGCCGCCTGGACCCGCTACGCCGCCGGGCAACAGATCGACGTCGAGCTGGTGGAAGAAACCCCGACCCAGCGCGTCGAGCTGCACCGCAAGCCCCTGGGGGTGGTGGCCTCCATCACACCGTGGAACTGGCCGTTCATGATCGCCGTGTGGCACATCATGCCGGCGCTGAGGGCCGGTAACTGCGTGATCAGCAAACCGTCGAGCCTGACGCCGCTGAGTACCCTGCGCCTGGTCGACATCATTGCGCGGCATGTGCCCAAGGGGGTGATCAACTGCGTGACTGGCGAGCAGGGGTTCGGCAGTGCGATAACGTCGCACCCGGGTATCCAGAAAATCGTCTTCACCGGTTCTACCGCCACCGGCCAGAGCGTCATGCGCGGCGCCGCCAGTAACCTCAAGCGCCTCACCCTGGAACTGGGCGGCAACGACGCCGCCATCGTCCTGCCCGGCACGCCGGTTGAGGTGGCCGAGGAGATATTCCAGGCGGCGTTTCTCAACATGGGCCAGACCTGCGCGGCGCTCAAGCGTTTGTATATCCACGAATCCCAGTACCAGGCATTTGCCGATGCATTGACGCTGATCGCGGGGCGCCAGGTGGTGGGCGATGGCTTGGAGCCCGGCGTCAACTTCGGCCCGGTGCAGAACCTGGATCAACTCAAGCTGGTCGAGGCATTGGTCGACGATGCGCGGGCCCAAGGCGCGCGCGTGTTGTGCGGCGGCGCGCGCCTGGATCACCCAGGCTTCTTTTACCCGCCCACGCTGGTCGCCGATGTGACCGACGGCCAGCGCCTGGTCGATGAAGAGCAGTTCGGGCCGGTCTTGCCGCTGATCGCCTACCGCGACGTCGAAGACGTACTGAGCCGCGCCAACGCCGGCGACATGGGCTTGGGTGGCTCGGTATGGGGCCCGGATGTGGCGCAGGCCCAGGCGCTGGCCAGCCGTTTGGAAAGCGGTGTGGCGTGGGTCAACTGCCACGCGCGCATCCAGCCCAATACCCCGTTCGGCGGCAGCAAAATGTCTGGTTTCGGCGTCGAGTTCGGCCTGGAAGGGTTGCTCGAATTCACCGGTCAACAGCTGCTGTTCGTCAATAAGCGCGCGGCCGAGTAAGCCTTGCCCACCTGGCGCAGCAAAGCTGCGCCGCTCTCATGCCAATAGCTAAGACAGCCTTTAAAGGCGCACCCTGAGGAGCTTCGATCATGCGGTATCCATCCACTTCAATGCTGGGCGGCACATTGGCTTGCGCCTTGTCGCTCGGTGCCATCAGCCAGGTCCAGGCCTACGAGCTGTACAGCGATGAAAGCCGTCATCTCAACGCCGACATGACCGCCGTATTCGGCATGTTCAACAGCCGCAAAAACTACGACGGCACGGCGGGCGGTTCTACCTGGCGCGAAGGCTTCATCAAGTATGGTGTGAGCGGCGACCAGTCCCTGGCCGGTAACGGTACTGCCTATGGCGCCTTTGCGTTGGTCAGTTCCGCCACCTGGGGCGATGGCGACCCGGCCGGCAATACCCTCGGCAGCGAACGCACCACCAAGATCGAAGACGCCTACCTGGGGTGGCGCTCCGGAGATCTGTTTCCGGCCCTGGGCCAGGACGGCGTGGATATTTCCGGTGGGCGCCAGGTGGTCAAGCTCGGCAGTGGCTTTTTGATCAACGATGACGGCCCGAACCTGGGCAAGGGCCCGGCCGATGGCGCGATGAACCGTGGCGGTGCGTATTACCTGGCCGCGCGGCATGCCTTCGATCAAACCGCGTTTCTGCGCCTGGGCGGCAAAGACGGCCTGCACGGCAGCCTGCTGTGGCTTAAATCCGACAACCGCGCCCAGGCTGAAAGCGAAGTGGCCGCCGGCACGCTGGATTACACCACCAAGCCCGGCACCCTGGGGTTGACCTGGGTGCATGGCATCGATGTGAACGAGCGCTGGGCCAGCGATTTTCAGCGCCAGCGCAAGGGCATGAACGTCTACAGTGTGCGCGGTGAAGGCGACGCCGGCCTGCCGAACGTGAACCTGGCGTTCGAATATGCCTGGCAGGACAAGGACAGCGGGCCCGAAAAAGCCTGGTACGGCGAAGCCGGCTACACCTTCGCCGATGTCGCCTGGACGCCGAAGGTCACCTATCGCTATGCCCGTTATTCACAAAAGTGGGATTCGCTGTTCACCGGCCTGAGCACCGGCTACGGCACCTGGTTGCAGGGTGAAGTGGCCGGCAACTATGCCGGGCCGTTCAACAGCAACACGCGCATCCAGCATGTGAGCCTCAAGGCCATGCCGCTGGAAAACCTGACGCTGGGCGCGCTGTACTTCGACTTCGACACGGTGCGCAAAAGCAATGCGCTGAACCTCAATGCGCAGGAGCTGGACCTGTATGCCGAGTGGGCGGTCAACCCGCACTTGATCATCACGCCGCTGATCGGCCTCTACAAACCCAAGGAAGACGCCACCAGCGGCGGCAACCAGGCCGTCGGCAACGGCACCAACCTGTACAGCCAGCTGACCGTCGCCGTACCGTTCTGACCCGCCATCACCGTCGCGTTTCAGGGCGCGGCGGTGCGGGGGTGATTGCGCATGTTCTCGGCGATGCGCCGCGTGGTGTCCATCACCATTTCGATCACGGTTTCCTGGCGCAGCAACTTGAAGCTCTGGGTGCTGCCGACGGCGGACAGGCTGCCGATCACCTCGTCGATATCCGGCTGGATGATCGGCGCGGCGATGCCGGTCAGGCCCAGGTTGAGTTCGTCGTGGGTCAGGCAATAGCCATCCTTGCGGATCTTTTTCGTGGCCTTGGCGAAGCTTGCCCAGTCGTAGGGGCTGTCCGGGTCGCCGGCCATGTGTTCGTCGAACAGGCGTTGCAGGCGTCGGCCCTTCTGAAAGGCGATCAATACCTTGGATTGCGCCCCGCGAAAAAACGGCAACGGGTGCCCGCGCCCGAAGGAGAAGTGGTAGGTATCGGTGGGTTCGGCGATGTAGGTATTGATGATGCGCCCGTCATAAAAAACGCTGGCGAACACCGCCAGGCCAGTCTGCGCCGACAGCTCGTGCATCAGCTCGCGCCCCGCCAGCAGGATAGGGTCGTACTGGCGCATCATCCAGTCCAGTTCGATCACACGCGGCCCCAGGCCATAGCTGCCGGCATCCACACGGGTCAGCAGGCCGGCGTCGCACAGATCCTTGACGTAGCGATACGCCGTGGCGCGCGACAGGCCCATGCGTTCGGCGATGGTGTCCGGGTCGATCCTCAACGTCGCTGGACCGAACAGGTCCAGGACACTCAGCAATTTGCTCAGGCTGCTCATTTCGTTCCTAGAAAGGGGGGGTGGCACGCGGCTAAGCACTATAGGCGAAAACAGCGCAGATCCAAGCCCGCGTCCACAGACGGCCTGCGGGGTTGCGCCACATTACATCAGCTCGCGATAAATGCAATTTAGATAGGCATTAAATATTCATAAATCTCAAAATAAGAGACAAACTAATAAAAAATGCTTGTTTGGTGTGTTTTTGTATGTGATAAATCTCACCACATAAAACGCTCAAGCGAGAGGGCAGAGCATGAATGGCGCGCAACTGATAGTGAATGCGGCGGCGGCAAGCGGTATCGAGTACTGCTTCGCCAACCCGGGAACCACCGAGATTCCACTGGTGGCGGCCATGGCCAGCGCGCCGGCCCTTAAACCGGTGTTGTCGTTGTTCGAAGGGGTGTGCACCGGCGCCGCGGACGGCTATGGCCGTATCGCCGGCAAACCGGCGATGACCCTCACGCACTTGGGCCCGGGCTTTGCCAATGGCATCGCCAACCTGCACAACGCACGGCGCGCCAACACGCCCATCGTCAATGTGATCGGTGATCACGCCTCGTGGCACGTCAATTACGATCCGCCCCTGGCCAGCGATATCCAGGCCCTGGCCGGCAGCGTGTCCAGTTGGGTGCGCACCTCGCGCACCGCCTCGGGAGTCGGCGAAGACCTGCAAGAAGCCATGCGTGCCGCTTGGCAAGCCAAGGGCCAGATTGCCAGCTTGATTTTGCCGATGGACCTGCAAGCCAACGCCGTGACCCACACCGGCCGGTTCAGCCCACTGCGGGCGCCGGTGCGGCGCTTTGCCGGCGACCGCATTGAAGCCGTGGCCCAGGCGGTGCGCGATGGCCAGCGCCTGGTGTTCATCGTCGGTGACCATGGCTTGTCGGTGGCCGGGCTGGAAGCGGCGGGGCGCCTGGCGCAACTGCCCGGCGTGCGGCTGTTCGCCGAAACGTTCCCGCGCCTGAGCTACCGCGGCGGCGGTTTGCCCGACCTGGATCGCCTGCCGTATTTCCCGGAAGTGGCCATCGAAATCCTTGAGCAATACGACAAAGTGGTGTGTGCCGGTGTACCCGAGCCCATCAGTTACTTCGGTTATGAAGGTATCCCGTCGCGGCTGGCCGAGCGTGAGCGCCTGTTGTCGCTGGCCGAGGTCGGCGACGACGTGGCCGGGGCGCTGACCGCGCTGGCCGATGCGCTGGATGCCCCGGCCTATGTGCCCACGCCGCAGGACATCCAGCTGCCGCCGGGCGAAGCGGCGTTGAGCGCGCAGTCGGTCGGCCAGCTTTTGGCCGCCGCGCTGCCGGACGACTGCATTGTCTCGGTGGAGGGCGGCACCTGCGGCTATCCGTTTTTTACCGCCTCGGCGCGCGCCAAACGGCATCGGGTCATGACCAACACCGGCGGCGCAATCGGCCAGGGCATTCCGGTGGGCTTCGGCGCCGCGCTGGCCGAGCGTGGCAATCGGGTGTTCTGCCTGCAATCGGACGGCAGCGCGCAGTACACGATCCAAACCCTGTGGAGCATCGCCCGCGAGCAATTGCCGGTGGTGATCCTGATCGCCGCCAACCACCGCTACGCGATCCTGCAAAACGAATTGCGCCGTTTCGGCATGACCGAACTCGACCCCCAGGCCCTCAAGCTGACCGTGCTCGACCGTCCGCGCATCGATTGGAAAGCCCTGGCCAAAGGCTACGGCGTGCCGTCCTGCACCGTACACACCAACGCCGAACTGCAACGCGCACTGGCCAACGCCGCCGCCGATGCGGGGCCTTGCCTGATCGAAATGGCACTGTGAAGGAGTCGATGATGAAGCAGCTTGATGTGTTACCCCAAGTGCGCGCGTTCCTGGCGCAACCCGGTCGCCTGTTCATCGGCGGAACCTGGCAGGACGCCGCCGGCGGTCGTCGATTTGCCGTGGAAAACCCGGCTACCCAGGAGACCCTGACGGAGGTTGCGCAGAGCGACGAGCGCGACGTGGATGCCGCCGTCGCGGCCGCCCGCGCCGCCTTTACCGGCACCTGGGCCATGCAGTCGCCGGCCCAGCGCGGTCTGTTGCTGTTTCGCCTGGCGGACCTTATCGACCAGCACCGCGAGGAGCTGGCCCAACTGATCACCCTGGAGAACGGCAAGACCATCGCCACCGCTCGCGGTGAAGCGGCCAGCGCCGCCACCATCATTCGTTACTTCGCCGGCTGGCCGACCAAGATCGAAGGCGGCACCTTGCCGGTTTCGCCGGCCAGCGGCGCGCCGATGCTCAACTACACCCTGCGCGAGCCGGTGGGCGTATGTGCCTTGATCGTGCCGTGGAATTTCCCGCTGAACATGTGCGTGTGGAAGCTCGGCCCGGCGCTGGCGACCGGCTGCGTGGCGGTGCTCAAGCCGGCGGAGCAGACGCCGCTGGTGGCGATCCGGCTGGTGCAGTTGATCGAGGCCGCGGGGTTTCCGGCGGGCGTGGTCAACCTGATCACCGGCCTGGGCGCCGAAACCGGCGCGCCGTTGGCGCAGCATGCGGATGTGGACAAGATCGCCTTCACCGGCTCCACCCAGGTCGGCCGGCTGATCGCCCAGGCGGCCACGCGCAACATGAAAAAGGTCTCGCTGGAGCTGGGGGGCAAGTCGCCCAACATCATCTTGCCCGACGCCGACATCGTGCGTGCCGCCAAGGGCGCCGCCGATGGCATTTTCTACAACCAGGGCCAGGTGTGCACCGCCGCTTCGCGTCTGTATGTACACGCCAGCGTGCTCGACCAGGTGCTTGAAGAGCTGCAACGCCATGCCGCCGCGCATGTGCTCGGCAACGGCCTGGACCCGGCGAGCAGCATGGGCCCGCTGGTATCGGGGCGCCAACTGGAGACGGTCAAGGGCTACCTGCAGCGTGGTCGGGAAGAGGGCGCCGAACTGATCTGCGGCGGCGAGCGTCCGGCGCACCTGGAGCGCGGTCATTTCATTGAGCCCAGCGTCTTTCTCGACCGTGCCGAGCGCGCCTGCGTGGCCCGCGAAGAAATCTTCGGCCCGGTGCTCACCGTGATGAGCTGGACCGAAGTCGACGAACTGGTACTGCGCGCCAACGATTCGCCGTACGGCCTGGCCGCCGGCCTGTGGACCCGCGACCTGCGCTCGGCGCACCGCCTGGCGGCGCAGCTCAAGGCCGGTTCGGTGTGGGTCAACTGTTGGAACGTCGTCGATGCGGCTTCGCCGTTCGGTGGCTACAAGCAATCCGGCTGGGGCCGGGAAATGGGCAAGAACGTGATCGACGCTTATACCGAGACCAAAAGCGTATTCGTCGATCTGGCCTGAACTGAATCATCACTACGAGGTAGTTGCTATGGATCTGGAATTGAAAGGCCGCGTGGCCATCGTCACCGGCGGTGGGATGGGCATCGGCAAGGAAGTCGCACGTTTTCTGTCCGAGGAAGGCTGCAAGGTGGTGATCTGCGCACGGCGCATGGCGTTCCTGACCCAGGCCGCCGAAGAGATCAGCGCACAGACCGGCAATGAAGTGCTGCCGCTGTTCTGCGACACCAATGACATGAAGGCCGTGTCGGACATGGTCGAAGCGGCGCACAAGCACTTCGGGCGCATCGACATTCTGGTCAACGGTGCGGCGGCGCCATCCGGCGTGGTGCGCAATGACATCGAACATGCCGGCGACGACGAACTGCTGTCGGACCTCAATACCAAGGTGATCGGCTATTTCCGTTGCGCCAAGGCCGTGACCCCACACATGAAGGCCGCCGGCTTCGGGCGCATCATCAATATCGGTGGCCTCACCGGGCGCAGCAGCAAAGTGCTGTCGGGCATGCGCAACCTGGCCATCGCGCACATGACCAAGACCCTGTCCGACCAGTTGGGCGCCAGCGGCATTACGGTCAACCTGATCCACCCCGGCGTCGTGGACACCCCGCACATCCGTGAGCTGTACGAGCGCGAAGGGATCAAGCAGGGCAAGACCCCGGAGCAGGTCGAACAGGGCTATATCGACGCCACGCCGATTCGCCGCACGCTGGCGCCGATCGAAATGGGCTGGCTGATCGGCTTCCTCGCATCCCCCAAGGCAGGCGCGGTGACCGGCGAATCCATCGGCATCGACGGCGGCCTGACCCGTGGCATCTTCATCTGAGGAGCAACTGCGATGAGTAACGGAACCCTGTTAGTCGCCACCGTCGGCCAGGCGGTTATCCGCAGCGCCGACGACGGCAAGACCTGGCATCGCCTGGGCCTGGGGCAAGACCTGGAATTCGACGCGATCACCCGTTCGCTGAGCCTGCACCCCGGCACGCCGGAGGTGATCTATGCCGGCACCGATATCGGTTTGTGCGTCAGCCATGACACCGGTGGGCGCTGGCAACAGGTCGACTCGCCGTTCAACGGCCAGACCGTGTGGAAGGTGGCGGTGGACCCGCAGGATGCCCGGCGGATTTTCGTCGGCACCGGGGCGCCCTCGCGCGCGGTGCTGTGGCGCACCCTGGACGGCGGCGCAAGCTGGGACCGCGCGCCGGTGGAGATTCCTGAATTCTGCGATGGCGTCAGTCGTCCGCGTTTGCTGGCCTTCGCCTATGACCCCTGCGACCGCAACCAGCTGTGGTTCGGCCTGGAGGAGGGTGGGCTGTTCCATTCCCGCGACGGTGGCGACAGCTGGACCCGCGTCGATGACCGCCTGCTGTGGGACTTCAACTCGGACGTTCACAACATCGTCGTGCTGCCCAACCATGGCCAGAAAGTCATCGTGGTGGTGTGCGTCAACGCGGTCTATCGCAGCCTCGACGAGGGGCTGACCTGGACCGGCATCATCGGCCGTGAAGCCTTCGGCCTGTATTACCTGCGTGCGATGAACGCACCGCCGGGCTCGCAAGACACCGTGTACCTGAGCATTTCCGACGGCACCCCCGGCACCACCAGCAAGGTGCTGGTGTCGCGTGACGCCGCGCTCAGTTGGCAAGTGCTGCCGCTGCCGCAACAGCCTAACTCGTGTGTGTGGGCGCTGGCGTTCAACCCGGCCAACCCTCGGCAAATCGTCGCCGGTACCAAGTACGGTCACCTGTTCACCTCCGACAATGGCGGTGACGGCTGGCAGAAACACTGGCGCGAGTTCAGTGAAATCGCCGATGTGCTCTGGACGCCCGCGGTGGCGCAGATCAAGGCCGGGCACCAATCCATCGTCAAACAGCATTGAGGTAGCGAGCGATGAAAGTCGAAATCCTTCGCACTCACTTATCGCTATGGGTGAGTGATCCTGATGTGTCGGCGCGCTGGTACGCCGACATCCTGGGCATGCATGAAAGCGCCCGTGGCGAGAGCTGGGTGATGATGGCGTTTGGCACCAAGCATCACGACATCGCGTTGATTCGCGCAGAACCCGGCGCTCACCAGGGCGGGCTGGGGCTGCAGCACTACGGGTTGGAAATCGCCGGTGACATGACCACCTTGCGCCAGCTCTACGGCATGTTGCTGAAAAAGGGCGTGGAGGTGGTGAAGATCACCGACCACGAAATCGGCCATGGCCTGTACTTCAACGACCCCGATTGCAACCGCATGGAATTCTTCCTTGAGACCGAGCACGACGATGCGCGCGGCAAGGCTCGCTTCAAGGCGGCCGGCGCGCCGAGTCGCAACTACACGCTCGACCCCCTCGACCCTATTTGAACAAAGGTAAACAGCATGAAAAGCGCAAATTTCGCCAGCTACCACATCCGCAAATGGTACAGCTTCGTTGAAGAAACCCTGGCCAACGAAACCGGCCAACTGGCCGATGGCGAGCCGTTGTTCAAATACGCCGTGGCCGCCGTGATCGCCAACCCCTATGCCGGACGCTACAGCGAAGACCTCGGGCAATTGGTCGAGCCGTCGCCGCTGCTGGGCGAAGAGTTTGGTCGACGCATCCAGGCCCTGGCCGGCGCGCAGCCGATTGTCAGTTATGGCAAGGCGATCCTGGTGGGCAGCGCGGGCGAGTACGAGCACGGCAACGCGTTCCTGACCAACCCGGCGGCCGATCCGATTCGCGTGGCGCTGGGCGGCGGCAAGTCGTGGGTGCCGTCCACCGGCAAGCGTGGCGGCCCCGGCACCACCATAGACGTGCCGCTGGCCCATAAAGACGCGCTGTACGTGCGCTCGCATTACGACAGTATTTCCCTGACCTTCGGTGACGGCCCGTCGCCGGATGAGGTGGTGGTGATCTGGGCCTTCGCCACGCGCGGGCGTTTGCATGCGCGGCTGGGCGGCCTGCGCGCCGAGGATGTAAAAGGTATCGACGGGCTGCACTGATACGCGCCCGTGCTTGAGCGATGCTGGAACAAAAACCACAACAAGAAAGCGGTGAATAGCGATGAAGCAGGAGAAAACCCAGGTTGTCATCGTGGGCGGTGGCCCCAACGGGATCACGGCCGCGCACTTTATGGGCATGTACGGTATCGACTGCGTCGTCCTTGAGCTGGCCGACGGCATCCTGCCTTACCCGCGTGCGGTGGGCATGGACGACGAGGCGTTGCGCGTGCTGCAGGGCATCGGCATTGCCGAGCTGGCGGTGCGCGACATGATTTGCGATGTACCGCTGCGCTATTACAACGCGCGCGGCGTGTGTTTCGCCGAGGTCAAGCCAAGTGCCGCGCAGTACGGCTGGCCGATGCGCAATATTTTCATGCAGCAGCTGCTCGAAGGCACCTTGCGCGAACGGCTCGGGCAGCATGCCAGTGTCCAATTGCGCCAGGGCCATGAACTGCTTGAGCTTGAGCAGGACGAGCACGGCGTGACCCTGCAGGTACGCGACGCCGCTGGCGAGGTCTATGCACTGCAGGCCGACTACGTGATCGGCGCCGACGGTGGCCGTTCCACCGTGCGCAAACAACTGGGTATCGAGCTGCTCGGGCTGACCCATCCGCGCAAATGGGTGGTGGTCGATACGGCCAACGACACCCTGGATGCGCCCTATACCGCGCTGCATGCCGATCCGCAGCGGCCGTTTGTGTGCATCTACCTGCCTTATCAGCAGCGGCGCTGGGAATTCATGCTGATGGAGGGCGAAGACGAAGCCAAAATGTGCGAAGAGGCGACGATTCGCCAACTGATCCATGGGCATATCGGCGACGCTGTCGACCAGCTCAATATCATCCGCATTCGTGCCTATACCCACCATTCGCGGGTCGCGGCGCGGTTTGTCCAAGGGCGAGTGGCACTTGTGGGTGATGCGGCGCACATTTCGCCACCCTGGGCCGGGCAGGGCCTCAACTCCGGCCTTCGCGACGTGGCCAACGTGGCCTGGAAACTGGCGGCGATCATTCAGGGCCGCGCGGCGCCGTCGATTCTGGCCAGCTACGACCAGGAACGCCGTGGCCACGCCACCGAGCTGGTGGCGCTGGCCGACAACATGGGGGCGGTACTGGGCCTGACCAACCCGCTGATGGCCGGCGTGCGCGACTGGTTGTTCCAGGCGGTGAACAGCGTCGACAACCTGCGCTCGCACTTGCTGGAGTTCAAGTTCAAACCCAAGGCCACCATCACCAAGGGCCTGGTTTATCACGAGCGCGCCGAGCTGCGTGAAGACGACCTGGTGGGCCAGTTGTTCATCCAGCCGAACATCGAAGACGCCCAGGGCCAGCGCCGCCGCCTGGACGAGATGCTGGGCAGTGGCTATGCCGTGCTTGGCTACCGGGTGAACCCGCGTGACCAGCTCAGCCAACCCATGGCCGAGTATTGGGCGCGTTGGGGCACGCGGTTCATTCAAGTCAACCGGTCGCGCAGCGGTGTGGGGCGCAACCAGCCGTTGACGGCCACCGACGCCCTGAGCGTGGAGGACGTGGATAACCGCCTGGGCGAATGGTTCTCCAAGGTACGCGACTGCATCGTCGTGGTGCGTCCGGACCGCTTTGTCGCCGCCATCACCACCCCCGAACGCCTGGATGGCGTGCTGCGCAAACTGGCGGAGCAACTGTCATGAGCCACGACCATGACCTGCTTGAGCAATTGCACCAGGCCGGGCGCCGCGCTCGGGCGCTCGCACCCCTTGCGCTAGAGGCGCTGGACCGGCAGCAGGGCTACGCGCTGCTGCATCAGGGCGTGGCGCGCCGCCAGGCGGCGGGCGAGCGTGTGAGTGGCTGGAAAGTGGCCCTCGCCGGCCGTGCGGCGCAAGCGCGTTTTGGCCTGGATGAACCGGTGTATGGCGCCCTTACACCTGCGATGGAAGTTGAACCGGGCAGCACGGTGCCGTTTACGCGGCTGATCCAGCCTAAGCTCGAGATCGAACTGGCGCTGGTATTCGGGCGCACGCTGGCGCCGGGCGCCTACAGCGACGAGGCGATTCTGGCGGCCGTGGCCGAAGTGGCGCCGGCGTTCGAGATCGCCGACTGCCGCTGGCAGGGCTGGCGTTTCGGGCTTGGTGCCTTCCTTGCCGATAACGCCGCCGCCGGGCTGTATTGCGTTGGCCCGCGTACGCCGTTCGATCCGGCACTGCATGGCTGCGTGCCCTATCGCCTGGAACACGACGGTGCGCCATTGGGGAGCGGCGACACTCAGCAGCGTGAAGACAGCCCGCTGTTGAACCTGTGTTGGCTGGTGCGGCGCCTGTTGGCAGCCGGGCAGGGCGTTGAGGCCGGGCAGGTTGTGCTGTCCGGTGCGCTGCTGGCACCGCTGGATATTCAGCCGGGCACGTATCGTCTGCACATGCTTGGCACGGAACTGGCTTTGGTTTTTCACGCGGGCATCGCGTCCGCGTAAACGCCAGCTGCCGTCAGGGATGACAAAGCCCCCTTCAGGCCCAAGCCACGCAACCGGCCGCCGAGGAACGACGAATATGCTCGCGCAAGTCCGCACCTTCAATGACTCTCAACAGCACGCCGTTTCGATCCAGGGCTGGCAGCAGGTGTATGACCAGCTCGGCCGTGGTTGCCTGACCAGCGAGCTGTGGCAGTTGTCCGGCGATCGCTTTCAGATCTTCCAGGAGGTGCTGGACAAGCGCGTGGTGCAGCACGGCCGCTCGCCCAAGGGACGCTTGTGCGCGGCCATGTCCCTGGGCAGCCCGCCGGTGGTTCAGGGGCAGCAGGTCAATGCGCAAAGTGTGGTGTTGCTGCGCGACGGCGAAGAGTTCGTGTTACATGCGCCGCAAGGCACGCACTTTTTTGCGCTCAACGTCGACGCCGTACGTTTTGCCAAACTGGCTGCGGTGGAATTATCCAATGATCAGCTCAAGCGCCTCACCAGCGTGTCGGCGCTCAGCGTGGATGAAACGTTACTGTTGCGTATTCGCCAGCGCATCCACCCGTTGTTTCGTCACTTTTTGGAACATGCGCACGCGATCAGCCCGGCGTCGGAAAAAATGCTCGAGGACGAACTGCTCGGTGCGTTCCTCGATCTGTTCAGCCACGCCGGCGATGAGGTGCGTTGCCGACGTGGCAATTTCGCGGTGAGTGCCTACCTGGTCCGGCGCAGCCAGGAACTGCTTATTGCCAGTGGTGATGCGCCGTTAAGCATTCTTGACCTGTGTGAGCAACTGCGCGTCAGTCGCAGGACCCTGCAGAACAGCTTCCAGGCCGTGACTGATATGCGGCCGGTCGAATACCTGCGCAACCTGCGCCTCAACGCGGTCCGGCGACAGTTGATCGCCACCCCCGCGTGCGAGAAAAACGTGGGTGAGATTGCTGTGGCCATGGGGTTTTTCCACCTGAGCCATTTCGCCACGCACTATCGTGAGCTGTTCGGCGAATCGCCGTCCGAAACACGCCGGGCACAGTACTGACACGACAAAGCGCGCTTCTACATGTTTGATCGCCATGTATCAGCTGGATCGGTAACTACGATGCGAAGCGAGCCGCTCTTGATCTTGCTTTAGATTTTGATCTCAGGCGCCCCGTCAAACACGCTGGCCGAAGGCAGGCTTGAGTCCGTGGGTAACCCGGCAGGACGCCGGGTTAGCCGCCCCGCGCCATGGATGGTGCGTGGCGGCGACCCACGGATTCAAGCCTGCGTTCGGGCACACCGAGCCTAAGCGAGGTGCCGAGTGTTGGGGCAAGAGCCCTTTTGGTTACTTTTGGGGCTCCTTTCCAAAAGTGACCCGCCGTAAGGGCGGAACCCTAAGCAGCCGTTACCGCAGCAACGGATATTTACTCGATCCAACATCCTGGTCGCCGGTCAGGCCGCCATCGGGGGCAAGCCCCCTCCCACATTTGGCGGCGTTACGGACGGCATGGGGCACCTGTGGAGTGCGTCGAGCGGTGATAGATGTCACGGGTGACGTCGAGCAGATAACGCGCTTCGTCAGTCATCAACAACAGGTCGATCTGGACTTCCTCGATAATGATTTCCAGCGTGATCAACAGGCCAATAGCCGGGGCAATGACCAGCCAGTGGTAATACGACAGCGTGACTAATGAAACGCACACGCCGATCAACCACAGCGCCAATACACATTGCGGCGCGTACTGCTGCAGGGGGATCCACACGCGTTGCAACTTTCTCAACTTAAACGCATAGAGCGTCAATGACGTTTCCAGTTGTTTAAGGTCGATAGAGTGCCGAGCTGAATGCTGTGTAGGCATAACAGTTATCCAAGTAACAACGTTAAACATCGGAGCCGGGCCATCGACGATGTGGCTATTGTTGGCCCGGGTGCCCACGGCCTGGCAGCGTTTGGCCGAGCCAGGCGACATTGACTGCGTTGACTTCCACCCATTCACCCCTGGCGGGAATCCCTTGGCAACTCATAAAAGCAATACAACGTCCGTGTGTGTCCAGTAAGGCAAAGTGGCGGTATTTTTTGACTCTTTTGAACAGGCCAATAGAGCAATGCATGCCATCACCTTGGTGCGATTTAGTACGGATAAGTTGTCAGGGTTGAGTCTTAAACAGCGCGGCGCCAGGCCAGCTGAGTTCAAATAACGTGCCGCTGTTGAGCGCGGTTCGACAGGTCACTGCGCCGCCATGGGCGATGGCAATCGCGCGTACTACGGTCAGGCCCAGGCCGCTGCCGCCCTGGGCGCGCGAGCGTGAACGTTCGCCGCGCTGGAACGCCTCGAAAATGTGCTCGGCGAACGCCGCGTCGACCCCCGGGCCCTCATCCGCGACCCTCAGGAAATGGCCGCGCTCGTCACTGCCCAGTTCGATGCTGACGATGCCCGGCGTGGCATGCCGACGAATATTGTCCAGCAGCGCCAGCAAGGCCTGGCGGATGCGATCGGCGTCGCAGTGCACGGGGCCCTTGCGCAGGTTTAATTGCAAGGCAAAACCGGCACCGTTCAGGCTGGGTTCGAACAAGCGAGCTTCAGCCTCCAGTGCGTCGGCCAGTTCCACCTCCTGAAGTGCCAGCTCCAAATGGCCGTTGTCGCTCATGCCCACCACGCGAAGGTCTTCGACCAGTCGGGTCAAGCCCTCGACCTGGCCCAGGAGGCTGTAGAACTGCGCGGTATCCGGCGCGAAAACGCCCTCGGCCAGCCCCTGCAGACGGCCGCGCAGGATAGTCAGCGGGGTGCGCAGTTCGTGGGCAATGGCAGCGTTCCAGAAGGCTTGTTCCTCGGCCATGCGTTTGAGTCGGTTGGCCATGCTGTTGAAGTCATTGACCAACAGGGCGGCTTCACCCAGGGAAAGATCGGGCGCCACGGCGCGGGCATCCAGGTCACCGTCAGCCAGGCTGCGCAGGCTCGCCGCCACCGAATTGAGCGGCGCCAGAATGCGTTTGGACAACTTGACGGCCACCGCCGCGCCGACCCCCAGGCTGACGCAGGTGATCAGGCCCATCCACACCCATTCCACGCCTGTGGGCAGCCATTCGTTCGCTTCCATTTCCAACTCCGTGGGTGGCGCGATTGTCCAGAGCACTGCGTAGAACACATAGGAACCCACCACCGCGAGCGCAATCACGCACAGGACCACGGCCGACATCGACACGATGATCTGCCGGCTCAGACTGTTGGCCACGTTCATGCCTGGCTCCCGAACCGGTAGCCGACGCCACGGATGCTGGCGGGCACGCCCTGCAGGCCGAGGTCTTCGATCTTGCGGCGCAGCTTGCTGATATGGCTGTCGACGGTACGCTCCAGGCTGTCGCTTTCCGGCGAGCAGAGCACCAGCAGTTCGGCACGGCTGAACACTCGGCGCGGCGCCTTGGCCAACTGGGCGAGCAACTTGAACTCGGTGACCGTCAGGTGCAACGGCTGTTTTGGCGTGCCGATGTGGACGTTCACCTCATGGCTGTCGATGTCGATTTCAAAGGCGTCGACGCGCAGTACACGGCGGTCGGCGCCATGGCCCTGTTCGCCGCAGCGGCGCAGCACGGCCTGGGTTCTGGCGATGACTTCCGCCGGGTTGAAAGGTTTGACGACGTAGTCGTCCGCGCCGATGCGCAGGCCCATGAGCTTGTCCATATCCTGGTCGTGCGCGGTCAGCATGATCACCGCCGTGTTGCCGCGATGGCGCAGCTCTGCCAGCACCTTCCAGCCGTCCAGCTTGGGCATCATCACATCGAGCAGCACCAGGTCCGGTTTGAGCTGCTGATGCAGTTCGAGCGCGCGACGCCCATCCGGCGCATGCGCCGTACGAAAACCCGCGCGCTTGAGGTAGGCCGTGAGGATGTCGGCGATTTCCGGTTCGTCTTCGGCGATCAGCACCAGCGCCTGGTGGGCGGGTGATGCAGGGAGTGATTCAGTCATGGTCTGCTCGTTCGGTGCACGGTTTTTCAGCAACGGGTTGGATGATGCACCGCAAGCATGCACGTTCAGCGAAGGTTTTATGGAGAAATGATGGAGAGGCGAATAAATATTCGTCGAGCTGGGAGGAGGGGCCGCTCAGGCGAAACGGATGCGCTCGTTGCAGGCGCTCTGCAGCATTTTGCGTTGGTAGTCGCAGGGGGTCGTGCTGACCAGCTTCTTGAAGTCGCGCAAAAAGTGCGACTGATCGGAAAAACCCAGGTCCAGGGCCAGGTCCGAAAACGATACGTCGTTGCGGGTGTTCAGGGTTTCCAGCGCCGCCTGGCAGCGAATGATCCGGCAGAACGTCTTGGGCGACACGCCGGTGTCCTGGCTGAACTGGCGATGAATCGTGCGGCTGGTGTAGCCACTCAGGTCTTCCAGTTGCTGAATGCGCAGGTCGCCCCGATGGGCCAGCGCTTGTTGAATGACCATGGCCGTGAGTTTTGAGGTCCTGCCCATCAGGCGCGGGGCCAGGTAGTCACTGAATAATTTCATCTGCTCGTGCAGCTGTGGGGCCTGCACGATGCTCTCGAAAATGCGCTGGGCAAAGGCCGACACTTCCAGCAGGTCCCATTCCTGTTCGGTCAGGTCTTCGGCCACCACATTGATGAAGCCTGGAATCACCCCCGGCGCGAAGCGCACGCCGAAGTAGTGGTGATCCTGCAGCAGCTCGACCCGTTGCGCTTGCAGCGGTGTGCCACAGATCCTCACGCTGGGGCGCGTGGCGTCGCAGTCGAACACGATGTCCACGCAGCCGTCCGGCACCGCCAGCAGGTCCGCCGAGTGGGCCACATCGAAGGCGTAGAAATGCGAGATCGCCGGGTGTTGGGAAGGCATGACCGAATAGCGCGATGAGTTGAGCACGAACCAGGGTTGTTCGTACGCGGTGTGGTGCCGCAGCGTTGGCGTACTCGGGTTGATCATGAGCGGACTCGGGTTGGCTAAAAGCGGGAATATTCACGCATTTTTCGCGCCAACTCAGACGAGCGGGCCGGGCCTTGATGTCCGAAATTTACAATACCGGCGCAAAACGCGCCGTGATACTCGACCTCGATAGCGTGGGAGCAGCGCCTACCGCAGCGATATCACCTTCAGCCCGAGAATAACTATGTCCACTACTACAAAAATAGACTTCATCTACCTGTCCGAGCAGGACATGATCCGCGCTGGCGTAACCGATATGCTCGCCTGTGTGAATACCATGGAAGAGATGTTCGGCCTGCTCTATAGCGGCGACTATCGCATGGCCGGGCCGAACAATGATTCCCATGGCGCGATGGTGGTATTCCCCAAGGATTCGCCGTTCCCGAACATGCCCAAGCCCACCGCCGACCGCCGCATGATGGCGATGCCGGCCTACCTGGGCGGCAGCTTCTGCACCGCGGGCGTCAAATGGTACGGCTCCAATATCGCCAACCGCGAAAAAGGCCTGCCCCGCTCGATCCTGATGTTCACCCTCAACGACCCCGACACCGGCGCACCGCTGGCGCATATGTCCGCCAACCTGCTGTCGGCCTACCGCACCGGCGCCATCCCCGGCGTGGGCGCGCGGCACCTGGCGCGCAAGGATTCGAAGGTAGTCGGCCTGCTCGGCCCCGGGGTGATGGGCAAGACCACGCTCGCCGCATTCATCGCCGTTTGCCCGCACATCGACACCTTGAAGATCAAAGGCCGTGGCGAGAAAAGCCTGAACGATTTTATTGCCTGGGTGAAAAACACTTACCCGCAGGTGACCACGATCAAGGTGGTCGACAGTCTCGAAGAGGTGGTGCGTGGTTCCGACCTTGTTACTTATTGTAGCTCCGGCGAGACAGGCGACCCCTCGATCTACCCAATTGTGAAGCGCGAGTGGGTCAAGCCGGGGTGCTTCATGGCGATGCCGGCATCGTGCTCGCTGGATGAAGGCATGGAGCGCGCCGACGTGCGCAAGGTACTCGACAACACCGGCCTCTACGAAGCCTGGTTCGAAGAGCTGCCCAAGCCTGCGCACCACTGCGTGCCGGTGATTGGTGTGCGGTTCATGGACATGATCGCCGAAGGCAAGATGCAGCACGCAGAGCTTGAAGACATCGGCAAGATCGTCGCCGGTGATGCCCAGGGCCGTCGCAACGATGAAGAGATCATCATCATGTCGGTGGGCGGCATGCCGGTGGAAGACGTCGCCTGGGGCACCGTGGTGTACCGCAATGCCGTGGAAAAAGGCATCGGCGTGAAGCTCAACCTGTGGGAAACCCCCGTCCTGCGCTAAGCCAACCTTTACCCCACTGACGAGACCTGTGACATGACTAAAATCATCAAGCTCAAAACCGGTTCCCCCTTTGAAGACCAGGCCAGCTATTCGCGCCTGGTGGTGGTGGATAACTGGATCTATGTGTCCAATACCGCCGGGCGCAACCCGCAGACCAAACTGATCCCTGAAGACATCCTCGAGCAGACGCACCAAGTGTTCGCCAACATCGAAACCGCGCTGGCCGCCGTCGATGCAAGCCTGGCCGATGTGGTGTGCTCGCGGGTATTTATCCAGGACCCCAAGGACGTGCCGGCGGTGATGGGCCTGATCGGCGAGAAATTCCGCGGTGTCGATCCGGCGAGCACCGTGACCTGCCCGCCGTTGGGTTCGACGGTGTACAAGGTGGAGCTGGAAGTGACGGCGTATCGCAACGCCTCCAAGGCCCAGGTCGAAGTGATTCGCCTGGCGCAATAACCCGTCCCGCGGCCGCGCCCTCGCGCGGCCGACCTCAATTGTTTTGCGAGTCCTGATCATGGCCCCGACTATTGCGCCCGTGAATACGTCCACCGAGTTTCCCACCGCCACCGCCGTTGTCATCATCGGCGGCGGCATTATCGGCTTGAGCGCTGCACTGACACTGGCCGAACGCAATATCCCGGTGGTGGTTTTGGAAAAAGGCCGTATCGCCGGCGAGCAGTCCTCGCGCAACCTGGGCTGGGTGCGCAAGACCAGCCGCCACGCGCACGATATTCCACTGGCCCTGGCCGCTGACCGCTTGTGGGCGCAAATGCCCGAGCGGGTCGGTGCGGACGTGGGCTACCGCCAGGAAGGCATCATGTTTGTCGCCCATAACGAGGCGCAAATGGCAATGCATGAAGGCTGGCTTAAATCGGTCGAGCAGTTGTCGCTTGACTCGCGGTTGCTGAGCAAGCGCGAGATCGAAGCGCTGGTGCCGGGCGGCGAGGGGGCCTGGGCCGGCGGGATCTACACGCCGTCCGATGCGCGTGCCGAACCGACCCTGGCCAGCAGCGCGATCGCCAAGGCCGCCATGGCGCTGGGCGTGGTGATCATCGAACAGTGCGCGGTGCGTACGCTGCAGATGTCGGCCGGCAAGGTCAGTGGCGTGGTCACCGAAAAAGGCGAGATTCGTTGCGACCAGGTGTTACTCGCCGGCGGCATGTGGTCGCGGCGCTTCCTGGGTAACCTGGGGGTGTCGCTGCCGACCCTGGCCTTGACCTGTTCGGTGTTGCGCACCCATCCGATGCAGGGCCCCACCGAAATTGCCGTGGGCGCGCCGGACTTTTCTTTTCGCAAGCACAAGGATGGCGGCTTCATCATTACCCAGCGCGGCAAGCTGGACGCGTTCCTGACCCTCGATCACCTGTTGCTGGCCAAGCAATACATGCCGCAATTTCGCGCGCAGCGCAGTGTGTTGAACGTGTCGCTGGGCAAATATTTCTTTAACGACCTGGCACTTGCGCGGCGCTGGTCGGCTGACAGTGTCAGCCCGTTCGAACGCGTGCGCGTACAGGACCCGGCGGCCAACCCCCGGCTCAATAACGATGCGATGAACAACCTCAAGGCCGCCTGGCCGGTGTTCGAGCAAGCGCGGATAGCCGAGGCCTGGGCGGGCACGATCGATGTGACGCCGGACTCCAACCCGGTGATCGGGCCGGTTGCGCAAATCCCCGGCCTGACCGTGGCCACCGGTTTCTCCGGGCACGGCTTCGGCACCTCGCCGGCGGCAGGCCATTTGGCCGCCGATATCGTCAGCGGGCATACCCCGATCATCGACCCGAGCCCCTATCGGTTTGAGCGTTTCTAACGAGGTCCACCCCCCACGCCCCTCGCTTTTACCCGGATTAGCGGAGCCACCCTATGCACCCGGACAGCCGTTTTTTCACCAATCGTTCAGGCCTGAACCTGCATGTGCTGCGCTGGGGCAACCCGAGCGGCGTGCCTTTGGTCTTGCTGCACGGCTTGCGCGCGTACGCCCAGACCTGGGAGTCACTGGTCGATGCACTGGGCGATGGCTATTGCATCTATGCCCTGGACCAGCGCGGTCGCGGGCTGAGTGACTGGGCGCCGGCCGCCAGCTACCACACCCAATCCTATGTGCACGACTTGGAGGACTTCGTCGCCCATGTCGGCTTGCAGCGCTTCGTGTTGTTGGGGCACTCGCTGGGGGGCGCCAACGCGCTGGAGTATGCACGCCAGCATCCGGGGCGCTTGATTGGCCTGATCATCGAAGACATCGGGCCCGGTTCCTCAAGCCAGGGCGACGGTGCGGCGCGCATTCGTCGCGAGATGGCCCAGACCCCGTTGCGTTTCGACACTTGGGACGCCGCCCGCGCCTTCTGGCAGGCGTCGCGGCCCGGCTTGTCGGCAGCGGGCCTGACGTCGCGGCTGGCGCATTCGATGAAGGAAAGCGCGGGCGCGATTACCTGGCGCCACGACCAACAAGGTATCGCCGAGGCGCGCCTGAGCATTGAGCCGACCGACCTGTGGCCGGCGGTACGCGCCCTGGATTGCCCGACCTTGTTCATTCGAGGTATGCGCTCGGACTTTCTGCCGGCGGCGACGCTGCAAGCCCTGCGTGACAGCAATGCGTGGGTGCGCACGGCGCAGGTGGCGGATGCCAGTCACTATGTGCATGACGACCAGGGCGAAATCTTCAACCGGCTGGTCATCGAGTTCCTGGATAGCCTCGCGATTGCGGGTCAATGAAGACGCAAGCACGCCTGATCGCACTGTTGTCATCGCTGACGGCCTTCGGGCCGTTTTCGATTGATACTTACCTGCCCAGCTTCCCGCAGATCGCCGAGGACCTGTCGACCAGCACCGCGCAGGTGCAACACACCATCAGCGCCTTTCTCGCCGGGTTGTGCCTGGGCATGTTGTGCTACGGCCCGTTGTCGGACCGTTATGGCCGTCGTCCGCTGTTGCTGGGCAGCCTGGCGTTGTATGTCGTGGCGACCCTGGGTTGCCTGTTTGCCGGCAGCGTCGAGCAGTTGATTGCCTGGCGCTTTGTCCAGGCGTTGGGCGGGGCGGGTGCGTTGGTGCTGGCCCGCACGGTCGCCAGGGACCTGGTGGGCCTGGTGCAGGCGGCCAAAGTGCTGTCGTGGATGCACGTGCTGACCATGATGGCGACACTGGTCGCGCCGATGATCGGCACCTGGCTGGTATTGATCCAGGGCTGGCGCACGATCTTCGCGGCCTTGTTCATCCTGTCCAGCCTGTGCCTGTTGCTGGTTGCGGTGACCTTGAAAGAAAGCCTGCCGCCGCAGGAGCGGGGGGCGTCGGTGCAGGCGGCGTTCGCGGCTTACCTGGCCATTGCCCGGCAACCCAGGGCGGTGGCGCTGATCTTGTGCATGTCATTGGCGTTCGGCGGCATGTTCGCCTTTATCACCGCCTCGCCGTTTGTGTATGTCGTGTACTTCGGGGTGTCGCCACGCATGTTCAGCGCGCTGTTCGCCCTGAATATCCTCGGCATCATCCTGGTGACCTTTATCAACGCACGCTGGGTGGGCCGTTATGGGCCGCAACGCATGCTCGGGGTGGGCGCCATGCTGGCGTGCGGGGCAGGGCTGGCGCTGCTGATCGTGGGGTTTACCGGCTGGGGCGGGCTGGCGAGCATCGTGGGTTGCATGGTGCTCTATATGGGTGTGACCGGCTTGCTCGGCGCCAATTGCACGGCCAGCCTGATGGCGCTGTTCCCGCGCCAGGCCGGTGCAAGCGTGGCCTTGGGGATTTCGGTGCAATTCGCTATTGGAGCGCTGGCCAGCCTGTGGGTCAGCCACTTGGCTGATGGCAGCGCCTGGCCGATGTGCCTGGTGGTGGGATGTTGTGGGCTGGGTTGCCTTGTTGCCTATGCAGTCAGCCTGCGTATGCCTGCCCGCGCGGTCGCGGTGCAGGATGTTGTCGAGCAAACGTGAGCCGCTGTTAAAAAAACCAGGATATTGGAATGAAAACTACAAAAATAAATCCGATCGATAAAACCTCCGTCTATGTGTGTGCAGGGCTGGTCTCGGGCGCAGGTGCGCTGTTGTTGAACGTGCTGCCCTTGCTGTTTGGCGCGTTTGCCGAGCGTTTTGGGCTTGGCGAGCACCAACTGGGCAACCTGGCGATGGCCATGAACCTGGGGTTTGGCGCGTTCGGGCTGGCGTCTTTGCTGTGGATTCACCGGCTCAGTTGGCGGGTCATTTCGGCGTTGTCGTCGGCGCTGGTGGTGGGGGCGATCCTGTTTGTGCTGCGCAACCCGTCCTATCAAGCGCTGCTGGTGATCATGGCCCTGGCGGGCGCCGGCACAGGTGCCTTGTATGCCCTGGCGATGACGATTTTCGGTGACAGCTCGCAGCCTGAACGTGCGTTTGGTTTCAAGCTGGGTATCGAGACCGTGCCGGGCGCCTTGCTGCTCATCGTGCTGCCGGTGGCGGTGGCGCCGGTGTGGGGGTTTGAAGGTATGTTGATCACCATCGCGATTGCCATGGTGGTGATGGGGATCCTGCCGCTGCCCTGGGTGCCGCGTCGCAGCGAGCGGCAACGGGATGCGGCCGGTGCCCAGGTGCGGATTGCCAGCGCCGAGAGTCGCACCATCGTGTGGTTGAGCCTGGTGGCCAGCCTGGTGTTCCTGACCGGCATTATGTCGGTATGGGCGTTCCTCGAGCTCATGGGCAAAAAGACCGGCCTGGCTTCCGACACCATCGGCATGGTGCTGGCGCTGGGGTTTTTGATCAATGCGGGCGGTGGCTTCATCGCGTCGGCGATCGGCCTGAACGTGGGGCGCTTCATGCCGGTGGCCGTGGTTATCCTCGCAGAGTTGCTGGGCCTGGTGGCACTGGCGCAGTTCGCTTCCCTGACGAGCTACGTGATAGGCGTGATCTGTTTTCTGTTTTCGATCGGCTTCGTGCTGGCCTATACCTTTGGCGTCATGGCCGAGTTTGACCTCTCGGGCAAGCTCGTCGCGCTGGGCGCGCTCTGCCTGTCCCTCGGCGCGGCGTTCGGGCCGGCCATCGGTGGGTTTCTGATCGAGGCATTCGGCTACTCGGCGGTGTTGGTGTTCTCGGGTGCCTGTTCGGTGGCGGTGCTGGCCATCTATGGTGCGGCGGTGTTGAGAGCCCAACTGGCATTCCAGCGTACCCAGGCTGCGGGCAGCGCCGTTATGTCCGGGGTGTGAGCGAGTAACAAGGGGAATACCCATGCGCGGTCAAGCGTTGTCGGCGTGGAACGAGCGTGTGCACGCGGCCTGTGGCCGTTTCGATACGCGCTATGACCATTGCCAGAGCCTGTTCATCGGCGACATGCGACAGACGCTGGTGGGCACCACGGCGGTCGCCCATATTCGCAGCAATGCCAGTGTGATTGCCAAGGCCGCCGGCTCAAGCGGGCGCGACTCATCGGCGCGGTGTTTTCTGGTGTTGCAGCAGCAGGGCTCGATGAGTATCGAGCTGGGCGACAAGGTGCTTGACCTGCGCGCGGGTGACCTGGCTTTGCTGGACTTTTGCGGCGCGGTGAAAATGACCCCCATGGGGTTGTTCGCCCATGTGTCGATTCCGCTGCCGAGCGAGTTGCTCAAGGGCCTGGACCGCAACCGCTTCGGCAAGCTGTCGACCACCGGGGTGTGCGGCCAACTGCTGGGCACGCTGGTCCGTCAGCTCGCTGCGGGCGAGCTGGCGCAGTGGTCTTGCGCGCAGGATGGCGAGGGTGTGCCAAGGGCGCTGGTGGCCTTGCTGGCCTCGGTGCTGGAGTACCGTGCGAGCGACCACTCGCCGGGATGGCAGTTGCATGAGGTGCAATCGCTCATTCAGCAACGGCTTGAATCACCCCGGCTGTCTCCGGCGTTGCTGGCCGAAGAGCTGGGCATCTCCAGCCGTCAGCTCTACAGGTTGTTTGAGGCAAGTGGCGACAGTGTCTGCCGCTACATCCTGCGGGAGCGGTTGTCGAAGGCCGCGCAAGACCTGCGCGACCCCGTTTGCGCGCATCGTTCGATCACTGATATTGGCAGCTACTGGGGGTTTGCCGATTCGGCGCATTTTTCCAAGGCGTTCAAGAGGCAGACGGGGCTGACACCGAGCAGTTATAGACATCGTGGGTACTGAGGCTGGGTTGCTGGGGGGCGGGGTGAACGCTTTTTTTGGGGTTTAGTGTGTGCATATCCGTTGCTGCGGTCACGGCGGCTATGGGTTCCGCCCTTACGGCGGGTCACTTTTGGAAAGAGCCCAAAAGTAACCAAAAGGCTCTTGCCCCACCACTCGGCACCTCGCCTAGGCTCGGTGTGCCCGTAATCCGACAGCGTGGTTAACGGGGCGCTCCAGATCAAAAACAAAGCGAGGCGGCCTTAGAGCCGACCTGACCGTTGAGGCGTACGCGGTGCCGCTTCTACTTCCTCAGCCGCTGACGAAGTCAGCAATCTTTTGATCTGGCTTTTGCTTTTGCTTTTGATCTTAGGCGCCCCGTTAAACACGCTGGCCGAACGCAGGCTTGAATCCGTGGGTAACCCGGCAGGACGCCGGGTTAGCCGCCCCGCGCCATGGATGGCGCGTGGCGGCGGCCCACGGATTCAAGCCGGAGTGAGGGCACACCGAGCCTAAGCGAGGTGCCGAGTGTTGGGGCAAGAGCCCTTTTGGTTACTTTTGGGGCTCTTTTCCAAAAGTGACCCGCCGTAAGGGCGGAACCCATAGCCGCCGTGACCGCAGCAACGGATATGTACTCACACCCAAAGAACCTGGTCGGCCCTAAGGCCGCCACGCAAACAAGCACCCCCACCCATCTCAGTAACGAATAATCACCGATTTCAGCTCAGTGTAATCATCGATAAACGCACTGCCGAATTCACGACCAATGCCCGAAGCCTTCACGCCGCCAAACGGCACACTGGGGTCGACAAACGTATGCATGTTGACCCACACCGTGCCCGCTTCGATTTGCGGGATCAGGCGCAGGGCCTTGGACAAGTCGTTGGTCCAGATACTCGCCGTAAGGCCGAACGGGCTGTCGTTCATCAGTTCGACCAGTTCCTCTTCGTCGTCGAACGCAAGCACACACACCACCGGGCCGAAGGTTTCCTCGTGCAGCAGCGGGTCGTCCCTGCCGGTGGCCACGATCAGCGTCGGCTCCACGTAGTAGCCGGCGCGGTCCACGGCGCGCGCGCCGTATACCACCTGGTTGCCTTGCAGGGCTCGGTCGAAAAAGCCGAGGATCTTGTCCAGGTGCGCCTTGTTCGACAGCGGGCCGAACTGGGCATGTTCATCCAGGGGCGAACCGATGACCAGCTGCGACAACGTCGCGACCATTTTCTGGGTGACGTGCCCGATGAGAGAGCGGTGCACGAACAAACGCTCGGGCGATGCACACACCTGGCCCTGATGCACATAGGCTGACTGCACGAAGCGCGCCACGGCGTCATCCACATTGGCGTCGGCCAGCAGCGCGGCGGCGTTCTTGCCGCCCAGTTCCAGGGTGACACGGGTCAGGTCGGCGGCCATGGCGGCCTTGCCCACGGCGATACCGGTGGGTACCGAGCCGGTGAACGACACCTTGCGCACGCCAGGGTGTTCGATCAACTGTTGGCCGACCTGGCCACGGCCATTGACCACATTGATCACGCCCGCCGGAATCCCGGCCTCGATTGCCAGTTCCGCCAGGCGCAACAGGGACAGCGGGGTGTACTCGCTGGGTTTGAGCACCACGGTACAGCCGGTGGTCAGCGCGGCGCCGAGTTTCCACACGCCGATCATCAGCGAGAAATTCCACGGCACGATGGCCGCTACCACGCCTACCGGTTCGCGCAGGGTATAGGCGCTGTACTGCTCGCCGTCCAGGCTGGGAAACGAGGGGCTCATGGTCTGGCCGCCGATCTTGGTCGCCCAGCCGGCGAAATAACGCAGGAACACCGCGCTCTGGCCCACTTCGATATGGCGCGACAGGTTGATCGACTTGCCGGAACTCAGGGTTTCCAACTGCGCCAGTTCTTCGCCATGGGCCTCGATCAGGTCGGCCAGGCGGTTGAGCAGGACACCGCGCTGGTAGGGCGTGACCTGCGCCCAGGCGCCCTTGAAGGCTGCGTTCGCATTGTTGACGGCCAGGTTTACGTCTTCGGCCTGGGCGTCGCGCAGATGGGCGATTGTTTCGCCGGTGCCGGGGTCGACCACGCCGATGCGCTGGGTGGACGCGCTGGTGTGCGCGGCGCCGTCGATGAAGTTGGAGTGGTCGCGGCCCAGGAAGGCAACGACTGAAGGCAGTAAGGCAATGTGCATGGCGGCGCTCCAATGAAAGGTTCGTCGCGCCCGAAGCGCGCTCGAAAGACCTTTGCATTAAAAACGGATGCGCGTTTGCCGGCTTGTGCGAGCCCGCCTGGAACTTGGTTATGCCTGACAGGCAGTGCCGCGCCGGCCTAGGGTTCGCCGAGGTTATCGAACACCGTTTCGAGCATGCGGTTCAGGCGCTGGATCTGCGCTTCGGTCATGCCGGTGAAACTGCGCTTGAACACGTCACCGGTAGCCGCCTGGATGCGTTCAATCGCCTCGCGCCCCTGCGCGGTGATGCGCACCTGGGTGACCCGGCCGTCGTCCTCGCACGGCGCGGTATCCACCAGGCCGTCTTCCTTCATGCGGTAAACCGTCTTGGTGATGGTCGACAGCTTGGCGATAGCATGCGTGGAAATTTCCGAAATACTCGACTGGCCGTTCTCCTTGAGGATGAACAGCACCCGCCAGCGCGGGATGTCCAGGCCGATTTTTTTCAGGGCCTTTTCCATGTACTGGCTGTAGCGGCCATGCACCATGGCGAGCCAGTAGAACGGGAAATCTTCCTTGTGAAAGTCTTCACTGCCGGGGTCGTAGCGGCCTGCGTGTTTCTTGGGTGGGCTCATGGTCTGCTCATGTCGAAGGAGGCGAGTAATCATAGACTTTTCTCGTGAATCCGACACGGGTTTTGACCGCCCTACAGACGCCATTGTGCGCGGAAATATAATTGACAATTCACGTAATATTCGGTGAGTGTGAAAAAAGCAAAGGGCGCATCGGGCGCCCTGATTGCGCATTTTGCACTGAAGGTGACGTGACATGACCCTGGTGATTGAACAGCTTTCCCTTGGCGGCGATGGGCCGACCGTCATGGTCAAGGACACCATCGATATCGCCGGCTCGCCGACCCGCGCATCCAGCCAGGCCCTGGCGGATGCCGCACCGGCAGCCGCCCACGCCGATGTGGTACAGGCGCTGCTGGACCAAGGCTGCCGCATAGTGGCGAAGACCAGCCTGCATGAACTGGCGTTCGGCACCACGGGCATCAATCACTGGACCGGCACCGCGCCGAACCCGCGTTTCCCTGGGCGTATTCCGGGTGGTTCCTCCAGTGGTTCGGCGGCGGCCGTGGCGGCCGGGTTGGCGGATTTTTCCCTGGGGACCGACACAGGCGGTTCGGTGCGCATCCCGGCGTGTTGCTGTGGCGTGTTCGGTTTTAAACCAACGTTCGGGCGGGTCAGCCGGCGCGGGGTGATGCCGGCGCACAGCAGCCTCGATTGCGTTGGCCCGTTTGCCCCGAGCCTGCCGATGCTGGTTACCGCCATGCAAGCCATCGACGTCACCTTCAAACCTGTCTCGGCGCCGGCTTCGCCGCGCCTGGGCATCGTGGCCGTGCAGGCGAGTGCAGCCGTACAGCGCGTGATCGACGCGGCCATCGCCGGCAGCCGGTTGCCGGGCCAAACCCTTGCACTGCCCAGCCTCCAGGCGGCTTATGAGGCCGGCATGGTGGTGATCAACCGCGAGACCTTCGATGCCTGCGGGCACTTGCTGGCAACCGGCAAAGTGGGCGCCGATATCGCCGCGCGCCTGGCCGCCGCCGGCCACACCACGGCTGCGGCACTGGCGCAGGCCGAGCAGGTGCGCGTGCAGTTCAGTGCCGAAGTCGACGCCGCCTTGCAGTTGGTCGACGTGCTGGTGCTGCCGACTATGCCGGACTTACCCCTGACCCTGGCCGAGGCGGGCGACACCCAGGCGGTGCTGGGCATGACCGCCTTCGTGCGCCCGTTCAACCTGTCGGGGCACCCGGCGCTGAGCATTCCGCTGGCCAGTGCCGAGGGCCTGCCGGTCGGCTTGCAACTGGTCGGGGCCAAGGGCGCCGATGAACAACTGCTGGCCATCGCCGGGCGCTTGCTTGAACGCCTTTACGCCGGGCAGGAGGATTGACATGAACACAGCCGCCCCACGCGCCGATCTGGAACAACGCCTGCGCCGTTTTGAAACCCAGGACAGCGCCCGCGCCTGCATGAACCGCTACATGGTGTTGTGTGATGCCCTCGACGCCCACACCCCGCTCGATGAGCTGGCCGGCCTGTTCACCCGGGACGCGGTGTGGGAGGGCAAGGGCGCCAGGTACGCCAAGAGTTTTGGTGGCTACCGTGGGCGCGAGGCCATTGCGGCAATGTTCGCCGGCTACATGAAAACGCCGGCACACTTTGCCCTCAACGTGCACTTCCTCACCAGTGAGCTGATCGAGGTGCGCGACGATGCGGTCATCGGCAGTTGGGTGATGTTGCAGACGTCGACCTTCGCCAGCGGTGCCTCCCATCTCAATGCGGCGCGCCTGACGGTGCGCTTCGCCGAGGAAGATGGGCACTGGCGCATGGCGCATTTCCAGACCGAAAACCTGTTCGGCCGCCCGGTGCAGGCATGGAACAGCGACGCCGAGCTACCGGTGCCCTCAAGCGCTGACGCATAACCCCGTACCCCAAAACAACGCAGACCCCCTGTGGGAGCGGGCTTGCTCGCGAAGGCGGTGTATCAGTCGACTCATGTTGACGTGATACACCGCCTTCGGGAGAAAGCCCGCTCCCATATTTTTGTGTGTAAAAAATAAGTAATTTTTCGCGGGTTTCATGTTTTATACGGGGTGTTTTGTGTGTTTTTTATTGATTAAAAACAAATAGATATAGTTGTTTGTTCCAGTAATTCCCGCTTTTAATTGCGTGATTAGTGGTGTTGTTTAGCGTGATAAATCAATTGACAATTCACGTATTAAGGACCAGATTCACCGCCAACGGCACCCACAAAAACAAAGGTAATCACTATGCCGATCCATCCCGCTCGTTGCGCGTCTCGCCCCATCTCGACCCTGATTTCCTGCCCAGCCCAATACCGTTCCTGACAACGGAGTAAATGTATGCATTCGCTAAAAAAACCAGCGGTGGGTGCGGTGAGTCCGCTTGCCAGTGGCCCCGCTTTCGAAGCGTTGCTCGTCGATGTGCGTGAACGGGCCCGTACCGGTGAATTCGACCGCCAGCGCCATATCTCGCCGGATGTGATCGAAGCCTTCAAGCATCACGGTGTCTACCGGGCGCTGGTGCCCAAGCGCTTTGGTGGCCTGGAGTGTTCGCCGGCCGAGTTCTGCCAACTGATCGAGCGTATTGCCCAGGCTGATGGATCTGCTGGCTGGGTCGCCAGTTTCGGCATGAGCCCGGTCTACCTCGCGGCACTGCCGCCCGCCAGCATTGCCCAGGTGTATGCCGACGGCCCTGACGTGGTGTTCGCCGGCGGCATCTTCCCGCCGCAACCGGCTGAAACGGTCGCGGGCGGCTTTGTGGTCAATGGCCGTTGGAAGTACTCCAGCGGCTCCCTGGGCGCGGACATCGTCGGTGTCGGCATCGCCCCGAAAAGTGGCGATACCTTCGGCCTACCGCGCATTGCGGTGATGCCGCGCAGCGCGATTCGCGTCGAGCAGACCTGGGACACCGTCGGCCTGCTCGGCACCGGCAGCCATGATCTGGTCGCCGACAACGTGCGGGTCGACGAGCAATGGACGTTCGTGCGCGGTGGCCTGCCGAATCTGGACGAGGCGTTTTTCCGCTACCCATCGCTGTCATTCGCCACCCAGGTGCTCTCGGTGGTCGGCCTGGGTGTGGCGCGTGCGGCACTCGATGCGCTGGCGGACATGGCCAGCGGTCGCGTGTCGGTCACCGGCGCCCCGGCGATTGCCGATCGGCCACTGGCCCAGGTCGACATTGCCCGCGCCGAAGCCGAACTGCGCGCCGCGCGTGCGTTTTTCTACGAATCCATCGACCGCGCCTGGGACTACGTGCTGGCCGGCGACGCGGTCCCCGTGGCCGCGACCAACCTGTTGCGGCTGTCGTCGACCCATGCCACCCGCGTCGCCGCTGACGTGGCGCGTACCGCGCAAATGCTCTCGGGCATGAGCGGTGTGTACAACGACAGCCCGCTGGCGCGCTGCGTCAACGATGCCCAAGTGGTCACCCAGCACGCCTTCATGGGCGACATCACCTATCAGAACGCCGGAGCCATGTTCTTCGGCAAACAGCCTCTGCCTGGCTACCTCTAACCATCGAGAACAAAAAAATGAGCGATAAAAAGACCTTGCGCGTGCTGTTCTGCATGGGCATCAACCAGAACTTTTTCGACGCCCCGCGCGATGAGCAATTGCAGGTGTGGGCAGCGTTCAGCGCCATGTGGAACGGTATCCACGACCTCGCCGGGGTCAAGGTGCTGGGCAACATGGATGACGACCAGAGCATGGTCGGGCCGTCCGATGGCTTCCCCTGGACCACCTACCTGCTGGCCGACGTGCCGGACATCGAGACCGTGCATGCCGCGTGCAACCTGTTTCGCAGCACGCCGGTGGGCGATGGCCCTTACAAGCTGTGGCGCTACACCAAGGTTGAAGCCCGGGTTGGGCGCGAGCTGATCATCCAGCGTACTTGATGCCGACGAGGACACTTCCATGAGCAAGTTGATTCCCGCTGTAAACCTCGCCGTAGACCCCGCCGACCTGGTGCAGGCCGACCGCGTCCACACCTCGATGTACACCGACGCGCAACTGTTCGACGCCGAGCTTGAGAAGATTTTCTACAGCACCTGGATCTGGGTCGCCCACGACAGCGAGATACCCGACAACGGCAGCTACAAGACCACCTACGTCGGCAAGCAGCCGGTGATTGTGGTGCGTGATCGCAAGAAAGACGTACACGTGCTGCTCAATCGCTGTCGCCACCGTGGCGCCACGGTGTGCGAACACAAGAAGGGCAAGACCAACAGCTTCGTCTGCCCCTACCACGGTTGGGGCTACGCACTGGATGGATCGCTGCGCGGCGTTCCGCACCCGGAAAGCTACGGCGACTGCATCGACAAGGCCGAGCTGCCGCTGGTCAGCCTGCGCACCGAAAGCTATGCCGGCATGATTTTCGCCACGTTCAAGGACGATATCGAGCCGCTGGAAGACTATCTTGGCGCGGCGAAAAAATGGATGGACCTGTTCATGAAACAGGGCGCCGGCTACGGCATCAAGGTGCCGGGCGAACACCGCTTCCGCTTCCCCGGCAACTGGAAGATCCAACTGGAAAACACCACCGACGCCTACCACTTCCCGCTGGTGCACAAGAGCTTTTTGTCATCGGTGGACGAACAGACCATGGCGCTGTTCGACTTCGTCAAAGGCCCCGGCTACGTCGAAGACCTGGGCAACGGCCACAGCGTGATGGTGATGATTCCCGACCTGATCGACCTCGAGGCCGACCTGGACAAACCGATCCCCGAGCGTTTCGAAGGGCTGGCGGCCGAGCTGCGCGACGAAGGCATCGACGAGCAACAAGTCCGCCGGATCGTGCGTGCGGTCGGTGGTACTGGCTTCAACCTCAACCTGTTTCCCAACGTCGCCTGTTCGATGGCGTTCTTTCGTGTACTGCAACCGATCTCGGTGACCGAGACCGAAATCCACCACGCGGTGATCACCATGGACGGCGGCCCGGCCGTGGCCAACCGTTACCGCCTGCGCCTGCACGAGCACTTCCAGGGCCCGATGGGCTTCGGCACTCCCGACGACTCCGAAGCCTGGGAACGGGTTCAAAAAGGCGCCGGCGCCGGTGAAGACCTGTGGATCATGCTCAATCGCGGCCTGCCCGGCGAGCAGGCCAGTGAGGACGGGCGAGTGTCCGACGTGAGTGCCGAGACCGGCATGCGCGCCGGGTACCAGCAGTGGAAGAAGATGATGTCGGCCTGACCTGTGGAGAACCTTATGAACCTGCAATTACTGCAAGAAGTCACCGCTTTCATCTGGCAGGAAGGCGACATGCTCGACCACGGTGAATACGACGGCTGGTTGAAGATGTGGACCGAAAAGGGCACCTACATCATTCCGATCAACCCGAAGGAAACCGACTTCGAGAACAGCCTTAACTACGCCTACGACGACCACGCCATGCGTGAGCTGCGGGTGCAGCGCCTGACCGGCGGCGAGTCGATCTCCACCAGCCCGCAACCGCGCACGGTGCGCCTGCAATCGCGGTTCCGCGTGCTGGCCGACGACGGCAACCAGGTCAGCGTGCGCTGTGCGCAGAACGTGCGCGAGTTTCGCAAGGAAAGCCTGAAGTTCTACAGCGCCGACCTGACCTACGACCTGATCCGCAGCGACAGCGGTTTCAAGATCCACCGCAAGGTGGTCAGCCTGATTAACAGTGACGATGCCCTCGCCGGTATCGGCTACATCCTCTGAGGCGCGCCGATATGAACCAGATTGCGTTGGTGACGGGCGCGGGGCAGGGCCTGGGGCAGCATTTCTGTGCCAGCCTGCTGCGGGCCGGGTACTCGGTGGTAATCAGCGATCTCAACCTTGAGGCCGCACAAGCCTGCGCCAGGCAGTTGGACCCCGGCGCAGAGCGCACGCTTGCGTTGCAACTGGACGCCGGCAGCAAGGCCGATTTCGAAGCGGCCCTGGACCAGGTGCTGGTGCGCTTCGGCACGCTGCACGTGGTGGTCAATAACGCCGCGGTGACCAAGACCACGCCGTTGCTGCAGATCAGCCCCGAGGAGTTCGACGCCGTGGTGGGCCTGAACCTGCGCAGCGTGTTCCTCGGCTGCCAGGTGTTGGGCGCGTACATGGCCGAGGCCGGCTACGGACGCATCATCAACATGGCGTCCCTGGCCGGGCAGAACGGCGGTACCGCGACCGGCGCGCATTACGCCGCGAGCAAGGGCGGCATCGTCACGTTGACCAAGATCTTCGCCAAGGAATTTGCCGCGCGCGGGGTGACCGTGAACGCGATCGCTCCGGGGCCGATCGAGTCGGCGGCGGTGCGCGCGGCGATCCCGCCCGAACGCCTGCCGGGCCTGCTGGCCAATATTCCGGTGCAGCGTCTTGGCGATGCGGATTTTCTGGGTGACCTGATTGTGCAGTTGGCACGGCCCGAAGCCTATTTCACCACCGGGGCCACCTGGGACGTGAATGGCGGCCTGTTCATGCGCTGACTGATAACGGCCGCCACGGCGGCCTTTGCGAACTCCATGGAATAACGGCCATGACTGAACAACTGTTGGACGTAGTCGTGCGCAAGCGCGAGCTGCAAGGGGACGGCGTTGTCGTCCTGGACCTGACCCGTCGTGACGGCGCGCCGCTGCCGCTGTTCGATGCCGGTGCGCATGTCGACATCCATATCGGCCCGGGGCTGGTGCGCCAGTATTCGCTGTGCAGCGACCCCGCCGACCCGAGCCTGTATCGCCTGGGCGTGCTCAAAGACCCGGCCTCGCGCGGCGGTTCGGTGGGGGTGCACGACACCCTGTTCGAAGGCCGCGAAGTGCAGATCAGCACACCGCGCAACCTGTTCCCGCTGGCGGCGCAGGCGCGGCGTTCGCTGCTGCTGGGCGGCGGCATAGGCATCACGCCGATGATCGCCATGGCCTACGCCCTGCACGCGGCCGGCAAGTCATTCGAACTGCATTACTGCGGGCGTGAGCGCGGCCGCAGTGCCTTTCTCGCAGAGTTGGCCGGCGCGCCGTTTGCTGCGCAGGTGTTCACTCACTTCGATGATGAAGGCGCCGAACAGAAGCTCGACCTGGCCAAGGTGCTGGGCCGTGGCGAGGCCGGCGTGCACCTGTACACCTGCGGCCCCGCCGGTTTCATGGACTGGGTGATCCAGGGCGCGCGCGACCGGGGCTACACCGAGGCGCACATCCACAGGGAGTATTTCCAGGTGGACGTGGACAGCTCGGGCGGCAGTTTCGAAGTGGTGGCCGCCCGCAGTGGCAAGACCGTACAGGTGGCGCAAGGGCAGAGCATTCTCGCCGCGCTGGCGCAGGTCGGCATCAAGATCGAGATTTCCTGCGAGCAGGGCGTGTGCGGTACCTGCCTGTGCGATGTGCTTGAAGGCGAGCCGGACCATCGGGACGTGTACCTCACGGACGAGGAGAAGGCCGGGAATGATCAAATTCTAGTGTGCTGTTCACGCGCCAAATCCAAAAAACTCGTGCTGGATATCTAAGGGGAACGACCATGGTAGACGTAGGCAGCTTTCGCAATGCAATGGCCATGCTGGGCGGTGCCGTGTCGGTGATCACCACCGACGGCGTGGCGGGTCGGTTCGGCTTTACCGCCTCGGCGGTGTGCAGCGTGACCGATTCACCGCCCACGCTGTTGGTGTGCATGAACCGTTCCTCGCATTCCAACGAGCATTTCAAGCGTAACGGTTCGGTGTGCGTGAACACCTTGTGTGGTGATCATCAGCACCTGTCCGGCGCGTTTGCCGACCGCACGCTGACAATGGATGAACGGTTTGCCGTCACCGAGTGGACCACGCTGGAAAGCGGCGCGCCGGTGATGCTCCAAGCGCTGGTGAATTTCGACTGCCGTATCGTGCAGGTACACGAGGTGGGGTCTCACAGTATTTTTTACTGCCAGATCCAGACCATTCGCCAGAGCGGCGCCGACGAGGGGCTGGTGTATTTCAACCGTGCCTACCACCGTCTGGGCCACGCGTCGAAGGCCTGCTGACGGCATTGTTCGAAGGCTGAAAGTTGTGAGTGTCGGTAAAATATTTTATTGACTAAAGAATAATGCCTGGTTAATGATTGCGGCGCATCTGCTCAAACGCAGAGTCATTTCCAGGGTTATGCCATGGGTCAGAAAATCACGCCGTCACTCGCCAGCCTGTATGCCCAGGCTGCGCAATCCTTAGCCGAGCCTCGCTTGGCACCATTACTGATGCAGGGCTTCCCGGCAGAGCCGAATCAGCGGGTAACGTGGGGCAACTGGATGCGCTCGCCCTACAGCCAATGGGGGTTTCGCAACCTGGCGCGCCTGCGCCCCACCATTGATGTGCAGGCCGGCGCGGCGCCTGCCGGTCCACTCAAGGACGCGCCCACGGCACTGGATGCGTTGTACTTCGACAGTGAATGCGGGTTGAGCATCCGTGTCATCGATCATTTGCTGGCCAGCCAGACCGACGCTTTCTTGGTGATGCAGGGCGACACGGTGTTGTTCGAGCGTTACTTCAATGGCCAGCGCGCAGGTGACCGGCACATCATGTTCTCGGTGACCAAGTCGCTGATCGGTACCCTGGGTGAGCAACTGGTCACCCAGGGCGCGCTCAAGCCCCACTTGCCTGCCGCGTACTACGTGCCTGAATTGGCGGGCAGCGCGTTTGGCGATGCCACGGTGCGTCAGCTGTTTGATATGGCGGTGGGCATCGACTACAGCGAGGTGTATGACGATCCCGCTTCAGAGAGCTCGCAATACGGCTATGCCTGCGGCTTCCAACCGGCACCGGCGCAATACACGCGGTACGAGTCCTTGTATCAGTACCTGCCGTCGTTGCAAAAGCGCGGCGCTCATGGGGGCTTTTTCCATTACGTGACCGCGACCACCGAGGCCTTGGCCTGGGTCATGGAGCGCGCTTCGGGCCAGGCGTGCAGCCAGATGCTGGAACAGATCTGGGAGCGCCTGGGTTGCGAGCGCGACGGCTATTTCATGGCCGACCCGTGGGGGCGCAATGTCGCCGGGGCGGGGTTCAGCGCGACCTTGAGAGACATGGCGCGTTTCGGCCGTCTGCTGGCCAATGACGGGCGTCATGAAGGGGTTGAGCTGCTCTCGCCACACACCGTGGCACGTATCGCCGCCGGGGCCGATCCGGCGATCTACGCGCAAAATACCGAGTTCTCCCGCTGGACGCCGGGTGCGTCCTATCGAAGCCAGTGGTACGTATTCAACGACCACAGCCAGGCCTTGATGGCCGGTGGGATCCACGGCCAATACCTGTTCATCGACAAACCGTCCGGCGTGGTGATCGTCAAGCAATCCTCGCTGACCGAGGCGGTCAGCCCGTTCGATGGCGACAGCGTGCGCATGCTGCGCAGCATCGCCGCCCACCTGAGCCACTGATACACGCCAAACAATAAGAGTCTTGCGTTCTATTCACCTGGCTTGGCCAGGTGTTGGCGGCGCGCTGCGTCGCCATTGACTGCCCTGTAACAACAATAATTCCACAGGAGCTTCTTATGGTTTTCACCCAGCGTTTCTCTCGAGCGCTCTTAGCGTTCGGCTTACCCTTGACCACCCATGTCGCGTGGGCGGGCTACACCTTTGAGGACGGTAACCTCAAGGGTGAAGTCAATCTCACGGCGGGCGGCGCGACGTTGTCTACCCGTGGCGTCAACTTCGGCAGTGGCCGTGTCGATGGGCGCAACGGCAAAAATGGCGGCACCCGGATCAACTGGCAAGAGTTCTACGTAAAGCCGGGGGTGAAGCTCGAGTATGCGTTGCAACCCGATTTCAGCCTGCTGGCCGGCGGTTCCCTGGTGGCGGCCACCACCTTCGGCGACGGCGATGCAGGCGGCTTCACCCGCAGCTCCGACGGCAAGGTCGCCGCCGAAGAACTCTATGCAGGCGTGCGCGCCGGCGAATGGACCTTCACCGCCGGGCGCCAGAACTACATGATCGGTACGGGGTTCATCGTCATGGATGGCAACCTCGACCAGTTCAAGGACGCCGCCTACTGGCTGGGCCCGCGCACGGCCTTCGAGGATTCGGCGATCCTGGCCTGGAACCACGGCGCGCTGAAGTCGCAGGTGTTCACCTTGCGCACCGATGATGACCTGGGCGATTTCCGCATGACCGGCGTCAACCTCGATTACAACCTCGCTGACCAGGTTACGCTGGGCGCCATGGCCATGAAGGTCAACGCCCTGGGGCCCAAAGGCAGCACGCTGCCGCGTCGTCGCGACGGGATGCAGGTGTACAACCTGCGGGCGCTCAATGCCAAGGTGCCCGGTGTTCAGGCATTGACGTTGAATGCCGAATACGCCCTTGAGCGCGGCAGCGGCGAGGGTGTCGATTACGCTGCCAACGCCTGGTACGGCCAGGCCGACTATGCCTTCAACACGTTGCCGCTGACGCCGGTGATCGGCTATCGCTACGCGAGTTTTTCCGGTGACGACAACCTGGCCGATAACCGCCAGAAAGCCTGGGACCCGCTGAGCAAAGGCTTCGTCGATTGGAGCACGTGGCTGGTCGGTGACGTGGTCGGCAACTACTTGCTGTTCAACAGCAACGAAAATGTCCAGCAGTTCTCGCTCAAGACCCACCTCAACGAAACCCTGACCCTCGGCGCGATTCACTACCAGTTCTGGCTGGATGAAAAAAACTACATGGGCGCGGCGGTCAGTGACCGGCGCTTTGCCGACGAGAGCGTGATATTCCTCGACTGGACGCCCACGCCGTCGTTCTATACGTCGCTGTCGTATAACTGGGTCAAGCCACTGGCCGCTGCCAGGCAGGTATTCGGCAACGACCAGAAGTTCAGTGCGTTGGAGCTGTATTTCACCTATCGCTATTAAGTGCTGCGAGCCATCGCGGCCGCGCTGGAGTGTTTTCATCATGAATGGTTTTTTGCGTAACACCTTGCTGGGCACGCTTGCTTCGCTGTTGATCAGCGGTTTTTGCCTGGCCGAAGAACGAACCGTGCGCATCTACAACTGGATCGAATACCTGCCGCCTGACGTACTCAAGAGCTTCCAGGAAGAAACCGGTATTCGCCCGATTTATGACGTGTTCGACAGTGCCGAAACCATGGAGTCCAAGCTGCTGACGGGCAACTCGGGATATGACGTGGTGTTCCCCGGCACCGCCAACCTGGGGCACTTGATCAAGGCCGGTGCCGTGCAACCGCTGGACCGCCGGCAGTTGCCGAACTGGCAGCATCTGGACCCGCAGTTCATGCAATCCCTGGAGGTGGTGGGCGACACCGGCAATCGTTATGCCGCGCCCTACCTGTGGGGCACCACGCTGATCGGCTACAACGTCGACAAAGTGCGCAAGGCGTTGGGGCCGGACGTGCAGATGAACAGCTGGGACATCATTTTCAAGGAAGAAAACCTCGCCAAGCTCGCCAGTTGCGGCGTGGGCTTTCTCGATGCCGGTAATGAAATCCTGCCGATTGCCCTGCACTACAAAGGCCTGGACCCCAACAGCCAGAAACGTGAGGACTACCCCCAGGCCCAGGCCTTGATGATGAAGATCCGGCCCTACGTGACCTACTTCAACTCGTCGCGCTACGGCATGGACCTGGCCAATGGCGATATCTGTATCGGCGTGGGCTGGTCCGGCGGTGTGGCCCTGGCCACGCGCTTGGCCGATGCCGCCGGCAAGGGCGTCAAGGTCGCGATGGCGCTGCCCAAGGAAGGCGCGCCGATGTGGTCGGACGTGATGATGATCCCGGCCAATGCGCCCGACACTGCCGAGGCCCACGTGTTCATCAATTACATCCTGCGCCCGGACGTGATTGCGCGCATCAGCAACCAGATCGGCTACCCCAACCCGAACAAGGACGCCACCGCGTTGGTGGATGCCGGCATTCGCAACAATCCCAACATGTACGTGCCGCAAGAGGCCCGCAAGACCCTGTTCGCCCTGGAGCCGGTGCCCTCCGCGGTGGAGCGCATCCGCAACCGTACCTGGACCGCCATCAAGACCAACCGCTGAGCAGCGCGGCTGACGGGGTGGGTCGCGGATTCATCCATGTAGGAGGGGGGGCTGTGGTGGTCAGGGACGGCCGAGCAGGTGGCTTATGGCGTACCTGCACCGCTGAGCCCCCAGAAACAGCACAAGTTAAATGTGGGAGGGGGGCTTGCTCCCGATAGCAATGGGTCAGTCAGTACATGGGTCACTGACCTACCGCTACCGGTATCAGGCCTGCATGCCATAAAACAGCAACTCGGTGATGCGCCTGACCTGCAAGGAGTGCGCCTCGATATCCGGCTGTTCCTGGTTGACCAGCCTGAACAGTTGCAGGTGTGAGTAGTCGTTCAACAGGAACGCGGCCAGTTCCACATCCAGTTGCGGGCGCAGTTTGCCGGCTTGCTGCAGTTCCCGGAGCAATTGGCTGATTTCGGCCCTGAGCGCATCGTTCATGGCCCTATAGCCTGCGGGCAATTCATTGCTGCCACCGAACAGGATCAGCGGCAGCAGTTCGCGCCAGAGGCTGGGGTGCATGACCTCCAAGGCGTAACCGGTCAACAGCCGCTCCAAATGGCACATCGCATCGACCGGGTCCTGGATGTCCTGGATCAGGCTGCGGGTGTCGCTGATGGCGCGCTGGTCGGCGTTGTGCAGGATTTCGAGGATGATTTCCTGCTTGTTGCCGAAGTACTTGAACACCGTGGGCGGCGACACGCCGGCCTGGCTGGCGATCTGTTCGATGGTGGTGTTCTGGAAACCCTGGCGCTCGAACAGTTCGATGGCTGCCTGGCTGATGGCTTGCCGTCGTTCGGCTTTCTGACGTTCACGCAGTCCGCTCACGGGAGGTCCTTGTCACGAGGAAAAAGAGGGCGCTGGTCGCCCGTTACCCCAGCAAAATACTTAAATGGGTAAAGCTTTTAAAGCACTGATTGTCGGGCAGCGCGCTTGCCTGCGCAAACTCAGCGGGTTTGGCGCTGATGTTTCTTCAAGCGGTAGGCAAATTGGGCGCGGCTCAGCCCCACCAGCCGGGCGGCGGCGGCCAGGTTGCCGGCGTTGCGTTGCAGGGCTTCGTTGATCAGGCGAGATTCAAGGCCTTCGATGGAAAACCCCTGGTCCAGTTGGCCAAGGGTGTCCAGCAGTGCGGGGCACGCAACCGGGCCGCTGTTCGACAGGCTGCCGTGATCGTCCAGGCTGTACGCAGCGGCGGGCAGGGCTTCGTTGCGAAACAGGTGCACCAAGTCGATGGCTTGGCCCTCATCGCTGGCGATCAAGCCGCGCTCGATCAGGTTTTGCAGTTCGCGCACATTGCCCGCGAAGTCGTAGCGCAGCAGGACTTTCAGGGCGCGCATGGTCAAGCCTGCGTGCGTGCGTGCATATTCCTGGCAGAACCGTGTGAGGAACGCATTAATCAACAGGGGGATGTCATCCCGGCGTTCGCGCAGTGGCGGCAGGGCGATGGGGTAGACATTCAACCGGTAGAACAGGTCTTCGCGAAACGTGCCGTCCGCCACCGCTTTACGCAGATCAATATTGGTGGCGGCCACCACCCGCACGTCTACCTTGATGCCGCGCACGCCGCCGACGCGTTCGATCTCGCGTTCCTGCAAGGCCCGCAGCAGTTTGCTTTGCCCGGCCAGGCTGAGGCTGGTGATTTCATCCAGGAACAACGTACCGCCCTGGGCGCGCTCGAAACGCCCGGGACGCGAATGCGTGGCGCCGGTATACGCGCCGCGCTCCACACCGAAGAGCTCGGCCTCGATCAGGTTGTCGGGGATGGCCGCGCAATTGAGGGCCACGAATGGGTTGTCGCGGCGGGCGCTGAGTTGGTGCAACTGGCGCGCAAACATCTCCTTGCCCACGCCGGACTCACCGCTGATCAGTACCGTCGCCGGGGTCAGCGCGACACGTTGCAGGGCTTGGGTCGCGGCGTTGAAGGCGGCGCTGGCGCCAATCAGCGGTGGGGGCGCATCAAGCCTGCTGCCCTCATTGAGCGGTGGGGTGGGCGTGGTAACGGCGGGGCTGGTGATGGGTTGGGATACATTCAGGTAGCGCAGGTCCTGTTCCACGTCGCCCCATTGTTCGGCCGTCTTGCCGATCACCCGGCAACTGCTGTGGCCCATGCCACGGCATTGCACTTCGCGAAAAATCACCATTTGCCCGAAGAGGCCGCTGACGAAACCGATGGCATAGCCTGTTTCCGTCCAGCACACCGGGTCCTGGCCGATGCCATAGGCGCTGACATGTTCGTCGGCCTCGCACGAGTGGTGCCACAGAAACTCGCCTTCATAGAACCCCGAGTCAGCGTCGAATTTGAAGTGCAGCGGCTCTACCTTGGTCATGCCTTCCAGGGTATGCAGGTGCGTGCCGGCGCGAAACACCGCAGCGGCATCGGCCTGGGGCCAGCGTTCACGGATCAGGCGCGCATCGCGCAAGCCCGAGGCGTAACCGGTGCGTGTGAACAGGCCGCGCGCCTGCTCCAGCCCGAGTCTTTCGATGACCTCCCCGCGCAGGGTGCCGAAGGCGGAACTGTGCAGCAGCAGCATGCGTTGGTCGTTGAGCCAGATGCGTCCGTCTTCGGGCGAAAAAAACAGGCAGTCGGTCAGTTCCGCCGGCGTCGGCGAACTGTTGTCGCTGAGTTGGCGGCTGTCGCCACGCGGATGATAGGGCGCAGTGGCCGTCGGATGTTCAGGCACAGCGCCGTGGGGATTAGTCATTGTTATGCCCCTGCAAAGCGAATGATCGATATGAGTAACCGCTGAGATAGTTATTAAACATAACCTTATCAATTGAACAAGTGGCAAGGCTGCGGTTTTTCTCGGCGCTGGGCGCGGCGTGCCTGGGCAGTGTGCGGCAGGCCCCGGCCTAGAGCCTTCGCCGGCGGATGCTCCGGCCGGCGCGTGCAAACGGCACAGCCTTTGCTCAAGGCTTGAGGCGGCGTTTGCACCCTGTGCGGACGATGACAATTACAAGAACCGGAGTTGCCATGTCAGTGTCTGAAACCACCCACCTGCTACAGCGGGCCATTGAGTCCGAGTGCCTGTTCAACGGCGCTTGGATACCCGCCTCGGGGGCTGCGGTCCCTGTTATCGAGCCGGCCACCGGCGAACCCTTGATGCGTTGCGCCATGGCCAGCCCCGCCGACGTCGCCATTGCCAGCCGCAGCGCGGCCCTGGCCCAACCGGCATGGGCCGCCCTCGGCCCACGGGAGCGCGCCGAAGTGTTTCGCAGGGCGGCCGATCTGGCCCAGCAGTCCTTTGCCGAACTGGCGCTGTATGTCGCGCGGGAAACCGGGGCGGCGCTGTTCAAGGGCGAACACGAAGTGCGCGAGGCGATTGTGCTGCTGCATCAGGCGGCGGGGCTGTTGTCCCAACCCCATGGGCTGGTGCTGCCCAGTGCGGCGGGACGCTTGTCGTATGCGCGGCGCCAACCCCATGGCGTGGTCGGGGTGATTTCCCCGTTCAACTTCCCGTTGGTGCTGTCGATGCGTTCGGTGGCGCCGGCCCTGGCCGCGGGCAATGCAGTGGTGCTCAAGCCGGACCCGCAAACCCCGGTCAGCGGCGGGTTCCTCATCGCCCGGCTGTTCGAGGAGGCTGGCCTGCCCAAGGGCCTGCTGCACGTGTTGCCGGGTGCCGCGCCGGCGGGCGAGGCACTGTGCCGCGACCCCAATGTGCGGATGATCGCGTTCACCGGCTCCACGGCGGCGGGGCGCAAAGTCGCCGAGGTGGCCGGACGACACCTGAAAAAAGTCGCGCTGGAATTGGGCGGCAAGAACCCGTTGATCATCCTCGAAGACGCCGACCTCGACCTGGCCGCGAGCAACGCCGCCTGGGGCGCCTGGCTGCACCAAGGGCAAATCTGCATGGCCACCGGGTTGATCCTGGTGCATGAATCGATTGCCGCCAGCTTCACGCGCAAGCTGGTGGACAAGGCTCGGGCCCTGACCGTGGGCAATGCCGCCCGTGGTGAAGCCGCGCTCGGCCCGTTGATCAACGCGCGCCAATTGCAGCGTGTACACGAGATCGTCAGCGACAGCCTGCAAGCCGGTGCGCGGCTGGAAGCCGGCGGCGAATACGACCAGTTGTTTTACCAGCCCACCGTGCTCAGCGGCGTGCGGCCGGGCATGCGCGCCTTTGAAGATGAAATATTCGGCCCGGTGGCCACGCTGGTCAGTTTTGCCACGGACGAGGAGGCCATCGAGCTGGCCAACCGCACGGAATACGGCCTCTCGGCCGGCATCATCTCGCCGTCGGTGGGGCGTGCCATGGCCATCGGCGAGCGGCTTGACGTCGGCTTGCTGCACATCAACGACCAGACCGTGGCAGACGAATGCATCAACCCCTTCGGTGGGCGCGGTGCGTCCGGCAATGGCGGCAGTGTCGGCGGGCCGGCCGACTGGGACGAGTACACCCAGTGGCAGTGGGTCACCGTGAAAAACACTGCGCCGACTTACCCTTTCTGAGCCCCGGCTCGCGGTTTTGATGCACCCACGCCTATACAAAAACAAGAGGGCTTGACTATGAACCTGCACAACAAAACCCTGGTCGTCACCGGCGTCGCCTCAGGCATTGGCGCCGAGTTGGCACGGCTTGCGCGCTTCCAGGGCGCCACGGTCATTGGTGTCGATCGCCATGAACCGCAGTTGACCCTGGATGGTTTTTTTAAGGCCGACCTGGGCGACCCTGCCAGCATTGATGCCTTGGTGACGCGCCTGCCGGCGCGGGTCGACGCGCTTTGCAACATTGCCGGCGTGCCCGGCACGGCACCGGTGCAAGCGGTGGCCAAGGTCAATTACCTGGGGCTGCGCCATCTCACCCAAGCGTTGTTGCCCCGCCTGCCGGTGGGCGGCAGCATCGTCAATGTCGCCTCGGTCCTCGGCGCGCAGTGGCCGCAACGGCTGGCGCAGCACAAGGCGTTGGCGGCGACTGCAAGCTACCGCGCCGGGCAGCAATGGCTCAACGACCATCCGGTCGAGCAGGCTAGCTGTTACCAGTACTTCAAGGAGGCGCTGATTGTCTGGAGCTTTGCGCAGTCCCAGGCCTGGTTCCGCGATCACGGTGTGCGCATCAACTGCGTCGCGCCGGGGCCGGTGTTCACGCCGATCCTCGGTGACTTCGTCAGCATGCTCGGCCCGGAGCGGGTGGCCCAGGACAGCCGGCGCATGACTCGCCCGGCCATGGCCGACGAGGTGGCGGCGGTGATTGCCTTCCTCTGCTCGGACGCGGCGCGCTGGGTCAACGGCGTCAACCTGCCGGTGGATGGCGGCTTGGCGGCCACCTACGTGTAGGCCTTGCCACCCCGTTAAGCCCCGGTGCGCAGCCAACGCGCCGGGGGTCTTGAACAACAACAAAAATACAGGACATACAAGATGCTCAAGCCTATCTTGCGGACGGTTGCGGCCACCACGTTTGTCGCGCTGTCGTCGACCGCATACGCCTACGACCTGCCAGGACTTAACCTGGGCAGCACCAGTTTCTATGATGGCTCGCCGGCACCCGCCGGGCCCGGTTGGTACCTTGAGGAATACCTGACGTACTCCCGGGCCAGCCGATTCAACGATGCCCACGGTAACAAGCTGGCGCTGCCCCGCCAGGACGTCGAAGTGGTGGCGCCGACCACGCAGATCATTTACGTCGGCCAACCCCTGGCCAACGGCGCGATGCCGGGCCTTACCCTGATCAATACGTCGCTGGCCCATGTGGATGTCGATGACGGTCTGGACAATGCTGCGCTCAGTTCCCGCGCGGGGTTTGGCGATGTGGTGATCGGGCCTTTCCTGCAACTGCCGACCATGAGCCGCGCTGACGGCAGCCCGCTGCTGACCCAGCGTGTCGAGGCCGACATCTCGGTGCCGGTGGGCGCCTATGATCGCAAGCGCTCGATCAACCCCGGCAGTAACTTCTGGTCATTCAACCCGTACTACGCAGCCACCTACTGGTTCAACCCCACGTGGTCGGCCAGTGGGCGCTTCATGTACCTGTGGAATGGCAAGAACGATGAGCCGGCGGCCGGCTTTGGCGATGTCTCCAGCACCCAGGCCGGCCAGGCGTTGCACGCCAACCTGACGTTGCAATACGCCGTGAGCCAACAGCTGAGCGTGGGGTTGAACGGCTACTGGTTGAAGCAGATCACCGACACCAAGGTTGATGGGGACGCGGTGAGCGGGCGTCGCGAAAAGGTCTGGGCCATCGGCCCAGGCCTGGTCTACGCGTTCAACAAGGAAAACGTGCTGTCAGTGAACGCCTACTTTGAGCAGCAGGCGCAAAACCGTACCCAGGGCAACAAACTGGTGCTCAACTGGCTGCATCAGTTCTAGAGGTCGAGGTACCGGGCAGGTTCAGGGGCGCCGTACGCACCATCACGCTGATGATGGTGAGTGCGGCAATGACCACCCCTGGCGAAGTCGCCAGCAGCACGCCGGTGGTACCGGCGCCCGCCGCCAGTAATTGCCCGGCTGCCAGCGGCCCGGCCACCGAGCCCAATCGCCCGATGGCCACGGCCGCCCCGACACCCGTGGCGCGCACGGCAGTGGGGTAGGAGGGCGGGGCGCTGGCGTATAGCACCAGTTGCGCGGCCATCACGAACAAACCGGCGGCGAAGCCCGCGATGGCCATGGGCACGATGCCCACCGACAGGCCGACACCCGCCAGCGCGCCCAGCAAACCGACGTATACGAACACCACCACCTTGAGCGCATTGCAGCGGTCCAGCAGCACGCCGCCGAGCAGCGAGCCCAGGGCGCCGCCGATATTGAACAGCATCTGCACCATGCCCGCCTGGGGTTTGCTGAAGCCTTGTTCCAGCAACAACGACGGCAGCCAATTGAGCAGCATGTACATCACGGTCAGGGTGAAGAAATAACTGAGCCACAACGCCAGTGTGGTGCGCGCGCGACCTTCGCCGAACAGGGCCTGGCGGGTAGAGGCGCGGGCGCCGGGCGTGGTGGGCGATTGTTGGCGAAAGGCGCTGGATTCAGGCAGCAGCAGGATCATCAACGGCACGGCCAGCAAGGGCGCGAGGCCACCGATGATAAACGTGGTTTGCCAGTGTTCACTGGAAAACATCGCCACCACCGCCGCCAATGCGCCGCCCAGCGGTACGCCGCAGTACATCACGCTGATGGCGGTGCCGCGGTTACGCTCGCTCACCGCTTCGGCGCACAGGGCGATCAGGTTGGGCAGCGCAGCACCCAGGCCCAGGCCGGTAAGGAAGCGCACCAGCAACAGGCTGCCGTAGCTGTCGACAAACGCGGTGCTCAGGGAGAACAGCCCGAACAGCAGCACCGCCATCACCAGGATTTTCTTGCGGCCGATACGGTCGGCGATCCAGCCGCCAAAGAACGCGCCCGGCAGCAGGCCGATGATCCCGACGCTGAACACCCAGCCAAGCATTTTCGGGTCGAGGGCAAAGCTGTGGCGCAACCCTGCGGCGGTGGTGCCGGCCGCTTGCAGGTCGAAGCCTTCGATCAGCGCAACGATAAAACACAGAGCGATCGTCAGCGTCGAACGACGCGATGGACTGTTCATGGGCAAACCTCATTGTTGTTTTTGTTGTGGCGAGCCTGGCCGGCCGCTGGCAATTAAGATAACAAATATAACTATAAAAAGAAGGGCGGCGGATCTGCGCACGCCATCATGAAAAGAGCCGTCTACCCCGGCCGTTTGAGATTAGCGCGCGTAGGAAAATGCCAAATAGATACGTTTATTAATGTTCGATTATCGGTCAGTGGCTGTTGACGAGTGCCGCCTGCTGTTTCCATTCTCTATTCGCGAAGCCGCTTGGACCAAGCGCGTGCCGCCCCGAAAACAACAACAAAAAATGGACATCGAACATGCCGAAACTTCCCACCGGCGCCGTTGCGGCCGCCTGCTGTGTGCCTCACAGCGCTCCACGCCTGATCAGCGCGTTGCTGATGTTGAGTGCCCTGCCAGCGCCGTCCTGGGCGGCGGGCTTTATCGACGACAGCCATGGCACCCTCACGCTGCGCAATTACTACCTGGACCGTGACTACAAGGACGACGGCGCCAAGACCGCCGCGCGGGAATGGGCGCAGGCGTTCATCCTCAACCTGGAATCGGGGTATACCCCTGGCCCGCTGGGCTTTGGCCTGGATGTGCGTGGGTTGATGGGGGTCAAGCTGGACTCGTCGCCGGACCGCAGCGGCACCGAATTATTGCCGGTGTCGGCCGGCGACAAGCGTGCCGCCGATGAATATTCGCGCCTGGCGCCGACGGCCAAACTGCGGTTTGCGCAAACCACGGTGAAGGCCGGCGACGTGTCGATCTTCCTGCCGTTCGCGTTTGCCAGCCCGTCGCGCCTGCTGCCGCAAACCTTTCGCGGCACCACCTTGAGCTCCAAGGACATCGACGGCCTGACGCTTAACACCGGTTACATCGACCGCATCAACAAGCGCGACTCCACCGACTACCAGGCCATGACCATTGCCTCGCCCAACCGGCGTTTCAATGCCACGGCCACCACCTCGCACCTGGCGTATGTGGGCGGCGATTACCAGGTCAACAAGGACCTCAGCCTGCGCGCGTACCACGCCGAAGTGGCGGACCTGTACCAGCAGGACACCCTGGCGTTGCTGCACAACCTGCCGGTGGGCGATGGCGTGTTCACCAGCGACCTGCGCAGTTTCTTCAGCCGCGAGGACGGCAGCGCCAAGGCCGGCAAGGTCGACAACCGCAACCTCTCGGCGCTGTTCGGCTACCGCCTGGGCGGCCACCGGGTCAGCCTGGGCTACATGCGTTCCAGTGGGGAGACGGCCACGCCCTATATCTCCGGCACCGAATTGATGGGCATGAGCGAACTGACCATGAGTTCGGACTTTCTCAACGCCAAGGAGCGCACCTGGCAGGCCATCTATGACTATGATTTCGCCGCGTCGGGCGTGCCGGGCCTGAAGACCCGGCTGCGCTATGTGCGGGGTGACAACATTGAGCTGGCAGCCTTCAATGCCGAGGAGCGCAAGGAGCGCGAGTTCCAGATGGAACTGGGCTACGTGATCCAGAGTGGCCCGCTGAAAAACCTCGGGCTGATGGCGCGCAAGTCGATCTACCGTAACGACTTCCCTGGTGGCGCGGCGTTTCGCGATGAAAACCAGACCCGCTTCCTGGTGCTCTACACCGTGGCGCTGTGGTAGGTCATCCGTCCTGGTAGACCTTCTTGAGCAAGCGCAGCAGCTCTGCACGTTCCTCGACGTCCAGGGCTGCGGTGGCGTCCAGGTCGCTTTGCGTGGCGATGTCCTTGAGTTGCTTGAGCAGCGCTTCACCGGGTTTGCTGAGGAAGATCCCGTAGGAGCGCTTGTCCGGTTTGCAACGCACGCGCACGGCGAGGGCGCGGCTTTCCAGTTTGTTCAGCAACGGCACCACCTGGGGCGGCTCGATGGCCAGGGCGCGCGCCAGGTCGGCCTGCATCAGCCCTGGGTTTTGCTCGATGATCGCCAGGGCCGAGAACTGCGCGGGGCGCAGGTCGTGGTCCGCCAGCCGGCTGATCAGGTTCTGGAACAGCTTGAGCTGGGCGCGGCGCATGGCATAACCGATCAGATCGTCCAGGGCTGAATCCAGCGGCGGCCGCCCCTCGTCGTGGTCGGGTAGGGCCTGGCTGGCGGCGATGTTGGAAGGCTTGGCCATGGGCAGTGCAGTCCTCAGAAGGTGGCGGTTAAGAAGGCTATCTAGTTTGCCGGGGTTGGCGAGCAATGGCTATGCCGGCTTTTTACGCCGCCCGAAAAAAACCTGGGTGCCGGCGCGAAAAATAGTGGTTATCTGGATTAATAGTTAATTGACATAACTATATTTGCGGTTTAATTTCGAATCATCTTCACACCAGAACAAGAGCGTACCGCCATGAGCAATTACGAAGGCCGTTGGACCACCGTCAAAGTCGAGATCGAGGAAGGCATTGCCTGGGTCATTCTCAATCGTCCGGAAAAACGCAACGCCATGAGCCCGACCCTCAACCGGGAAATGATCGACGTGCTGGAGACCCTCGAGCAGGACCCGGCCGCCGGTGTTCTGGTGCTGACCGGCGCCGGTGAAGCCTGGACCGCGGGCATGGACCTCAAGGAATACTTTCGCGAAGTGGACGCCGGCCCGGAAATCCTCCAGGAAAAAATCCGCCGCGAAGCCTCGCAATGGCAATGGAAGTTGCTGCGCATGTACGCCAAGCCGACCATCGCCATGGTCAATGGCTGGTGCTTCGGTGGCGGCTTCAGCCCGCTGGTGGCATGCGACCTGGCGATCTGCGCCGACGAAGCCACCTTCGGCCTCTCGGAAATCAACTGGGGCATCCCGCCGGGCAACCTGGTAAGCAAGGCCATGGCCGACACCGTGGGCCATCGCCAGTCGCTGTACTACATCATGACCGGCAAGACCTTCGACGGGCGCAAAGCCGCCGAAATGGGCCTGGTCAACGAGAGCGTACCGCTGGCCCAGCTGCGCGAAGTCACCATTGAGCTGGCGCGTAACCTGCTGGAGAAAAACCCGGTGGTGCTGCGTGCGGCCAAACATGGCTTCAAACGTTGCCGCGAACTGACCTGGGAGCAGAACGAGGATTACCTCTACGCCAAGCTCGATCAGTCGCGCTTGCTCGACACCGAGGGCGGTCGCGAGCAGGGTATGAAGCAGTTCCTCGACGACAAGAGCATCAAGCCTGGCCTGCAGGCGTATAAACGCTGAGACACGCGGCCCTCGGGCCGCGCTGCTGTGACCGAAGCTGAACGTATTCCCGATAAAGATAATAAAGAGGAATCACCATGCTGGACGTGCCCCTACTGATTGGCGGCCAGTCGTGCCCTGCCCGCGACGGTCGAACCTTTGAGCGTCGCAACCCGGTGACCGGTGACGTGGTCTCGCGGGTGGCCGCCGCCACCCTGGACGACGCCGACGCCGCCGTGGCCGCTGCCCAGGCCGCGTTCCCCACATGGGCGGCGCTGGCGCCCAACGAGCGCCGCACGCGTTTGCTCATTGCCGCCGAACACTTGCAGGCGCGCAGCGCCGAATTTATCGCCGCTGCCGGCGAGACCGGCGCCATGGCCAACTGGTATGGCTTTAACGTGCGCCTGGCGGCCAACATCCTGCGCGAAGCCGCGTCGATGACCACCCAGATCACGGGCGACGTGATCCCCTCCGATGTGCCCGGCAGTTTCGCCATGGCCTTGCGTCAGCCGTGCGGCGTGGTGCTGGGCATCGCGCCGTGGAATGCCCCGGTCATCCTCGCCACCCGCGCCATCGCCATGCCGCTGGCCTGCGGCAACACCGTGGTGCTCAAGGCGTCGGAGTTGAGCCCGGCGGTGCACCGTCTGATCGGCCAGGTGTTGCAAGACGCCGGCCTTGGCGATGGCGTGGTCAATGTGATCAGCAATGCCCCGGCGGATGCCGCCGCCATCGTCGAACGGCTGATCGCCAACCCGGCGGTGCGGCGGGTCAACTTCACCGGCTCCACCCATGTCGGACGGATTGTCGGCGAGCTAGCGGCACGTCACCTCAAACCGGCGTTGCTGGAACTGGGCGGTAAAGCGCCGTTGCTGGTGCTCGACGACGCTGACCTGGATGCGGCGGTAGCGGCGGCGGCCTTTGGCGCCTATTTCAATCAGGGGCAGATCTGCATGTCCACCGAACGCCTGATTGTCGACGCCAAGGTCGCTGATGCGTTTGTCGCCAAGCTGGCGGCCAAGGTCGCGACCCTGCACGCGGGCGATCCCGCTGCGCCGGATTCTGTGCTGGGTTCCCTGGTGGATGCCAGCGCCGGAACGCGCATCAAGGCGCTGATCGACGACGCGCTGAGCAAAGGCGCACGCTTGGTGACGGGTGGGCAACTGGACGGCAGCATTCTGCAACCGACGCTGATCGATGGCGTCACCGAACACATGCGCCTGTACCGCGAAGAGTCCTTCGGCCCGGTGGCGGTGCTGCTGCGTGGTGAGGGTGATGAAGCGCTGCTGCGCCTGGCCAATGACTCCGAATTTGGCCTGTCGGCGGCGATCTTCAGCCGCGACACCGGGCGTGCCCTGGCGCTGGCGCAACGGGTGGAGTCGGGCATTTGCCACATCAACGGCCCGACCGTGCATGACGAAGCGCAGATGCCCTTCGGCGGGGTCAAGTCCAGCGGCTACGGCAGTTTCGGCGGCAAGGCTGCGATTGAACACTTTACGCAACTGCGCTGGGTGACCTTGCAGAACGGGCCACGGCACTATCCGATCTGAGCAGGCATCGCGACCTAACAATAACAAGGCGGCGTTGGCCCGCCTTGACGGAGGACATCCTTGTGAGTTCCGAATTCAGAGCGCAACCCCAGCCCGAGCAGCACCCGCCGCGATACCGCGCGGTGTCCATCGGCCATGCGCCGGTCGAGGTCACTGAAGAACAGGGCGTGCTGCATATGCGTTCCCTGGAACCCCTGGCCGAGTTGCCGCCGCGCTTACTCGACCGGCTGGTGCATTGGGCGCAGGTGCGGCCCGAGCAAACCTTTATCGCCGCACGCCAGGCCGACGGCGCGTGGCGCCGCGTCAGCTACCGGGAAATGCTCGACAGCGTGCGCGCCATTGCCCAGGGTTTACTCGGTTATGGGCTGTCGGCGCACAAGCCGTTGGCGCTGCTGTCGGGCAACGATATCGAGCATCTGCAGCTCGCGCTCGGCGCCATGTATGCCGGTATTCCCTATTGCCCGGTGTCGCCCGCGTACTCATTGTTGTCCCAGGATTTCGCCAAGCTGCGGCATGTGTGCGACCTGCTGCAGCCGGGGCTGGTGTTCGTCAGTGATGCGCTGGCATACCAGCGCGCGATCGACGCCGTGTTGCCGGCCGACACCCCGCTGATCTGCGTGCGCGGCCAAGTGTCGGGGCGCAGCCAGGCAAGCTTTGCGAGCCTGCTGCAAACGCCGGGTGGCGCCGAGGCCGAGGCGGCGTTTGACGCCACCGGGCCGGACAGCATCGCCAAATTTCTCTTCACCTCCGGCTCGACCAAGTTGCCCAAGGCGGTGGTCACCACCCAACGCATGCTCTGCGCCAACCAGCAGATGCTGTTGCAGACGTTTCCGGTGTTTGGCGAGGAACCGCCGGTGCTGGTGGACTGGCTGCCGTGGAATCACACCTTTGGCGGCAGCCACAACGTCGGCATCGTGCTCTACAACGGCGGCACGTTTTACCTGGACAATGGCAAACCCACCGCCCAGGGCATTGCCGAGACCCTGCGCAATCTCAAGGAGATTTCGCCCACCGCCTACCTGACCGTGCCCAAGGGCTGGGAAGAGCTGGTCACGGCCCTGGAACAGGACGCCGAGTTGCGCGAGCGCTTTTTTGCGCGAATGAAGCTGTTCTTTTTTGCGGCCGCCGGTCTCTCGCAACGGGTCTGGGACCGCCTCGACCGAGTGGCCGAGCAGCACTGTGGCGAGCGCATCCGCATGATGGCCGGGCTGGGCATGACCGAAGCCGCGCCGTCCTGCACCTTCACCACCGGGCCATTGTCGATGGCCGGTTACATCGGTTTGCCGGCACCGGGGTGCGAGGTGCGCCTGGTGCCGCTGGACGGTAAGTTCGAAGGGCGCTTTCGCGGGCCGCACATCATGCCGGGCTACTGGCGGGCGCCCGAGCAAACCGCCGAAGTATTCGATGAGCAGGGTTTTTACTGTTCGGGCGATGCGATCAAGCTCGCCGACCCTGAGCGGCCGCAACTGGGGCTGATGTTCGACGGGCGCATGGCCGAGGACTTCAAGCTGTCTTCCGGGGTGTTTGTCAGCGTCGGCCCGTTGCGCAATCGCGCGGTGCTCGAAGGCTCGCCGTACGTGCAGGACCTGGTGATCGCCGCGCCGGACCGTGAATGCCTGGGGGCCCTGGTTTTTCCCAGGCCCTACGAATGCCGTCGCCTGGCGGGCTTGAGCGTTGATGCCAGTGACGCCGAGGTACTGGCCAGCGCGCCGGTGCGCCAGTGGTTCGGCGACTGGTTGCAGCGCCTCAACCGCGAAGCCACCGGCAATGCCAGCCGCCTGGAGTGGATTGCCGTGCTCGACGAACCGGCGTCCATCGACCGTGGCGAAATCACCGACAAAGGCTCGATCAACCAGCGCGCAGTGCTGCAATGGCGCGCGGCCAAGGTCGAGGCGTTGTATCGCGGTGAAGACCCGACGATCCTGCGCGCCGAGCCCAAGGCGTGAGCGGCGCCGGGCAGTACGCGGCGTTTGCCGATGTAGCGATTTTCGACGCGGTGCGCACGCCCTGGGTCGACCTTGGCGGGGCGCTGTCGCAAGTGTCGCCGATCGACCTGGGCATCAAGGTCGGCCGCGAGGTGCTGGCCCGCGCCGGCATCGAAGCGCAGGCGGTGGACAGCGTACTGGCCGGCTCCATGGCCCAGGCCAGTTTCGATGCCTACTTGCTGCCACGGCATATCGGGTTGTACAGCGGTGTGGCGCAAGCGGTCCCGGCGCTGGGGGTGCAGCGCATCTGCGCCACCGGTTTCGAGCTGTTGCGCCAGGCCGCCGGGCAACTGCGCGATGGGACGCAACTGGCGTTGTGCGTGGCGGCTGAGTCGATGTCGCGCAACCCGATTGCCGCCTACACCCACCGGGGCGGGTTTCGCCTGGGGGGCGAGGTGCAATTCAAGGATTTCCTCTGGGAGGCGCTGTACGACCCGGCCCCGGCGGTGGACATGATCGCCACCGCCGACAACCTGGCGCGCCGATACGGCTTGAGCCGCGAGGCGGTGGATCGGTATGCCTGCGACAGTCATCAGCGCGCATTGCAGGCGCAACGTGATGGGGCCTGGGTGGAAGAGATCGTGGCGGTGGAGAGCCAGGTATTCGAACTTGAGGGGTACCAGCCGAGGGGGATCAGCCTGGCGCGCCAGGCCGGTACGGTCAGCGTGGACAGCCACCCACGGCCTACCGACCTGGGCGCCCTGGCGCGTTTGCGCGCGATTCATGCCGACGGTGTGCAAACCGCCGGCAACAGTTGTGCGGTGGTCGACGGCGCGGCGGCGGCGCTGGTAGGGCGAGCCTGCGACAGCACGCGCCCGGCGCTGGCCCGGCTGGTGGCCAGTGCGGTGGTGGGGGTGGCCCCGGAGTTCATGGGCATCGGCCCGGCCCCGGCGATTCGCCTGCTGTTGCAACGCAGCGGGCTGAGCCAGGGCGATATCGGCCGCTTCGAGATCAACGAGGCCCAGGCCGCGCAGGTGCTGGCGGTGGCCCAGGCGCTGGAACTGGACAGCACACGGCTTAACGTCGAGGGCGGCTCCCTTGCGCTCGGGCATCCGTTGGCCGCCACCGGGCTGCGGCTGGTCATGAGCCTGGCTCGGCAACTGCGTCGGCACCATTTGCGTTATGGGATTGCGGCTGCGTGCGTGGGGGGCGGGCAGGGGATGGCGTTGTTGATCGAAAACCCGGCCTGGCACCCGTGACGGCTCGGGAGCCGGCAACTATCTGACTGACATCGCGCGATCTAAATGTGAGAGGGGGCTTGCTCCCGATAGCGGTGCATCAATCACTCAGTGGTCGGCTGACAGACTGCCATCGGGGGCAAGCCCCTGCCACATTTTGATCTCCATACATCAGGTAGACCTCCGTCTGTTCTGGCTCTGGCGTTCGTCTGACGGCACCGCAGGCTTGCGGTACTATGGCGGCCCACGTTTTCTGGAAGTTGCCTGGATGAGTAAGCCCGGTCAATTGGTGCTGGTTGCGCTGCGCAAGATGATTGCCAGCGGCGAGTTGGCGGCAGGCGAGCGCTTGATGGAGATCCCCACGGCGCAACGCTTTGGTGTGTCGCGCATGCCGGTACGCATGGCGTTCCGTACCCTGGAGCAGGAAGGGTTGCTGGTGCCGTTTGGCGGGCGCGGGTATCAGGTGCGTTCGGTCAGCCCCGACGATATTGCCGGGGCGGTCGAAGTGCGCGGTGTGCTTGAAGGCCTGGCGGCGCGCCAGACCGCTGAGCGGGGCTTGTCCGACGAGGCGCGCAGGGTGCTTGAGCGTTGCCTGGTCGAAGGCGATCAACTGTTCGACAAGGGCTACGTCACCGAGGACGACCTGGAGGTCTACCACGACCTGAACATGCGTTTTCACCAGGTCATCGTCGAAGGCAGCCACAACCCGGCGATTGCCGATGCGCTGGCGCGCAACGATCACCTGCCGTTCGCCTCGGTGACGGCGCTGGCGGTGGACCGTGAGGACATGGCCCGCGAATACCGGCGCTTCAACTATGCCCACATGCAACACCATTCGGTGTTCGACGCCCTGGTCAATCGCCAGGGCGCCCGGGCCGAAGCCATCATGCGCGAACACGCCAATGCAACCTTGCGCTACGCCGAGATCTTCAGCAGCGCCACCGCCGATGCACGCATGAAGGTGATCTTGCCCGCGTCGTGACGCGGTTCAGATATCGAGCACCAGCAGCGCGGTTTTTGCGCGTGAGCAGCACGGCGTGAACTGGTCATTCAGGGCTTGTTCCTGCTCGGTGAGAAACAGGTCGCGGTGTTCCGGTATGCCTTCCAGCACGCGGGTCAGGCAGGTGCCGCAGATGCCTTGTTCGCAGGACACGGCAATCTCGATGCCGTGGTGTTCCAACACCTGGACCACGCTCTTGTCGGCCGGTACCTCATAGACTTGGCCGCTGCTGGCGATCCGTACCGAAAAGCTGCCGTCCAGGCTGTTGTCCACCGGCGCCGCCGAGAAGTATTCGCGGTGCAGGCAGTCCTCCTGCCAGCCCTGGGCGCGGGCGCTGTCGAGCACATGCTGCATGAAGCCGCCGGGGCCGCAGACATACAGGTGCACGTCGTCCGCCGGTGCCGCCAGTACCTGGGCGGTATTGAGCGCCGTGTCGGGTTGCTCATCGAAATGCAGGAATACCCGCTCGGCAAACGACGAATCCTTGAGGCGCTGCACAAACGCCGCGCGTTCACTGGCGCGGGCGCAGTAATGCAATTGGAAGTCGGCCCCGCCCTGGGCCAGGCGTTCGGCCATGCACAATATCGGCGTGATGCCGATGCCACCGGCGAACAACAGGCTGCGCCGGGCTTCATGGACCAACGGGAACAGGTTGCGCGGTTCGCTGATGGTCAGGCGGGCGCCTTCATGCACCTGTTCGTGCAGGCTGCGCGAGCCGCCCCGCGAGGCAGGGTCATTGAGCACGCCGATCAGGTAGCGATGGCGTTCCTCAGGGTGATTACACAGGGAATACTGGCGGGTCAGCCCATCGGGCAGGTGCACATCGATATGCGCCCCGGCACTGAACGGCGGCAAGGGTGCGCCATCGACACGGGCCAGTTCATAGCTGCAAATGTCCAGCGCCTCGACGCGCCGCGACGTCACCACCACCTCGATCATGATGGCGCTCCGGCGCGTTCGCGCGCGATCAGGCGCTCCAGGACCTTGCGCGACTGCACGCCACCAGCGTCGATATTCAGCTTGAGCAGGTTGCGCGTCGGGTGAGCGAGCAGGTTCTGTTGCTGGCGTTCGAGCATCTCCAGGTCTTCGCTGAAAATCTTGCCCTGGCCTTCGCGAATGCTGGCGGTGAGTGCTTCATCACGAGGGTTGAAATTGCGCGCCATGCCCCAGAAGTACCAGATCGACGTGTCGGTCTGCGGGGTGATGAAATCCACCACAATGCTCGCCGCCTTGTGTTCGGGCGCGGCGTGGTAACCGCCCTTGCCGGCATGGGCCACGCCGACTTCGATCAGCACATGGCTGGGCGGGGTAAAGCGACAGATCTGCCAGCGATCCACCGGCACGTCATCGGCCAGGTTATTGCCGCGCAGGGCCATGCGCCAGAACGGCGGCGCCATGATGTTTTCCATATGCCGGGCGGTGACCACTTCGTCGCCTTCCACCGTGGTCACGGGCGGCGCCTCGTCGATTTCCTTCTGGCCGATGCTGGAGGCATGCACGTAGGTTTCGTGGGTCAGGTCCATCAGGTTGTCGATCATCAGGCGGTAATCGCACTGGATATCGAACAGCCCGCCGCCATACGCCCACTCGTCACTCACGGCCCATTCCAAGTGATGAATCAGCGCAGGGTCGGCCTGGGCCTGATCACCCGGCCATACCCAGATAAAGCCGTAGCGCTCAACCGCCGCGAAGGTCTTGTTGCAGGGAAAACCGCGTACCCGCTGGCCAGGCATCTCAACCGTCTTGCCATCGCAGCCCATCACCAGGCCGTGATAGCCGCACACCAGGTTGCCGTTCTCGACATAGCCCAACGACAACGGCGCGCCACGATGGGGGCAGAAGTCCTCGACCGCCACCACCGCGCCTTCCAGGCCACGATAAAACACCATTTTTTCACCGCAGATCTGCCTGCCCAGCGGCTTGTGCGCGATTTCATCGGGGGTGCAGGCGACATACCACGTGTTCTTGGGGTACATGGTGACTCTCCAGGCAATGGATTATTTTTATTTGTTGGATCCATTAGATTGGAGGGGTAGGGGGTAGTCAAGCTGTGAAAGGGGGTTTAATGGGCGATTATCGAACAGCCTATTAATTAGTGGATCCATTAGTGAGGTCCATGTGGGAGGGGGCTTGCTCCCGATAGCAGTGGGTCAGTGACAGATCCATTGACTGACACACCGCTATCGGGAGCAAGCCCCCTCCTACATTTGGTTCCCGGTATAGCCGGATTATCGTCAGTAACGAATCATCACCGACTTCAACTCGGTGTACTCCTCGATAAACGCGCCGCCAAACTCCCGGCCCACCCCCGAGCACTTGCTGCCCCCAAACGGCACCGCCGGGTCCAGCAACGTATGCATATTCACCCACACCGTACCCGCTTCAATGGCCGGCACCATCCGCAGCGCCTTGCCCAAATCATTAGTCCACAGGCTGGCGCTCAAGCCATAGGGCGTGTTGTTCATCAACGCCAGCAGTTCCTCCTCAGTGTCATACGGCAAAAACGTAGCGATCGGGCCAAAGGTCTCTTCGTTGAGCAAGGTGTCGTTGACCCCATTGGCCAGGATGATCGTCGGTTCGACGTAGCAACCCGGCCGGTCAAGCAGCCTGCCGCCGTGCACGATGCGGTTGTTTTGCGCTCGTGCCTTGTCAAAGAACGCGCCCAGTTTGAGTTGATGCTGACGGTTGGCGACCGGGCCGAACTCGGTGCGCTCATCCAGCGGCGAACCGATGTTCAGCGCGCTCAAGCGCTGCGCCAGTTTGTCCATGACCGCGTCGATCTGCGAGCGATGCACAAAGAAGCGTTCGGCCGCGGCGCAGATTTGCCCGGAGTGCAAAAAGCCCGCCTCGATGATGCCGTTGACCGCCGTTTCCAGGTCCACATCGGGCAGGAACCCCGCCGAGTTTTTCCCGCCCAGTTCCAGGGTGGCGCGGGTCAGCCCGGCGCCCATGGCGCTCTGGCCCACGGCAATGCCGGTGGGCACCGAGCCGGTAAACGACACCTTGTTGGTGCCGGGGTGTTCGACCAGCCCTTTGCCCACCAGGCCAGCACCGGTCAATACGTTGAGCGCACCCGGCGGCAGCCCGGCCTCCATCGCCAGTTCGGCGATGCGCAGGATGGTCAGCGGCGTGAACTCACTGGGCTTGATAATGATGCTGCAACCGGTCACCAGCGCCGAAGCGAGTTTCCACAGCGCGATCATGGTGGAGAAATTCCACGGCACGATCCCCACCACCACCCCGACCGGCTCGCGCAGGGTGAAGGCGGTGTAGCGTTCACCGGCGAACGAGGGCAGTGAGGGAGTGATGGTCTGCCCGGTGATTTTGCTGGCCCAGCCGGCGTAGTAGCGCAAAAAATGCGCGGCCTGGTCGACTTCGAAGGCGCGGGAAATCTGGATGATCTTGCCCGATTGGCAGGTTTCGATCTGCGCCAGTTCTTCGCGGTGCTGCTCTAGCAGGTCGGCCAGTTTGAACAACACCGTGCCGCGTGTCGCCGGGGCGACCTGGGACCATTGTTTGAAACCACGGCGCGCGGAGGCCACGGCTGCGTCGATGTCGGCCGCGTCGGCGTCGGCGACCTGGGCGATGACTTGGCCGGTGGCCGGGTTGATCACCTCCAACGTCTGGCCGCAGTGGCTCTGTACGTAGCCACCGTCGATAAACAGCGCGTGTTGTCGACGCAAAAACGCTTCGACCTGAGGCAGCAGTGGAATATCGCTCATGGGGTTTTCCTGGTCGTGAACAAAGAAAACCCCGAGGTTAAGCCACCGCTTCATGCCAGGCTTGACTGTGCCTGCCGCGTGCTATGTCTGTGGCTGCCAGGCCTATGAAAAGTGCAATCTTGGCTGTGGAACGTGCATTTTATGCCCCAGGGGCGCCCGCCATACTGGCCCTGCATCCGGCGCCCCGCCTCGATTCCTGTGGTTGTCCGGACATCCAATAATAAGCAGGGCCATCCATGAAAAAGCCAAACCCGCTCCTTGAAGACCTCAAGTCCATCCTGCCGACCATCGCGGCCAATGCTGCGCAGGCTGAACAGCACCGCCAGGTGCCCGCCGAGAATATGGCGTTGCTCAAGGGCATCGGCCTGCATCGTGCGTTCCAGCCCAAGGCGTTCGGCGGCATGGAGTTGTCGCTGCCACAGTTTGCCGACTGCATCGCCGCGCTCGCCGGGGCATGTGCCAGTACCGCCTGGGCCATGAGCTTGTTGTGCACCCACAGCCATCAGCTGGCGCTGTTCTCGGCCACCCTGCAACAGGAAGTCTGGGGCACCGACCCGAACGCCACGGCGAGCAGCAGCATCGCGCCCTTTGGGCGTACCGAAGAGGTCGAGGGCGGCGTGCTGTTCAGCGGTGAGATGGGCTGGAGCAGCGGCTGCGACCATGCCGAGTGGGCGATTGTCGGTTTCCGCCGGCCCAATGCCGAAGGCACGCAGGACTATTGCTTCGCCGTGCTGCCGCGCAGTGACTATCAGATCCGCGACGACTGGTTTGCCGCCGGCATGAAAGGTAGCGGCACCAAGACCCTGCTCATCGACAAGGCCTGGGTGCCGGAGCACCGTATCCAGAAGGCCAAGGACATGATGGAGGGCAAGTCCGCGGGCTTTGGCTTGTACCCCGACAGCAAGGTGTTCTACTCGCCGTACCGTCCGTATTTTGCCAGCGGCTTTTCCACCGTGAGCCTGGGCGTCGCCGAGCGCATGCTCGATGTGTTCCGCGAAAAGACCAAGACCCGCGTGCGCGCCTACACCGGGGCGGCGGTCGGCGCGGCCACGCCGGCGTTGATGCGGCTGGCCGAGTCGACGCATCAAGTGGGCGCCGCGCGTGCGTTTCTTGAAAAGACCTGGGCCGATCATGCCGAGCACAGTGAGCAGCAGCGCTACCCCAGCCGCGAAACCCTGGCGTTCTGGCGCACCAACCAGGCGTACGCCACCAAGATGTGCATCCAGGCGGTGGATCGCCTGTTTGAAGCCGCCGGCGGCAATGCCTGGTTCGAACACAACGAGATGCAGCGCCTGTTCCGTGACTCGCACATGACCGGCGCCCATGCCTACACCGACTACGACGTGTGCGCGCAGATCCTCGGCCGCGAGCTGATGGGCCTGGAGCCCGACCCGAGCATGATCTGAACCCGTCTTTGATAACAACAATCAGGGCTGCGCCTGACGCAGCCCGGGAGTCTTGCATGTCTGAATCGACCTTCGACCCACGCGCCTTTCGCCGCGCCTTGGGCAACTTTGCCACCGGCGTGACCGTGGTCACCGCCGCCGACGCCAGCGGGCGCAAGGTGGGCGTCACCGCTAACAGCTTCAACTCCGTGTCGCTCGACCCACCGTTGGTGTTATGGAGTATCGACAAACGCTCCAACAGCCATGAAGTGTTCGAGCAGGCCAGTCATTTCGCGGTCAACGTGCTCGCGGCGGACCAGATCGACCTGTCGAACAATTTTGCCCGGCCCAAGGACGATCGCTTCGCCGAGATCGAGTACCAGCCAGGCGAGGGTGGCGCGCCGGTGTTCGCCGATTGTTCGGCGCGGTTTCACTGTGAGAACTACCAGCAGGTGGACGGCGGCGATCACTGGATCATGATCGGCAAGGTGGTGGCGTTCGATGACTTCGGGCGTGCGCCGCTGCTCTATCACCAGGGCGCCTACTCGATGGTCCTACCCCACACGCGCATGACCAAGCGTGACGACAGCCAGCCGCCGAGCAGCCATTTCCAGGGGCGCCTGAGCCACAACCTGTATTACCTGATGACCCAGGCGGTGCGCGCCTACCAATCGGCCTACCAACCCCGGCAACTGTCCACCGGCCTGCGCACCAACGAGGCGCGCATGCTGATGGTGCTGGAGAACGACGCCCGGCTGAGCGCCGGCGACCTGCTACGCGAGGTGGCTATGCCGGTGCGCGAAATCGACGAAGCCGTGGCCAACCTCAAGCGCAAGGGGCTGGTGAGCGACGACGACAGCGGCGTGCGCCTGACCGCTGCGGGCGTGGAGCAAACCGAAGACCTGTGGGCGATTGCGCGCGAACAGCAGGACAAGGTATTCGCTGAGTTCACTGAGGCGCAGATCGAAACGTTCAAGACGGTATTGAAGCAACTGATCCGTCATTGCTGATTGCTGATTGCTGCATGTGGCAAGGGAGCATGCTGCATCAGCACACACCCTAGCGTGCCGCAGGCGCTGCGCGGGGCAGCGCCTGAAAGGGCTCAGAAGGGTACGGCCACGGTCAGTTGGCTGTAAAGGTTGGTGCCGTTGCCACCGACTTGGTTGCCGCCGGTGTCAGCGCCCTTTTTCGGTTGGTAGAGGCCCACCAGCGGGCTGATGATCAGGTGGCTGTTGACGGCCCATTCGGCGTAGAGGTCCAACTCGCGAGCGTCCAGGTTCAGCGCATCGTGCTTGCGCAGGGTATTGAAATCGAAGTACAGCGCCGCAATCGTCAGGTTTTCCAATGGCGTGGCTTTGAGGCCGACATGGTGGACCCCGGTGTTGCTGTTGAACGGGCCGGCGTAATTGCCGGCCACTTCACCTTGGATCCAGGTGCCGTAGCCGGTGCTGAGTCCGGTGAACAGCGGGTCCCATTTTTGCGAATAACGGGTGTAGCGATAGGTCAGTTTCGGTGCCCAACTGACGTCGGCGAAGGTGTAGCCGGCTTCGCCGTACCAGGCTTTTTCCGGCCCGGCGTCCTTGTCCTGCCAAGCGTATTCGAAGGCGAAACTGGCGTTGTCGATGCCCGCGCTGCCTTCGCCGCGCAGGCTGTAGGTGTTCATGCCGTCGCGCTGTTTCTGGAAGTCGCTGGCCCATGGGTCGGTGACGCCCATGCCGTGAACCCAGGTCAACCCCAGCGTACCGGCCGCCGCCGTGTAGTCGAGGGTGCCCGCCGCCAGCTCGGTTTCGGCCTGGGCGCGGTTGTCGGATTTGAGCCACAGCACCGAACCATGCAGGCCATCCTGCCCGCCCAGGCGCAGGACCGCCGTGCGGTCGAAGGCGTGGCGGGCGCCGAGGTAGAAACCGCCCCCGCGGTTCAACGTACCGTCAGCCGGGCCCTTGCCCAGGTTGGGGCCGTCGTCGTTGATCAAAAAACCACGGCCAACCTTGACCACCTGGCGGCCGATGGAAAAATCCACCCCGTCCTTGCCCAGTGCCGGGAACAGCTCGGCCGAGCGCCACCCGAGGTACGCGTCTTCGATTTTTGTGGTGCGTTCCGAACCCACGGTATTGCCCCCCGCATCGCCGTCGCCCCAGGTGCCGGAGCTGACCCAATTGAGGGCGCCATAACCGGTACCGTACCCGGCCAGGCCCTGATCGCCGCTGACCCCGTACTTGATGAACCCTTCGCGCCAGGTGGAGCCGCCCGGCATGCCATTGTAGTTGTGGCGGCTGTTGAACATCCCGTAGACCGCCAGGAAGTCGGCGTTGAGGTGGGTGTCTTCGTCGGCGTACAGCGCGTAGGCCTGGGCCGACGAATGGGTGATCAAGAGCGCGATGCCCAGGCCGACAGCCTTGGACAACGTGCGGGTTTTGAGTGTGTGCTCCATTTTTATAATCCCCAGCATGGTTAGGTGGAGGGCGCATTAAGTGGCTGGGAGCGGGGGAAGTCTTTCATCTGCGTGCCAGGTAATTGATCCTGCCCGCCAAGCGGTGTGCCGTGGCAGACAGCAACAAAAGTGACGGCACACATGGGCAAGACGCTCGGCGCGTTGGAGGCGCACAGTGATTTTCGCTCGAGGCCGTTTCGATCAGGGACTGGCTGGGGAGGGCTTCAACGCCGGCTCCTTGTACGGCTCGATGCATCCAATCAGAAATCCGCTTTCGAGGATCCGCACCATGTCGATCAATGACCGGCTCACGCAGCATTTGAAACGAGGCAGCGTCGGCTTTCCGACCGCGCTGGCCAGCACCATTGGCCTGATCATGGCCAGCCCGGTGATTCTCACCGCGACCATGGGTTTCGGGATCGGCGGCAGCGCCTTTGCGGTGGCCATGCTGATTGCGGTGGTGATGATGCTGGCGCAGGCGACCACCTTCGCCGAAGCCGCCGCGATCCTGCCGACCACCGGCTCGGTCTACGACTACATCAATTGCGGCATGGGCCGTTTTTTTGCGATCACCGGCACCTTGTCGGCGTACCTGATCGTGCATGTGTTTGCCGGTACCGCTGAAACCATTCTGTCCGGGGTCATGGCGCTGGTGAACTTCGAGCACCTCAACACCCTGGCGGAATCCGCCGGGGGCTCGTGGTTGCTCGGGGTCGGCTTCGTGGTGGTGTTCGGCATCTTGAATGCCTTTGGCGTCAGCGCCTTCGGCAGGGCCGAGATCATCCTGACCTTCGGCATGTGGACCACGTTGATGGTGTTCGGCGTGCTGGGCCTGATCGCGGCGCCGGCGGTGCAACTGGAGGGCTGGTTCGGTGTGTCACTGGTGGGCACCGACGTGGTCACCGTCCTGTCATTGGTAGGCATGGCGATGTTCATGTTTGTCGGTTGCGAGTTCGTCACGCCGTTGGCTCCGGACTTGCGCAATTCGGCCAGGGTGATGCCCAAGGCCATGCTGTTGGGCTTGCTCAGCGTGGCCACCTGTATGTTTATCTACGGCGCGGCGATGAAGCGCCAGGTCGAAAACGTGTTGCTGGATGCCGCCACCGGCGTGCACCTGCTGGACACGCCGATGGCGATTCCGCGCTTTGCCGAGCAGGTCATGGGGCAGGTCGGCCCGCTGTGGCTGGGCATCGGTTTTTTGTTTGCCGGTGCCGCCACCATCAACACGCTGATGGCGGGCGTGCCGCGCATCCTCTATGGCATGGCCGTGGACGGCGCGCTGCCCAAGGTGTTCACCTACCTGCACCCACGCTTCAAGACGCCGTTGCTGTGCATCCTGGTGGCGATGCTGATTCCGTGCCTGCACGCCCTGTGGTTGGGCGGCAACGCTGACAACATCATGCATCTGGTGCTGGCGGCGGTGTGTGCCTGGAGTTTCTCGTACCTGCTGGTGACGCTGTCGGTGGTGATCCTGCGCATTCGCCGTCCTGATCTGCCACGGGCCTATCGCTCGCCGTTCTTCCCGTTGCCACAAATCCTGTCCAGCATCGGCATCTTGCTCGGGATGTGGTTCATCACCCCGCCGGGCATGAACCCCGCCGACATCTACGTGCCGTTCGGCGTGATGCTGGCGATTACCGCTGCCTACGCGCTGTTCTGGACATTGGTGGTGCAAAAGGTCAATCCATTCAAGCCGGCGTCGGTCGAAGACGTGCTGGCCAAGGAGTTTTCCCATGAGCCTGGCAACCTTTACAACGAGCCTTTCGAGCATGCTGCAAAAGCTGTCTGAGCTGTTCAGTGCGCAACGCGCCCCGGCCGGCTATCGGCCCGGGGTCACGCTTGAATACCTGCGGCGCAACCTTGGCCTGGCAAGTTTTACCTCCACCGGGCCGGCCAGTGCGGTGTTCAGCCTGGACGCCAGTGGCCTTGAGGTGACGATTGTCGAGCGCACCGAAGCGCAACTGCTGATGCACCTGGTGATGACCGAGTTCAGGATTCAGTTGCCCGCTTCACAGCAGGGCAGCGCACGCTGGGACCTGCACCACCGCGGGTCGATTCGGCGCACGGGGCTGGCGTGTCGGCAACGGGCGGGCGAAGCGACTTTGCTGGCCCGGCTGGAGGCTGCGTTGGCGGGTGATGCGTCGTTGCACGAAGCCCTGATGGCGCTGGATTTCAAGCACCTGCGCATCGAGTTGCAGGCACAGCAATGGCGCGTCCGGCTGGAGCACATGGGCGGCAGCGAAGTGGTCAACCGCATGCCGGCGTTTCGTCGTTACATCGCCCTGAGCCCAGCCCAGCGCGCCAGTCTGTTCACGGTGCTGGCGGGCTTGCAGCGAGTGCTGAGCGGGTTGTGATGAGTTGGCATCATTAGTGCTTTTACAGTTGGGATGCTGTGCTTGTTGCGCCTATATAGATAACATGTTAACTATTGGCCGACAAAAACAATAAGCCACTGTGGAGTTGCCATGAGCACCTATCAATCTGCGCACCATGGATTGGAAACCTGGACTCGGGATTTGCGCGCGGCCTGCGGCCATTTCGACACGGAACTGGCGTTTAACCGCTCACTGTTTATCGGTGAGGTGTCCAAGCGCGAGCGCGGTGGCCTGTCACTGGCCAACCTGCGCACCAATGCCGGGCTGATCAAGCGCGAACGACCCAACGCCGATCACGATAGGGACCAGCATTGTTTTCTCGTCAGCCAACGCAGTGGCTATTGCCAGATCACCCAGAACGGCCAGGTGGTGCAACTGGCCCCCGGCGACATGCTGCTGATGGACTCCACGGGCTCGATCGAGATCAGCCCGTTTGGCCTGATCGAACACGCCTCGCTGTCACTCTCGCGCAATGAAGTGTGCAAGCAACTGGGTGGCGCCGCGAAAACCTTCGGCAAGATCTCGTCGAGCAAGGCCTGTGGCCGCATGCTCCATGTGCTGATGGACCAACTGTGCCGGGAAGGGTTGGGCGACCAGGACCCGAACGAGGAGGCGCAGGCCCTGCAAGCGGCGTTTGTATCCTTGCTCGGTTCCGCCTTCGAAGCGCATGACGCGCCCGGTGAGGGCATGGCCTGCCTGCAGGGCAACAACCTGCGCAGCTATGTGCAGAAAGTCATCGACGAGTCGCTGACCCAGCCCGGCCTGAGCCCCGTGGGCCTGGCCAGTCGCTTGAATATCTCGGTGCGGCATTTGTACCGTTTGTTCGAAGAACAGGACGACAGTGTCTGCCGCTACATCCAGCGTGCGCGGCTCAAGCGCAGCGCGGATGACTTGACCAACCCGTTCCTCAAGAGCGAGTCGATCACCTCGATTGCCTACAAGTGGGGCTTCACCGACTCGGCGCACTTCAGTCGCTCGTTCAAGAAGCAATTCGAGCTGTCGCCCAAGGATTTTCGTTCGACCCATCTGCAACAGGCGGTGGGCGCGGTTTAGGTGGCCTTGTTTCACCTCAGGCAACATCACGGCTCGGGAGCAGGCAACTACCCAACTGATGCCCGCGATCCAACTGTGGGTTATGCCTGACAGGCCTTACTTCACTTCGGGCAACGTCGACCCGCCATCCACAATGATGGTCTGCCCGGTGATGTAGCTCGCCAGGTCCGAGGCCAGAAACAGCATGGCCCCGGCAATGTCCTGCGGCGCGCCGAGGCGGCCGAGTGGCACGCGGCTGGCGATGTCGGCGTTGACCTGAGCATCGCCCAGGTTGCCCATGGCCGGCGTGGCGATCATCCCCGGTTCCACGCCGTTGACCCTTACCCGGTTGCCGGCCAGTTCCAGTGCGGCACTGCGGATAAACCCGTTGACCCCGGCCTTTGACGCGGCGTAGTGGCTCAGCCCCGGATAGGCGACCCGTGGCCCGGTGACCGATGAGGTGACCAGCACGCAACCGCCGCCTTGACGCTGAAACATCGGCAAGGCGGCCTGGGTCAGCCAGAACAGCGCCGAGAGGTTGACCGCCAGCGTGCGCTCCAGCACGGCCGGGGTGATCTGCTCGAACGCGGTCAACGGAAAATAGCCAGCGTTGTGCACCAGGATGTCCAGGCGGCCCCAGTCGCGCTCGATGCCTTTGATCCCGTCGAACACCGCCGTCGCCTCGGCCAGATCGAGTTCGATGGCTTGGACCCTGCACCCCCGCGCAGCCAATTCGTCGGCCAACGCCTGGGCTTGCGCCCGACGCAGGTCAACGATCATCACGCGCGCGCCACGCAGCGCAAACGCTTCGACAACGGCCCGGCCGATGCCTTGCGCGCCGCCGGTGACCAGCACGCTTTTGCCGCTGAAATCGAGGTCTTCAGACATAGGGCTGCTCCATATGGGCGTAGGCCAGGGTCGGTACATCGACGATGCTCGAACCACCGTCGGCGACCACGCTGGCACCGGTGATGATCGAGGCGTCGGGGCCGGCCAGGAAGCGGCATACCCTGGCAATTTCTTCGGCGCTGGCGGGACGCCGCAACGGTACGTCGGCGCACACACGGGCGTAGGCCTGCTGCAGCGTATCGCCGTGGAAGTTCATCAAGGGCTGCATCTCCTCGTCGGCCATCGGCGTGGTGACCCAGCCAGGGCACACGGCGTTCACTCGCACGCCACGCGGCCCGTAGTCCCGCGCCAGTGAGCGGTTAAGCCCGAGCAGTGCGTGTTTGGCGGTGGTGTAGCCGCACACCTCGGGCCCGGCGGCCAACGACGCGATGGAGCCCAGCAGCACGATGCACCCGGCGCTCTCGATCAGCAGCGGCAGGCAGGCGCGGGCGCTGTAGAACGCGCTGTCCAGGTTGCTGCGCAGCGCCGCTACCCAGGTGGCCGGGCTGGTTTGGCTGGCGCTGCCCACGCCATGCCCACCGGCACAGGCCAGCAGCACATCGAGTCGGCCATGGTGTGCGCGAATCTGTGCGACGAACCTGTCCCACGTATCCGGGCAGGCCGCGTCGCCGACCAGCACCAGGCCACCGGTTTGTGCGGCGACCTGCTCCAATGGCTCGCGACGCCGGCCGATCAGCACCAGGTTGGCGCCTTCGGCAGCATACAGCCGCGCGCAGGCGGCACCGATGCCCGTGCCGGCACCGGTGATGACCACGGTTCGGGCGTCAGGCATCGGGATACTCCGTATGGTTGAGGACCTGGCAGTAGGAACTGACCGGAAAGTTCGACAGCTCATCGAAGGACGCACCGGCGTAGCCGAAAATCTTGCCGTCGCTGCGGTGCTGTTGCAGATCGATCAACACCAGGCCGAGGGTCGGGATGATCTTTTCGCGCCAGACGAACAGGTACAACTGGTCGGCAATCTTGTAGTAGTGGCAGCGATCGGTATCGCACAGGCCCTGTTCGACACCCTTGATGCACTGCCAGGAGTAGAACTGATCGTTCAGGTAAATGTGCTCGTAGACCTCGCTGGGGCTGTAGCGGTACAGGTTGCGCAAGCCGGTCAGTTCCTGGGTCGGTGCGTGCGGGCACTGGCCAGCCTGCCAGGGTTGATTCAGGCTGCCCTGTAGAAATTCCACGTGCACCGAGGTCAGGGCCTTGCCGGCCAGCGCGCGGCTGTACAGACCTTGTTCGGTTTGCTCGCGGCTCGGCATGCTGCCGATCACGGCGGTGAACGACGACGTGGCGGTATCCAGCACCAGGCTGATCGACCAGGCTTGCCCGGCTTCGTGCTTGATGAAATCGACCAGGTACAGGCCCGGACGCACCGAGGTGGCGCGGTAGGCGGCCGCACCGCTGGAGTGACCATCGGCGGCGTTCCAGTGCAGCGTGTCGGTTTCAAAGCGGTGCTCGATCTGCCAGCCGTTGGCGAAGTACAGCGTGAACGTCTTGCCGTTGAGGTCGGCCAGGTTGGGCAGGATAAAGGCTTCAGGGGCGAAACCGTCGGCAAGGGCGCCTACGGTGATCCAGTCGGATGGGGTGGTCATTGCATGGCTCCACGGGGTTGAGTTGACAACCCGGAGCATGCGGTGGGGAAGGGCGCGCGCCTATCAACCGAATGGTTGACCCCGCTTAAAGAAACAGCGCCGCCACCAGTTCGGTGCGGCTGCTGACGCCTGTTTTGCGAAACAGGTGAATCAGGTGGGTCTTGATGGTGGGCAGGCCGACGTCCAGCGCCTGGGCCAATTGTTTGTTGCTCGCGCCTTGGCGAAGCAACCAGGCGATCTGGCGCTCCTTGGGGGTAAGCCCGGCCAACCCGTCGTCTGTGGGCTGCATGTTAGCCACGGCCATTTGCAGCATCACCTGCAAGGCATTCAACTGGGCCAACTGGTCGAGGGTGAACACCCCTTGTTCAGCCGTGCGCAGCAGCGAGATGGCGGCCTGGGGCTGGTCGGCGCGATGGGCGACGATCTCCACCACATCGACCACCCCGTAGCGCGCCAGAAAGTCGCGGTAGCGGCGGCTGTCACGCAGCGGCTGCCGGGCCATGGCCAGCCCCAGCGGCACCACGGTGAGCCCGGTGGACAGGCAGTTGCGCGGCTGCAACGGATCGAATTGGCGGTAGTTGTCCAGGTAATCGCGGTGCATCTCACCGCTCATGCCCAGCAGCCTGAAATCACGGGCTTGCAGGTGGCGGTCGACGCAATAGAACGCCGCCTGGCTGGCGGGTACGAGTTGGGTGAAAGCCTGCAGGCAGTGGCCGGCGACTTCCTGGGCGGGGATGGCGTGCATGGTCGGTTACCTGCGCCGGAAAAAACGCTGCCGGCACACGCCGGCAGCGGGAGCGATCAGCCTACCGCAAAATAGTGCTTCACGAAGCTCTCGCTGACCACGTCCCACAGCACCGGTGTGCCTTTGGTCACGAACCAGCTGTCGCCGGCCTTGTAGCGGGTGCTCTGGCCGGTGCTTTCGTCGGTCAGTACCACTTCGCCGGTGACCACGGTGGCCTGTTCGGCGAACGGGTAGACCATGCGGAACTTGCCTTGGGTGGTGCCGAAATAGGCACTGCTGACCGGGTCGGTCGGGGCGCCGAAGGTCATCTTGCCGAAGGCCTTGACCTCGCCTTCGAGGATCTCGGAGCCGAGGTCGGCAACCGTGCCCCAGGGGTCGAGCTCCGATAATTGAATGTCTTTCTTCAGGGGGGTAACGGGCATGGCGGTTCTCCTGTGAATGAAACAGCGGGGGCTCAACGGCGACCGTTGAAGTAGCCCGACAGTTGGTGAAGGCTTTTGCCGGCGGTGAGCAGCAGCGGGCGGATATGGTCTTTGCCGAGGATCTGTGCGTGTTTGACCGAGCTGATCAGGTCATAGCGCGAAGAGCCTTCGCTCATGCCCTCGGCCAATACCTTGCAGATAATGTGGCTGGGCGTGACCCCGAAGCCGGCGTAGCCCTGCACGTAAAACGCGTTGGGGCGACCGCTGAGCGTGCCGATCTGCGGGAACAGGTTGGCCCCGGTCGCCATCGGCCCGCCCCAGGCCAGGTCGATCCTCACGTCCTTGAGGTACGGGAAAATCTTCAACATCAGGTTGCGGTTCCAGGCCTTGAGGTCCAGCGGGATGTGCTCGACAAAAGGCGTGGCGGCGCCGAACAGCAGGCGGTTTTCGCGGGTGACGCGGTAGTAGTCGATCACCGGGCGAATGTCGCTGTAGGCCCCGCGTATAGGGCTGATACGGTTGATCATCTCGTCCGACAGCGGTTCGGTCATCAGTTGGAAGGCGTAGGTGTTGACGGTGGTCTGGTGCAACTCGGGTTCAAGCTTGTTGAGGAAACTGTCGCAGGCCCACAGCAACTTGGCGGCCCTGACCGAACCACGGCCGGTGCGCACGGTGATGCGCTCGCCATAGCTGATTTCCAGGGCCGGGCTGTGCTCGAAGATGCGCACGCCATGCCCGGCCAACGCCTTGGCTTCGCCCAGCAACAGGTTGAGCGAGTGCACATGCCCGCCGCCCATGTGCAGCAACGCGCTGCTGTAGGCGTCGGAACCAATGATCTGCTTGACCTCGGACCCCGCCATGAAGCGGATTTCGTCCTTGGTGTTGATGGATTTGAAGTCCTTCTCCCAGGCGCGCAGGGTTTTTTCCTGGCGGGCATTGAAGCCCATGTAGCCGTAGCCGTGGCAGAAGTCGGCGTCGATGGAATATTTGGCGATGCGGTCCTTGATGATGCCGGCGCCCAGCTCGCTGATTTCAAAGATCTGGCGCAGGCCTTCGTCACCGACTTGCTGCTTGATCTTTTCCAGGTCATGGCCGATCCCCGCCATGATTTGCCCGCCATTGCGGCCCGTGCCACCGAAGCCCAGGTAGCGCGCCTCAAGCACCACGATGTTGGTGATGCCTTTTTCGGCGAGTTCCAGCGCGGTGTTGATGCCGGAGAAACCACCACCAATCACCACCACGTCGGCGTCTACGTCCTGTTCGAGGGTCGGGAAGCTGAGGTTGTATTTTTTGGTGGCCGAATAGTAGGTGGGCGTTTCGATATTAATCATTGCGCAGCCTGGAAAAGTGAAGGGGAACTCACTGCAGAGCCGGGTTTGAGCTCTATGCTTGTTGGCTGCTATTAGGTGCCTTCCGCGCGTTAGGTGTCTTGATTCTGTGTGCCGCCGCGCTTGACCGTGGCTGCCACTGAAGCCTGCGTAAGGGTAAAGCTGCACACGGGGGACCGGTGCCGATGCTAGAATCTTGTTAATCTGTTAACTAAATATGACGTCGACCTTTATATGCCTCAATTGCGCCAATCCCTGACCCTCAGTTTGCTCCATGCGCGGGAAGCCGCCATGGGGTTTTTTCGTCCTTCATTGAACCAGCACGGGTTGACCGAGCAGCAATGGCGGGTCATCCGGATCTTGAGCCAGCATCCAGAGCTGGAGATCAATCGCCTGGCCGAGTTGGCCTGCATCCTCAAGCCAAGCATGACGGGGGTGCTGGTACGCATGGAGGCGGCGGGCATGGTCGAGCGGCGCAAGGCGCACCAGGATCAACGGCGCGTGCTGGTGCGGCTGGCCGAGAAGGGGCACGCTTGTTTTGCTTCGATGAGCCAGTGCATGGAGGCCAATTATCAGCGCTTGCAAGCGGGGTTTGGCGAGGAGAAGTTGCAGACGCTTCTGGGTTTGCTCAATGAGCTCAAAACCCTGAAGCGTTGAGCCGAGACTGCAACTGTTAGGACAGTCTGATACACCGCTATCGGGAGCAAGCCCCCTCCCACAGGGGATCTCCATTTATCTTGAGATCTTGCCGGGGCTTTAGGCCGAACACCTCAACCCCTCGCTATCGCACGCTCTAGTAAATAGCTCCCGCCGCGTTGGCGGGCGCCGCTGAACCCTTGAACGCTGCCGCCAGGCTTTGCAGCCCACGCATCAGCACCGTGGTGTCCACGCCCACCGCGACGAACGCCGCGCCCAGTTCGATGTAGCGCCTGGCCAATGCCGGGTCGGCACTGAGAATGCCGGCTGCCTTGCCGGCCTGGCGGATGCGGGCGATGGCGTCTTCAATCGCCGCCTGCACCTCGGGGTGCCCGGGGTTGCCGCGATGGCCCATTGAGGCGCTCAGGTCGGCCGGCCCGATGAACACGCCGTCGACGCCTTCCACGGCCGCGATGGCGTCCAGGTTGGCCAGGCCTTCGCGGCTTTCGATCTGCACCAGCAGGCACATTTGCGCATCGGCCTGGTCGAGGTAACCGGCGATGCTGTTCCAGCGCGATGCCCGTGCCAGCGCACTGCCGACGCCGCGCACCCCGTTGGGCGGGTAATGGATGGCGTTCACCAGTGCTTGCGCCTGCGCTGCACTTTCGACCATCGGCACCAGCAAGGTCTGCGCACCGATGTCCAGTACTTGCTTGATCAAGGCGGTATCGCCGATCACCGGCCGGATCACCGGGTGGCTGGGGTAAGGCGCTACGGCCTGGAGCTGGCCGAGCATGCCGCGCAGGTCGTTGGGCGCGTGTTCGCCGTCGATCAGCAGCCAATCGAAGCCGGCGTTGGCGGCCAGTTCCGCGCAGTAGGCATCGGCCAGTCCCAGCCACAGGCCGATCTGCGTTTCGCCGCTGCGCAGGCGTTGTTTGAAGGTGTTCACAGGCATATCCATCGAGCAATCCTCCACTTACACAAAACGGCAGGCAATCGAGCCGAGCATGTCGTAGTCGACATGGAAGGTATCGCCGGGGTTGGCCGCCACCGGGCGGGTGAAGGAGCCGCCCAGGATGATTTGCCCAGGTTGCAGGGTGACGTCGTAGGCGGCCAGTTTGTTGGCGAGCCAGGCTACGCCCTTGGCCGGGTGGTTGAGTACGGCGGCCGATACGCCGGACTCTTCGATCACGCCGTTGCGGTACAACACGGCGGGCACCTTGCGCAGGTCGATCTCGGTGGGGCGCACGGCGCGTCCGCCCATCACCACGCCGGCGTTGGCCGCGTTATCGGAAATGGTGTCGAACACCTTGCGGGTCGCCTGGGTGTGCGGGTCGACCTGCTGGATGCGCGCGTCGATGATCTCCAGCGCCGGGATCACCCATTCGGTGGCGTCCAGCACGTCGAATACGGTCACATTCGGGCCTTTGAGCGGCTTGCCCAGGATGAACGCCAATTCGACCTCGACGCGCGGCACGATAAAGCGCTCGAAGGGAATATCGCTGCCTTCGTCGAAGAACATGTCGTCGAGCAGCGCACCGTAATCCGGCTCGCTGATGTTGGAAGACACCTGCATGGCGCGTGAGGTCAGGCCGATCTTGTGGCCGACCAGCTTGCGCCCGTCGCGGATTTTTTGCGCGACCCACGCACGCTGAATGGCGTAGGCGTCGTCAAGGGTGATTGCCGGGTGCTCCAGGGAAAACTGGCGCACCTGCTCGCGGGAGCGTTCCGCCTGGTCGAGGCGGGCGGCGGCTTGCTGGATAAGCGGTTGATCGAGCATGACAAGGGTCTCTTAGTGAGGGTTGACGATGGCCGCCTGGGTGCGCAGCACCAGCACGCCACCGAGTGCAATCAGCAATGCCAGGGCGTACAGGGCCAGGCTGGCGCTGTGGGTGGTGTCGCGCATCCAGCCGATCAGGTAGGGCGCGAAGAACGAAGCGATGCTGCCCAAGGAGCTGATCAAGGCAATGCCGGCGGCCTGGGTGTGGTTGGACAGGAACGCTGGCGGTAGCTGCCAGAACATCGGCAACGCCGCGCTGGCGCCCATGCCGGCGATGATCAGGCCGCCCAGCACCAGGGCCGGGTTGGCCGGGGCGAGCCCGGCGATGGCGATGCCGCCCGCCGCCATCAGCAACGGCACGCACAGGTGCCAGCGGCGTTCACGGTGCCGGTCGGACGAGCGCCCGCAGCCGATCATGAAAAAACAACCGGCCAGGTACGGCACCGCACTGAGCAACCCGACCTTGCCGTCGCTGCCGACCCCGGCGCCGTGGATCAGCGTCGGCATCCAGAACGCCAAGGTGTTGACCGCCAGCATCACCGCGAAATACACCGCCACCAGCAACCACACCTGGCGGTTGTGCAGGATGGCGGAGAACGAGGTGATGGATTTGCGTTGTTCTTCGCCGTGCAGTTGCTCGCGCAGTTGTTGTTTTTGCGCAGGCGTCAGCCAGGTAACGGTCTCGAAACTGTCCGGCAGGCATTTGAGCACCACCAGCCCGAGCAGGATGACCGGCGCGCCCTCGATCACGAACATCCACTGCCAGCCGCGCAGGCCGCCCAGGTCATGAAAATGTTCGAGGATGCCGCCCGAGAGCGGCCCGCCGATCACCCCGGCCATCGGCACCGCAATCGCGAACAAGGCGGTGATTTGCGCACGCTGGCCTGCCGGGTACCAACGGTTCAGGAACACCAGGATGCCCGGAAAGAAACCCGCCTCGGCCACCCCGAGTAAAAAGCGCAGCACATAAAAGCCCATCGCGCTGTCGACCAGGAACATGCAGGTCGACAGCGCGCCCCACACCACCATCAGCGTGGCAATCCAGCGGCGCGGGCCGACACGGTCCAGGGCCATGTTGCTCGGCACGCCGAACAGCGCATAGGCGATGAAGAACAGACCGGCACCGAAGCCATAGACGGTGTCGCTGAAGTTCAGGTCGGTACTCATCTGCATCTTGGCGAAGCCGATGTTGATGCGGTCGAGGTGTGCGAACAGATAACAGATCAACAACAGCGGCATCAGCCGCCAGGTGATGAGGCCGTGTGTGCGGTCGCGGGCGATGGTGGCCGGTGTGTCGGCGGTATTGGCTGTGCTCATGGTTTTATACTTTTTGTCTGAGAGGCCGATGGAACGAACGGGCAGGGCGGGTTAGCCCACCTGTGCCTTGAGGAAAGCGTGCACATTGTTCTGCTTGAAATTGAGCTGTTCGTGCAGTTCGACCATTTCAAACGACAAGGCCAGCAGGCGTTGGGCTTGCAGCGCGGCGAAGTGCGCGGTGATCACCTCGAAGAGTTTTTCGGCGACCTTCTGCCGGGTTGCCAGGTCGCGGCCATGGCCGACTTTCAGGGTCATGTGCACGAAGGCGTAGTCGTGCTTGCCGTCAGCCATGCGCCAGGTGTCCAGGCGCACGCCACGGCTGCGGATGCCGCCCAGCGGGAACACGCCGCTGTCACCCAGGGTGGCGTGGACTTTTTCGAACAGGCCGGGCAGGTCCGCCTGCTGTTCGAGGTTGTCGGTGTACTCAGCGATGAAGTGGGGCATGGTGGCTCCTTCTGGCCGCGCGGGGATGCCGGGCGGCCATGCGGTCAAACAGGGAAAATGGCGTTGATCTGCCCGGTGCCCGAGCTGCCGAAGGGTTCGGTGATGATCTCGGCGGGCTGGGTGTAATCCGGCCCGCCAAGCAACCCCAGAAGCATCGCGGTGTCGTGCATCTTGCCTTCGCCAAAACAGTGCTCGGCGTAGTCGGGGAGCATGGCGCAGAATTCTTTCCAGCGACCCTGGCGCCACAGCTCCACCACATGCAGGTCGACCTGCTTGTCGAACTCGCGCGTCCAGTTGTGGATATTGGCTTCGGCGTTGCGGTCGTCGCTGAAGCGGTGCGACAGCGACCCCGAGGCCAGCACCACGACTTTGCGATCGCTCTTTTCGATGGCCCGGCGTACGGCGGCGCCGAAGGTGAAGCTGTCTTGCAGGCGGTGCCAGGCGCACCAGGCGGCAATCGAGACCACGTTGAGTTTCTGATCGTCCGGCACGCCCATGTGCATGTAGCGCATCGGCACCAGCGTGCCGTATTCCAGCTCCAGGCTCGGAATGTTGTGGGCCAGGGTACGCACGTCGGCGGCGTTGGCCTCCAGCGCGATCAGCTCGCCCAGCTCCGGGCAGCCCGGGTACTCGTACTCCATGTTCTTGATGAAGTGCGGCAGTTCGTTGCTGGTGTAGATACCCTTGAAGTGCTCGCCGCTGTTGACGTGATAGGCGCTGTTGACCAGCCAGTGCACATCGAACACCACGGCGGTATCGGCGCCCAGTTCGCGGGCACGCCGGCCGATTTCCTTGTGGCCGGCAATCGCCGCCTCACGGCAGCCATGGTGTTTGCCGGGCAGCTCCGACAAATACATCGAGGGGACGTGGCAGATTTTCGCGGCCAGGACGACTTCGCCCATGATGATTCTCCTGAAATTGTTGTTGTTGTCTTAGGGGATTTTGGTGTTGCTCAGACGCCCCAGCGTGGAATGTGATGACTGCCCATCGAGATGCACACGTTCTTGATTTCGGCGAACACCTCGAAGCTGTACTGGCCGCCTTCACGGCCGGTGCCGGAACCTTTCACCCCGCCGAACGGCTGGCGCAGGTCGCGCACGTTCTGGCTGTTGATGAATACCATGCCGGCTTCGATGCCATGGGCCAGACGATGCGCCTTGCCGATGTCCTGGGTCCAGATGTAAGACGCCAGGCCGTATTCGGTATCGTTGGCCAGTTGCAGGGCGCTGGCTTCGTCCTTGAACGGAATCAGGCAGACCACCGGGCCGAAGATTTCTTCCTGGGCAATGCGCATGTTGTTGTTCACATCGGCAAACACCGTCGGCTGGATGAACTGGCCTTTGCTCAAGTGCGCCGCCAGGTTGGCCGGGCGCTCCAGGCCGCCGGCGAGCAGGGTGGCGCCTTCTTCGAGGCCGATCTTGATGTAGCCGGTGACCTTGTCGTAGTGGGCCTGGGTGATCATCGAGCCGACCTGGGTCTTCGGGTCTTGCGGGTCGCCGACAATCAGGCGTTTGGCGCGCGCGGCAAACTCGGCGACGAACTGCGGGTAAACGCTTTCCTGGATAAAGATCCGGCTGCCGGCGGTGCAACGTTCGCCGTTGAGCGAAAAAATCGTAAACAGCGCCGCGTCGAGGGCACGCTCAAGGTCGGCGTCTTCGAAGATCAGCACCGGCGATTTGCCGCCCAGTTCCATGGAGTACTTTTTCAGCCCGGCGGTCTGCATGATCTTCTTGCCGGTGGCGGTGCCGCCGGTGAACGAAATCGCGCGCACGTCCGGGTGGCGCACCAATGCATCGCCGGCGGTGGCGCCGTAACCCTGGATCACGTTCAGCACGCCATTGGGGATGCCGGCTTCGACGGCCAGGCGCCCCAGTTCGTTGGCGGTCAGCGGTGACAGCTCGGACATCTTCAGCACGGCGGTATTGCCCAGCGCCAGGCATGGCGCGGTCTTCCAGGTGGCGGTCATGAACGGCACGTTCCATGGCGAGACCAATGCGCAAACCCCTACCGGTTGGTACAGGGTGTAGTTGAGCATTTGGTCATCGACCGGGTAGCTGTGACCGTCCATGCGCGTGCAGACTTCGGCGAAGAAATCGAAGTTGTGTGATGCACGTGGAATCAACACGTTTTTGGTCTGGTGAATCGGCAGGCCCGTGTCCAGGGTTTCGAGTTCAGCCAGGCGCGGTACGTTCTGTTCGATCAGCTCGCCGAGCCTGCGCATCAGGCGCGCGCGTTCTTTGGCGGGGGTGCCGGCCCATTTCGGAAAGGCTTCCTTGGCCGCCGCCACCGCCTGCGCCACTTCCTCGGCGCCGCCGCTGGCGACTTCACCGATGGCGTCACCGGTGGCCGGGTTGTAGTTGACGAACACGTCTTTGCTTTCGACCTCACGGCCGTTGATCCAATGGTTGATCATGCTGTTCAAGCCTCTTTACGGGCGTTGAAGAACGCCGCTTCGCTGACAATTCGATTGACCAGGCGGCCTACGCCTTCGACTTCCACCACCACTTCATCGCCGGGCACGACGTCGGCCAGGCCTTCTGGCGTACCCGTGGCGATCATGTCGCCGGGCTGCAAGGTCATGAAGCTGGACAGGTATTCGATCAGGTAGGGGATGTCGAAAATCATGTCCTTTGTGCTGCCTTCCTGGCGCAGCTCACCGTTGATCCAGGTGCGCAGCCTCAGGTTGCTCGGGTCGGGCACATCGGCCACGTCGATGAGCCACGGGCCGACAGGCGTGGTGGCGTCGCGGTTTTTCACGCGCAGGTTGGGGCGGTAGTAGTTTTCCAGGTAGTCACGAATGGCGTAGTCGTTGCACACCGTGTAGCCGGCCACGTAGTCCAGGGCGTGTTCGCGCTTGACGTTGCGCGCAGGTTTACCGATGACGGCCACCAGTTCGCACTCGTAGTGCATGTAGGCGACGTTATCCGGGCGCCAGGTCACCTGGTTGTGGCCGGTGTAGGTGCCGGGGGACTTGATGAAGGCCAGCGGCTCGGTGGGCGGCTTGAACGCCAGTTCGGCGGCGTGGTCGGCGTAGTTCAGGCCCAGGGCGAACATGCTGCCGGTGGCCGGTGGCAGCCACTGGACCTGGTCCTCGGCCAGCAGCCGACCATCGGCCAGGCGCACGGCGTTGTTGTCTTCGACATGGGCGAGGTGGACTTCGCCTTCAAATTGGATACGGGCGTGTTTCATGCAAGCTCCTGTTACTCGGCCACGACGTGGTTGGCGAGGCGGCCCAAACCGCTGATTTCAACTTCGATGGTGTCGCCCGGCTGCACATCGACACGACCTTGCGGGGTGCCGGTGATCAACACGTCGCCGGCGTGCAGGGTCATGAACTCGCTGATTTCGGCGATCAGCAAAGGAATGTTGCGCACGAAGTTGGCGGTGGTGTCTTGCTGGCGAACCTCACCGTTGACGTACAGCGTGATCGCCAGGCTATGGGGGTCGGTGACTTGCGCGGTGGGGATCAACTCGGGCCCCACGGCACAAAAACCATCACGGCATTTGGCTTTGACGGCAGGGCGGTAGTAGCTGTCTTCGGGCAAGCTGAACTCATTGACGATGGTGTAGCCGGCGACGTAGTCGAGGGCTTCGGCGGCGCTTACACGGCTGGCGCTTTTGCCCATCACCACGCCCAGCGCCGGGCCAGGTTGCAAGCGTTGGCCCTGGCCTGGATGTACCACCGCGGCGCCGTGCCGATTGCGCGTGTTGGGCGTCTTGATAAACAGCACCGGTTTGATCGGCGGCGTTTGATACGGCGGCTGTTCGAATTCGCCAAGGCGCTGTTTGAGCAGCCCCTGGTAGTTCAGCGCGACACCGAACAGGGTGCCGGTCGCGACGTCATGCAAGGCACGGCTCATGCTTTCTCCTGGCAGAGCCATGGGTGGCTCCGTTTGTTAATGTGTTAACAGTTATAATTAAGATGTTAACTATCGTCAAGCGTGGCAAACGTTCTTCACGGTGGTTGCGCTGCGCGATTCGGTGCAGGATGGGCGCCACGGCAATCACAATAAAAACGAGTAGCGTGCGATGACTGACCGCCAACCCATCCCCAACATCAACATTGGCCAGGTGTACGACCAGCGCTACCGCGACGCGCAGGTGCATTACGACCGGCTGGCCAACCTGGCGGGTTTCTTCGGACGCAACATGCCGGTGCACCGGCATGACCGGTTCTTCCAGGTGCACTACGTCAAGAGCGGCACCGTGCGCGTGTACCTGGACGACCAGCAGTACGTCGAGTCCGGGCCGATGTTTTTCCTCACGCCGCCTACCGTGCCGCACTCCTTCGTCACCGAGGCCGACAGCGATGGGCACGTGCTGACGGTGCGCCAGCAGTTGGTCTGGCAACTGATCGAGACCGACCCCAGCCTGGCGCCGGCCGGTGCGCAATTGCCGGCGGCGTGCGTCGCGCTGGCACACCTGGGCCCGCACTACGCGAGTGAAATACGCCGGCTGGATTTTTTGTTCGATGAGTTGAGCGAAGAGGTGGACGCCCGTCGCCCAGGGCATGGCGCGGCCCTGGACAGCTTGACGCGCTTGATCATGGTCAGCCTGTTGCGGCTGTGCTCCCATTCGTTGAAAGCCACGCCCGCGCGGCACGAAGACTTGAAGATCTTCCACCGTTTCAACGAACTGATCGAAGCGCACTACCTGCAACACTGGCCGTTGTCGCGGTATGCGCAAGGCATCGGCGTGACAGAGGCGCGCCTCAACGATGTGTGCCGACGCATCGCCGACCTGCCGTCCAAGCGCCTGATCCTGGAGCGCCTGATGCAGGAGGCCAAGCGCCTGCTGTTGTTCACCGGCAGCTCCGCCAACGAAATCTGCTACCAGCTCGGGTTCAAGGACCCGGCCTATTTCAGTCGTTTTTTCCAGCGCTACGCACAGCTCACGCCGGGGGAGTATCGCCAGCGGCAATTGGGTTTGCGTTGAGCCAGGCATGGGCCGTTGCGCCTTGGTCTTGTTGATTTCGTCGGGTCAGCATGACCAGCGCGGCGCTCGCACAGAATGGCTTTTACACGGAACCGATTGCACTTTTCACAGGCTTGCGTGCGCCGGGCGGCGACACTAAGCTGCCGACTCGATCATCCACGTGGTGCCGATATGGCCAACCCCAGACCTTCGCTGACCCTGACCCTGCTGCAAGCCCGTGAAGCCGCCATGGCGTTTTTCCGGCCGGCGCTGAACAAGCATGAACTGACCGAACAGCAGTGGCGGGTGATTCGCATCCTGCGCCAGCAGGGCGAATTGGAAAGCCATCAACTTGCCCAGCAGGCCTGCATCCTGAAACCCAGCATGACCGGCGTATTGACCCGCCTGGAGCGCGATGGCCTGGTGCGTCGGCAAAAGTCCAGCCAGGACCAGCGGCGCGTATTCGTCGGCCTCACCGAACGCGGCCAGCAGTGTTTTGTGTCGATGAGCGAAGGCATGGAAAGCAACTACCGCAAGATCGAAGAACAGTTTGGCGCGGAAAAAATGGAGCAGTTGCTGGGCCTGCTCAACGAGCTGAAAAATATAAAGCCGTGATGCGCAAAAAATCGTTAACAGATGAACGTATTGGCCCGCGGGCGACCTGTGTTGGTCCCGCGCACTATCCCTTTTCGGCACAAATGCGCGACCTGTCCTGAGTTCGGAATGGAACTTGCCTTGTAGGTGACCCGTAAGCCTTGCAACTGAAAAAGGTCGGGTCCATGAACAACAATAATGAGCGGATGCCCGCGGTTTCGAAGACGGTGCGGTCTATGCCGCCCCTCCAGCGCTTCCTGACGAGTGACATCGATGAGCACGCCCGCAATATGCAGGGCTGGCAAGTTCGCTACGATCAGTTATCGCCGGGTGCCTTTGAAGGCGAGCTGATTGAGTTCCGCTCGGGCTGGATGCAACTGGCCCGCGACCGCTCTAATCAAGCCATGATCAAGAGCGGAGAAGCCTGGGACGGTGCGATCACCTTCAGCTTGCCGCTGAGTGCGCATGGGCCGGTGTACTGTGCCGGGCACCCGATTCACGACCCCAGCCTGCTGGTTGCCCACGGGCGCAACCTGCCCGAGCTGCATACGCCCCAGCACCTTGACCTGCTCAGCGTGGCGATTGACGAGCACGTGCTGCAACACATTCTGGAACGACAGGGCAGCCCCTTTCGAATTACCGATCTTCCCAAGTGTTACCGTTTGGGCGACTCACCGGTGCAACAGGCACTCTCGTCCTTGTTCGACGCACTGGCAGGGTGCGAGCAAAAGCGTGACGCGCTGTTCGGGCATGACGCGATCCGTCGCGGCATCCGCGATACGGTGATGCTGCACGTACTGGAGCTGATTGCGCCGGACCAGGCGCCACCCCTGAACCCCACGGCGCGTAAACGAATGGTCGACCGCGCCCGCGAGTACGCGCTCAGTCATCTCGATGAGCCGCTGTCGATCCTCGACCTGTGCAACCACATCGGCGCCAGCCGGCGCAAACTCCAGTACTGCTTCCAGGAAACCCTGGGGATCAACCCGGTGGCCTATTTGCGTGCATTGCGCCTCAACGCGGTGCGTCGCGAACTGCGTATGAGCATGCCGCCGCAAGGGGTCCAGGCCGTGGCGGCGCGCTGGGGTTTCTGGCACCTGAGCCGGTTCTCGGGCGATTACCGCACCATGTTTGGCGAAAGCCCTTCGCAGACCCTGCGACGCGCTCAACTCTGCTGAAAACGGATAACCCGCCCCCAGCGCTGCTCAATACGATGGCCCACACCACTTGATGGGAGGGCATTCGATGAGCAACAACAATAACGCAAGCGCCGCACGCATGACGCTGTTCACCCTGGGGTTGCTCGGCTGCTGCGCCGCGGCCCAGGCTACCGAGAACGGTGCGCCGACCACGGCGGTCGGGGTGTATGACTTCGGCGCGGGGATGATGCCGCCGGCCACGCCGTTCGGCACGCTGGGGCTGCGAACGGCGTTCTATTCGGCCAACGTGCAGAAGGATCGCCACGGGCGCTCCGTCGACAACCACTTCTCACTGGATGTGTTGTCCATCGGCGTCGCCTACATGCGCATGACGGATCACACCGTGCTGGGCGCCAACTACGGCTACGGGGTGGTGGTGCCGTTCTTCAAGATGGACGCTTCCGTCAAGGTGCCGACGCCGGTCGGGCCCTTGCATCTGGAAGCCGATCCGTTCCGAATGGCCGACATGCAATTTCTGCCGCTGATCCTGCAGTGGAACCTGTCGCCGAACCTGTTCATCAACACCCAGTTGCAGATCCAGGCACCCACCGGCGACTACGACAAGAATCGCTTGATTTCCCCGGGGCTCAACCACTGGACGTTCTCGCCGATCGTCAACGCCACCTACATCACCGACAGTGGCTTTGAGGTGTCTTCAAGCTTTGAAGTCGACGTCAACACGCGCAACCCCGCGACCGACTACAAAAACGGTGTCGAGTACCGCCACGAATTTGCCGTGGGCCAGCATGTGGGTCCCTGGACCCTGGGCCTGGGCGGTTACTACTACCGCCAGTTCAGCGATGACGACGCGCCGGGGCTGCAATCGGGCAATCGCGCACGAGTGTTGGCGGTGGGGCCGGCGGTGAGCTACTTCAAGCCCGGCCTGCCACCCATCTGGCTGCATGCCTACAAGGAAACCGACGCCCGCAACCGGGCCGAAGGCTACACCGTGGCGCTGCGTATTTCTCAAAGCTTTTAAGGGGCTGGCCATGAACCCATTACGTTCTGATAGCGCATCACCCCGTCAAGCCACCGGGCGCCGCGAAGGGCTGGTGCTGATGCTGGGCAGTAGCCTGACCATCATGGGCGCGGTCATGGTGGCGCCGGTGCTGCCCAAGCTCGGCGCCGAGTTCGGCCCGCTGCAATCGCATGCCGACATGCTGGTGCCGCTGGTGGTTACCGGGCCGGCATTGGCGATTGCAGTGTGCGCGCCCCTGGCCGGCTGGTTGGCCGACCGGGTCGGGCGCAAAAACTTGCTGATCCTCGCTACCTTGCTCTACGCCGTGCTCGGCGCGTTGCCGGCGGTACTGGACAATTTGCCGACCATTGTGGGGATACGCCTGTTGTTCGGTGCCGCCGAAGCGGCGGTCATGACCTGTTGCGCCACGCTGATCGCCGACTATTGGCACGGCGAGGAACGCATGCGCTACATCAACCGGCAAGTGGTGACCATCGGCCTGGTGGGCGCGCTGTTCTTCGTAGTGGGCGGGGCGATGGGCGAGCATTCCTGGCGCCAACCGTTCCTGCTGTACCTGCTGCCATTGTTGCTGGTGCCGGTGATGATGAAAGTGCTGTGGGAGCCCGCGGCCAGCCGACAGCCCGTCGATAGGCCTGAAGAGGGGCGGGTGGCGATCCTGCCCGTGGTGATCGGTTACCTGCTGATTCTGTGCGGCATGATCCTGAGTTTTGTGGTGCCGATCCAGGCGCCGATTCTGCTGGTCGGCCTGGGCGTAACGTCGAGCACGATGATCGGGCTGTCAGCGGGGTTGAGCCTGCTGGCGACCCTCGGCGGTTCGCTGGCCTGGCCGTTGCTGCGCCGCCGCATCGGTATCGCCGGCTGCAACGCGTTGCTGCTGACGTTGCTGGGGTTGGGGCTGTGGCTGCTGATGCGCGGGCAAAGCTACAACGCAGTACTGCTGGCGGTGCTGATTCATGGCCTGGGCGCCGGGCTGCTGGTGCCCAACGCGATGGCGCCGGTGATGAATGCCCTCAGCGCCAGAACCCGTGGGCGCGGCCTGGGCGGGTTCACCTCTTGCCTGTATTTCGGCCAGTTCGTCAGCCCGTTGGTGGTGGCACTGCTCAGTGCCCGCTCTGGCGACCTGCGCCTTTCCATTCAGTGGCTGGCGTTCGCCAGTGTGGTCTCCGCCCTGGTCTGGGCGCTGGCCGGCCTGCAAGCGCGACGCAAGGCGGCGACCCGAACGTTCGGCTCAAGTCATTCGTAATCAAGAGGACATGCACATGGACATCCACAACCTGCTGGACACCGAAGACGCCACCGGCTTGGCCGAGTGGCTGCGGCGCGGCGAGCTGCAACCCGGCGAGCTGCTGGAGGCGGTCATCGACCGCATCGAGCTGGTCGAGCCGCAGCTCAATGCCGTGGCCGAGCGCCTGTACGATTCGGCCCGTGAAGCCGCTCGCACCCTGCAGCCCGGTGCCGGGGTGTTTGCCGGCGTGCCGACGTTGATCAAGGACCTGTTCTCGCCGGTCAACGGCGCGGCCATGACCAATGGTTCCCAGGCGCTGGGAGGGTTTCGCGCCGACTTCGACGCTGAGCTCGTGACCCGTCTGCGCCGAGCCGGTTGCGTGATTGCCGGTACCAGCACCTCGCCCGAATTCGGCACCTCGTACTCCACCGAGTCCAACCGCTTTGGTGCCACGCGCAACCCTTGGAACATCAGCCACAGCGCGGGCGGTTCCAGCGGCGGCGCGGCGGCCCTGGTGGCGGCGCGCGTGGTGCCGTTTGCCCATGGCAACGATGGCGGTGGTTCGCTGCGCGTGCCGGCCTCCTGCTGCGGGGTGTTTGGCCTCAAGCCGAGTCGCGGGTTGTTACCTTCGGGGCCGATGATTGGCGAAGGGTGGGCGGGGATGGGCACGCCCCACGCCATCACCTTGTCGGTACGCGACAGTGCCGCGTTGCTGGATGCGACGGCGGGTATCGACCTTGGGGCGCCATACGCCGCGCCCTTGCAGGCGCAGCCCTATGTCTCGGCGCTGCAACGTGATCCACGGCCGCTGCGGATTGCACTGGTGGAGCAACTCGGGCCGTGGGCGACATCCAGCGAAGCGGTCGAATCCGTGCGCGCGGCGGCCAGGCTGTGCGAATCCCTGGGTCACCATGTCGAGCCGGTGAAGCTGCCGGTGGCGCTGCCGGAGTTTCTCGATCAGGTGTTTACCATCATTGGCGCCAGCACCCGTCATTACCTCGACGTATTGGGCCAGATGCGCGGCTTTGCGGTGCAGCCCGAGGAGCTGGAGGCGCGTACGCGGATCATCTTGCGCAGCAAGGGCGAGGTCAGTGGTGCGCAGTACGCCGGCGCGGTGGAATGGATCCATACCTTGGGCCGTCAACTGGCGGTGTTCATGCAGAACTACGACTTGATCCTCACGCCGACCCTGGCCCGTGCGCCGGTACCGATCGGTGAGCTGGACCTGCAGGACGACCGCCTGAGCCTGGATGAGTTGATCGAGCGCTTCCACAGCTACTCGCCGTTCACCGCACTGTTCAATGCCAGCGGGCAACCGGCGATGTCGGTACCGTTGCACTGGAGCGCGGCCGGCCTGCCGATGGGGGCGCATTTTGCTGCGCGTTTTGGCGAAGAAAGTACCTTGTTCGCGCTTGCTGCACAGTTGGAGCGGGCGCAGCCGTGGCGGGGGCGGGTACCGCCGATCAATGCCTGTGCCGCGCGCTAACCGGCCGGTTGGGTTGGCAGCCCTTGCTCGGCTGACGCCAGGTGGCATCTGACTTGCTCAGTGCCACTGGAGCGGCTGGCCGGCAGTAACGCTTGAGGTCGTTCACAGCCAACCGTCGCCTGCGGGCAGCGATCACGGAAAAAGCAGCCTTTGGGCAAGTTGCGATTGCCGGGCAACTCGGTCGGTGCCGAGACATGCGCATCGTCCACGGGGGCTCCCAGACGGGGAACGGCTTCGAGCAACAAGCGCGTATAGGGATGGCGCGGATGCTCCAGCACCTGAGCCGCAGAACCCAGCTCCACCACCTGTCCCAGGTACATGACGGCCACCCGGTCCGCCATATGGCGCACCACCGATACGTTGTGGGAAATGAGGATATAGGTCAGTTGCCGAGCGCGCTGCAGCTCACTCAACAGATTGAGGATTTGCGCCTGTACCGAAATGTCCAGCGCGGAGGTGGGCTCGTCCAGGACGATAATGTCCGGGTTCGACGACAGTGCCCGCGCGATCGCGATGCGTTGGCGCTGCCCACCGGAAAACTGGTGAGGGTAGCGGTCGAGGTACTCAGCCCGGATGCCGACCTGCGCGGCGACTTTGGCGGCGATGTCGCGCATATTCTGGCGGGGAGCGCTACGTTGTACGTAGAGCGGTTCAGTGATGATTTTCCAGATCGGCAGGCGCGGGTCCAACGAGGACTGCGGGTCCTGGAAGACGATCTGCACATGGCTGCTGCGCTCGCTGTCGGTGTTGTATACCCAGTCGAGCCGGCCCGACGTCGGTTTGATCAAACCCATCAACAGTTGCGCCAGGGTGCTCTTGCCGCAGCCTGATTCGCCGACGATGCCCAGGGTTTCACCGGCCTGCACCTGCAGGTCAATGCCATTGAGCGCGTGTGCCACGGCTTTGGGTCTTCCCAACCAGTCAGTGCCCATCGGGTAGTGCACCCTGACGTCCTGCAAGCCCAGGATGGGCGGGCGGGTGGCGAGCGTGGCGATGTCATTCATGAGTGCAACTCCAGGGATGAGGGGGAGGGCGCCTCGACCAACCAACACGCGCTTTGGTGGCCGGTTCGGGCATCGACGGACTGCATCGGCGGGCGCTCGGCACATCGCGCCATGGCATGGGGGCAGCGCTCGCGAAACGTGCAGCCTTCGGGCAAGGCGGCCAGGTTGGGCACCTGGCCTGGGATGGTCATCAGGTCCTGACCTGGCTCGACCTGTTCCGGCAAGCCGCAGAGCAACCCCTTCGTGTAGGGATGACGGGGATCAGCCATTACCTGGGCGGTCATGCCTTGCTCGACCACCGCGCCGGTGTACATCACGTACACCCGGTCGCAAAACTGCGAGACCAGAGCCATGTCATGGGTAATCAGCAGGATCGCCGTGCCCCGTTGGCGAGCCTTTTCGCGCAGCAGCAACAAGACCTGGCGCTGCACGGTGACGTCGAGCGCGGTGGTCGGCTCGTCGGCGATCAACAATTGCGGATCGCAGGAGAACGCCAAGGCGATCATGACCCGCTGGCGCATGCCGCCGGACAGTTCGAACGGGTAACTGTGCATGACCTGCTCGGGGTCGGCGATGTGCATGTCGCGCAGCAAGGCGATGGCTTTGGCGCGGGCTGCGCACGTGCTCAGCTTTTGGTGATGAATGATCACATCGAGCATCTGCCGGCCGATACGCCGGGTCGGGTTGAGTGCGGTCATCGGCTCTTGAAAAATCATCGCGACGTCTTTGCCACGCACCTTGAGCAGATCTTTTTCCAAGGCGCCCAGCATGTCTCGTCCCAGAATGCGCAGCGCCCCGCTTTTGACCGCGTAGGCGCGTTCCGGCAGCAAGCGCATGCTCAGCATGGCGGTCACCGATTTTCCCGAGCCCGACTCACCGATCACGCCGACAATTTCGCCGGCCTTGACCTCCAGGGAGACACCGTTGAGCGCTTTTACGGTGCTGCGGTATGCCGGGAATTCAATCCGCAGGTTGTCGATGGACAGCACGGGTTCGCGTGAATGGGCAGTGACCTGTGGCTGGATAGGCATGCTCATTTCCCCTGCTGGCGTGGGTCGAGCAGGTCGCGTACGCCGTCGCCCAATAAGTTGAACCCGGTCGCGGTGATCAAGATTGCGACCCCTGGAAAGGTGGAGTACCACCACTGGTCAAGAATGTAGTTGCGTCCGGTTGAGACCATGGCGCCCCATTCGGCGGTCGGTTGCTGCGCACCCAGGCCGATGAAGCCCAAGGCGGAGGCCATCAGGATCGCGCTGCCGATATCCAGGCTCAGTTGCACCAGCAGGGGCGGCATGGCGTTACGGGCGACGTGCCAGCTCACCATGTGCCAGCGCCCAGCGCCGAAGGTTTCGGCGGCTTTCACGTAGCCCATCTGCCGAATGCTCAGGGCCTGGCCACGCGCCAGGCGCACATAGAACGGAACCCGCACCAGGGTAATCGCCAGCATCGCATTGAACAGGCTGGGGCCCAACGCGGCGGCCAGCGCCATGATCAGCACCAGCGACGGCACCGACAGCATGATGTCCATCACACGCATCACCAGGCGGTCGAAGCGCCCGCCAATGATCCCGGACATGCAACCGAGCAAGCCACCGGCCAGGCACGACGTGAAGGCCACGAACAGGCCGACGCCCACCGATTGCCGGCTGCCGTACAGCACCCGGCTGAACAGGTCACGCCCGACTTCATCGGTGCCGAACCAATGCTGCGCCGAAGGCGCCGCCAGCCGCTGCGCCAGGTTCAATGCGTTGGGGTCATGGGGCGCGAGCCACGGTGCGAACAGCATCACCAGCAGCACCGCGAGGGTGATCAGCAGCCCGGCCATGGTCAGCGGGCTGCGCCTTAGCTGGTGGGCCAAGTACGCGAGCTTGTCCTGCCAGCGGTTCATTTTCGGCAGCGGTTTGACGGCAGGTGCAACCAGGGAATCAGACATTGTCAGTTAACCTCGCCAATGCGCGGGTCGATCACGCGATACAACAGATCGATGGTCATGTTGAGCAGTACGTAGATGAACGACACCAGGATGGCGAAGCCCATGACGGCCGGGAAATCCAGCGATTGGATTGACTTGACGACGTAGGCGCCCATGCCCGGCCAGGCGAACACCGTTTCGGTCAGCACCGCGCCATACAGCAGGTCGCCGAGGGTCAAGCCCAGCACCGTGATGGAAGGAATCAGTGCATTGGGCAGCGCATGGCGAAGGATCACGGTCCACTTCGACAACCCGTAGGCGCGTGCCGTGCGTATGTAGTCTTCGCCGAGCTGATCCAGCATCGCCGAGCGGATCTGCCGCGCGATAACCCCCAGGTTGACGAACCCCAGGGTGACGGCGGGCAGGATCAGGTGTTTGAGTGCGTTGCAAAACAGCGCCATGTCGCCGGCAATCAGTGAATCGATCAGGTAGAAGCCGGTAAACGTCGGCGGTGGGGTCAAGCCTTCATCGAGTCGCCCGCTGCCGGGCAGCCAGTTCAGATGACCGTAGAAGACGACGATCAGCCCCAGGCCCAGCCAGAAGGCGGGGGTGGAGATGCCGGTTACCGCCAGGGTCCTGGCGATCTGGTCGATAAGGCGATTGTGGTAGACCGCCGACAACACACCGAGCGGCACGCCCACCAGGATCGACAATGTCAGCGCGGCGAAGGCCAGCTCCAGGGTGGCCGGGAAAAACGCCTGCAAGTCTTCAAGCACCGGGCGGCTGGTTCGGATCGAGGTGCCCAGGTCGCCATGAAACAGGTCAAGCATGTAACGCCCGTATTGCTGGTACAGCGGCAGGTCCAGGCCCAATTGATGCCGAATATGCTCGACAATCGCATCCGTGGCGCGGTCGCCCGCGATCAGGCGCGCCGGATCGCCGGGGATAAGATGGGAAATCGAAAAGGTGATCAGCGAAACCCCGAACACCACCAGAAGGAGGCCGCCGAGACGTTTTCGCACTGTATTCAGGAAGGCCATAGGGCACCTCGGTCACTCTATAAAGGGGGGCAGGGCCAGGCTGCTCGCGGGCATGGCGTGGCAGCGGGCTCGCGTGAGCCGCGAGGCCGCTGCCGCCCGCCGTGGCTTACTTGGTGATCGTGCCGATGTTGAAGACTTGCTCAAGCATCGGGTTGAACACATACCCCTTGACCTTGTCGCTCATCGGCAAGGTGTAGGCCTTTTGGTAGAGATAGGCGTAGACGCTGTCATTGAGCACGATCTTCTGCGCCTGCTGATACAGCTCGACACGCTTGGCCATGTCGTTGGTGGTGGCCGATTCACGAATCAGTTTGTCGACCGCCGGGTTGTCGTACAGGGAACGGTTGCCCGCCAGCCCCTTGAGCTTGGAGTCGAAAAAGAAATTCATGAACATGTAGGGGTCGGCAAAATCCGGGCTCCATGAGCCGATGGCGACGTCGAAATCCCCCGTGCCCAAGCGTTCACGCATGCTGGCGTTGGCCAGTTTTTCCATCTTCAGGTTGACGCCGATCGATTGCAGGCCGGCTTGCAAGGTCAAGCCGATGGGTTCCCAGTTCGGGTCTTTGTCGGAATACATGAAGGTCAGGTTACTGACTTTTGGCGAGACCCTGGCCAGGTCCGCCTTGGCTTTGCTCAGGTCCTGCTTGAGCGCCGGCAGCTTTTCGTCATACGCCCACATGCCCTGTGGAATCGGGCCGTTCAATGGTTTTGCCTTGCCGCCCAGGATGCCTTGGATAATCCCGTTGTAGTCGACCGACTCAATGATTGCGCGGCGGGCATCCGGGTTGTTCAGCGGCGCTTTCTGCGTGTTCAGGTAGAGCATCGTCACCCGCAGCGAGGGGTAATCACCGATCACAATCCCGGGTTTTTTCGCCAGGGCCTGGAGCTGGTCCTCCGGCATGTCTTCGATGATGTCCAGGTCGCCATGTTCCAGTTGCAGGCGGCGTACCGAGGCCTCGCCGATGATCTTGACGACGACCTTGTTCAGGGTCGGCTTGGGGCCGGCGTAGTAGCTGTTCTGTTCCATGGTCAGGGCCTGGCCTTTCTGCCAGTTGATCAGTTTGAACGCCCCGGAGCCGGCGGTATGCGTCGACAGATAGGTCTCGGCACCTTCAGGCTTCTTGGCCACGGCGGGGTTCACGATAGCGGCGCCGTTGTGCGCCAGCGTCGACAGAAACGGTGCATAGGGCGCTTTGAGGGTAAAGCGCACCGTCATTGGGTCGACCATGCTGACGTCCATATCTTCAGGGAACGCTCCCGAAGGCCCTTGTTTGAGTTTCATCACGCGATCAAAGGAAAACTTGACCGCCTCGGCATTCACCTCGGAGCCGTCATCGAACTTGTTGCCGGGCTTGAGCTTGAATTCCCAGGTGAGGTTGTCCGGTGAGGTCGACCAACTGGCGGCAAGTTCGCCTTGCACTTCGGTGCTGCCTTTGCCGTTTTCGACCTTGTACGTCACCAGGCGCTGATAAGCCGGGTAGGTAATGGCCCAGTCGTTGTTATCGATGGTCACCGCCGGGTCGAGCGTTTGAGGATCGGACGGTTTACCGATCATCAAGGTGTCCTGGGGTACGGCCGCACTGGCCGCCTGAAATGAGCCGAGGCCCATTGCGCTGAAGAAAACAGCCATCGCCAGATGACGAGGTTCAACGATTGATTTCATGCCGGTTCCTTTATCGTTCGATGTATGGAATTTTTCAGGTTTTTTATTGGTGCTTTACCGGGCAGTAAACGGGCTGCGTCAGGGCAACCCAGTGTTGCTGTTGTTCTACGCCGGGATTTATAGAGGCCCCGGTCGGGTGTCACGGTCATTGGATCAAGGGGCGGGCGCGACTGACGGGTCGTCAATCAGTGGGTACTGCTGTGCATCAGGTAATTCGTAATGCCACCACTCGCTGTCTATGTAGGTGAATCCGGACGCGAGCATGATCCCTAGCAGGATCAAGCGGTTCTGTTGCACCTGGGGAGGAAGATCAACATAGAACTGGTGCGACTTTTCGCGCATGTCGTCAAACCCGGTGCCCATATCCAATGCCTTGCCATTGGCATCGATCAGCGTGAGATCGACGGCCACGCCGCGACTGTGATGCGAGCCCAGGGCGGGGTCGCGAACGTATTCGGCATTGGGCAGCGCGGCCCACAACAGGTATTGAGCGTACGGCGGCCGGTAGGCGTCGAGAATGCGCAGGCTCAAACCCGCCTGGTGGGCCAGTTGGCAGGCCTTGCGCAGGCAGGCGTGAGCGTCGGGGTGTAACAGGCAGCGCGGGTCCTGATAGATCTGTTTGCCGGCCAGGTTATCGGCCCTGGCGTACACCAGGTCGACCTCGATTTTCAACGCCTGGGCATCCACTTCGATGAGGGGGTTGTTATTCACTTCAAGGCTCCAGCACAGACGTTGAATGGGGCATCGCCACGTGATCAATCAAATTGACCGAACAGTTGTTGCAACTCGCGGTTCCTTGCCAGGCGTTCATCCAGGCTGTCGCCCAGTTGCTCGGCCACTGCGGAAACGATCAGGTTGAGCAGGCAGGAAAGCGGCGCCAGCGAGTCCCAGAATTGCCCCACGTCCGAATCCAGTTGAAGCAGGTCATGCGGATAATCCCGTGCCCAGGGGCACTGAAAATCGGTAATGAAGGCCAGCGGCAGGTGCTGTTGGTGGGCGACATCGCAGAAGGTCCGCGCCACGGCTGAATACATACGAAAATCCGCAATCACTGCGTAGGGGTTTTCGAATTGAGAATTCAACGACTCCGCATAGGTGCCCGACAGGCCATCCACGTAATAGACCTTGGGCCTGATGTACTCCAGGTGGCTGAAGAAGGCATTCAGAATGCCACGCGTCGACTGGATGCCGACGATAAACACCGCATCGGCGGTGCACAGCCGGTCGACGATCCGCGCGAACGTGGGCCCACGCGCCAGCGCATACACGCGCTGGATGGCTTCGACTTCACGCTTCATTGACCGCTCAAGCGTATCGCCATGGACCTTTTCCTCACGAAACGCCCCCAGCCTGTCAGTGATGACCCAGGCGCTGTCGTCATCGTCACGCAGGCTTTTTTTCACATCGTCAATGTTGCGATAACCCAGCGAGCGCAAGAATCGGCCGACCGATATGCCGGTGGTATCCGTCTGCTGCGCAATGCTGTCCGCGGTCTCGAACGGCAGTTTCTGCGGGTTGGCCAGCAGGTAGCCGGCAATCCGTTTACCGGTCGGCGTGAGGTCGGCGAACCGGCTGTCCAGCATGTCCAGGAAACCTGTTTTGTCCATGAGAAGCCCGCAGCGGTATCAAAAAGTCTGGCCAAAATGTTATCGAAGGATCATTTGTGGCGTTTGTGTTATCAACATAACACGGCGAAATTTCGCTGTCCCCAGGTTTTTTCAACGATTTTATCGGGCGGTTTCAACGTGCCTCATGGCAGTGCGTGGGCATGGCGGATGGGCCTGCGAGGTGCAAAAGAAACTGGATATCGAACGAAGCACGGGGGCGCGATGGCGTTTCGTTGTCGTGAGGTTGCTCACGTGACGGCCGGACAGCGGGTAGACATCTACTTGATGCGCCGCGACCTAAATGTGGGGTGTCAGTTAGGTCGTCGTTTGTCCCCGAGCCGTCACGGGGGGAGCAAGCTCCCTCATTCCAGGTTCAGGCCCACCCCAACGTCGTGTAGACACCCAGGCCCGAATGGACCCGCTTGCCGGCGTGGCGTTGCGCGCAATACCCGGCTCAAGGCAGCGACTTGATGGCCTGCACGAGCGCGTTGACGAGGGTCCTGGTAATGACGCGGCGCTGAGTGCGCTCCATCAACGGGTTCAACCAGGCGGGCAGGCTGTTGAGCATGGGCAGGATGACCGTGAGCGCACCCTCGCGCAAAGGGCCGCCAGGTCCTTGGCCGAGCTGTTCGACCAAACTCAGTATTTCTGCCTCATAGGCCTCTCTCGCTCGCCGGACACTGTCTTGCATCGACGCGCTCAGGCAGCCGGCGTCCATGACGGCCAGCTTGAAGTGCGCGTGCATGTGTTCGTGCAATTGAAGATGGCACTCGATCAGTTTTGTCAGGCGTTGCGCGGGCGTCAGTCGGCGTTTCCTGATCTGCTCAACGTGCGACAGCAACGCCTGGTACAGCTCCATCAACCACTGGAACAGCAGCGCTTCCTTGCTCTCGACATGGTGATAAATCGCGCCCGGGCTGATGCCCACGTGAGCCGCCAGTTCGCGCATGCTGACCTGGCTGAAGCTGCGGGCCTGGAACAACTCCAGCGCTCGGTGCTGGAATTCCTCCTGTGTCATGCGTCGAGCGCCTGTTGTTTGGCGATTTCCTGGTTGCGCAGAATGAACCGCTGCAGCTTGCCACTAGGCGTCTTGGGCAACTGTTCGACGAACTCGATTTCGCGCGGATAAGCATGGGCGGCCAGGCGCTCCCGCACGTGCAGGCGCAGGGTTTCCGCCAACTCGGCGCCTGGCGGGTACTGGGTATTGAGTACGACAAACGCTTTGATCAGCTCGGTGCGTTGCGGGTCGGGCTTGCCGATCACGGCGGCTTCGACCACCGCCGGGTGTTCGATCAGCGCGCTTTCGACATCGAAAGGCCCGACGCGGTAGCCGGACGTGGTGATCACGTCGTCGTTACGGCCGACGAAGCTGATACTGCCGTCGTCATTGAACTCCACGATGTCGCCGCTCAAGTAATAACGGCCGACGAAGGCCTTGGTGGGCATCTCGAAGTAGCCGTTGAACCAGCACAATGGCGAGTGCTCGCGATCCACCGCCAGCACGCCTGGCCGGCCCTTCGGCAATTCACGGGCGGCCTCGTCCAGCACGACAATCCGGTACCCGGGTACCGCATAACCGGCCGAGCCCTCACGTATCGGGTGGCGCAGGCCGTGATGATTGCACAGCACCATGCCGATTTCAGTCTGGCCATAATGGTCGTGGATAACCACGCCGAGCTGTTCGGCGAACCAACGGATGACTTGCGGGTTGAGCGGCTCGCCGGCGCTGCTGACCGCGCGCAAGTGGCCACGCACGGCGCTGGCGAACTCGGCCCCTGCCGCGATCAACAAGCGGTAGGCGGTGGGCGAACCCGCCAGGTTGCTGATCGCGTACTTGGCGATGATCTGGCAGGTGCTGTCCACCGTGAACGGGCCGTCATAGAACAGCGTGGCATGGCCGCACGCCAAAGGGCCGGTCACCGCGTAATACAGACCATAGGCCCAACCGGGGTCGGCCAGGTTCCAGAAGCGATCGTCCTCACGCAGGTCAATCGCATCACGCATATAACCCTTGAAGGCCAGAATGGCCCTCAGCGGTACTTCCAGCGGCTTGGCCGGCCCCGTGGTGCCCGACGTGCACATCAGCAAAAAGGGCGCGTCGGCGTCCAGCATCTCGGGGGGGCACTCAGCCGGCTGGCGCTCCAGCATGCTCCAGAAATCGTAATCGCTTGAGAGCCTTGCGTGGCCGCCGGTGACGAGGATGCGGGGGCAGTCGGGAATGTCGTCCAGCTTGGGACGGTTGTGCGCATCGGTCACGATCCAGCGTGTCCCGGAGCAGCCCAGGCGCTGCTCGATCGCCTTGGGCCCGAAGGCGGTAAACAGGGGCTGGTACACCGCGCCGATGCGCCAGGTGCCCAAAATGGCGATCAACAGTTCAACCGTGCGGGGCATCAGGCCCGCCACACGGTCGCCCGGCTTGACCCCTTGCTCGCGCAAGAAATTGCCGAAGCGCGCCGCGTACGCCTGCAACTCGCTGAAGGTGTAGCGCGTGGCGCGGCCATCGCGCGTTTCGCAGTACAACGCCACGGCATTGCCGTGGGCGTGCCGGTCGCAGCATTCGATGCAGGCGTTCAAGGCATTCAGTTTGCCGTGCAAGTCCTGGGCAGCCAGTTGCAGATAGTCGAAGGAGGTCACTGCTGAGTCGTAATCGCGCATAACGTACCTGATTGTTATTGTTGGAATGTGTTGTGTGCCCGCGTCGAGCGAAGGCGTGTCGATCCGGCTAGTTGTCCATCATCTCGGCCGCTTGCCGGGTCGCCTGGCTGGTTCGGGTGGCAAGCTTGCGAACCTCATCGGCGACCACCGCAAACCCGCGCCCGGCGTCGCCTGCCCGCGCCGCCTCGATGGCGGCGTTCAACGCCAACAGGTTGGTCTGGCTGGCAATGCCCTGGATGGTGG